>NZ_CP064703.1:4800000-5495500 GCF_023101085.1 Bradyrhizobium sp. 170 | reverse complement strand
GAGCACGGTTCGCCGCGTCAGTGACGTCTTCGAGATCTTGTCGGATGCGTTATCCTGGCCCATTTTCGCCTTCCCAATGGTGTTGTTGATGTTTGTTGGTTACATGCCGAGGTAAGCCTTGCGGATGCGGTCGTCCGCCCGCAAGGTTTGGTTGTTGCCTTCGAGTGCGACGCGTCCGGCTTCGAGAACGTAGCCGTGGTCGGCGGATTCGAGCGCCTCCGCGACGCGCTGTTCGACCAGCAGGATCGTCAGGTTCGATTGCCGGCGGATTTCGATCAGCCGTTCGAAGATGAAATCCGCGATCGTGGGCGCGAGGCCCATCGAGGGTTCATCCAGCATCAGGAGTTTGGGCGAGGAGGCTAACCCGCGGCCGATCGCCAGCATCTGCTGCTGTCCGCCCGAGAGCGTGCCTGCGAACTGGCCGCGGCGCTCGGCCAGGATCGGCAGCCATTCGAAGATGCGCTCGATGTTGTGTTGCCAGTCGCGCTGGCCGGCCTCGGTCATCGCGCCCATCTCGAGGTTTTCCATCACGGTGAGCGAGGGAAAGACCTGTCGTCCTTCCGGAACGTGAGCGATGCCGAGATGCGCGCGTTGCGCCGGCCGGATTGAGAGAAGGTCGTGATCTCCGAACTTGATCGTTCCCGCGCTCGGGCGCACGATGCCGGAAATTGTCTTGAACAACGTGGTCTTGCCGGCGCCGTTCGGCCCGACGATCGCGACGAACTGGCCTTCCTCGACCTTGATCGAGACGCCGTTCAACACGGGGATCGCGGAATAGCCGGCGGTCAGCCCTTCAATGCGGAGCATGGGCCATCCATTTCTTGCCGAGATAGGCTTCGATGACGCGGCTGTCGCGGGTGACCGCTTCCGGTTCGCCCTCGACGATAACGGCGCCGTGGTCGAGCACTAGGAAACTGTCGACCAGACGGACCATCGCCTGCATCGTGTGTTCAATGATCGCGATCGTCATGCCGTCGCGGGCCAGCCGCTGGATCACTGCCACGACCTCGTTGGCTTCGTCATGGCCGAGGCCTGCGAGCGTCTCGTCGAGCAGCAGGATGCGCGGCTGTCCGGCCAGCGCGCGGGCAAGCTCCATCAGCCGTAATTCCTTGGTCGTGAGTTCACCTGCGATGCGGTCGGCGATTTCGGACAGGCCGACGCGGGTAATCGCGTCGGCGGCCAGTTGCCTTGCTTCGGCATCGGTCTTGGCGCGGACATAGGCACCGACCACGACATTGTCTGAAATCGACATGCGCAGGAACGGGCGCATGATCTGGAAGGTGCGGCCGATGCCGGCCTCGCAGAGCTCATGCGGCTTGCGGCCGGACATCTCGCGTCCGTCGAGGAGGATTTCGCCCGTTCCTGGCCGAAGGAATCCGTTCAGAAGGTTGAACAGCGTGGTCTTGCCGGCACCGTTGGGGCCGATGATCCCGAGGATCTCGTTTTGTCGTAGCTTGAAGCTGACATCCTGCACGGCCTTCAATCCACCGAACGAGCGCGACAGGTTGCGAACTTCCAGGACGACGTCACCTGTCCCAACGGATCGCTCGGTACGCGCTGGCGCTAGTGCGGCGGGGACCGGAACTGCAACCGAGACGTCCAGTGCGGTCGGCGTTGCCGCCACCGGCAGCGCCGACCGCTTGCGCAGGAAATCGCGCACTTTCCAGAACAGGCCCTCAGGCGCGAGCAGGATGACGCATATGATGGCGAGGCCGTAGATCACCCCCTGAATTCCGGGAAAGCGCGAGCCTGCTTCGGCGTTGAGCGTTTCGGCCAACGGGATCAGGATCACCGATCCGATCACCGGCCCCCAGACCGTTCCGACACCGCCGAACATGGCGACCGTCAGCGCCTGGGCCGACACCAGCATGCCGAATACCGATTGCGGGGTCACCACCAGCAGCACGACGGCGTAGAACCCGCCAACCGCTCCGGCGATGGCTCCGCTGAGCGTGACGGCACGGAGCTTCCAGGCCAGCGTGTTGATTCCCGCGGCTTCCGCGGCAGCCTCGTTCTGCTTGATCGCAAGCAGCGCCATGCCGAAGCGCGACCGTTCGATGGCGCGCGTCAGCAGGATCGTGGCAAGCATCATCGCCAGAGCCAGCAGCGTGTAGAGACGGTGATCGGCGAATTGCATATAGGCGATCGGATTGTCGCGCTTGATTGGCAGCGTAACTTCCTGAAGGCCGAGCCATTCGAACACGTAGAGAATGGCGAGCGGGTAGGCGAGCATCGCCAGCGCAAAGTAGTGACCCTGCAGGCGGAAGGTCGGAAAGCCGATCAGCAATCCGGCGATGCCGCCGAAGATGGCTGCGATGGGGATCATGATCCATGGCGACAGGTCGAAATGGATCTGGCCGAGCACGACGGCATAGGCGCCGACGCCGAAGAAGGCGGCGTGACCGAACGAGATCAGTCCGGTGTATCCACTAAGCAGGTTCCACGACAGGCCGAATATCGCCCAGACCGGAACCAGCGTCATCACCAGCTGGTAATAGGAATTGGTCACGCTCAGCGACACCGCCGCATAGAGGGCGGTGAAGACAATGATAGGCAGCAGCGATCGCCATCCACGCATGGTCATGTCCTCTCGACCATGCGCCCGAAGAAACCTTGCGGGCGAAAAAAGATGATCAGGAGAAACACGACGAAGATCGCGGCGTTCTGCAATTGCGTCGGCAGGATCAGCGTCGACATCTGCTGGACCAGCCCGATCGTCATGCCACCCCAGAAGGCGCCGATGATGCTGCCCATGCCGCCGAGCACGACGCCGGCATACATGACGATGACGTATTCGACGCCGACGAAGGGATGAAAGGGATAATTGGTGGCGAGCAGGCCGCCGGCAATGGCGGTGATACCGGTGCCGAGCGCGAAGGCTATGCGGTGCGCGCGGTCGACGTCGATGCCCATATAGGTTGCCGCGGTAGGATTATCGGCCGCGGCCCGCAGCGACTTTCCGATCCGCGACCGCGTGATCATTAGCGTCAGCAGCAGCATCGTCACCAGCGAAACAACCGCGTCTATCCCGCGCGCCTTGTTGATGAAGACGCTGACGTCATAAAACAGCGGTCCAAGCTCCCACGCCGAACTCGACAGCGGCGTCCGGATCGAGGCCAGCACCGAGCCGAACACGAGCAGGCCGCCGTTCTGCAGGATCAGCGCGATCCCCAGCGTCAGAATGAGCTGGGCATAATGACCCTCTCCCTCGAGCGAAGAGGTGCGCGTGCCGGATACGCGCGAGATCAGGGTGAGGTGGACGAAGTAACCGAAGGCAGCCAGCACCGGGCCGGCCAGCAGGATCGCGACGAACGGTCCGAAGGTGTTGCCGAACGTGGCCTGCACACCGAGTGCGGTGAAGAAATAGAACGCCGCATACATGCCGAGCATCATGAAATCGCCCTGGGCGAAATTGATTACCCGCATGACGCCGAAAATCAGCCCGAGCCCGACGCACATCAAGCCGTAGACCGCGCCGATCAAAAGTCCGGCGGACAACGCTTGCAGGAAGCCTTCCAGCGCCTGGGTCACCGGAGACCTCGCGCAAGGAGGGAGTATCCGTGTTTCGGACCGGCTATAGATATGGCCTCGTCGGCCATCTCGCGCTTGAACATTGTGCCCCCCATTTTCCGTTTGTCGTTATCGATCATGATGCTGGCCGCAGTCGTTGCTCTGTCGGTTCAAGCCGGCACCGGGCGGCGATGACGCGGCTGTCCGGAAGTGATGTGCAATTATCCACCAGCTCTTCCAGATGGCGTACATGCTTGTCGCCGATGACGTCGGAAGCGGCCTGCCGAAAGCGGACACGGATCTCCTCCGGCGTCGCGGCGACGACATTCTCGAGACGCTGATGGATGGTCTTTCCGTCGCGCAGGCCAACAAGAACCTCGGCGCCCTGGTTCGCCGGGAATGCGGCGGTGAGGTCAGGCGCGCTTTGCAGATCGGTCCGTTCGATGAGGCGGAGTATCCAGGGATTGTCGACTCGCGCGTAATTCTCCTCTTCGAGCGCACCGCGCGCCAGCACGGCAGCGACGCTGAAGGGAATGCTCATTTTGGCTTGCAGCGCATTGTGAAATGGCCCCTTGGAGTCGCAGCCGGGGTAGCGGGCCGCCGCTTCGGGGACCCGGATCGCAACGGTCGCGATGTCTTCCGATGTCCCGAGTTCGCGCGCGGCGCGCAGGGCTGCCTGCGCCGCTGTCTGCGCGAAATTGCAGGCGGGAGCGGGCTTGTTATAGACGGCCATGATCTCGGGCTCTGCGCCGGCAAACAACCGGATCTCGGACGGGGCAGCCTGGCGGCGGAAGGCGGCGAACAATCCGGCCTCGCCCTCAAGGATCGTCTCCGAGGCGAGGGCGCCGGCCTCGGCCAGTTCGATCGCGGCAATCGCGTTGCGCGCGGCAAAGCCCGGATGGAAATACATCTCGGAGCCGCCGGCGCGGGGCCATTCGTTCAGGCCGGACGATGTGTTGGCGGCAATGGCGACTGCGCTGGTTGCAGCACTCTCGCTAAGACCAAGGGCATAGCTTCCCGCCATCGCTGCGCCGAGTGGCGCAACAAGGCCGGTCGGCCGGTAGAGACGGGCAAGATCGGCGGTAAAGAGGGCGCGTCCGATCTGTGCGCCGGTCTCATAGCCGATGATTGCAGCGGCAAGGAATGACGCGCCGGACAGCGTCGTTCGTTCCGACAAGGCGAGCAGCGTCGGCCAGATCACTACGCCATGGTGGCAGATGCTGGCGGCGTGCATGTCTTCGCGCACCAGGCCGTGGCCCATGGTGGCGTTGGCGAAGGCCGCATCGCCCGGCGAGGCAAGCATGCCGGTTCCGACAATCGTCGCGCCGTTTCCGACTGCGCGCGCGATGCCGATCGCCTGGCGGCTCCACGGGTGGTTACGTGCCTCGAAAGCGCAAGAGAGGAAATCCAGCAGGCAGATTTTCGCCTTGGCGATGACATCAGCATCGAAGCGGCCGGGATTGATGGCAAGCGCTGTGCGAGCCAGCGCTCGCGCCAACGAAATCTCGCCTGGTCCGGTTGAATCGATCGTCATGGCAATCGCCCTTCGCGCGCTGGTGGCTTCGGCCTAGCCGCGCATTTCGACGCCGGCCCATTCCTCCAGCACTTTCGCGATCGACGTAAAGTCGGATGACGCGCCATATTTGGCGTTGGTGATGGCGAGCATCTGTCGGACCACGGAACCGCAGACCATCGGAACACCCATCGCCTCGGCTTCATCGACGCAGAGCCGAACGTCCTTGTAGGAGAGGCCGGTGGTAAATCCGAAATCGAAGGTGCCGGGAAGCACGGCGCGGGGGAATTTGTCTTCCGAGGCGCTGTTGCGCCCGCTGCTGGCGTTGATGATGTCGATCAGCACCTTGGCGTTGACGCCGCCCTTGACGCCCATCGCCACCGCTTCGGAGGTGATCACGAGCGCTGCCGCCGCCATCAGATTGTTGGCCAGTTTTGCCGTCTGTGCCGTGCCCGGCTTGTCGCCGGTGTAAAACAGCTTTCCGAAGTGCTTCAGGATCGGCTCAACCCTGTCATAGGTCGCCTTCGGACAGGAAACCATCACCGCAAGCGTACCGTTCACTGCGCCCTTGATGCCGCCGCTGACCGGTGCATCGACGAGGGTCAGGTTCCTCGCTTCGAATCCCTTCGCGATCAATTTGGCGGCGCCAGGCCCGGTGGTGGACAAGTCGATCAGCACCGTGGCGCGGTTTCCGGCAATGATTCCATCGGGCCCCAGCGCAACCGCCTTGACGATGTCGGGGGTCGGCAGGCTTGCCAGCACGATATCGGCGCTCGATGCGACTTCGGCGGGCGATTGCGCTAGCCGTGCGCCGCGCGCAACCAGCACCTTGGTCGCCTCGACCTGCGAATCGTAAATGCACAGCGAATAGCCGGCGTCGAGCAGGCGCCCGGCCATCGGTCCACCCATGCGGCCGGTTCCGACAAAGCCGATTGTTTCTGCAGCCATGGTTCGCTCCCTGTTCGCGCCGCAAGCGCTCTCTTGTTCTTGCCGCGGCAGGTTTCCCTGCCCGCGTTTCGTCGAATGTCAAGATTGTCAGTCAATCTGTCAAGCATAAGATTCCTGTCGACAGGCCATGGCGCGCCGGAATAGGGTCGGAAAAACAAGGTCCGAGGAATTCGCTCAGTGCGGCAAGTTGAAGCGCAAGGCGCCGGCACCATTTTCGGCGATCTCATTGCCGGCACGGTGTGGGCGGATGTCGCCGCGCAAAGTCACGAAGCGAAACGCTCGATGCTGAACTTCTTCGCGACCGCGCTGGGTTCGGCGAATGACCCCGCCGTCACCGCGGCGTTGCGCACGTTATTGCCGTTCAGCGGTGCTGCGACGTCGACGATCATCGGCCGTACGGAACGGCTCGACGCCATGTGCGCGTCGTTCCTCAACGCCATTTCGGCCAATCTGCTCGATTTCGACGATACCCATCTGGACACCATCATTCATCCCGCGGCGCCGGTCGCAGCTCCGGTGCTGGCATTGGCGCAGGCGCGGGGATTTTCGGGCCAAGCGGTTCTCACGGCATTCATTCTCGGCGTAGAGGTCGAATGTCGCGTCGGCAACGCAGTGTCTCCCGGACATTATGCGCGTGGCTGGCACATCACCTCGACTTGCGGGGTGTTCGGTGCGGCCGCAGCCTGCGCGAAACTGCTCGGGCTTTCGGCGGACCAGATTTCGAACGCGATTGGAATTGCAGCCAGCCAGTCGGCCGGGATCGTCGAAAATCTCCCGAGCGCCGCCAAGAATGTCAGCGTTGGCAACGCGGCGCGCAACGGCCTGTTTGCGGCATTGCTTGCGGCTGAAGGCTACTCCGCATCGCCGCGGGCTATTGAGGGGACGCTCGGCTGGGCTCGTGCCATGGGTGACGAACCCGATATGGCACAGTTGACGGGCGGTCTCGGCAAGACCTGGGAGATCGCGAAGAATACCTACAAGCCCTATCCGGCGGGCATCGTGTTTCATGCCGTGATCGACGCCTGCTTCGAACTACGAGCGAGCCTGAACCAGCGCATTGATAGTATCGCCTCCATCACGGTGCAGGGCTCGGCGCTGTTGCTGGCGCGCGGCGACCGGCCGGTTCGCAACGAACGCGACGCGCGGGTCAGCATTCATCATTGCGCCGCCTGTGCGCTGCTGCTGGGTGCGGCCGGCGTCACCGAGTTCGCGGACGCGACCGTATTTCGGCCGGACATCGTGTCGCTGCGCCAGAAGGTGAGGGCAATGCCTGACGCTTCGCTTCCGGATGGTGCCGCGCGCGTCATTATCCAATTGACGTCGGGAGAGACGTTCGAAAAGCTTGTGATGGAAGCGAAAGGCAGTCTTGCCGACCCATTATCCGACCGTGATGTCGAAGCGAAAGTGCGCGATTGCGCGCGGCTGGGCGGCACCGGTTGGGATATAGATCGCATCATCGATGGTGTCTGGCGTCTCGACACGCTTGCAGACGTCGCGAGCCTGATGAGGGTGCACGGATGAACCGCGCCGCCCTGAAAAGCAGTTCTCAAACAATGAAAGGAACCAGCGATGACTGAATTGTTCGACAAGGGCCTAAAGGTGCGCAAGGAAGTACTCGGCGAGGACTATGTCAACAAGTCCATTGCCGGCGCGGATGAATTCACCCGGACGATGGCCGAATGGTCGACCGAATTCTGCTGGGGTGCATTGTGGACCCGGCCGGGGCTCGACCGCCGCACCCGCAGCATCGTCAATCTGGCGATGCTCGGCGCGCTCAATCGACCCCACGAACTGAAGTTGCACGTCAAGGGGGCCTTGAAGAACGGCCTCACCAAGGACGAGATCAAGGAGATCCTGCTTCAGGTCGGTGTCTATTGCGGCATCCCATCGGGAATCGACGCCTTCCGCAACGCACGGGAGGCGTTCAACGAAGTGGAAGGGAAGTGATGAACCGCCGGTCTATTGGGAAATAGCATGGCCGACCAGGAATACGAGCTGTTCGCTATTCGCTATGCCACCCGCGATGCGTGGCGCAGCGATCATTTCATCGGCGGCGATCCGCACGACGGCCCGATGCCGATGGACTATTTCATGTGGCTGGCAAGAGGGGGAGGCCGCACCTTCGTCATCGACACCGGCTTCAACGCGGAAGTCGCGAACAAGCGGAAACGGACGTTCCTGCGCTGTCCAGTGGAGACGCTCGGTGCGTTCGACATCGATGCAGCCGGGATCGAGGACGTTATCCTCACGCATCTGCATTACGACCATGTGGGAAATTTCGACCGGTTCCCGAACGCGCGATTTCATCTCCAGGAACGCGAAATTGCCTATGCCACGGGACGCTTCATGCGATATCCGCGGTCATCGCATTCGTTCGAGGTCGAGGATGTCTGCGGGATCGTACGGCTCAACTATGCGCGCCGGGTGCTGTTCTACGATGGTGACGCCGAGCTCGCTCCCGGTCTCTCCATACATGCCGCAGGCGGCCATTCGGCGGGGCTTCAGTTCGTTCGCGTCAGGACCCGCCGCGGATTCGTCGTGCTGGCCTCCGACGTCAGTCATTTCTATGAGAATATGGCGAGCGAACGCCCATTTACGACCGCCCTTCATATCGGCGAAATGCTGGAGGGGTTCGACCGGTTGCTGAAACTGGCGCCGGACGAGAGCTACATCATTCCCGGCCATGATCCGCTCGTGATGAAGCTATATCCGGCCCCGAGTCCGGAATTAGAGGGCATTGCCGTACGCCTCGACGTGCCGCCATCGGGAGCCGCGCCTGTTCGCGCTGATTATCTGTCGGGGCACTAGCCGATCTCGATGCGATCTCGACGGAGGCGAGTGCCTTCGAGGCGCGATGCCGTGCTTATTTCTCCGCCGCGGCATTTAGAATCGGCATTAGCCGTGCGGATCCGCATTTGACCAGGTCCGCGAGGGCTTTTGGTCCGCGGCGGCTTTGCTCCACGCTTTCGGCGCCGAGATCGGCCAATCGCTGCTGGCCAGGCGGTCACATCATCGTTCGACGTGAGCGCGAACAGCGTTTGATTGCGCGTCGATCCAACCGTGGTTGCGGGCCGCTTCGATCATGGCGAAATAGTTCTTCAGCCACCGTTCGCCGTCGGGCCGGCCGGGTAGTGTCGGGACGAGCTCGATTGAGATTAGCGCGTTTCGCTCGTCGACGAATGTAATTCCCTCAACCGAGACCGAACCGGCATTCCAATCGCCCTTCACGCGTAGCTTGAAATTGCGGAAATCTTCCGGCTCCGCGAGGGACAGGCCTTTGCCTGATGAGTATTCCACGATCATCGCTCAACTCCGATGGTGCTTTCGTAGATACCGGTCACGCAACGGGCAGTGTGTGCAACTCGCCCTGAAAGTTTATTACCGGATTTCCTGCACAATGCTGTCGCGTCGCAACAATCCGGCCGATCAGAATGCCATGGCTGCCGACGATCTGATGCAGCTGCAGCACGCAATCAATGGCGCATATTGCGGTTTCCAGCAGCGGGGCGCCGGTAATTCCTTCGTTCCAGCGAGCATCCCCGAAGCGGTCTGCACCGCTAACGCCGGTTAAACCCGCGAAGCGCTGAGCCAACGCCTCCTGTCCGTCTCTCAGCAAACTGATTCCAAAGTACCCGTTGGTGAGGATTGAATCGTGAGTCTCCGACTTCGTGTTGACGCTCACCAGAAGACAAGGGGGATTCATGCAAAGCGAAGTGACAGAACTCGCCGTCAACCCCCGTCGGGCATCGCCGATGCCTGTGGCAACAATGGCGACGCCGCTCGCCAGATTGCGCATTGCGTTGCGAAATTCGGTCGCCTCGACGTGCGGAAACTGGGCGAGGTGGGCGCCGCACGCGCGCTGGCCGACATGCGGCATCGCGGTCGAGGGTGCCTTGATCATGCGACAACGCCCTCGCTGTCATGCTTTGCGTGCGCGGAGCTGGCGGTGCCGCTCAACTCGCGCCGGACCGCCGGGATGATCTTGCTGCCCCACAGCTCGATCTGCCGTAGCATCGTCTTCTGATCGAAATCACCAAGCTGGGTCTGCAGCGCGATGTGCGACGGTTTCAATACGCTGATTTCCTCGAGCAGGCGGTCGATCACCTGGTTGACGCTTCCCACCGGCAGATTCTTGCGCATGGTCTCCAGCGACATGTCGTTCGGGCCGGCCTCCTCCTTGATGAGGTAGCCATCCTCGCTCTGGGCACGGCGGAACTTGAGGCTTTCGGATACCCGGCGCTGGAAGCGCGCGTTGTCGAGATAGGACGTGATCTCGCTCTCGTTGTCGCTGGCATAACCGCAGCGCAGGAAGCCGAACCTGACATCGTCGATGGAACGCCCCTCCTTTGCCGCTATCCCCTCCAGCCGTTCGCGCAGGGCTTTCACCGCGTCGAGGCCGTTGAGCAGTGCCGTGACGAATAAATTGTGGTTGTCGCGAATGGCGCGTCCGAGCGTCTCTGGATGACCCGACGTCACCCAGATCGGCGGCATAGGTTTTTGCACTGTTCGTACCGCAATCGCGGTTGGCGGCATCTGCAGATGCTTTCCGTGATAGGAGAAGACGCGTTCGCGCATGCCCGCTTCAAGGATCTCGTAGAATTCCGCGAACAGCGAATGCGAGTCCGTCAGGTTGACGCCGAAACGATCGAATTCGAACTGCTGATAGCCGGAGCCGATGCCGAGATCGAGGCGACCGCCTGAGACCGTATCGGCAAAGCCGATCTCGCCCAGCAGACGCGCGGGGTGATACAGCGGCAACACGCAGACCGCGGTGCCGAGCCGGATCCGCTTGGTCAGTCCGGCACAGTGCGCCACCATCATCAGCGGCGACGGGCACAGGCTGTAATTGTTGAAATGATGCTCGGCGTACCAAGCCGTATTGAAGCCGGCCGCTTCCGCGGCGACGGTCTGTTCGACCGCGTTGTTGATGACCTGCTGCGAGGATTGGTGATAGCCGCGCTGCTGCGCCAGAATGAAGACGCCGAATTCCATGGGATGCGTTCCTCCGCCATTTTACGTCGCGGCCGTTTGCGACCGGTTGAGGGGAGGGTATGGTCTTGAGGTTTTTCGAACAATCGGCGTAATCTAAGCATGTCTTTTGCAAAATATGAAAAGATCAATGAACCGCCTCCAGGCCATGGAATTGTTCGTCAGCACTGTCCGCGAAGGCAGTTTCTCCGCCGCCGGCCGCCGGGCGGGGCTCTCGCCGGCGTCAGTGTCGCGCTATGTGGGCGAGCTCGAGGCCCAGCTCGGCGTGCAATTGATCAATCGCAGCACCCGCCATCTCGGATTAACCGAGGCAGGCAAGATCTTCTTCCAGCGAACCGAACAGGTGCTGCATGGCATCGAGGATGCCGAGGCCGCGGCGCTCGCGTTGCAGAGCACGCCGCGCGGAACGCTCCGGGTTCATTCGCGGACGCTATTCGGCATCAAGGTGCTTTCACCGTTGATTCCCCAGTTCCAGAAGCTTTATCCGGAACTGAAGGTCGAGCTTCGCCTGTCAGAACGGCGCGTCCAGCTCCGAGAAGAGGAGTTCGATATCGATTTTCAGATCGCCGCGCCCAAGGATCCGGGCCTGATGCAACGCAGGCTGGTGCGGAGCGAACGCTTCCTGGTGGCCTCGCCGGACTATGCCGGGCGAATGCCAAAGTTGCGCGGGCCGGACGATTTGGCGGGCCACAACTGCCTGACTTACTGGATGGGACCGGAGGACGTGGTTTGGAAATTCATGCGTAAGAGCAGGCTCCGCGAAATCGTCGTGCCGTCCTCGTTCAGCAGCAACAACGGCATCATTCTGTGCGATCTGGCGGTGCAGGGACATGGCATCGCGTTGCTCGACGACTACACCGTCGCAGACGAGTTGAAGAGCGGAGAGCTCGTGCGGCTGCTGCCGGGCTTCCGGGTGACCAATTCGACTTATGACGAGGGCATCTACGCCACGTTCCAGCAGAGCAGCTACCTGCCGGAGAAGATTAGGGTGTTTGTCGATTACATGGCGGAGAGTGTGCCGCGGCAGATCAAGCGATCCGCCTAGCATCAGGCGTCATGTCAGCCTACCGCGCGTCAAATCTTTGAGCCGGTAGTCCCGTCACGCCGAGATCCTCGACGGCGAACAATCCTCCGGCGTCCGGAGCATCGTCCGAGAGGTTGGTGCTGCGCGAGATCGACGTTACATAGAGGACATCGAGGCTGGGGCCGCCGAAGGTCACGCTCGTCGGATGGCGCACCGGCATGTCGATACGGTGCACCATCGTTCCATCCGGCGCGAACCGCGCGATCGCGCCGATACGGACCAGGACCGTCCATAGATAGCCTTCCGCATCGACCGTCGCCCCATCGGCCCCCGAACCCAGCGCCTCCGTGTCAGCGAAGATGCGCCTGTTCGCAAGCGGGCCTTCGCGGCGATAGTCATAGGCCCAGATCACGCGCCGCGCCGTGTCGGCGAGATAGAAGATCCTGCCATCGGGACTGAAGCACGGGCCGTTGGTCACGGCGAGATCGGTCTCGAGGTGCTCGAGGGCGCCCGACGCGTCGATGCGGTAAAGGCCGCCGAGCGGCCTTTCATCGTCAGCCCGGCCGCCGTGCATGGTGCCGGCGACGAATCGTCCGAAAGGATCCACTTTGCCGTCGTTCAGGCGGAGCATGGGGTGGTCGAGGCCGATCGGCGGACCCATGGTCAATCTCTGCCTACTGAAATCGTAGTAAGCAAAGCCATGGCGCAGGGCCAGGACTGCGCCGTCGTTGTGCGCGAGGGCCAGCGACCCGATCGGAGCGGGCACCCGAAATTCTTCGATCGCGCCGGTCGCGGGGGACAGTTTGCGGATCAATCCCGCAAGCGAATCGATCCAGTAAAGCGTCTGCGTTCGCTCGTCCCAAACCGGGCTCTCGCCGAGCTGATCTTTGGTCCCGCCGATACGGGTGACGCGCGGGACCACGTTCATCTGGGCACCTCGTTGGTCTGCAGGACTGAGCGGGCTTGACCGATCGGTCGGGGAAAAACTACGCTGTTTCCAAGTGATGGTCAGTGTTCGGTCTGGTTCGGATGTGCCAGGCCAGATTTGCAGGTTCGATGGTTGAATTATCGACGACAAAGGACGGCATCGCGAATCCGGCGGAGGCGTCCGATCGCGTCCTGCAGATTCTCTCGGAAGCCGGGCGGCTTTTCGCCACCAAGGGATATGATGGAACGTCGATGCGTGACATTGCGCTCGCCTGCGGCATCTCGAAGTCGCTGCTGTATCATCATTTCTCCAACAAGGACGAGATCTACGCGCGCGTGGCGGTCGGCTCCACGCTGGAATTGTACCTGTTCGTGCGCGACCGCATTCCGGATGGGCCGCCGTCGCAGAAGATCCGCGCTTTTATGGTCGCAACGGCCGAATATTTTCGGCGCTACCGGTGGGCCTGGATCGCATCGACGACCGCTTTCTGGAACGATCCCGATCGTCACCGGCAGAAGGAAAGACTCACGCGCCGGGACCGGTTCGAACACTTCCTGCGGGGCCTGATCCAGGAAGCGGTCGACGCCGGCGAGATTCGGAAGGTCGATGTGCCCATGACCGGGCGTCTGATCCTGTCCTCGCTCAACTGGATGCATCGGTGGTACAATCCCAACAAGTCCGCAACGCCCGAGCAGATCGCCGACATCTTCTTCGACATGGTGTTCAACGGCCTTCGTAACCCGGATTTTGCAGAGCCGCCGACCGTTGAGCAGCCCAAGCCCTCCCGACGAAAAGCGCGCTAGCGGCCGAGATCGAGACGATCGCGCGGCCGAGAGAAGGCCCGGATCATTCGAGCGCGATATGTTGCGCTGTGATCACGGGTCCCCAAAGTGCTGCGTCCTTGCTCAGTTGGGAATCGAGCAATTGCGGCGCTCCGATATCGGCTTGCAATCCGTCGGTTTCCAGCTGTTTTGCGATTTCCGGCTTCTGCATCGCGGCGTTGGCCGCCGCGTTCAGCCGTTCAATCACGTCGCGCGGGGTGCCTGCGGGCGCGTGCAGCGCGGTCCAGAACGTTGCCGAGAGCTCTGGATAGCCTGACTCGGCGAGCGTCGGGACATCGGGAAGGCTCGCCATACGTTTGGCGGAGGAGACGGCGAGAATGCGCAGTTTGCCTATCTTTGCGTGCTCGGCGACCGCGGCGGGCGTTGCGAAATTGAGGTCGCATTCACCCGACAGTAGTTCCATGATCGCAAGCGGATTGTTGCGATAGGCGACGTCGGTGACAGCGAACCCCATCGATTTTCCCATCATGATCCCGAACAGATGCGTCACGCTGCCGGGGCCGAGGGTGCCGTAGAACAAGGGTTTGTCGCGGCCCTTTGCGTAAGCAACGAAGCTCTTCACGTCGGTGACCGGCATCTTGGCGTTCACGGTCAACGACAGTGGGCCGTTGCAGAGCATGGCGACGGATGCGAAATCCGCGAGCTTGTAGGGCAGGTTCTTGCGCAGCAGAACGTTTAACGAGATGGGACCGGTGCCGCCGGCAAGCAGCACAGTGCCGTCTTTTGCTGCGCGCGCGACATATTGCGATCCGACGATGCCATTGGCGCCCGGCTTGTTGTCGACCAGAACGGGTTGATCCAGCGCTTCCGACATCCCCTTGGCGATCGACCGCATCAGGCTGTCGATCGAGCCGCCGCTCGCGTAGGGCACGATGATGAAGATGGTCTGTGACGAGCGCGCTTTGACGATCGAGGGCGCGGCAAACGGCGCGACGATGGCGCCGGCCATTAGCGTCGCGGCCTGACGTCGGCTGATTTTGGCCATGGCGATTTCTCCCCGGTTTTGTTGTCGGTTGTTCTCAATCTAAAACCCGACCGATCGGTCAGTCAACTGATCTATCGTCGCAACTCTTGCAAACAATTATCCGTGGTGTTATTAGCTCGTTGACTGACCGATCGGTCAGGTATGTGGGAAGAGCCGCCAACGTCGAAGATCGCGACGTCAAGATCAAGCAAAGCCAGGAGGAAGCCATGTCCGGCGACATCATCACGCTCGAAGTATCCGACCATATTGCATTGGTGACGCTGAACCGTCCTCCGGTGAATGCGCTCAATCGTGCGATGCGTGAGCGCATCGTGAGTGTGTTCGATGAGATTTCCGAGCGCAGCGATGTCAGGGTGGCGATCCTGACCGGAGCCGGGAAGGTGTTTTGCAGCGGCGCCGATCTGAAGGATCGTCCGGATGCGACGGCACTCGGCGCCTTTCACAGTCACAACCGGATCACCCGCGAAACCGGCAACTGCATCCGCGAATGTTCCAAGCCGGTCATTGCCGCGATCAATGGCGTCGCGTTGGGCGCCGGCCTCGGCCTGATGGCGTCCTGCGACATCTTCTACGCGTCCGAAGAGGCCGTCTTCGGCATGCCCGAGATCAATGTCGGGCTGGCCGGCGGTGCGGCTATGCTGAACACGCTGTTCGGACGCTCCCTGATGCGCCGCATGTTCTTCACGGGCTACCGGGTGCCCGCAGCCGAACTCTATCGCCTCGGCATCATCGAAGCCTGCACGGCCAGCGAAAACCTCATTCCGGAAGCGATGAAGGTCGCGCGAGAGATCGCGGCAAAGAGCCCGATTGCGATCGAGTATGCCAAGCAGGCCACCAACATGGTCGAACTGATGCCGCCGCGCGATGCCTATCGTTTCGAGCAGAATATCACCATGGCGCTGTCGAAGACCGAGGACGCCAAGGAAGCGCGGCAGGCGTTCCTCGAGAAGCGTGCGCCGGTGTTCAAGGGACGCTGACGATGCGGCCGGGAGAAGGTCTCGACGCGCTGATGGCGCCGCGCTCGATCGCCATCATCGGGGCATCGCAGGATGCCACCAAGATCGGAGGTCGGCCGGTGGATCTGCTGCGCCGCTACGGCTATGCGGGGCGGATCTATCCGGTGAACCCGAAGGCCTCGGTGGTCCAGGGTCTTCAGGCCTATGCCTCGCTCGATGAACTGCCAGAGGCGCCGGACCTTGCCATCATTGCGGTGGACGCCGAGAAGGCGCCCGAGGCGGTGGAGCAGTGCGCCAAGCGGGGTGTCCGCAGCGTTGTCGTGTTCTCTTCCGGCTTTGCCGAGCTCGGCGAGAAGGGGCGCGCGATGCAGGAGCGGCTGCGCATGGCTGCACGCCGGACTGGTATGCGGTTGCTGGGGCCGAATTGCCTTGGCGCGGTCAGCGTCGCCGAACGTTCCATCGCCACTTTCTCGATCGTGCTCGAGCACAGCCTGCCGGCGGCCGGCTCGCTCGGCATCGTGTCGCAAAGCGGAAATCTCGGCAGCTTCACCATGCGCCTGGCGAGCGACCGCGGCGTCGGCGTCAGCCGTTTCATGACGACCGGCAATGAATGCGACATCGACATTGCCGACGGAATTGCCTGGCTTGCCCGCGATCCCGCCACCAAAGTCATTTTGAGTTGCATTGAGGCCTGCCGCGATGCCGGTCGCCTCATTGCGGCGCTGACCGAGGCGCGCGATGCAGGAAAGCCGGTCATTGCGCTGAAGATCGGCACGTCAGCTGCGGGGCAGGCGGCGGCGGCCTCCCACACCGGGGCCATGGCGGGATCGGACGCTGTGTTCGATGCCTTGCTTGCGCGTCATGGCGCGGTGCGGGTGCGTAGCATCGACGAGCTGATCGACCTCGGCCATGCCGCCTCGATCCTGCTGTCGGATCGGTTGCCAAGGGGGACACGCCTCGCGGTCGTGACGGCGTCAGGTGGGTTTGGCGTCCTGCTCGCGGATGCGGCGCAGGCTGTCGGGCTGTCGCTGCCGGAACTGAATGAAGCGACACAGCGAACGATCCTCGACCTCGTGCCGTTTGCGTCCGCGCGCAATCCGGTGGATGCCACCGCGCAGATGTCCAGCCGGCCCGATCTGTTGCAAAAGATCCTGTCGGCGGTCGTCGCTGACGATCGCTGCGACGCGGTCGTGCTGCCACTTCCGTTCTCGCTGCACGTGCCGCGATTGCGCTCGGTCTACATGGAAGCCCTGCGCCACATCCGTGCGCAGTATCCCGATCGGCCCGTCATACTCTGCGTCGACGGCCCTCCGGACGCGCTCGCCGAACTGCAGGCCATGGGCTATCCGACGGTTGCGAGTTTTGACGGTAGCTGCGCCGTCGTTGCGGCGCTGGCGCGATTGCAGGCGGCTGCGAAAGCTCCAAGGGACACGAGCCCGCCTGCGATTGCGAAAGCCTCACCGCTTGCTGCCGATGCGTTCCGCCATGAACTCGGCGCCAAGCGCGCGCTTGCGGATGCCGGCATCCCGGTGCTTGCCGAGCGGCTGGTGTCGAATGCCGATGCGGCCGCGCGCGCTGCAAGTGAAATCGGATTTCCTGTCGTGTTGAAGATCGCGTCACCCGATCTTCCGCACAAGACGGAAGTCGGAGGTGTCGCCATCGGCCTTCGTTCAGAAGCCGAGGTGCGACAAGCCCATGCCGAGATGCTGCGGCGTGTGGCTGCGAAAGCGCCGCGCGCGGTGATCGATGGCGTCATCGTTGCTCCAATGGCGCAAGGCCTGTCCGAACTCATTCTCGGCAGCCGGATTGATCCGGTGTTCGGGCCCATCGTCATGGTCGGCCTCGGCGGCATCTTTGCGGAAATTGTCCAGGACACCGCTGTCGAGATGGCGCCGGTGAGCGAGACGCGGGCCATGGCGATGCTGACATCGCTCAAGGCGTTCGCTGTCCTGAACGGGGCGCGCGGGCGTCATCGCGCCGATATCGAGGCGGCCGCACGGACGATCGCTGCGCTGTCGCGCTTCGCCGTCGCACATGCCGAAACGGTGTCCGAAATCGATATCAACCCACTGCTGTTGAAAGCAGAGGGCGAGGGGGCGGTCGCACTCGATGCGCTGTTGGTATCGCGCGCTGGCGGACCGATCCACGAACACTGACGACGCCGATCAAAAAGAGCCGCGAAGTCGGATCAACGATCATAGGGAGAAAAACCATGATGAAGCTGAATGTCCGCTTTCTCAACATGGCCGTCATATTGGGGGTCCTGTTGGTCCTGGCGGTACCGCTGCGCGCGCAAGGCATCTCCGGCGACGTGATCAAGATCGGCATCATGAACGACCAGAACGGCCCGTATTCCGACAATTGTGGACTGGGTTCGGTTACCTCGGCGCGGCTCGCGATCTCTGATTTCGGTGGCGCCGTCAATGGCAAGAAGGTCGAGCTCGTCACGGCTGACGACCAGAACAAGCCCGACATCGGGCTCGCCGTCGCGCTGCGATGGCTCGACAACGAGGGCGTCGACGCCATCGTGGGCTGCTCGGCCTCATCGATCGCGCTTGCCGTTCAGGACATCATGAAGGCGCGGAAGAAGCCCTATCTTCTGGCGGGGACGGCGGGTTCGTTCTTCACGAACGACAAATGCTCCCCCATGACCACGCAATGGATGGTCGATACCTATGCGCAGCCGAAGGCCACGGTGAAGGCCTTGCTGGGCCAGGGCGTCGACACATGGTTCTTCCTGACCGTCGACTACGCCTTCGGCAAGGGATGGCAGGCGGACACGACGAACTTCATCAAGGCCGGCGGCGGCAGGGTCTTGGGCTCGGTGCTGCATCCTCTCAATTCGTCGGACTTCTCCTCGTTCCTGCTGACGGCGCAGGCGAGCGGCGCGAAGGCGATTGCGCTCGCCAACTCCGGAGCGGATTTCGGCAATGCCATCAAGCAGGCGCAGGAATTCGGACTATCGCAGAAGCAGCTGCTTGTGCCGCTGGGATTGATGATTAGCCAGACGCACGGGATCGGGCTTCGCGACCTGCAGAACGTGCGCCTGACCACGCCCTTCTACTGGGACATGACTCCCGACGCGCGCGCCTTTGCCAAGCGCTATTCCGAAGCGTTCAATGGCCAGATTCTGAACGAGGCAAAGGCCGCTACCTACAGCGCCATCACGCATTACCTCAAGGCCGTCGCGGCGACGGGCACCGATGAGGGCGACGCCGTGATGCGGCAGATGAAGAATACGCCGATCAACGATTTCGAGATGAAGAATGTGAGCATCCGCGCCGACGGGCAGGTGATGCGTCCGCTCTATGTCGCTCGCATCAAGACGCCGGCCGAGTCGAAATATGCCTACGACTACTATGAGATCACGGGGACCATCCCGTCGGAGGAAGCCTGGCGGCCGGCCTCGGAAAGCGCGTGCGATCTGCTCAAGTCGCAATGATCGGGAAAATCGAGGGGACGATCCGGTCGATTGCGACCGGTGTCGGTCCCTTGCAGGGTTAGCCAAAGCGGGAAGTCGACGATGACAGTTATTGAAACAGAGCCGCCTGAAGCCGCCGCAGCCGCTGAGCTGTCCGGTGAGGCGTATCGGGTGGCGATGCGTCGTTGGCTTCGTGCCAATCTGCCTGCGAGTTTTTGCAGCGACAGCGCGGCATTCTTGCCTCCGACATTGCCGCAATCGATTTCGTGGGAAGCGGCGATGTATCGCGCCGGCCTTGCCGGCATCACCTGGCCGCAGGTCTATGGAGGTCACGGCCGGACCTTGCGCGAGCACCTGATCGCAAACCAGGAAATCGGTGCATTCGCGATGCCGGAGAGCGTCAATTCGATCGGCAAGGAGCTTGCAGGCCCGATCATTCTTGCTGTTGGCACCGAGGAGCAGAAGCGCCGCTTCCTGCCCGCTATCCTCGAGATGCGGGATATCTGGTGCCAGGGCTTTTCCGAGCCCGAGGCCGGTTCGGACCTGGCGAGCCTGCGCACGCGCGCCATCCGCAACGGCGACACATGGCGGATCAACGGTCAGAAGATCTGGACGAGCGGGGCGTACCGTGCCCAGCGCTGCCTGGTGCTGGCCCGAACCGGACCGCTGGAGGATCGGCATCGCGGCCTTGCCATGTTCGCCGTGCGGCTCGATGCGAAAGGCGTGCGCGTGCGACCGATCAAATCGATCGATGGACGCGAGAGCTTCTGTGAGGTCTTTTTCGACGACGTCGAGGTATTGCAGTCCGATGCGCTCGGGGCGCCGGATGAAGGCTGGGCTGCCGCGATCCGCGTGCTCGAGATCGAGCGGGCGACCAACCGCATGTATCGGGCCTGGCGCTTCGAGAACGAGCTTCGTCACTTGATTGCGGCCTGCAAGAGCGATCCCGTGCTGGCGCAACTGGTTGCGGGCCACCATTACGCGGTCAAGCTTGGCGAGCTTGTCGTAGATATCGAGGTGCTGAAGGCGCACGTGGAGACAGCCGTGGGCGCGCTCGTGAACGGCGACCGGATCGGCGCGCGCGGCAGCCTGGCGAAGCTGCATTGGAGCGAAGCGCATCAGCGCTTTGCGGCGCTCGCACTCGAACTTCTTGCGCAGGCGTCGTTGCCGCCGCCTCCGGCCGTGCAGGTGGCGCGCCGTCGCTTCGAGGCGATCTACCTGCAGGCGCGCGCCGAGACCATCTATGCCGGTACCACCGAAATTCAGCTCGGCATCATCGCCGACAGGATCCTGCAGCTCTCGAGGGGCAAGTGATGACATTGACCGGCGACGGATTGCAGCCGAGCGAGTTCGCAGTTACCGCGGCACGCGCGGTTGCGGAATGCACGGCGTTGAGTCTGCGGGAGCAGGCAAGGCATTTGGCCAATGACGGCCTGCTCGGGGTGATTGCGGCTCAGGATGTCGGTGGACTGGATTTGCCGTTGGCCTTTGCTGTTCCGGTGGTCGCCGCCTCCGGTTCGGGCCTGCTCGGCTTTCCGCTGATTGAAGCGCTGCTCGTTGGCCGCGCGCTGCAGGAATCGCTGCCGCGGGCGGCCGAGGCTGTCGTGTCCGGCGAGATGCTGGCGACGATCGCCTGGCAGGGCGGCGTCGGTGCCGAGCGTGAAGGTGAATCGGTTGTGCTCAACGGCTGGGTTGCGCGGGCGGCTTGCGCCAGCGAGGCCGACTGCCTCCTGGTGCGGATCGGCACGGGTGCGGCGGTACTGGTTCCGACCGACGGCGAAGGAGTCGTCGTCGAGGATGCGACAGGCCTGGATCTGACGGTGCCGGAACACGCCGTCCGCTTGCAGGGCGTCACCATACCGGCGGCAAGCGTTCTGCCCGAGAGCACCTGGAATCTCCTGTGCTCGGACGCCAATGTTCTGCGCGCCGCCGCCATTCTGGGCTCTGCTGATGCGTGCCTGACGCTGGCGCAGGAGCACGCCTCGACGCGCCGCCAGTTTGGCCGCGCGCTATCTTATAATCAGGCTATACGGCATGCCCTGGCCCGGCAGAAACTCGGGCTTGAGGGCATACGACATGCCATCACACGCAGCGTGGGCGGCGAGGCCGGCGCGCTCCAGCGCGATGCGGCGTTCCTCGCTGCAGGCGTCTATGGCAGTGCGATCGGCGAAGGCGCGCTGCAGATTCACGGCGGTATGGGATTCACGTGGGATGTGCCGGTGCATCGGCACTTGCGCCGTGTCCGCGCTTTGCAGGCGCAAGGTGATGCCAGTGGGGTCTTGGCTGCACTTGGCCGCCGCTATGTCGGTGCAATCGCGCCAGTCGCCGACACCGCAGTGTCAGGATAGGGAAGGGAAGCGGTAATGATGGAAACGAAAGACAAGACGCTCGCGGGCCGTGTTGCGCTCGTAACCGGTGCTGGGAACGGGATCGGACGGGCAACCGCGATGCTTCTCGCCTCGCGCGGCGCCATCGTCGGCATTAACGACCTGAAGCCGGAGTTCGTCAATGCGACGGTAGACACGATCAAGGCGTCCGGCGGCAGCGCCATTGCGATCGCACAGGACGTGTCAAGCCGCGACGGAATGCGTGCGGCGGTTCTCGGCCTCGCCGAGCAGCAAGGGCGCCTCGATATCCTTGTCAACAATGCCGCCTGGGTCCGCTACCAGCCGGTTGCCGAGATCGCGCCTGAGACCGTCGAGCGTATGCTCAATATAGGCTTCAAGGCGATCATCTGGGGAATTCAGGCTGCGGCCGAGATCATGGATGCCGAGCGCGGCGGCGCGATCATTAATGTGGCTTCGGTTGCCGGGTTGATCTCGGCGAAGAACAGCATCGTCTATAGCGGCATCAAGGCCGGCGTGATGGGCATTACGCGTGCGGCAGCGGCGGAGCT
Source organism: Bradyrhizobium sp. 170 (assembly GCF_023101085.1). NCBI lineage: Bacteria > Pseudomonadati > Pseudomonadota > Alphaproteobacteria > Hyphomicrobiales > Nitrobacteraceae > Bradyrhizobium > Bradyrhizobium sp. 170. The sequence goes on along the minus strand of NZ_CP064703.1, from coordinate 5,473,488 downwards.
TGGCGCGCGCAACATCAGGGTGAACGCGGTGGCGCCTTCGGCCATTCCGACCGAAGGGACGATGCGAAACCGCAATGCCGAGCTCGACGCGCGCCGGATTACGCGAACGCCATTGGGACGGCTCGGCACGGTAGACGATATCGCCAAGGCCATCGCCTTCCTGGCCGGCGACGACAGCGGCTTCATGTCGGCGCAGGTGCTGACGGTCGACGGCGGCATCACGGTCACGAACATCTAGCGCGGGAAAACGATGTCCAATCTGACCCCGAAGGAGCAGGCGCTCAAGGAAGCCTACATCAGGGCGCGCGGCTATTGGCGGCCCTGGACCGAAGGCCTGCTGCGCCTTGATCCGGCGTTTCTGGAGACCTACGGCAGCTATGCCGGCTATCCGGCAGCGACGGGCCCGCTTTCTCCGAAAATGCGGGAACTGATTTATGTCGCGCTGGATGGATCGGCGACGCACCTGTTCCGGTCTGGGCTTGCGTTGCACATGCAGCTCGCACTCGAACAGGGCGCAACCGCGCAGGAGATCGTCGATGTGCTGCGGCTGGCCACGGCGCAGGGGCTGGAGGGCTGCTATGTCGGCGTCGGCATTCTTGCCGAGGAGCTTGCGTTGGCTGGACTCGATTCAGACCAAGCGACGCTCACGAACGAGCAGAAGGCGCTTCGCGAAGCCTATGTCGCACAATTCGGCGACTGGCCGGACTTCATCGATCTGTGGCTGCGCGCGGATCCCGGCTATTTCGCTGCGATGCTCGACCTGTTGGCGGGGGGACGTCGGGCAGGCGGTCTCGACGAACAGTCGAGCTGCCTTATCACGCTCGCCTTGAATGGCTGCTTCACGGCGCTCAATCCGCACGGGCTCCGTTTGCAGATCAGGCGGGCGTTGCGACTGGGGATCGATCGGCGGGAGATTCTCCAGGTTCTTCAGATGACGGCTCATCTGGGCGTGCATGCCTGCGCGATTGGCGTGCCGATCCTGATGGATGCGATTGATCCGACGACGACGGGTAAGTCGCCAGCGGTCGACGCGTAGGATAACAGCAGGAGGTCAACGACGATGACGGGGCCGACCATCCGCGACCAGCGCGCCTTTGCTTCGGGCGCATTGTTCCTTGCCTTTGCGATCTTCTTCTTCGTGACGGCGCTGAACTATCCGGCGGGAACTGCGGCACGGATGGGGCCGGGCTATTTTCCCCGGCTGCTCGCGATCGTGCTCGCGGCCATCGGGTTGGCCGTGATGCTGGGAGCTGTGAGGCGGACGGCCGAACGGCAGGCCTTGCGTAGATGGGACGTGAAAGGCCTCGCGTGGGTCACGGGTTCAGTGATCCTGTTTGCCGTTCTGCTCTTTCCACTCGGCCTTGTGGGCTCGCTCTTCGTCCTGATCGTGGTGTCGAGCAAGGCCAGTTCCGAGTTCACCTGGAAGGGGGCGCTGGCAAATGCGGCGGTCCTGATCGCGCTGTGCCTGCTGGTGTTCGTCTACGGCCTCGGGCTGCAGCTCCCGGTGTGGCCGGCGCTACTCAATTGAAGGCGGGGCCTGATGGATCTCTTTCAGAATCTGGCGATCGGCTTCTCCACTGCCGCCCAACCGGCCAATCTGCTCTACGCTTTCTTGGGATGCCTGCTGGGCACCCTGATCGGGGTACTCCCAGGCCTTGGCCCGCTCGCCACCATCGCGATGCTGCTTCCCATCACTTACGCATTGCCGCCGGAAGCTGCGCTGATCATGCTGGCTGGTATCTACTACGGCGCGCAGTATGGCGGCTCGACCACGGCCATCGTGGTCAATCTGCCCGGCGAGTCCTCGTCCGTGATTACCACGATTGACGGTTATCAGATGGCGAAGCAGGGGCGGGCCGGCGTTGCGCTCTCGACGGCGGCGATCGGTTCGTTTTTCGCGGGCTGCGTCGCGACGCTGGCACTTGCGGCGCTGGCCGGGCCGCTTACGGCGGCGGCCCTGCTGTTTGGACCTAAGGAATTCTTTGCCTTGATGATCCTGGGCCTCATCCTTGCTTCGGTCCTGTCAAGTGGCCCCTTCATTGAAGGCGTCGGAATGGTCGTGCTCGGCATGCTGTTGAGCCTCGTGGGCACTGACCTCAGCACGGGAACGCAGCGCTTCGCCTTCGGCATCCCGCAGCTCTTCGACGGCCTGGATTTCGTCCCGCTGGCGATGGGCATCTTCGGCTTTGCCGAGATCGTGAAGAACCTGGAGCAGGACGACAAGCTGTCGCTGGTGACGCAAAAGATCGCCAATCTGTTTCCGACGCGCGACGATTTTCGGCGCATGGTTCCGGCGATGCTGCGTGGCACGGCGCTTGGAACGCTGCTCGGCGTGCTGCCGGGCGGCGGCGCGGTGCTCTCGTCTTTCGCTTCCTATACGCTGGAAAAGAAGCTTTCGAAGCACCCGGAGCAGTTTGGCAAGGGCGCGATCGAAGGCGTTGCCGGTCCGGAATCGGCCAACAACGCGGGAGCCCAGACCTCCTTCATTCCGCTGTTGACGCTCGGTGTGCCGTCGAACGTCGTGATGGCGCTGATGGTTGGCGCCATGAACATTCACAACATCCAGCCCGGTCCCGAAGTCATGACCAAGAACCCGACCTTGTTCTGGGGGCTGATTGCCTCGATGTGGGTCGGCAATCTGATGCTGCTGATCCTCAATCTTCCGCTGGTTGGATTGTGGGTGAAGCTGCTCACCATTCCCTATCGCTATCTGTTTCCGGCGATCATGGTGTTCTGTTCGATCGGCGTCTATTCGATCAACGGCGGTACCTTCGAGGTTTATGAGGCGGCCGTATTCTGCGTGTTTGGCTATGCGCTGATCAAGCTGCAGCTGCCGGCAGCGCCGCTGTTGCTTGGATTGGTGTTGGGCCCCGCGATCGAAGAAAATTTTCGTCGCGCGATGGTGCTCTCGCGCGGCGACGTGAGCGTGTTTCTGACCTCGCCATTGTCGGCCACTCTGCTGGCTGCAGCCGCCATCGCGGTCATTTTGATCATGCTGCCCACGATCCGCACGCGGCGCGAGGAGGCTTTGCAGGAGTGAGATCCATCGGGTGTCTACCGTGCCGGTACTACATCAAACGCTGGCATCGACCGGCTGGCCGGAAACGTGATTTGCTTTGATGGATCTGGCCGCCTGCCGCAGAACGTTCAAGTAGCGGCTGGAGTTTTGCTTGATCCGCTCGGCGGCGCCGCCAAGCCCCAATGCAACCGGTTGATTCTGAATCGTGGTTGGCAGCAGCACGCAAATGGTGGCTCCGCCCGGAATGGGGACGTTCTCTGCGGAGCAATAGCCTTTGCCTCGAATCTGACGAATGCGCTTCATCATTTCCGGGAGCTTGACCCGATCGGACGCGTTCGGCGTGGCGATGTTCGCGCGGCGAACGATGCTGTCGACTTTCTCGTCGGACATCGTCGACATCAATAGCCAACCGAGCGCGGACTGCGTCAGCGGTCTAAGGGTCCCCTCATCGACATGAAAGCGAAGCGGGTGGATCGATTGCACGATCTTGACGTACTGCAGATACACGTCGTTCGTCGTGCCGATCGCCACCGCTTCACCTGTCGCGGCGTGGACGTCACGCATGGCCTCGAGCAGGCGGCTGCTGCCGAACAGGCTTTTCGGTATCCAGTCGCCTAGCGAGGTCACTTTCGGCGTCGGGAAATAGACCCGCGTTCTGCGGTCGAAATTCAGGTAGCCAAGGCCGACCAGCGTCTTGAGCAGAACCGTGGCGCTGGACGGTGGATAACCCAGCGCCGCGCTGATCTCGGACATCGCGCGCGGTTGCCGCACGCGCATGAAGAACTCAAGGATTTCGATGGCACGCAATGCGGATTTGACAGTGGATCCGGCCGCGGAAATGGAGGCCGACGTCGTCAGCGGCGATGGCACGTCGTCCTCCCTTTGCGGCAACAAATTCACGAATGTGAAATTCAGCTTCACATATGAACTTTTGTTGGTTGCCTCCACTGCACATGAGATGGTGGCTGTCGTCAAGGGAGAGCGGCTGATGCGCCCAGCGGATCGAGCCGGAGCTTGGACGGGCTTTGATATGACCATACCTCAAGAGAAGATTGCCGAGTTGCTCGACAGAGAAGCAATCCGCGATTGCATCTATCGCTATTGCCGCGGGGTCGACCGGGCTGATGAAGTGTCGCTTCGCGGTGCGTATTGGCCGGATGCAACGGACCAGCACGGCCCGTATTCCGGCCCGGTCGAAGGCTTCTTCCAATGGGCGCATGGAATCTTCGAGAGCGGTGCACGCAACGTCCATATGGTCGGCAACATCCTGATCGAGTTTACCGCGCTCAAGGAGGCCGTTGTCGAAACCTACTTCCTTGCCCTGCAGCGCGGGCCGGGAAGGGATGACAGCCTTCGCCAGTTTCTGATCGCCGGCCGCTATTGCGATGTCTTTCAGCAGCGAGACGGCGAATGGCGGGTCTTCCGACGCGTGGTTGTCTACGATTGGGTGGAAGAGCAAGTCGCCGCAACCCAATCCGAAGAGCCTCGCTTTGGCCCTCGGCTGCCATTGGGCGCACGGTTTCCCGATGATTCCATCTACGATCTCCTCGGCCGGCGTTAGGGCGTGACGCTCCCGCTGAGATCAAATCACCAACCTGAGGAAATGCCGACATGAACAGCACCGATGCGAGGGGACAACGTTTGGACGTCGTCATCGTCGGCGCCGGATTCGGCGGCCTGTACGCCGTCTACAAGTTTCGCGAGATGGGCCTCAGGATTGCAGCCTTCGAGGCGGGCGGCGATGTCGGCGGTGTGTGGTACTGGAACCGCTACCCCGGTGCGCGTGTCGACCTCCCCAGCATTGACTACAGCTATTCCTTTTCACCCGAGATCGAACAGGAGTGGACCTGGTCCGAAGAGTTCGCGTCGCAGCCGGAGCTTCTGGCCTACATCAATTTTGTGGCCGACCGGCTCAGCTTGCGCAAGCACTATCAGTTCAATACGCGCGTCAATAGCGCGGCCTGGGATGAGACGCGCAAGCTCTGGAAGGTCACGACGGATCGCGGCGAGACGATTGAGGCGACGTACTGCGTGATGGCGACCGGTCCGCTCTCGATTCCAAGAGATCCGGACATTCCTGGCATCGATGGCTACGAAGGGCAGCTCCTGCGCGCTGGCAAATGGCCGCACCATCCGGTCAGCTTCGCAGGCAAGCGTGTTGGAGTGATCGGCACGGGATCGACCGGCATCCAGATCGTGCAGGAGGTTGGTCGGCAGGCCGGTGAGCTATTTGTTTTCCAGCGCACGCCGAGCTTCACCATGCCGATGCGCAACCAGAAGCTGGATTCCGGCTATGTGGCGGAGGTGAAGCGCAACTATGCCGGCATTCGTGAGGCGGCGCGCAACAGCCCGAACGGCGGTGTGCGCCCATGGACGACCCGTGCCTTCTTCAGCGTGACCCCGTCGCGCCGTCGCGAACTCCTTGAGGATGCCTGGAGGTCCGGCGGTTTGACGATGCTCGGCACCTTCACGGACTTGCTGAGCAACGAAGAGGCCAATGAGCACGTTGCCGAGTTCGTGCGCGACAAGATCTGCGAGGTCGTCAAGGATCCCGTCACCGCCGAAAAACTGAAGCCGCGCGGTTACCCCGTCTTTGCCCGCCGTCCGTGCCTGGACACGGGGTACTATGAAACGTTCAACCAGCCGAATGTTCGCTTGATGGACTGCGTTACCGATCCGGTCGTGGAGATCACGAAGCACGGCGTGCGCACCCAGTCGGGCGAGACCGCACTCGACATGCTCATCTTCGCGACCGGCTATGACGGGCTGACGGGGGCGCTGACGGCCTTCGACGTCATCGGTCGCAACGGCCGTTCAGTCAACGAGAAGTGGAAGGCGGGAGCCCGGTCGTATCTGGGCCTCATGATGGAGGGCTTCCCGAATCTCTTCATGACCACCGGGCCCAATGGCCCCGCTGCGCTGGCCAACATCGTCAGGATCAGCGAGAGCGATGTCGACTGGATCGCGACTGCGATCACGCACATGGCCGACCAAGGCCTCGACACCATCGAGCCGACGAAGAAGGCGGAAGACGACTGGATGGAGCTCGTGTTCAAGCTGGCGCAGCGCTCGCTCTTGTCCAAGGCGAAGACCTGGTACGTCGGCACCAACGTCAAGGACAAGGCTCAGGGACTTACGCTTTTCACGGGTGGGTTTCCGAGGTACCGGGAGTATTGTGCCGCCGCAATACAGACCGGGTACCGCGACTTCGTCTTCGAGCGCGTGCGAACGCCAGTTACCGCTTGACGGTCAAGCCGATTGAGATCGCATGGCGCGCCATGTTCGAGGTCATTCCAGGGGATGCTGGAAGCGTGAGCAGACGCCGTCACACTGCTCACATTCTATTGAGGTGTTTCCCGACAAGCGCTGACATTGGAGAGCGCATGATCTCTTCAGTGTGCACCGAGAGATCAAATAAAATCTAGCGATAAGCAATGTGAGCAGGCTGCACTGAACGCGCTGCAGTCAAAGGCTGGCCGGTGTTTCGGAAGCGGAGTGATCTTGTTTGGCAAGTCGCGAACTTACGAAGCCGAGCCTTGCGAGGGCTCAATTCGCAGAATGACGATTACGAATGCCAGCCGATTTCTTGGCGCTGGCCGGCGGTCTGAGGGGCAAGGCCGGCACCACCGCGCTCGAGGTGCAAAGCACTTACAAGCTCGCGACCGGAAGATCACGCAGGTCGCGATAGATACGCATCCCGCATCTCGATTTCGTCTCTCGATGACGCCGGAGAGATCAATGCAGCTATGTGCTCAATGGTGTTCACGCGAGCAACGTCTGTGCCTCTGCCCACAACAGACGAACTAGTTCGGCGGCTGGTTCAGATCGTGCCAGGGCGATCGACGCAATGTGGCTCGTGGCATTTGCGGGCGCCAAGGTTGGCGTAGTTGTGGCAATTCAGTGCCATGTCGGGGCAGGCACGACGAGTCGAGCGCGCTCAGGATGGAGCAATGCATTCATTCTACAATTTTAGCGTTAGCACTGTTGCAATTCATAATCTCGCCAGATTGGGATACCAGTTGTTTATCGACAAGAACCAGTTATTTGGCGACTAAAGAGGCCAACTTGGGAAGGCCGTAGTCTCTGGCTGTTCAACTGTCATTCGGTGGGTCGGCTGTTTGTCAGGGGAAAAGTCATGTGGTCGCGCAGCCTGTTGATCCAGAATCTGTTGGTCCCGAAAAAGGCCAAGTCGCACGACAACGATGCCGACCGTGCCAATGCGGTCGCCGAACGGCCGGTCGCCCCTGAGATGCAGATTGTGCCACCGCTGAGCGGCAACTTTGAGCGCGCGCTCGTCAATGCTGCCCTCTCCGGTGACGCTGGGGCAGCGAGCAGATTTCTCGAACACGTCTCGACGACACTGTGGTCGATCGTCGTGAAGCTGGCAGGCGAAGGAGCGGACGCGGAGGCTGCGTTCCTTCACATCGTCGCATCACTGAAGGCAGACGATTATGCGCGGCTGCGGGGGTTCGACGGGCGCTCGCGGCTTACGACGTATTTGTCGCTTGTCGCCCGCGATGTTCTCGCCGACGAACTGGCGGGACAGTTCAGTAAAACGCCGCGCGAGGCGTGGGAGAGATTCTCGCGTTACTTCGAGACCGACATTCGTAGCCGGATCGCCAGACAATTGCCGCGCAACCTTGGTAGAGCTGGACGCGAGGATACGTATCAAGAAGTATGCCTCAAGCTGATCGAGAATGATTTCCGTCGTATCCGCTTATACGGAGGCCGCGGCAGCTTCACGGGCTATATTCTGACCGTGGTCGATCGCATCTTGATCGATCTCGTGCGGCGTGAGGCGCCTCGACGGCGTTTGCCGGCGGCGATTTCTCGTTCAACGCCGCTTGACCAGGCGATTTATGCAGCCGTGGTGTGGGAGGGTTGTCCGCTGGACACCGATCGCCTCGTTGCTGCACTGCGCGGCAGGCTGGCGCAAGATCCGACAGCTGCTGATGTTGCCGAGTCGGTCGCGCGCGTTGCCGGCATGGCGAGACTGGAACGCACGCCGCCCGCCACCGAGGCCATCTCGCTCGACGCGCTGCTTGGCGAGGGTGGAGGTATTTCGATCGCGGATTCGTCGCCGACTCCCGAGGACCGTTTGCTGCTCTTTGAGGAGGAAAAGCACCGCGCAGCTCTCGTCGCCGCCATCAATACGGCTGCGGAAAAGCTTCCCGCCGATGAACGGTTGTACCTTCAGATCGTATTTTCGGCCAATGAGTCGTTGCCAGCACGAGACATCGCGAGGCTGATGGGTTGCCCGGTCGAGGAAGTCTATCGTTTCAAGCAGCGAACCCAGAAATGGTTGAAAGAAATTGCGGTGCAATTGGAAAAGAATTCCGATATGTCCGTCTGAACATGGGTATTGGATTTCTGCCCGATGATCGAACGCCCTAGTCAGGAACCGGCGCCTGTGCCCGCCGAGGACGATGACCGCTCCGACCGGCTACAAACCTATGAGCTGCTTCGCGCGCAACTGTCGCGGACCATTTCCGAGGGTTTGGGGCAGGGTTCCCTTGCAGCAGGTCAATGGGGCGAGATCGACAATGCTCAGATCGCTGCGTTTCTCGACTGTTCCCTGTCGCGGGCAGAGTGGGATGCTGTCGCCGCGAGACTTGCGAACGACCCGGTGGCCCGCGCGGAGCTAACTTCCGCGGCGGCGTTGCTGGACGAAATCCACGCGCGGCCTGCGACGGCCCCAGCGGGTTTGGTGGCACGGGCGGCTGGCGTTCTTGCCCCGTCGGAACAGAGCCGAGCGCAGGTTTCGGCAAGGGCGGTCAGTCCAGTTGCTTGGTACCGGCGTTCGATTGCGTGGTCCGGCTTCGCTCTCGCCGTCATGGCTGTGATCGCGATCCCGACCGTTGTGAAGATGGTTGGAGACGGTGCATCCATCGAGGTCAAGCAGGACGACGCAGGTGATGCGATCGGCCGCGGAATCGTGGCGACCCCGTCCAGTCCAACGAAGAAACAAGATGCTCGCTCGTGCATTGACGCGAACGAACAAGCCAGGAAATCGACACCCGGCAACATGGGAAGCGATCGCGGCACTGGAACGGGGGCCACCGCGGAGATGGCCGAACCTCCAGGCAAGGCGGCGCCCACCGATAAGGACGATCCATGCGGGCCAAGGCCGGCAGGGGGCCGTAAGCATGAGCGCCCCGCCTCCGCAGGGCCGAACTGACCTAAACTCGACGCTTAAGTCGTCCGGGCCACATCTCGGTTGCGGGAGGTGCGTTGTGTTCTATCACGAGGACCGGCCTAACGAGACATCGCGATGGCTGGCGACAGACCAAAAGTGAGAGCCTGTCCGTCTGCTCCAATGTTGCCATCCAAACTCTCACGCTACAAAGGAGCAAGAGATAATGCGTTATACAACGACGAAGGCTGCGATCGGATCACGCTTGAGCATGCGCAGAGCGTTGCTTCTCCTGCATTTGGCGGGGGCCGCTTTGCTCGCGATTGCCGTAGCCGGGCCTGCACGTGCGCAGAGCACCGGCATCGCCGCTTGCGACGAATTTCTGCAAAAATATGATAGTTGCGTTACGTCGAAGCTTCCGGAGGCACAGCGCGCGACCTACAAGGCGCAGCTCGACCAGACGCGCAAGGTGTGGCTTGATATGGCCAAGAGTCCATCAGCGAAGTCGACCATGGAAGGGACGTGTAAGCAGACGATGGACGCGATCAAGACCTCGCTGCAAAGCTTCGGCTGCTCGTTCTGATGTAGCCGCGCGGGCAGGAAGGCTGGGGTGCTCATCTGATCGCCCCAGCCTTCTGAGCACGGCGCGTCCAGGCGAAGAACCTGGAGTTCATCCCGCCAGAGCGTGATCCGGAGAAACGTGCCCTCAGGCCGATGGTGGAACAGCGGTTTCCCCCTTGAACCAAACAACGGCGGCGCGTTTTTGCGCGGAGATCATGCTCAAGAAATGAGCCAGAGCATGATCTGGTTTTCCGAAAAGATCATGCTCAGACAATATAGCGCCGATGACGATTTTTTCCTGAACTCATCGCGTTCTAGGTTCAAGATGAGACCCGCCGCTTGTCGTGGGGGCCTCGAAAGCGACGTGACTATCTCGCCTATCGCGATTTAATCTCCTGGCAGCGGGCCGCGCGCAGTCCCGTTAGAGCGTCGCGCCGCAGCAGTGTCGGGCAGGCATTGCCAAGGTAGTAGCTGTCGCCAGTCTCGCGCGCGACCTGCGCCACTACCGCAGGGCCGAGTGTGCTCCAGCAGGCTTCCGTGAGCGCCTTCGACGCCTTGGCTTCATCCCAGTCGGGAGGCCGGCTGAGTGCGGCAATGACGGCGTCCGTGAGATCTGGATCCGTACAGACTGCCGCATTCGTTTCGGCCGGCGCCTCGATCGCGATGGCGAAAAACGGCGCAGCGGCCGAGCGGTTGAGCTTGCGTCCGACGAGATGGGCGGCGTCACGCGCGAGGTCGGCGCGCGCCGTGCCGACGCTCTTGGGCGTTGTGCGCACGAAGTTCTCCAGTCCCCGGCGGCAATCGGCTGCCCCGTAAGCCTGCTCAAGGCAGTCGCCGAACGCGGACAGGCCGATCGACGAGCGCAGGGCCAGGAATTTCGGGTTGTCGTTCAGGATCGGAAAGGTCGTGGCATAGCGCTCGAGCGCCGCAAGCCGATCGTCAAACGGGCGCGGCGACGTTGCAAGTGGAGTTAATTCGCCGATCGCGGCTTGTTCGGCCAACGAAGCCCAGTGTGCGTCGCGCGCGGTCGGCCTCACCGTTGTCAGGTGGCTGCGGAGCTCGCTCCAGCTCTTCGCGGCCGCCAGCGCGTCAAGTTCGGCGATCGCAGGATCGGTCGGGGGAGCCGGCACGGCCTCGGCGGCGCGTTTGTCGACGTCGGAGAGCAGGGCCGCGGTCTGTGGTGGCGGCGGGTCGGCGGGCGTGGTGCGTCCGCTTGCGTTGAGCACGATCTCGCCGACGACCTGGTCGTAGTAGGCCGGCGTTTGCTCGAGGCCGACGCTCGCCGCCAACTGCCGAACCTCGATTTGCAAGCGCTTTGCAATCTGCACCAGCGTCAGGTCAGGCTCCGCCAGCCGGCGGACGAGGTTTCGCGTGAACACGGAGTTCGAGGCGCGCTCGGTGGTGGACAGCCGGTCGAGCGCGGTCTGCTTGGCGCCAGCGGAGAACATGATGAACACGCCCTCGGCAGGCGTCATCGCGGCGAGCCCGCCGCTGCCCCTGAGCCCGCGCCCGCCCGGTCGTTCGAACGGATTGTTGCGGCAGGCGTCGAGCATGAGCACCGCCGTGCGGGCGCCGCGCGCCTGCAGCCGGTCGATGATCCGGTCGGCTGGAAACGCGGAATCGCGGATCAGCTCTTCCTGTCCTTCGCGGACCTCCGGGATGTCTGTCGGCAACAGGTAGTTCTGACCGCGGATCTCGAAGCCGTGTCCGGCGAAGAAGAACAGCGCGATGTCGCCCGGTTCGATCATTTTGTCGAAAGCGAGCATGGCCTCGCTCATGGCACGGCGCGGCTGGTTCTCGACGACCATCACCGAGAAGCCGAGCCGGCGCAGGGCGGTGCCGACCGCGCGCGCGTCGTTGACGGCGGTCTGCAGCCGTGGAATGTTCTCATAGGCGTTATTGCCGACCAGCAGGGCGACGCGCTTCTCCGCGCGCGCGATCGTGGCGAAGCCTAGCGCGACGCTCAGCACGAGGATCGCGAGGCACGAGTTTGTTTTCAACATGGATGCTCTCGTCGATGCTCTAGCGGGCCAAACTGTTCGGCGGTTGAGCGCCATTATCCGTCAACTCATTGTTTGTCAGCTCTGTGGCCGGATGATGTGCATGCTGCGGGTCGGCAGGTCGGCTGCGAACTTCATCATGGGCGCGTAACCGGCGACGAGCGGTTCAGGCAAGATGATCACGCTGATGACGATCCAGACGCCGCCAACGGCAGGTGAGACAATCCCGGAGCATGATCGAAGCCGCCGGCAGTGTGCCAAGCGTGACGAGAACCAAGCCGTTGACCAAACACAGCATACGATTTTCAGCAACTTGCTGGAGCGCGATGAGTTCAAGGTGAATCGTCATCGCGCTGCAGCTTGTTGTTGAACATGATCTTTTCGGAAAATCGGTGCCCCCTGATCGGATCGTGACCCGAGGGCATGATTTTTCCGGATCATGCTCTAGGTGATACGATAGAGAAACGTGGCGACGATCGTCCATAGGCCGAGGACGATCGCAGCATAACCGAGCACGATCTGATAGGGCACAATGACGGCGCGAATCTGCTCGCCGCGCTGCGTTGCCTGGGCGCTGTGGTTGAAAATGAACTTCGTCAGCAGCGCATAGCCGAGTAGCAGGCCGAGCGACGCAATTAGTACGCCGGTCGCGAGGTAGGTCAACCACCAGACCGGCACGTAGCTGAACCAATTCAGGTTGATGATCGCGTTGATGATGATCCAGGCGCCCCACAGGCAAGTGATAAATCCGAACCATCCCTGGTAGGGTAGCAGCAGTTCGATATACGCCCGCGCGTCCGGACGCCTCGCGACGAGGCTCGAAGCGGCCGCCAGGACGCCAAGCGCGACCAAAACCAGCCCAGTGATCAGACCCGACATTGGATTCCTTCCTCCTTGACAACATTGCGCACCATAGCGCGGTGATATTCCGAGACGGCCTGCGGCCGTCGCCACCACATCACGATAGAGGGACGGACAGGCGCAGCATTTTTCTCCGTGCCACCTGCTGATAATTCGAGCCCGGATATCGATCCAGCTACAGAAGGTCTCCGATCGCAGACTTGAGGCGCGCTGAGGACGGCCGGCCTGTGATCGCCTCCCTGGCTTCGACCTCTACGATCAGGGTGTCGCCCGCCAGTTTGACGTCGACCCGGTCGGCGTCGCGGATGACGACGCGCTGCAATTTCGCAGCGATGATCTCGCGTGCGATCGGTGAGGTGAGCATCTCAGCCAGGACTGTTCCTGTGACGGCGATTGCGTCTGCCATGGCGGACCATGCGGCGGAATCATCGGAAAGACGCGGTGCGTCGAGCGAGATTTTGAGCGCCGGGGCGCCCGCGCGCCTAAGCCTGAGCCCGAGCAATTCGGCCGCGGTCTCGGCCTGCTCTTTCGTTGCGTTCTTGACGACGAGTGGCTCGGCGTCCTGGTCGTGATACGCGTCAGCCGAACCGCCCGACAATTTGTCGCTGAATACAAGGACGCGGCCCGTTTCGTAGATCCGAAGAACCGAGACACCGTCGTCGCGCTTGAGCGTCATCGAAGCGTAAGGAGCCGGCTCGGCAGTCAAGGCCAGGATTTCGGCGGAGCCGTCGAAGCGCAGCTTGATCGGCGTTCCCATGCGGTCGATCACAAAGCCGATCAATCCGCTGCCGGTGCTGTAATGCCCGATGCGAAGCCGCAGGCCGCTCTCCGCGGCGAGGGCATCATGGCCGGCGATCAGGGCAAGGGCGGCGCCGACGACGGCCGCTCGAAAACGTCCGGACATGGCAGACCTCACAGCATCACGACAATCCGCGGGATGCGGTGCCGCTGATGAGCGCAGCGAGAGATGAGAAACAAATGCGGAATTTTTGCGGCCGACACCTACGCTGAACGCGGCGCATTCATGATTCAAAAATGCTTCAATCAAGATGCGCCGCTCCAGGTGCTGCGATGACGCAGGAAAATCACCGCCGCTGTCCGTCTATCCCTGGGTCCGTCGCAGTGGCCGGACGCCGTGCCCCCACGGGATGCGCGCATGAACATCTAACTTGGAGTTATCCGCTATGAATATCCGTGCCGGTGTCGCCGTCGTCGTGCTCTCGATCTCCTCCTCGGTCGCGCTTGCGCAATCGCTCAAGGACAAGGAGTATTTCGCGGACCAGGAAAAGTATCTCGCGGGAGAGGTTACCTCCACCAACGAGCGGTGCGGCAACAGTCTCACGGCGAAGTTTGACTGGTCGAAGCCGCCGACGCCGGAGGATCGGAAGACCTACAGCGTATACAGTTACTGCGGCGCAGCTCTCGAAGCCATGCGGCGCGTCTGTGACTCCCAGGCCGGCAAGGAAGCCGTCAAACAGAAGATCAAAAGCCTGACTTGTAGTTTTGGACCGCAGCGCACGGTTGTGCTCAAGGATGGCACGATCGACTACCAGGTTAATTTCAATTCGAGCAACGACGCCGACTACGTGTTCGAATATTTGCAGAACAATTTGTGAGCGCCCTGGAGTGGTTCAGGGCCTATCCCGGCCGCGCTCCGCGCGACCTTGTCCTCAAGGTCGCCGGAAAACCAAGAGTTCCACCAGGTCTTCGTGCGGCCGCTCTTTCTGTTGGGGCCAGGCGGTCCTGCCCGGCATGATTGCGAAGGGCGAGGGCACGATCATCACGGTCTCGTCACTTGCAGCGCTCAATCCGAATCTGCTGGGCGGAGCCGCCTACGGAGCGGCGAAGGCGGCGGTCAAAAACTTCATGACCTTCCTGCACAACACCTATCGCAACCAGGGCATCCGCGCGACGACCATTTTGCCCGGTGAGACTAACACGCCGATCATGGACAATCGTGCCCGCCCACCGCTGGATAGTGAACGCGCGGTCATGCTCGATCCGCATGATGTGGCCCGGGCGGTGCTGCTTTGTGCCAGCCTGCAGAAGGGCGCGATGATCCCCGAACTGCAGATCTGCCCGACTTTCATGCGCGACACCTCGGCCGATATCGAGACCGCGCGCTGGGTGGGCGCACCGGACGACACCCCCGACAAGCCAAAGAAATAGACCGGAAGGAACGGCCATGAATGGAGCGAAGCTGCGCGAGCGCCTGTCAAAAGGCGAGGCGATCACCATGTTCAACCCCCACCACGTTTCGCCCGGCCTCTCGGTGCGACTGGTTGAACTTGGCGCGGACTCGATTTTCGTCGACTGCGAGCATGGTGCGTGGGGTTTCGAGGATGTGCGCAATACGGCGCAGGTCATTCGAGGTGCCGGCGGAGCCGCGATCGTGCGCCCGGATTCCCACCAGCGTTCGCTGCTGATCCGCTATCTGAATGCCGGGGCCGACGGGTTGATGGTACCGATGGTCGATACCGCGGCTCAGGCCCGCGCCATCGTCGACGCGGTTCGCTATGCCTGTCCGGCCGATCACGAAAAACGCCTTGTCGTCTCGATGGTCGAGACGCTGGAGGCTATCGGCAATATCGACCAACTGGTCACCGTCGAAGGCATCGATGTATTCTTCATCGGACCCGGTGACTTGTCACAGAACATGGGATACCCGCCAGCCCCGCCGTTCGGCCAGCCGCGGCCGCAAGCCGTCATTGACAAGGTCGCTTTCACCGTCGACAAGATCCGCGCCGCCGGCAAGATCGCCGGGACGCTCGTGACGGCCGACGAATTGCCGTATTGGCTCGAAAAGGGTGTGCAGTTCTTCTACGTCCATTCCGACCCCTTCCTGCGCCTCGGACTGAACGGTATCAAGAAGTTGCTCGGGCGGTGAATTTTCGCTGCGGGCATGCAACGTGAGCAGCCTCAAGCCAAGCGCGCCCTGTTGCACGCGATTCAACGCTTAAGAGGCATCGCGGTCCAGCGAGCGGCTCGCCTGCCGGACTTGATTCAGGAATGCCTTGGCCAGGCGCGATAGCGGCTCCGCCTCGGACCACAGCATATAGGCCACCGCCACGGTCTTGGGCGTGAAAGGCCGAACGATGAGGTCCTGCCCGCCGCTCTGGCGCGGTGAAAACGGATCGACGACCGCCGCGCCCACGCCAGCGGCCGCGAGCACGCAGGCCGTATTGCAGTATCGCACCTCGACGGTTGGCTGGAACGGCGCGCCGGCCTGCGCAAAGCTCTCGCGCACGGCTTCGCCCAACCGCGTGCCGCGCTCCAGCCCGATGAAGGGCAAGCCGACAAGGTCGGAAGCGGAAATGACCGGCCGTTCGGCCAGCGGATGGTTCGGCGGCAGGACGCAGACCATTTCGCCGGTGTGAACCACCTCATGCGCAATGCCAGGATGATGCGACAGCCCTAGCGCAAAGCCGAGCTCGGCGACCCTGCTCGACACGCCGTCGATGATGCCTTCGTAGCGTCGCACATCGAAGAAGACACGCGTCTGCTGACGGCGGCGCAGGAAGTCCGATAGAGCGTGCGGAATAATGCTGTAGGCCAGCGGCGGCGTCGCCACGATCGATAGCAGCCCTGTGCGGCACTCTCTCAGATCGCGCACGCGATTTTCGAGTTTGGCGTGGAGCGCAAAGATCGCTTCACTTTCCTTGTAGAGCGCCATCGCCTCTGATGTCGGGAACAGCCGGTTGTTGACGCGCTCGAACAAGGCGAAGCCCGCCTGCGACTCCATCGCCTTCAGCGCGTTGCTGATCGCCGGCTGCGACAGCGCCAGTTCGTCCGCCGCCGCGACCGTGGTCCGATGGCGGATAACCGCTCGCAGGATCTCCAATTGGCGCAGGTTCATATAACTACCGGTTATTGTATCACTGAAAATATCATAGCACGAGTGATTGCGTTTAGGGCTGCGCTTCCGCGTAATCACCCCTGCATCGGAGCGCTATCGGAGCTGGATCATCCGCCTCCTGAGTAAGCAATCCGCTCAGATTGGAGGCAATGTTGGTTCGAATGCTCCGCGCCGCCGCCGCTCAGATGGGGCCGACGCAAAAAGCTGATACGCGGGAGCATACGCTCGCCCGGATGCTGGCGTTGCTGGAGGAAGCGGCTGCGCGCGGCGCAAAACTGGTCGTTTTTCCCGAATTGGCGTTCACGACCTTCTTCCCGCGATGGCTCATCGAAGGCAAAGCACTCGATCATTATTTCGAGCATGGCATGCCGAATCCGGCCGTGCAGGCCTTGTTCGATCGTGCTCAGGCGCTCGGCATCGGTTTCTATGTCGGTTACGCCGAACTGACATCGGACGGTCAGCGCTTCAACTGTTCGATCCTGGTCGATAGCGACGGCGAAATTCTCGGGCGCTATCGCAAGGTGCATTTGCCTGGCTCAGTCGAGCCACGTGCCGGCGAACCCTACCAGCAGCTCGAGAAGCGCTATTTCGAATATGGCGATCTGGGATTTCCTGCCTTTCGGGCGGGACCGGACTGGCGCCACGCGATCATGGGCATGATGATCTGCAATGATCGCCGCTGGCCGGAAGCCTGGCGGGTGCTGGGCCTGCAAGGCGTCGAACTGGTTTGCGTCGGCTACAACTCCGCGGCGTATGATCCAAACGGCGGTGTCTCCGAAGACGCAGCGCTGCGCACCTTCCATTCCAGGCTCGTGACCCAGGCCAACGCCTACATGAACGCCACCTGGGCGATCGCGGTCGCCAAGGCAGGAAACGAGGATGGCTCCGGACTGATCGGTGGCTCCTGCATCGTGGATCCCAATGGCCGGATCGTCGCCGAGGCGCAAACGCTCGCGGACGAGATTGTCGTCGCCGACCTCGACCTCGATCTCTGCCGCCAGGGCAAGGACAAGATGTTCAATTTCGCCGCGCACCGGCGGCCCGAGCAATACACGGCCATCACAGAGCGTGCGGGCGTCGTCGAGCCGGCCACGCTCGATGCGATTAAGCATCAAGCGGCCAGTCGCAGTGCGGGCAGAAGGAACTGATATGACACGTCTCTGGTTCTCCGTTGGCTTCGCCGCGCTGGTTTCTGTTGCATCTGTACAAGCTGCCGAACTGCCGGAGCCGATCAAGCAGGCGGGCGCATTGCGGCTGACGGTCAACTCGACCTACGCCCCCATGGAATATCGTGATCCCTCGACCAACCAGCTCGTCGGGCTCGATATCGATCTCGCCAACGAACTTGCCAAGCGGCTGGGCGTGAAGATCATCTGGAGCGAAACACCGTTCGCCGAGCTGATCCCCTCATTGCAGACCAAGCGCGCGGATTTCATCATCAGCGGCATCTCGGACCGTAGCTCGCGGCGTGAGGCCGCGGATTTTATCGACTATCTGGCGACGGGCCCGCAGTTCTTCATTCTGACGGAAAATGCGGCGACGTCTCCCATCGATCTCTGCGGCAAGAAGGTCGGGACGACACGCAGCACCAGTTTCCCGGTCGAGATCGAGAAATGGAGCAAGCAGAATTGCGAAGCGAACGGCAAGCCCGCCGTGCAGTATGTCCCTGGCGAGAATAGCATCGACGTCCGTAACCAGCTCAAGCAGGGTCGCATCGACGCTGCGGTGCAGGGCACCGAGACGCTGCCTTACGCCCAGCAGCAGGAGGTGGGGAAATACCGTGTCATCGGAGAGCCGTTCGCCACTGGCTATCAAGGCATCATGTTCCGGAAAGACGACGTGGCGCTGCGCGAGGTGGTGACGCAACACCTTGCAGCCATGATCGCAGACGGCTCCTACAAGGCCATTCTCGACAAATACGGATTGGGCGCGAACGCCGTGGCCCAACCGATGATGAATGCGTCCACGCAATGAGAGCAGCGCCCACACTTGCGGGAGGCTTCCCCGATATTTCGGAGATGACGGTCGCGCGTCAGGTTCATTGGCAGCGATGGCTCGCCGCGGCGGCGATTCTCGTCGTACTGGCTGCGATCGGTCGCGCCTTCGTCAACGGTCAGATCGAATGGACCTATGTCAGCCGCTTCCTCACCGCGAAGGTGATCCTCGAGGGCATCACCAACACGATGGTGATGGCGGTGCTCGCGATGTCCCTCGGCATCGTCTTGGGCGTCGTCGTCGCAATCATGCGGCTCTCGTCCAATCCAGTGCTGACGTCGGTTGCCGCTGGCTATACGTGGCTGTTCCGCGGCACGCCGTTGATCCTGCAGTTACTGCTGTGGTTCAACCTCGCGCTGGTGTTTCCGACGATCGGAATTCCGGGCCTGTGGTCGGCTCGGGCGGTCGATGTCATGACGCCGTTTCTGTCCGCACTGCTCGGCCTCGGCATCAATCAGGGCGCCTACACGTCCGAGGTGATGCGGGCGGGTATGCTGTCGGTCGACGTTGGACAATATGAGGCCGCGCAGGCGATCGGCATGGGACGGCTGCGCGCGCTGCGCCGGATCATCCTGCCGCAGGCGATGCGGGTGGTGATCCCACCGCTTGGCAACGAGTTCATCGGCATGGTGAAGGCCACGTCGCTGGCCAGCGTCATCCAGTATCCGGAGGTGCTGCACAACGCCGAGAATATCTATTACGCGAACTCACGCGTGATCGAACTCCTGATCGTCGCCGGCTCCTGGTATCTGCTCGTGGTGTCGATTTTGACGCCGCTGCAAATGCTTCTCGAGCGACGTTTCGCGCGTGGCACGTTGCAGATCACCCGATGACCCAGCCCCTCGTCGCCATCCGTTCGGTCAGCAAGAACTTTGGAGAGTTTCAGGCCCTGAATCGGGTCTCGCTGGATGTCTGGGCAGGCGAGGTGCTGTGCCTGATCGGGGCGTCGGGATCGGGTAAGACGACGCTCCTGCGTTGCATCAATCAGCTTACGTCGATCGATAGCGGCGGCATCTGGCTGGATGGCGAGCTGCTGGGCGTACGCGAAGAGGGTAGGCGATTGCATCGCCTCACCGAGCGGCAGATCGCGCGCCAGCGCCTGAAGACCGGCATGGTGTTCCAGCGTTTCAACCTGTTCCCGCACAAGACCGCGCTTGAAAATATCACCGAAGGTCCGGTGCAGGTGCAGGGCCGCAGTCGCGAGGACGCGCGGGCGGAGGCGATGGAGCTTCTCGCACGCGTCGGGCTGGCGGCGAAAGCCGATGCCTATCCCTCGCAGCTTTCCGGCGGGCAGCAGCAGCGGGTGGCGATCGCCCGCGCGCTCGCCATGAAGCCGATGCTGATGCTGTTCGACGAGCCGACGAGTGCGCTCGATCCGGAGCTGGTCGGAGAGGTGCTCACCGTCATGAAGGAGCTGGCTCGCAGCGGCATGACGATGATGGTGGTGACGCACGAACTCGGCTTCGCACGGGAGGTGGCGGATACGGTCGTCTATATGGATCATGGCGCCATCGTCGAGTCCGGGCCTGCGGCGGAGGTTCTGGGCAAGCCCCGTGAAGTGCGTACTCAATCCTTTCTTTCCGCGGTGATCTGATGGGGCGATGGTCATGATGAAATGGTTTCTCGCTGCCGCGCTCACTTGCGCCGCTATCATTTCGGCCACGGCGATCGAACTGCCTCCGGAAATCGCCAGGCAGGGCAGTATCAAGGTCGCCATCGTACCGAACTATCCGCCTCTGGAATTCCGCGATCCCGCGACCAATACGCTGACCGGTTTTGACGTCGAGCTTGGCGAGGCGCTCGGCAAGAAGCTCGGCGTCAAGTTCGACTGGCAGCAAACCAGTTTCGATCAGATGATGCCTGCGATTGCGACGGGGAGGGTGGATGCGATCCTGTCCGGCATGACTGATATGGCGAGCCGGCAGGATACAGCGACCTTTGTCGACTACCTCCGCAATGGGCCTCGGTTCTTCGTGCAGCAATCGCGCGCCGCCGAGTTCAAGGATACGATGGCATTTTGCGGGAAGAAGGTCGGCGCCAGCCGGCGCACGTCCTTTCCGAAGCTGATCGCTGCCTGGAGCGAGGCACATTGCGGCGGCAACCCGGTTCAATTCGTCGGCACGGAAGGATCGGCCGATGCCCGGACTCAGCTAAGGCAGGGTCGAATCGACGCGGCCGTCCAGGGTGGCGAGACGCTTCCCTACATGATGGACCTCGAGCCGGGCACCTATGTCCCGGTCGGCGACGTGTTCGCCACCCAGTTCACCGGGCTTGCGTTGGGCGTGAAGGAGAAGGTGTTGCAGCAAGCGGTCGTGGAGGCCCTGGACTCGTTGATCGCGGACGGCACCTACCGTGCCTTGCTGGCGAAGTGGAAATTGACCGACTACGGCGTAGAGAAGGCGACCATCAATGCTGGACAGTAGAGCACTCGCGAGCATTCCGCTCATTCCCGCGAACGCCGCGCCGCCGGCCCCGGACTATCCGTGGCCCAAGCCCTATACATCAGCGATGTTCCTCTCCTTCGACGTGGATGCGGAGAGCGCCTGGACCAGCAAGGACGCAGCTCACGCCCAGCGCCTCATCACCATGAGCTATGGCGGCTACGAGGCTCGCGTCGGCACGCCGAAACTGCTGGAGCTGCTCGATCAGCTTGATCTGAAGGCGACGTTCTTCGTCACCGGCTGGTCGGTGGATGCGCATCCGGCGATGGCTGAGGCTATTCTTAGGGCGGGCCACGAGATCGGCCATCATGGTTATCACCATCTGCTGCCGGATCCGGGCGACCCCTGGATCGAGGAGGAACTGGAGCGCGGCTTTGAGGCGCTGAAGCGGAGGCTTGGCGTCAAGCCGACCGGCTATCGGGCGCCTTACGGCGAATTCACCGAGGAGCTGCGTGTGGCGCTGGTGCGCCACGGCATCGTCTACACCTCGTCATTTCGCGACGACGTGCGGCCTTACCGCCACCGCCTTGCCGATGGCAGGCCGGGCACGATCGAGCTTCCGGTGACCGCAAGCTACGACGACTGGATGCACGGACTGTCCGCCCGATTCAGCCCGCGGCCGATCTTTCCGAAGGAGCACGTGCTCTCGATCTGGAAGGATGAGCTCGATGAGGTCAGGGATTGGGGCGCGATGGTTACGACCGTGCTGCATCCGCAATGCAGCGGTCGTCCGATGCGGCTTCGACTGCTGCGGGAATTTCTCACCTATGCCAAATCCTGCCCCGATCTGTGGATCACAACGGGAGAGGCGATCGCGGCGAACTTCAAACGTTACGAAGCAGCGCCCCTCTGAGAGCTGTGCCGATTAGATATCCCAGGAGTCCTTGATGCTCGTTTCCCGTCGTTCACTGTTAAAGACCGCCGCCGCAGCGCCGGTGTTGTCGCTGCCGGGAATCCTGCGGGCGCAGTCGCAGACCACGCTGCGCTTTATTCCGGTGATCGACCTGACTTTCATCGATCCGATCTACTCCACGGCGCAGGTTTCCCGAAACCACGGGTTCATGGTCTACGACACGCTCTATGGCATGAATTCAGCGCTCGAGGTCTCGCCTCAGATGGTGTCCGGGCATGTCGTGTCCAACGACGAGCGGCAATGGGACCTGATGTTGCGCGACGGTCTGCTCTGGCATGATGGCGAGCGCGTGCTGGCGCGCGATTGCGTCGCGAGCATCCGCCGATGGGCGGCCCGCGACGGGTTCGGCGCCGAGTTGATGGCTGCAACGGATGAACTGTCGGCACCGGATGACCGTACCATCCGTTTTCGACTCAGCAGGCCTTTCGCTCTGTTGCCTGCGGCGCTCGGCAAGGCCGCGATCCAGGCGCCGTTCATGATGCCGGAGCGGCTGGCGAGCCAGGATCCGTTCAAGCCGCTGGGCGAGGTCGTGGGCAGCGGTCCCTTCCGCTTTGTGGCGGATGAGCGCGTGCAGGGCGCGCGCAACGTTTATGCCCGTTTCGATCGCTATCAGCCCCGTCAGGACGGCAAGCCAGATTGGACCGCCGGTCCCAAGATCGTCCATTACGACCGCGTGGTCTGGACGACGATGCCGGACGCGGCAACAGGTGTCGCTGCGCTGCAAACGCGCGAGCAGGATTGGCAGGAAACAACGCCACACGATCTGCTGCCGGTGCTGAATCGTACCGGCGGCATCACCACGCGAATCCTCGATCCGCGCGGTTACACCTGCATGTTGCGCGTGAACCATCTGCAGCCGCCGTTCGACAATCCCGCCATTCGCCGGGCTCTGTTGGGCGCGATCGACCAGTCCGCCTTCATGACTGCGGTTGCGGGCGATGATCCCGCCCATCAATCCTCGCCTATCGGCTTCTTTGCGCCGGGTACGCCGATGGCGAGCGATGTCGGCCTCAATGTGTTTCGCGGGTCGCGCGACATGGCGAAGGTCAAGGCTGATCTGAAAGCCGCTGGTTACAATGGCGAGAAGGTGGTGCTGCTCGTCCCCACCAATTCGGTTGCACAAAAGCCGCTCGGCGACATCGCAGCCGACATGCTGCAGCAGGCCGGCATGAACGTCGAATATGCCGGACTGGATTTCGGCGTGGTGCTGCAGCGGCAGTTGAAAAAGGATCCGGTCGCCCAGGGCGGCTGGAGCGCTGGCGTCGGCAACTGGCAAGGTATCGATTGGCTGAACCCGGCCGGCAACTCGAACCTGCGCGGCGACAGCAAAGTGGCCGGCTGGTACAGGAGCGAGAAGATGGGGGCACTACGAAGCCAGTGGCTCGCCGCCGCCAACCTTGCCGAGCAGCAGCGCATCTGCCGCGATATCCAGGCGTTGTCGTTCGAGGAGATTCCTTACTTCCCGATCGGTCAGTACAAGCAACCGACCGCCTACCGCTCGAACATCACCGGCATCCTCGACGGTACGGCCGTATTCTGGAATGTGAAACCGGCATGAGTACCACCGCGATCTTTGGCAGCTATGTGTTGTCGCGAAAAGATGGCGCGCAGGAGGTGCTGCGCGATCATTGGGTGTTGCTCGAAGGCAAACGGATCGCCGCCGTCACGCGCGACCGGCCGTCGGCCACCGAGGTCTTCGACAGACCGGGCCGTTTCGTGCTGCCCGGCCTTCTGAACCTGCACAACCACTGCTTCAGCGAAGCCGTCGCCCGGACGCACACCGAAGACGGCAATGGTCGGAGGAACAATCAGAGCATCGTCTATACGGTATTGCTGCCGCTGACCAAGCGCGGCGCCGACCTGCTGTCACCGCAAGAGCGGCTCGCGATCGCGCGGCTCGGCATCCTGCAATTGCTGAAGGGCGGCGCCACCACGGTAATGGAGCCGTTCCGCAACACCATCCCGGAGATGTTCGATGCCGCCGAGGAAATGGGCATCCGCTTCTACGGCGCGCCCTACCTGTTCTCCACGTCGGATGCCAAGGCCGGTCCCGATGGCGTGGTGCATTACGCGGGCGATGACGGCCAGGCCGATATGGACACCTGGAACGCGCTCTATCAGCGCTGGAACGGGCGAGGCGACGGCCGGATTGGCCTTGCGATGAGCCCGCACGCGACCGACACCTGCGGTCCGGATTTGCTGCGGGCGTGCGCCGCTCGCGCGCGCGAACTCGACATTCCCATCACCACCCATCTCGCACAAAGCCAGGCCGAGGTTGCTACGATCGGGAGCCGGCACGGCGGTCGCACGCCGGCCGAATATCTGGACTGGCTGGGCCTTCTGGCACCTGATCTTATGGCCGCGCACTGCATCGCGAGCACTGATAATGATTTGAAGCTGATGGCGGCGAAGGGTGCCACGGTGCTGAACTGCCCGCGCGTGTTTGCCCGCTCGGGCATTACCGCGGCGTTCGGCCGATTCGCGGAGCACGGCGTCCGGACGGTGGTCGGAACCGATGGTTACAACATGGACCTGCTCGGCGAACTCAACGCCGCGTCGATGATCTCGAAGATTGTATCCAGCCGCGCGGATGTAGCCAATGCACCGGAGTTGATCGAGTCGGTCACTGCAACCGCGGCGGCGGTCATCAAGCGACCGGACCTCGGGACAATCGCGCCGGGCTCCACCGCCGATCTCACCGTGGTCGATCTGACCCACCCCCATTTGCAGCCGTTGTTCGACCCGCGCCGCGGGCTCGTTGCGCTCGGAAACCGCGCCAACATCGATCAGGTCATCGTTGACGGTCGTGTGCTGATCGATGCGGGCCGATACATTCACGGTGACGAGACCGCGATGATCTCGGCCGCGAACGCGGCGATCGGCAAGATCTGGGATTTGCCGGAAGCCCAGGCGGCCTTCGATGGCTGACGGCTCGTCGGTGCACGCGCTTCCGTGGATGGGCGAGGCACCCTCGCGCTGCTTCCGTCATTTCAGGAGATAACGATGCCTTTCGATTTGATCCTGCGCGGCGGCCGGGTGGTTGACCCCTCCCAGAAGCTCGACGCCGTGACGGATGTCGCCTTCGCCGGCGGCAAGGTGGCGATGGTCGGAAGCGAGCTCAAGGCCGATCCCGGAACCGATGTGCGGGACGTGTCTGACTACATCGTCACCCCCGGATTGATCGATCTGCACACCCACGTCTATTGGGGCGGTACCTCGCTCGGCATCGACGCCGAGGATTTCTGCCGTACCTCCGGCGTCACCACGGCGGTCGACACCGGCAGCGCCGGCCCGGGTAATTTCGCCGGCTTCCGCAAGCACGTCATCGAGCCAAGCCAGGTCCGCATTCTGGCCTATCTGCACGTCTCCCACGCCGGCATCTACGGCTTCTCGCACCGGGTCATGGTCGGCGAGAGCGAGGAGATGCGGCTGATGAACCCGATCGACGCCGTCAAGGTAGCCGAGCAAAACCGCGACCTCATCGTCGGCATCAAGGTGCGGGTAGGGCTCCACGCCTCGGGAACCTCGGGGATCGTGCCGCTCGACATCGCGCTTGAGGTCGCCGAAGAGGTTGGAATGCCGCTGATGGCGCATATCGACCATCCGCCGCCGAGCTACGAGGAGGTGCTTGCCCGTCTGCGTCCGGGCGACGTCCTCACGCATGCGTTCCGGCCGTTTCCCAACACGCCCGCCACCGCCCAGGGCACGGTGAAGAGGGGGGTGCTGGAGGCGCGCGAACGCGGCGTGTTGTTCGACATCGGCCACGGCAAAGGCTCATTCGCCTTCAAGACCGCGCGCGCTATGCTTGCCAACGGCTTCTATCCCGACACCATCTCCTCTGACGTTCATACTCTGTGCATCGACGGGCCGGCCTTCGACCAAGTGACGACCATGTCCAAGTTTCTGTGCATGGGCATGCCGCTCGCCGATGTGGTCGCGGCTTCGACGGTCAACGCGGCGATGGCGCTGCGACGTCCCGAACTCGGCAGCCTCAAGCCGGGAAGCGCGGGAGACGCCACCCTCATCTCGGTCCAGCAAGGCCAGTTCGATTATGTCGACGCCGTCGGCGAGCACCTGATCGGCGACCGCAAGATCGCGTCCGAAGGCGTCGTCATTGCCGGTCGTTGGTGGCATCCGCAGCAATCATCGAAGTTCAAACAGCTCGCAGGTTAGGCAGAACCGCAGATGGATATGACCGCGCAAAAATGTGATCGCCCGAAAGGGCTTCCCGTGTGGGCAGCCGGAAACTGGCAGCCGCGCGAGTGGGCCGTGCTGGCATACCGCTTGCAAGAAAACGGAGACTGATTTGGCATCGGTTTGACTGGCCCGTTTCACCTCACGCGGCATCGAACCTTCGGCCAATGAATTGGTCGGAACCGCCATACAACCCGAAACTGGGAGAACTCCATGGATCGCAGGACTGTGTTGAAGGGATTGGCTGGGGTAGGCAGCCTGGCGGCGACGGGTGGCCTTTCGATGCCGGCGCTTTCCCAAGGCGCCGCCGCGCGCACGCTGCGGTTTGTGCCGCAGGCCAACCTCGCGAATTTCGACCCGATCTGGGGGACCCAGTACGTCGTGCGCAACGCGGCTGCGCTGGTGTGGGACACCCTCTATGGCCTCGACGCCACGCTGCAGCCGCAGCGCCAGATGGTCGAATCCGAGGAGGTGTCTGATGACGGGCTGGTCTGGACCTTTCGGCTCCGGCCGGGGCTGAAGTTTCACGACGGCGAGCCGGTCCGCAGCAAGGATGTGGTGGCGAGTCTCGCGCGCTGGTCGGCGCGCGATCCGATGGGCCTGATGCTCAAGGCGATCCAGAACGAGCTTACTGCCGTCGACGACAGGACCTTCAAATGGTCGCTGAAGGCGCCTTATCCGAAGATGCTGCTGGCGTTGGGCAAGAATAGCACGCCCTGCGCGTTCATCATGCCGGAGCGTATCGCCCAGACCGATCCGTTCAAGCAGATCCCCGAATATATCGGCTCGGGCCCGATGAAGTTTGCAAAGGGCGAATGGGTGCCCGGCGCCAAGGCGGTGTTCGAGAAGTTTGCCGATTACACGCCGCGGCAGGAGAAGACGTCCTGGCTGGCCGGCGGCAAGCAGATGTTGGTTGACCGCATCGAATGGGTGGTGATCCCGGATCCCGCCACGGCGGCGGCAGCACTTCAGAATGGCGAGGTCGATTGGTGGGAGAGCCCCATCACCGATCTCGTGCCGTCGCTCAAGAAGAACCGCAACATCAACGTCGATATCGCCGATCCCCTCGGCAACATCGGCTCATTCCGGATGAACCACCTGCATCCGCCCTTCAACGATGTGAAGGTGCGGCGTGCCGTGCTCGCGGCGCTGAGCCAGGAAGACTACATGCGCGCGCTGGTCGGCGACGATACCGCGCTCTGGAAGCCGCTGCCGGGCTTCTTCACGCCGGATACACCGCTCTACACGGAAGAGGGCGGCGAGATACTGAAAGGCAAGCGCGATCTCGCAATGGCCAAGAAGCTGCTTGCCGAGAGCGGCTATTCAAGCCAGCCGGTCACCTGCGTCGTGGCGCAGGATCAGCCGATCACCAAGGCGCAAGGCGATGTCACCGCCGATCTGTTGAAGCAAATCGGAATGAATGTCGACTTCGTTGCGACCGATTGGGGGACGGTCGGCTCCCGCCGCGCCCAGAAGACGCCGCCGGGCCAGGGCGGCTGGGGGATGTTTCACACCTGGCACGCCGGCGCGGACTGCATCAGTCCCGCCGCCTACAACGCCATTCGCGCCAATGGCGACAAGGCGTGGTTTGGCTGGCCCACGAGCGAGGTCGTGGAAAAAGAAGTCACGGCGTGGTTCGACGCCAAAAATCTCGATGAGGAGAAGGCTGCGGTGAAACGCCTCAACAAGGCGGCGATCGACGACGTGGTCTATGCGCCGACCGGTTTCTTCCTGAGCTACACGGCGTGGCGCAAGAACGTCGCCGGTATCGCGAAGGGGCCGCTGCCCTTCTTCTGGGGCGTGTCAAAGACCGCATGACGGCGCAGTAAACCCACATGGTCTCGTATATCCTTCGGCGCCTTCTCTCGACCTTGCCCGTGATGGGGATCGTTGCGCTGTTCGTCTTCAGTCTGCTCTACATCGCGCCGGGCGATCCGGCCGCGGTGATCGCAGGCGATCAGGCGAGCCCCGCCGACGTTGAGCGCATACGCCAGGGCCTCGGCCTCGACCGGCCGTTTCTGATCCAGTTCGGAACCTGGCTCTGGCACATCCTGCATGGCGATCTCGGCACCTCGATCTTCACCAACCTGCCGGTCTCCGCGATGATCGCGCAGCGCATCGAGCCGACGCTCTCGCTGATGGCGATTACGCTCGTCCTGACCATCCTTGTCGCGGTGCCGCTCGGCGTGGCGGCGGCGTGGAAGGCGGGAAGCTGGATCGACCGCACCATCATGGCATTCGCCGTGTTCGCCTTCTCGCTTCCCGTCTTTGTTGTCGGATACGTCCTTGCCTATGTATTCGCACTGCAGTTCGAATGGCTGCCCGTGCAGGGCTACACGCCGTTGACTGCGGGCGTCTGGCCATGGCTGAAGAACCTGATTCTGCCGGCACTTGCCCTCGGCTCCGTCTATATCGCGCTGATCGCGCGCATTACCCGCGCCTCCATGCTCGAGGTGCTGCAGCAGGATTATGTCCGCACCGCCCGCGCCAAAGGCCTCGGGCAGCGCAACATCCTGTTCGTTCACGCGCTTAAAAACGCAGCCGTGCCGATCGTGACGGTGATCGGTATCGGCATTGCGCTGCTGATCGGCGGCGCGGTGGTGACCGAAAGCGTGTTCGCCATCCCCGGCCTTGGCCGGTTGACGATCGACGCGATCCTGCGCCGTGACTACCCGGTCATCCAGGGCATCGTCCTGCTGTTCAGCTTCCTCTATGTGCTCGTCAACCTGATGGTCGACGTCACCTACACCCTGGTCGATCCGAGGATCCGCTATTGAGCATCTCCACATCAAGCACGGCGCCGGTGCCGCCGGGCCTCGTCATCTCGCCGCAACTGCCAGACCTGCTGCTGCCGGTGGCCATCCGGCGCGGTGTGTTCGGCTTCCTGCGCAATCATCCGACGGTTGCGATCGGCGGCGCCTTGCTGCTCTGCCTCGTATTGGTCGGAATCTTCGCGCCCTGGCTCGGAACCGTCGATCCCACCGCGCTCGCGCCCGCCAAGCGTACGCGCCTGCCTTCCGCGGATTTCTGGTTCGGCACCGACCTGCTGGGCCGCGACATCTATTCACGCGTGCTCTACGGGGCACGGGTGTCGCTCACCGTGGGCTTGTCGGTAGCCATACTGTCCTCACTCGCCGGTCTCGCCATCGGCCTCGTCTCGGGCTTCGTGCGATGGGCGGACAGCATCCTGATGCGGTTCATGGACGGGCTGATGTCGATACCGCCGATTTTGCTGGCCGTCGCACTGATGGCGCTGACGCGCGCGAGCGTCGGCAACGTCATCCTGGCCATCACGATTGCCGAAGTTCCGCGCGTCTCGCGGCTGGTGCGCAGTGTCGTGTTGTCGCTGCGCGAGCAGCCCTATGTGGACGCCGCCACGGCCTCGGGCACGCGAACGCCGATGGTCATCCTTCGCCACATCCTGCCGAACACGCTGGCGCCGATGCTGGTCCAGGCGACCTATATCTGCGCCAGCGCTATGATCGTGGAGTCGATCCTCTCCTTCATCGGCGCCGGCACGCCACCCACCATTCCGTCCTGGGGCAACATCATGGCCGAGGGCAGGGCGCTCTGGCAGGTCAAGCCTTACATCGTGTTCTTTCCCGCCGCGTTTCTGTCCGTCACCGTGCTCGCCGTCAACCTGCTTGGTGACGGCCTGCGTGATGCGCTCGATCCGCGAATGGCCAAGAGTCTCTGATCCGATGGCATTGCTCGAAGTCGAAAATCTGCAGACTCATTTCCGTACCCCCGAGGGCATCAACCGCGCCGTCGACGGCGTCTCCTTCCACGTCAACGAAGGCGAGACGCTGGCCATCGTCGGGGAATCCGGCTGCGGCAAGTCGGTCACCTCGATGTCGCTGATGCGGCTGATCGCCGAGCCTCTGGGCAAGATCGCGGGTTCTATCCGCTTCCAGGGCAAGGATCTGCTGCAACTGTCCGAACGCGAGATGCGAGCCATTCGCGGCAACGACATTTCGATGATATTCCAGGAGCCGATGACGAGCCTCAATCCGGTGCTGACGGTCGGCCGCCAGATCGGCGAGACGCTGCGGATGCATCAGGGGCTCGACAAGCAGGCTGCCGAGGCGCGCGCCATCGAGATGCTGACACTGGTCGGCATCCCCGAGCCTGTGCGGCGCGTGCGCGAATATCCGCATCAGCTTTCCGGCGGCATGCGGCAGCGCGTGATGATCGCGATGGCGCTCGCCTGCAATCCAAAACTCCTGATCGCCGACGAGCCGACCACGGCGCTTGACGTCACCATCCAGGCGCAGATCCTGCAGCTGATGCTCGACCTCAAGCGCCGCGTTGGCGCGGCGATCGTTCTGATTACACACGATCTCGGTGTGGTCGCTGAAATCGCTGAGCGCGTCATGGTGATGTATGCCGGCCGCAAGGTTGAAGAGGCGCCGGTGGCCGAGTTGTTCCGCTCGCCCCGTCATCCCTATACGCAGGGCCTGCTCGGCGCGGTGCCCAAGCTCGGCTCCTCGCTGACAGGCGCGGCGCGGCGGCTTGCCGAGATCCCCGGCCAGGTACCCAGCCTCAAGGGGCGGATCGAGGGCTGCGTCTTTGCCGGGCGATGTTCGCTGGCGACCGATCTCTGTCGGCAGGTCGCGCCGGGTCTCGAAGAGAAGGGGCCCCGTCACATCGCAGCCTGCCACTATGCGCGCAAGGAGGCGGCCGCGGCATGAGCGCCCCATTGCTCCAGGTCAACGACCTCAAGAAGCATTTTCCGGTCCGCGGCGGCTTGTTCAGCCGCAAGTCCAACTGGGTCTACGCCGTGGACGGCGTGTCCTTTGAGGTCGAGCGTGGCGAGACGCTGTCTCTCGTTGGCGAGTCCGGCTGCGGCAAGTCGACGGTCGGCCGGGCCATCCTGCGGCTGTTCGACATCACCGCCGGCCAGGTGGTGCTGGATGGCCAGCGGATCGACGATCTTTCGCCCGGGGGCTTGCGCAGCATGCGCCGCCGCGTCCAAGTGGTGTTCCAGGATCCGTTCTCCAGCCTCAATCCGCGGATGCGTGTCCGCGATATCCTGGCCGAGCCGATCCGCAATTTCGGCCTCGCTAAATCTGCCGCCGAACTCGATGCGAAGGTTGCGGCGCTGATGGACACCGTGCGGCTGCCGCGCGACGCGCTGGGCCGCCGGCCTCACGAATTCTCGGGCGGCCAGCGCCAGCGCATCGGGATCGCCCGAGCGCTTGCCGCGGAGCCCGAACTGATCGTCTGCGATGAGGCGGTGTCGGCGCTCGACGTCTCCGTCAAGGCGCAGATCGTGAACCTGTTGCAGGATCTGCAGCGGGAGTTCGGCCTTGCGCTGCTCTTCATCAGTCACGACCTCGCAATTGTCGAGCACATGACGCATCGCGTTGCCGTCATGTATCTCGGCAAGATCGTCGAGATGGCGGGAAGACAGCAGATATTCACGGCGCCGAGGCATCCTTACACCAGGGCTCTGCTGTCAGCCGTGCCGGTACCGGAGCCCGGGGCCATTCGCAACCCGATCATCCTGAAAGGGGACGTGCCGAGCCCGATCAATCCGCCCAGCGGTTGCCGCTTCCACACCAGGTGTCCCTACGTGTTCGATCGCTGCCGTACGGAAGAGCCGGAGCTTCGGTCGGCCGAAGGCAGTCAATGGGTGGCGTGTCATCTCAAAGTGCTGCCGGAACAGAACTGATGTGCGTGTCGCGGACTGTCTCTGGAATTGACTTCGAGTGGACCAAAACTTTAACTGCTGGCTTCGATTGAGCCAGATAGGACTCCGATCTTCGCAGACTGCTTTATTCTCGTGCAACGCAGCCTTAAATGGAAGCATCCAGAAAGTTATCCATGCGCATCATCAATGTTGCCGCCGCCCAGTTGGGCCCGATCCAGAAAGCCGACAGCCGTGAAGCCGTCGTGAAGCGCATGATTGCACTGATGGATGAAGCCAAGGCAAAGGGCGCTGATCTGATCGTCTATCCGGAGCTCGCACTCACCACATTCTTTCCGCGCTGGTACATGGAGGATCAGGCCGAGGTTGATACCTGGTTCGAGCGCGAGATGCCGAATGCGGCGACAAGGCCTTTGTTTGAGCGAGCCGCCCACCACGGGATGGCGATGAATTTTGGTTATGCCGAACTGACGCCGGATGGGCATCATTTCAACACTAGCATTCTCACTGACAAGTCGAGAAAAATTGTCGGCAAGTACCGCAAGGTTCATCTGCCAGGTCATTCGGAGTTCGACACGAAACGCGCGTTCCAGCATCTGGAGAAGCGCTATTTCGAGCCGGGCGATCTCGGCTTCAACGTCTGGCGTGCGCTCGGCGGCATCTTCGGCATGGCGGTCTGCAACGACCGGCGCTGGCCGGAGACCTATCGCGTCATGGGCTTGCAAGGCGTCGAGATGGTGCTGATCGGCTACAACACGCCCTCGGTCAATGCCGAGAAGAGCGAGGAGGGGCCCGAGAAGCGGCTGTTTCACAACCGGCTCTCCGCGCAGGCCGGCGCTTACCAGAACTCGACCTGGGTCGTATGCGTTGCGAAGGCCGGCGTCGAAGATGGCCATCCTTTGATCGGTGGCAGCCTGATCGTCGATCCGGACGGTGAGATTGTCGTCGAGGCCAGGACCGAGGATGACGAACTCCTGGTTCATCCCTGCGATCTCGACGCCACCATATTTGGCAAGAACACGATCTTCAATTTCGCGATGCACCGCCGCATCGAGCATTACGGCCTGATCACCAGCCGCACCGGCGCGGTGCAGCCTCCGGAAAACTAGATGTCCGGCATCTCCTTCCGCGAACTTGACCCGCACGACCGCTACAAACTGCTGTGTGGCGTCGTCGTGCCGCGGCCAATCGCGCTGGTCACGACGCTCGACGAGAATGGTAGCGTCAACGCGGCGCCGTTCAGCTTCTTCAATGTCTTCTCCGAAGATCCGCCCCTTCTTGTGCTCGGCCTGCAGCACAAGGCCGATTTCAGTCCCAAGGACACC
Source organism: Bradyrhizobium sp. 170 (assembly GCF_023101085.1). NCBI lineage: Bacteria > Pseudomonadati > Pseudomonadota > Alphaproteobacteria > Hyphomicrobiales > Nitrobacteraceae > Bradyrhizobium > Bradyrhizobium sp. 170. The sequence goes on along the minus strand of NZ_CP064703.1, from coordinate 5,440,540 downwards.
ACGCGCAACATCCACCGCAGCGGGCAGTTCGTCGTGCATTTGGTGGACGAGGCGCTGGCCGCAGTCATGAACGACTGTGCGATTGACTTCCCCTCCGGTGACAGCGAAGTGGAGGCGACGGGGCTAAAGACATTGCCGTCGATCGATATCGCGGTGCCGCGATTGGCTGCGGCGCCTTTCGCGCTCGAGTGCCGACAGCATGTCGCGCTCGCCTTTGGGGCCGGTCGTGAGCTTCTCGTCGGAGAGGTGCTGCGCCTGCACGCGCGGGAGGGGCTGATTGACCAGGAAAAGATGTATGTCGATTTCGATGCCTACCGCCCGATCGGGCGCTTGTTCGGCAATCTCTACGCCGCTCAGCGCGATACCTTTACGCTGGCGCGCGAAAGCCACGCGCAATGGCTTTCGCGCAACGGAGCGGCCGAAACGTCCGACCAAAGTCAGTGATGCGAGAACTGCACCGTGCCCAGCGCCATGGTCACGGCCGCCTGGGTCGGATCAATCACGGGAATCCCGAGCGCCTGCTCCAGCGGCCGGCGGTGACGCGCCATGCCGGCACAACCCATCACGATGGCGCCGGATCCGTCTTCGTCCCTGAGCGCGCGCCCGATCTCGATCATTTTTGCGAGCGTTCCTTCGCCCGACGCCGTCTCCGCCACGCTCATGTTGAGCGGCCGTTCCCTGGTCAGGCGATCGGTCAAGCCCATCTGCCTGAGGTAGCGGACATGGCGGCGGATCGAGCGCTGCGCGATTGCAATGACGCCGAAGGTTTCTGCGCGCGCGAGCGCCGTCAGCACGCCGCATTCGGCGATGCCGAACACGGGCCGGTCGGTCGCTTCGCGGCAGACATGCAGGCCCGGATCGCTGTAGCAGGCAATGACGAAGGCGGCCGAGTGGTTGTCGCCTTCGACGAGGCGGCGCAGCGGCATCGTTACGCCGTCGACATCGGCCTGGCTCTCGATACCGTAGGGGCCTTCAGTTAGCGTCTCACAGACGATCTCCGGTCCGCCTTCAAAGCCGAGCGGCTTCAAGGCTTGCTCCAGCCCTTGTGTAACGAGCTGGTTTGAGTTGGGATTGATGACGAGAATGCGCGGCCGTGACATGGTGTGTTCCTGCAGTAGGAAGCGTCGGTGGATACAGAGAGACCGACGTGCAACAAGACGACAATGCAAGCAATGACCATGCCATCCAGTGATGCATGGTCCACTGTCTGCTGCGAAAGCGCAAGGGAGGGTAACGGCACGATCTGTGCTTTTATCCGGTGAATGCAAGAGACGTAGGATTTAGGACTTAATAGTTGGGAGTTTGCCATGACCGAGCCCGCCTACGACCTTCTCATTCGCGGCGGCCGCGTCGCGACCGCAAGCGACGTGTTCGAGGCCGACGTCGCCATTTCCGGTGAGACCATCGCCGCCATCGGCCGCGGGCTGCCGGGCGCGCGGCGGGAGATCGACGCGCGGGGCAAGCTGGTGCTGCCCGGCGGGGTCGACAGCCACGCCCATATCGAGCAGCTGTCGGCCGCGGGTATCGTGAACGCCGATACGTTCGAGAGCGCGACCGTCTCGGCAGCCTTCGGCGGCACCACCACCGTGATCCCGTTCGCGGCCCAGCACGTCGGCATGAAGCTGCCGCAGGTGCTGGAGGAGTATCACGCACTCGCGGAAAAGGGCGCCGTCATCGACTATGCCTTTCACATGATCATCGCCGATCCGACTAAGGAGACACTGGAGAAAGATCTGCCGGCGTTGATCAAGCAGGGTCATGGCTCGATCAAGATCTTCATGACCTATGATCGCCTGAAAATCGACGACGAGCCGCTGCTCGATATTCTGCTTGCGGCGCGCGACGGCGGCGCGATGCTCTGCGCGCATGCCGAGAACCACGGCATCATTTCCTGGATGGTGAAGCGGCTGCTGGCGCGCGGCTATACCGATCCCAAATATCACGCCATCAGCCACGCCCGCGTCTCGGAAGCGGAGGCCTTCAACCGGCTGATCGGCATGGCCGCGCTGATCGACCAGCCGATCATGATTTTTCACGTGTCGACCGCCGAGGGCGCCAAGGTGATCCGCGACGCGCGCGGGCAGGGGCTGAAAGTGTTCGCGGAAACCTGCCCGCAATATCTTTTTCTCACCGCCGACGATCTCGACAAGCCCGGCGTGGAAGGTGCCAAATGGATGTGCAGCCCTCCGCCGCGTCGCGCCGCCGACCAGGAAGCGCTGTGGCAGGCGCTTGCACTCGGTGATCTCCAGACCGTTTCGTCCGATCATGCGCCGTACCGGTTCGACGAAACGGGCAAACTGCGCGCCGGCCCCAATCCCAATTTCAAGCAGGTGGCAAACGGTCTGCCTGGCCTCGAAGTTCGCTTGCCGCTGCTGTTCGACGCCATGGTGTCCGGGGGCCGCCTGGGGCTCGAAAAATTCGTCGAACTGACCGCGACCGCGCCGGCAAAGATCTACAATTTGCATCCGCGCAAGGGCTCGATCGCGGTCGGCGCCGATGCGGATATCGCGATCTGGGACCCGCAGCGAGAGGTCACGCTCAGCGACGCGATGATGCACGACCTCGCGGGCTATACGCCCTTCGCCGGCCGCAAGTTGCGAGGCTGGCCGGTCACGGTGCTGTCGCGCGGGCGCGTCATCGTGGCGGACGGAAAACGTTCGGTCGAAGCAGGCTCGGGCCGCTTCCTTCCGCGCGCGGGAGGCGAGGCGGCGAAACCGACTGGGCGCCTGATGCCGGACATGGATCCCGAGCAGAATTTCGGCGCGACCCTGCTGTGATCCATCCGCCGCGACCTGTTCGGATTGAGCGATGAGAATCCTTGTCTTCGGCGGCACCGGTTTCGTCGGGCTCAATATCGCTTCGGCACTGCTGTCACGCGGTCACGTGGTGACAGTGTTCGACCGCGCCGGCTTGCCGCCTGACGCAAGAAAGGATCTTGCCTCTCACGGTGATCGGCTGACGGCTATCGAGGGCGATGTCACGGATAGTAAAGCCGTGGAGAGCGTGATCGCCGCTGGTTATGACGCCATCATTCTGGGAGCCGCGATCACCGCCGGACCGGAGCGGGAGGCGAGCGATCCCGAGTCCATTCTGCGAGTAAACCTGTTGGCTCAGACGCCGATCCTGATCGCAGCGCGAAGCCGCGGCGTTAAACGCATCATCAATCTGTCGTCCGCGGCAGCCTACGGTGCGAGCGCATTCCGGAACGCGCTGCTCGATGAAGAGACGCCCTGCGATCCGGCCTCACTCTACGCCATTACCAAATTCGCTTCCGAGAAGGTCGCTGCGCGTCTGGCCGGTCACTGGCAGCAGGAGATCATCAGCGTGCGGCTGAGCGCGGTGTTCGGACCGTGGGAGCGAAGCAACGACGTGCGCGACACGCCAAGCCCGCAGGCGCAGATTCTGGCCGCGATGCAAGAGGGGTACGAGGCCGTTTTATCGCGTCCGGGCGTCAGGGACTGGATCTATGCCATGGATGTCGCGGAGGCTGTGACATTGCTGATCGAGGCCGCGAGGCCGAAGCATCAGCTCTATAACATTTCAACCGGCGTGGAATGGTCCGCGCTGCAATGGGGCCAGGAGTTGGCCGCGTTGCACTCGGGCTTTGCTTGTCGGTTGACTGATGCCGATGAGGTGGCAACGGTCGATCTGCATAGTCCAGTCGACCGAGCACCGCTGTCAGTCGCGCGCATGGCAGAAGAGTTCGGCTGGCGCGCGCGGTTCGGCTGCACGGACTCGGCTGCCGATCTGAGCCGCTGGTGGAGCGAGCATCGAGGGAAAACCTGACATGAGACTGACAGGGCGGACCGCGATCGTGACCGGGGCCGGTTCCGGTATTGGCCGGGCCAGTGCGGTGCTTTTCGCGAAGGAAGGTGCCTTCATTGCGCTGGTCGATCGCGACCGCACCGGCTTGCAGGAGACGCTGGCGGCGATCGAGGGCGCCAAAGGCGAAGCGTCGCTCCATGTCGGCGATGTCAGCGAGGCCAATTTCGCGAAAGACATCGTGGGCGATGTCAAGGCGCGGCGCGACCGCCTCGACGTGTTGATGGCTGCCGCCGGCTTTTCCTGCGGAGGAACGGTGCTGAACACCGATCCAGCCGATTGGGACGCAGTGTTCCGCACCAATGTCGGCGGCACCTGGCTTTGGTCGCGCGCGGTGGTGCCGGAGATGCAGCGGCAGGGCAGCGGCTCGATCATCACGCTGGCCTCGCAGCTCGCGATCGCCGGCGGGAAGGGTAACAGCGCCTATATCGCCGCGAAGGGGGCGATCATCAGCCTGACCCGGACAATGGCGCTGGATTTCGCTGCGGATGGAATCCGCGTCAATGCGATTGCGCCGGGTGCCATCGACACACCGATGCTGCGGCGCAGTTTTGCCCGTCACGCCGACCCTGAGCCGGTGCGCGAGGCGTCGCGCACCCGCCATGCCATGAAACGCTTTGGCAAAGCGGAGGAGGTGGCCGAGGCCGCGCTGCATCTTGCCAGCGATGCGTCGTCCTTTACGACCGGCACCGTGATGGTGGTCGATGGCGGTTGGCTCGCGGCATGAATAGCGCCCTTATCGCTCTCGAATCTCAGGTTCGCGCCGATCTTGCCAAGACCGCGCATCCGAATGCCGCGTGGCTTACTCCAAAATTCGGGCCGGACGACAGGCCGGCGCTGGACGTGCTCGTGGTGGGCGCCGGACAATCGGGGCTCGCGACGGCGTTCGGGCTGAAGCGCTCGCAAGTGAGCAACATCCTCGTGCTCGACAAGTCCGAGGAGGGAAAAGAAGGGCCGTGGCTGACCTATGCCCGGATGCACACGCTGCGCAGTCCGAAGCATTTCACCGGGCCTGATCTTGATATCCCGAGCCTGACCTACCAGTCCTGGCACGAGGCGCGCTTCGGCGAGGAGAATTGGCGGAATCTCGACCTGATTTCGCGCGAGCTTTGGGCGGAATATCTGCTCTGGTTCAGGCGCGTCGTGGACCTGCCGGTGCGCAATGGTTGCGAGGTCATCGAGATTTCGCCTGCGGCAGGTGGGTTGCTCGCGGCCAAGGTGCAGAGCGCTGATGGCGTCGACATTGTCTTTGCACGGAAGATTGTGCTGGCGACGGGGCAGGAAGGCATGGGCGACTGGACCGTTCCGGAGCCGCTGCGTCATCTGCCGTCATCGATTTGTGCGCATGCGGCGCAGTCGATCGACTTCACCCGCTTGCGCGGCAAACAGGTTGCGGTGATCGGCGCCGGCGCCTCGGCCTTCGACAATGCCGCCACAGCACTGGAAGCAGGCGCGGCCGAGGTGGATCTGTTCTGCCGCAGGGCGGAGATCCAGGTGATCCAGCCCTACCGTTGGCTCACCTTCCGTGGCTTCCTTCGACATTTTTGCGATCTGGATGATGCCTGGCGCTGGCGCTTCATGCGCGCCGTTCTGGAGATGCGCGAGGGTTTCCCGCAAGCGACCTACGATCGCTGTGCCCACCACGCCAATTTTCATCTGCAGGAGGGCGCGCCGATCGAAGCCGCCAAGGCAACGGCTCGCGGTGTCGAATTGCAGACACCGAGGGGCGTGTACGCAGCCGACTTCGTGATTTGCGGCACGGGGATCGACATGAATTTTGCAGGCCGGCCCGAGCTGCGAAACTGCGCCGCCAACATCGCGACCTGGGCCGACCGCTACCAGCCGCCGCCGGACGAGCGCAGTCCGCGGCTCGGTCGCTTTCCCTATCTCGCTGACGACTACGCGCTGGTGGAGCGCGCCGCCGGCGAAACACCGTGGATCGCGGACATTCATGTCTTCGCGATCGCCTCCACCATGAGTTTTGGTGCTTCGGGCTCATCGATCAATGCGATGACCACGGCGGTGCCGAAGCTGGTGCATGGGTTGACACGCGGCCTGTTTCGCGCGGACATCGAACGGCACTGGGCTTCGTTCAAGACGTATGACGTGCCCCAAGCCATCGTCGCGCGGCAAACGCCAGCTACCAGCGAGGAACGATGAACCGCCTTCGAAGGTGTTGGGAAGCTTGGCTCATACCTACTATGCTCGCATCTCCGATGGGTCCGATTGGCATATCCCTTGCTTTAAGTTGATGTTCTCATTCAGAAAATCTTGGCAAAACAGGGAATAAGTTCGATGAGCGTTACAGGATCCAGGCGTCTGCTCGCGGTGGTTGCCTCCGTTGCGGTTTCACTGGCCGCCGGATCGGTGCAGGCGCAAACGCGCTCCGAAACGTTGCGCTACGTGACCGGGGCATCGGTCAACACACTCGACCCGAATATCCCGGGATCGACCCGCGAAGCTTTTGCGGTGAGTCTGAGTACTTACGACCGGCTGGTTTCCTTCGGCCGCAAACAACTCAACGGCAAGTGGGTGTTTGATCTCGGCAAGATCACGGGAGAACTGGCGGAGTCCTATGAAGTCAGCCCGGACGGGTTGAAGATGACATTCCGCCTGCGCAAGGACGCCAAGTTCCAGGACGGCACGCCGGTCACGGCGGAAGACGTCAAATGGTCGCTTGACCGGGTCGTCACCGCGCCGGTCCTCGGCAAGGCGCAACTCCTCACGGGATCGATGACGTCAGCCGACCAGTTCAAGGTGATCGATCCCCTGACCATCGAGGTGACACTGCCGAAGCCGGACAAGCTTGCGCTTCCCAATCTCGCCACCGTCTATCCCATCATCTTCAACTCCAAGGTCGCCAAGGCGCATGCGACGGCGGACGATCCCTGGGCACTGGCATGGTTGAAGGAGAACACGGCCGGCAGCGGCGCCTACAAGATCGAGACCTTCAAGCCGGGTGAACAGGTCATCATGGCGCGCAACGAGGCCTGGAATCGCGGCACGGCCGACAAGTCAGCGTCCTTCAAGCGCGTCATCGTGCAGTCGGTACCGGAGCCGGCGACGCGCGCCAATCTGGTCGAACGCGGTGACGCCGATCTCGTCATCGACCTGCAGGCGAGCGACGTCCAGTCGCTCGAGGCAAAGGGCAAGCTGAAGGTGACCTCGACGCCCCAATACAACGCCGTCACCTTCGTCTCGATGAACAATCAGATCCCGCCCTTCGATAACGTCAACGTGCGTCGCGCCATCGCCTTTGCGCTGCCCTATGACGACATGTTCAAGGCGGCGCTGTTCAGCCGCGGGTCGCCGCTGTTCGGCGCATCATGGGCAGATGGCAAACCAACGAGTGGCGCCTATCCGATCCCGCAGCCCGTGAAACTCGACCTCGAGAAGGCCAAGGAATATCTGAAGGCGGCAGGCGTGCCCGACGGCTTCTCGACCACGTTCAGCTTCAATGTCGGCCAGGCTTCGACCGCCGAACCGATGGCGGCCCTGGTGAAGGAATCGCTCGCCAAGATCGGCATCAAGGTTGATATCCAGAAGCTGCCGGATGCCCAGATGTCGACGCAGATCAATGAGAAGAAGCTGCCCTTCTTCACCGAGGGCATCGTCGCCTGGCTGCCGTCGACCGACTACTTCTACCGCAATTTTTACACCGGCAATCAGCGCTGGAACTACTCATCAATCAACAATCCGGAACTGGTGGAGATCGCGCAGAAGGCCCGTTTCGAACCCGATGCTACCAAGTATGAGGAGGACGGCGTCAAGCTCAACGCGATCCATTTCAGCGAGATACCGCAGATACCGCTCTGGCAGCCCAGCCAGGACGCCGTGATGGCGTCCTCGGTCGAGGGCTACACCTACCAGTTCCACCGCCAGGTCGATTATCGCGATCTCAATCGCAAGTAACCGGTAGGTCAGATGGCGGCCCTTGGAGCAACGGTGATACGGGCGGGCAGGCGCTTCCTGTCTTCGCTGCCAGCGCTCTTTGGCGTGCTCGTCTTCACCTTCCTCTTGATGCGGGTGCTGCCGGGCGATCCGGCGGTGTTCTTCGCGTCCGGGCCGAATGCCGGCAAGGAGGAGATCGAGGTCATCCGCAAGCAGATGGGCCTCAACAAGCCGGTGCCGGAACAACTGATGCTGTATCTCTATGATGTCGGCAGCGGCAATCTCGGCAGATCGATGATGACCGGACAGTTGGTCACCAAAGATCTCCGCGAGCGGCTACCGGCCTCACTGGAACTCACCTTCACGGCGCTGCTGATCGCGTTGCTGTCGGCGGTACCGCTCGGTGTGCTCGCCGCCCTGAGACCGGGCTCCATCATCGATCACAGCGTGCGGTTTTTCTGCGCGCTCGGCGTCTGCGTACCGACGTTCGTTTCGGGGCTGTTGCTGATCTATGTCTTCTATTACCTGCTCGGGCTCGCGCCTGACCCGACCGGCCGGGTCGATATCTTTGCGTCACTGCCGCCAAGACGGACCGGCTTCCTGCTGATCGACTTCCTGCTCGCAGGCGATTTCGACGGATGGTGGGCCGCCTTCAGGCAACTGATCCTGCCGGCGCTGAGCATGGCGCTGTTCGTGGTGGCGCCGCTGGCGCGCATCACGCGGGCCTCGATGCTGGTCTCGCTCGGCAGCGATTTCGTGCGCACCGCGCGTTCCGTGGGCCTTCCCTGGTGGCGGGTCGTCGTCACTTATGCGCTAAGGAATGCCATCCTGCCGGTCATCACCATCGCAGGCATCGTGTTCTCGACCATGCTCGGCGCCAATGTCCTGGTGGAGAAGGTGTTCTCCTGGCCAGGCGTTGCCTCCTATGCGCTCGATGCGTTGCTCTCTTCCGATTATGCGCCGGTACAGGGTTTTGTGCTGCTGATGGCCACCGTGTTTGTGATCGTCAATCTCTTGGTGGATATCCTTTATGGCATCGCCGATCCACGGGTGACAATCGGATGACCAGCGCAACGCTTCGCCATGCCGGCTGGATTCTGCGTGGCAACCCGCTCACCGCCGTTGCCGCTGCCGGCGTCTTCCTGCTTGCGCTGATCGCCATTTTCGGGCCGTGGATCGTGCCGTATGATCCGATCGTCTCGAACGTGTCGCAGGCCCTGATGCCACCGAGCGCGGCACACATCGCCGGCACCGATCAACTCGGCCGCGACGTGTTCAGCCGCCTCATCGTCGCGGCGCGGCTCGATCTCGCCATCGCCGTCTCGGCAGTCGGAATCTCCTTTGCCATCGGTGCCGTGATCGGCGCGATCTGCGGCTATACCGGTGGCCGGCTCGATCGCGGCGTCGGCCGCTTCGTCGACGTCGTGATGGCCTTTCCGCTTTTCGTGCTGGCAATGGCGATGGTCGCAGCACTCGGCAACCGGGTCGAGAACATCGTCATCGCGACCGCCATCATCAATCTGCCGTTCTACATCCGCTTTGCGCGGGCCGAGGTGAATGTCCGTCGTAATGTCGGCTGGGTCGAAGCGGCGCGCGCCTGCGGTGACAGCCACCTCTCGGTCGTGTTGCGCTTTCTGCTGCCGAACGTGCTGCCGGCCATGGCGGTACAAATATCGCTCAATCTCGGCTGGGCGATCCTCAATGCTGCCGGACTTTCCTTTATCGGCCTCGGCGTCAAGCCGCCGACGCCGGAATGGGGCATCATGGTTGCGGAGGGCGCGCGCTTCATTTCCACCGGCAAATGGTGGCTGGTCGCCTTCCCGGGCCTGGCGTTGATGCTGACGGTGCTGTGCTTCAACCTGCTCGGCGACGGGGTGCGCGATATTCTCGACCCCCGCATGCGAACATGACCTCATCGCTGTTGGCATTAAGCGACCTGCACGTCACCTTCTCGACGCGGCGTGGTCTTGTCGAGGCGGTGCGTGGCGTCACGCTGTCGCTCGGCGAGGGCGAGATGCTCGGCCTCGTCGGCGAGAGCGGCTCGGGCAAATCAGTCACCGGTTTTGCGATCACGCGGCTGCTCGACGCGGCCGGCCGGATCACGGCAGGCCACATCCGGTTTCGCGGGCAGGACATCACGCGGATATCGGGGAGTGATTTCCGCCATCTGCATGGCGCGGCGATGGCGATGATCTTCCAGAATCCGCGTGGCGCGCTCAATCCGATCCGTGCGGTCGGGGACCAGATCGCCGACGCGATTACGGCTCATAAGCGAATGCCCCGCGATGAAGCGCGCGCGCAGGCGCTGGAGCTGCTGCGCGCCGTGCAAATTCGCGATCCTGAAAAGCGGATGGCCGCTTACCCGCATGAACTCTCCGGCGGCATGTGCCAGCGCGTGATGATCGCCATGGCGATTTCCTGCAATCCGGCGCTCCTGATCGCCGATGAGCCGACCACCGGCCTCGACGTCACGACGCAAAAGGTCGTGATGGACCTTCTGACCGGGATTGCAGCCGAGCGCGGCATGGCGACCATCCTGATCACGCATGACCTCGGTCTCGCCGCCCGTTACTGTCGCCGCGTCGTGGTGATGGAGCAGGGCCGGCTGGTCGAGGAGGCCGACCCGAAGACTCTCTTCCACGCGCCACAGCACCCTTACACCAAACGTCTGGTGGCGGCTTCACCCACGGCGAGTTCACGGATCGCGGATCTGGTGCCGGAGGAGGAGAGGCGGCGGCATGTTGCGATGCCTGCCGCGCCCCGGCCGCAGCCGGCGCCGGGTACGCCGCCGCTGCTGGAGGTGCAGAAACTCGCCAAGCGGTTCGATCAGGGCGCCGCGGCGGTGGCAGACTTTTCCATGATGATCAGCGCCGGCGAGAGCGTCGGTCTGGTCGGCGAATCCGGTTCCGGCAAGAGCACGACGTCGCGCATCATCTGCCGGCTGATCGACCCGAGCGAGGGCGAGATCGCGTTCGAGGGACAGTCGATCGGCCATATCCCGGCCCGCGATTTTCATCGGTCACCGTTTCGCAAGGACATCCAGATCGTCTTTCAGGATCCGAACGACAGCCTCAACCCGCGGTTCACCGCCTTTGACTGCATCGCCCATCCGCTGCTTCGGCTTGGCGGCATGCGCGCAGGCGACGCGTTGCGGCAGCGGGTGGAGGAGTGCGCGCAGCGCGTTGGACTGGGGATCGAATTGCTGACGCGCTTCCCGCATCAGCTTTCAGGCGGCCAGAAGGCCCGTGTCGGCATCGCCCGCGCCATCGCCTGCCGGCCGCGCCTCTTGGTGCTTGACGAGCCGACGGCGGCGCTCGACGTCTCGGTGCAGGCGGTGGTGCTGCAACTGCTCGACCGGTTGCGGCGCGAGGATGATCTGGCCTTCCTCTTCGTCAGCCACGATCTCAATGTCGTTCGCATGATGTGCGATCGGACCATCGTGCTGCAAAACGGCCGCATCGTCGAACAGGGTGAAAGCCGGGCGATGTTCGATAATCCGAAAACCGCTTACACGCGCGAGCTGGTTGAAGCCGTGCCGCATATCGAGCCGGAGCTGGCTGCGTTCGCGACCTGATAACTGGCACGACGCCCGCTAGAAGCCGCTTTCGATCGATCGGTTGCAGCGGCGTTCCGCTCCGTCCAATGAAATACAGCGCCAAGTCTCGGGTGATTACAAATTATGCAGCTCGAGTTAAAAAGGCGGCAGACGGCACCGTGATGCTAATCGAATAGGGCAGTAGCGCTGTCGCGATTGGAGTGCGCCGCGACGATGCGCTGCATCATATCGACGAATACGGCTTGCTCCCTTTCGCTTAAATTATCGATCGTGGCACGGTGCGCGGCCCGCGCCGAGGCCTCGATTTTTGCCAGGAGCGCCGCTCCCGCCGGCGTCAGTTTACAGAGCCGGGCGCGACGATCCTCGTCATTAACGGCTCTCTCGACAAGATTGTGGGCAGCCAGCCGCTTGAGCGCTCCGGTCGTCGTTGTCCTGTCCAGCGCGATATCGGCCGCCAACGTGGTCTGATCGGCAGTTTTCCGGACAGCAAGCGCTGAAAGCAGGCTGTATTGCAGTGGCGTGATCTCGAATTCGCCGCATGCTTCCTGGAACAGTGCGACATGGATCTGATGCAGCCGCCGGATCAGAAATCCCGGCCGTTGTGACAGCGGCCAGGGGCGGTGCCTGGTCTCGCCGCGACGATTTTTTGCCTTCCGCAATGCAGTCTCCCAGCCTCGGAACATCAGCGCGAATAGCTCGATTCGATCGGCTTCGCCACAGCTGGATCATGGCATGAAGTTTGCTCTTGTAAAATACGAAGTATACTTCGTATTCTGGCGAGAGCGGTGACCAACTCCGCCGGCGAGGACAGAGGAGATCTTTCCATGGCTATCAGCGCCACCTTCGACCAGCTTCTGCGCGGCGGCCGCGTGATCTGCCCGGCCTCCGGCATCGACGGGGTCAGGGACGTTGCCATCCGTAATGGCAAGATCGCGGCGGTGCAGAGCGACATTTTGCCGACCAGCGCCAGAGAGGTGATCGAGGTAACCGGCAAGCTGGTATTGCCGGGCCTCATCGATACCCACGCGCATGTCTATCAGTATGTCACCGGCCGCTTCGGCATGAATGCCGACATGGTGGGTGTGCAGTCCGGCGTGACGACATTGGTCGATCAAGGCGGCCCATCCTGCATGACGCTGCCCGGCTTTCGGCATTTCGTCGCCGAGCCCGCGAAGTCGCGCGTTTATGCCTTCCTGTCGGCTTACCTGGTGGGCGGGCTCGAGGGGCATTATTATCCGCAACTCTATAGTCCCGAAGGTGTCGATATCGATGCCACGGTGAAGGCGGCGACGGCCAATCTCGACATTGTTCGCGGCATCAAGGCCCATGCGGAGATCGGCGGCTTCGCGCGCTGGGGCATTCGCGTCATCGAAATGGCGGCCGAGATCGGACGCCGCGCCGATCTGCCGGTCTATGTGCATTTCGGTCAGCTTTGGGGCCTGCCCGAAAGCGGCACCAATGGCGAAGATGTCGACACTATCCTGGAGCGCGTGATCCCCTTGCTGCGGGAGGGTGACGTGCTGGCGCATCCGTTCACGCGCCATCCCGGCGGCTTCGTCAACCGCGAGGGTGAAGTGCACCCCGTGATTCAGGCGGCGCTCGATCGCGGCCTGAAGGTCGACGTCGGTCACGGCAGCCATTTCTCCTATCGTCTCGCGAAGAAGGCGCTGGCTGCCGGCATCGTTCCCACCACGCTCGGCGCGGACATTCACGGCTACAATACCCACGTGCCTGCGCCTGCCGGCACGCCGGACCAGCACGAGGACGACGAGAACCATCCCTTCGCCGGCCAGGCCAAGTTCAGCCTGGTTCAGGCGATGAGCTCGATGATGGCGCTCGGCCTGGCGCTCGAACAGGTCGTGCCGCTGGTCACCTCCAACCCGGCCAAAATGCTCGGCCGTGCTGACGAAATCGGCGCCCTCAAGGTTGGCAGGGACGCCGACGTCTCGGTAGTCGGAGAGCGAGCCGGACGATTTGTCCTTCGCGACAACGAGAACAATGAAGTCGTCGCCGAGCGTCTGCTGCAGCCTGAGTTCTGTCTGCGCGCCGGTGCGCGATACGAAGCAGTAGCGCCAATTCTGCCGCAGGCCGTGGCGGCCTGAGGAGGTCACGTCAAGTCGATCGAGGAGAACGTCACCGTGCGCAATGAGCGCGAGTTTCCTTCCGCAGGCGGAGCGGGCGCCGGACAAGGCGTCGGCGCCCGGCTGCCGCGAAAGGAAGACGATCGGTTGATGCGTGGCCGTGGCCAGTTCGTGGCCGACATTCGCCTCGCCGGGCTGCAGGACGTTGCCTTCGTGCGCAGTCCGGTGGCGCATGCGCTGATCCGCGGCATCCATGTGCCCGAGCGTTATCGCGGCAGCGTCTTTACGGCGGCGGATCTGGCCGGCGTCAATCCAATCCGCGCAGTATCTGGGCTGCCGGGATTCAAGATTTCCGAGCAGCCGGTGCTCGCCACCGGGAAGGTGCGTCAGGTCGGCGAGCTCGTTGCCATGTGCGTCGCGCCGACGCGGGCCGAAGCCGAGGACATTGCGGCGGCGGTGACGCTCGATCTCGAAGAGCTTTCTGCCGTCTATGACATGCGGAAGGCGCGCGAGCCGGGTTCGGTTCTGGTGCATGAGCATTGGGGCGATAACGTCTTTCTCGAAACCAATTTCGAGGTCGACATCTCCAGCGCGCTCGATGCGCCGATCAAGGTGTCGCGCGAGATATCGACCGCGCGGCAGTGCATGTCGCCGCTCGAGGGGCGCGGCGTGGTCGCGACCTTCGATCATCGCCTCGACCAGCTCACGCTCTATTCCTCGGCCCAGATGCCACACATCACGCGTAGTGGTCTTGCCGAATGCCTCGGCATGGAGCAGGGGCGAATCCGTATCGTTTCGCCTGACGTCGGCGGCGGCTTCGGGCACAAGGGAATCCTGCTGCCGGAAGAAGTCTGCCTTTCCTGGCTGACGATGCGCCGCGGCCATCCGGTGCGCTGGACCGAGGACCGCCGCGAGCATCTCACGGCCAGCTCCAACTGCCGCGAGCACCACTACAAGATCACGGTCTACGCCGATCGCGACGGGCGGCTGCGGGGTATCGACTGCGAAGCGACCGTCGATTCCGGCGCTTACTCGTCCTATCCGTTTTCGGCGTGCCTTGAGGCGGCGCAGGTCGCCAGCATCCTGCCTGGACCCTATTTGATGCCGGCCTATCGCTGCCGGACGTTTTCGGTCGCCACCAACAAGTGTCCGATCCTGCCTTATCGCGGCGTGGCCCGCACCGGCGTCTGCTTCGCGCTGGAGCTGATGCTCGATCTGGTCGCGGCGGAAGCCGGGCTGGAGCCGGGCGAAGTCCGCTTGCGCAATCTGGTGCAGCCCGAGCAGATGCCGTTCGACAACATCACCAACAAGCACTTCGACAGCGGCGACTATCCCGAGGCGATGCGGCGGGCGCTGGCGTCCGTCGACGTCGAGGGCGTGCGTGCGCGTCAGCGCAGGGGTGAGGCCGATGGGCGCCGGATCGGCGTCGGCGTCTCGATCTATTGCGAGCAGGCCGCGCATGGCACATCGGTCTATTCCGGCTGGGGCATTCCGATGGTGCCCGGTCACGAGCAGGCGTCTGCGCGGCTGACGCCCGACGGTGGCCTCGAAATCAGGGTCGGCGTTCATTCCCACGGGCAGGGCATGGAGACGACGCTCGCGCAGGTCGCCCACGAGATGCTGGGCGTCGACGTCGCCAAGGTGCGCTTGATTCACGGCGACACGGCGATGACCCCGTACTCCACGGGCACCTGGGGCTCGCGCTCGATGGTGATGGCAGGCGGCGCGGTTGCAATCGCCTGCCGCGAACTGGGTGAACGCGCCAGACGCATCGGCGCCAAGCTGTTGCAGCACGATCCGGCTGCGGTGGTTCTGCAGAACGGCGAAGTGCGCGGCGTCAACGGCAGCGTCGCCTTGAAGGAAATCGCGCACACCTGGTATCGTCGGCCGCAGGATCTGCCTGCTGACGTCGATCCCGGCGGGCTGGAGGTCACGGCAGGCTACAAGCCGCAGCGCGATACCGGAACCTTCAGCTATGCCGCCCATGCCGCGGTCGTCGTCGTCGATCCGGATCTTGGAGAGGTCGAAATCCTCGATTACGTCATCGTCGAAGACGGCGGCGTTCTCGTCAATCCGATGGTGGTGGACGGCCAGATCTATGGCGGCCTGGCCCAGGGCATCGGCACCGCGCTGTACGAGGAGATGCCGTTCGATGCGGCCGGTCAGCCGCTGGCGACGACGCTTGCCGACTATCTGCTGCCTGGGCCCACTGAAGTGCCGGCGCCGCGTCTCGATCATATGGAGACGCCATCGCCCTATACGCAGTTTGGCGTGAAGGGCATCGGCGAGGGCGGCGCCATTGCGCCGCCGGCTGCGATCGCCAACGCCGTCAACGACGCGCTGCGGCCGCTTGGCGTGGAGCTGATGCAGTCGCCGATTACGCCCTATCGCGTCGTGGAGGCGGTTTTGGCCGCGCGTGACGCAGAAAGGCCGGCGGCATGAAACCGGCACCTTTCGGCTACGAACGTCCACGCGACCTGCAGGCGGCGCTTGCCGTGCTCGACGAGGCCAAAACTGCCGCCAAGATCATTGCCGGCGGCCAGTCGCTTGGTCCGATGCTCAATCTGCGACTGGTGGAGCCGCAGTTGATCGTCGACATCACCGGTCTTGCCGAGCTCAAGCAGGTCGAGCGTCGCGGCGACGAACTCGTGCTCGGGGCCTGTGTCACCCATGCGGACATCGAGGATGGACGTATTCCGGATGTCACGCGCGGCGCCATGCAGGGCGTGGCTGCTAATATCGCCTATCGCGCCGTGCGCAATCGCGGCACAGTCGGCGGATCGCTCAGCCATGCCGATCCCGCGGCGGACTGGGTATCCGCGCTCTCGGCGCTGGGTGCACGATTGACGCTGCGAAGCCGCGCGGGCGCGCGCACGGTGGCGATGGAGGATTTCATCGTCGGTGCGCTCGAATCTGCGCTGCGCGATGGCGAGATCGTCAAAACCATTCATATCCCGGCGATGCCGCCGTCGGCGCATTGGGGCTACGCCAAGAGTTGTCGCAAGACAGGGGAATTTGCGCACGCGATCGGCGCAATCCTGATCGATCCGAGCGCCGCATCGGCGCGCGTCGTGATCGGCGCGATCGATGCCGCGCCGGTCGTCATCACGAATGCCGCAGAGCTGTTCGGCGGACGCATTGCCAGCGACTACAAGGATCGCTTCGATGCGCGTGTGGCTGACGCCCTTCTCGTCAAGGCCGGCCTCTCGAATGCGGCTCACCGTCATATTCATGTAAGCGTGCTCAAACGTGCTGTCCGCGAGGCCGCCGCGTGAACATGATCGCGCTTACCGTGAACCAGCGCGCAGTGCAGGCTCTCGCGGAGCCTCGTACCAACCTCGCAGACTTCGTGCGCGAAAAACTCGACCTGACCGGTACGCATCTCGGCTGCGAACACGGCGTCTGCGGGGCTTGCACGGTGCTGCTTGACGGCGTCCCGGCGCGCTCATGCATCACCTATGCGGTGGCCTGCGAGGGGGCTGAGGTCACCACGATCGAAGGGCTCGACGACGACAGCGTTACGACGGAACTTCGGGCGGCCTTCACCCGCGAACATGCGTTGCAATGCGGCTATTGCACGCCGGGAATGTTGGTTTCGGCGCGTGATCTTGTGCTGCGCCTGCCGCAAGCCGACGAACGCCTGATCCGTGTCGGATTGAGCGGCAATCTGTGCCGGTGCACCGGCTATGTCGGTATCGTGCGTGCGGTCAAGTCTGTGATCGAAGCGCGGCGCGCCCGCGATATCGCGCCGATGCCGGACGGAGGGCGAAAGATCCTGGGTCCTGTTGGCTCGGGCCGAAGCGACGCGGACCGGACCGAACGCATGCGACCGGTCGAAAGCGAACCAACGTCGCCGGAGGCGGTCGGTTCGGTCGCCTCGATTCCGGATTTCACCCCCGCCACTGTCCTGGAGCAGCAGTTCACCGTCGCGCACCCGCCCGAGCAGGTGTTTGCGATGTTCGACGACATCGCAGCCGTCGCTGCCTGTCTTCCCGGCGCATCGTTGACGGCGCCGCCGAAGTCGGAGCGCGTCGAAGGGGCGATCCGGGTCAAGATTGGTCCGATTGCCGCGACGTTCCTGGGTGCCGCGCGGATCGAACGCAATCCGGTCGATATGTCCGGCCGCATCGTCGGTATCGGCAACGATCGGCGCAGCCGGTCTTCGACGCAGGGCGAAATCCGCTATCGGCTGGTGCCGATCGAGCAGGGGACGCGTGTCGATCTTTCCATCGGATACACGCTGACGGGCATGCTGGCGCAGGTCGGAAGGCCGGGGCTGGTGCGCGATCTCGCGGCACGACTGATCGCGGAATTTGCCGGCAATCTTGACCGCCGCCTGTCGGGTACGTCACCGGGCGACACCACACCGGTCGAGCTGAACGGAATGGCACTGCTTTTCAGTCTCTTGCGCGCGCGGGCGGCGCGTTGGCTTGGTCGATTCTCGCCCGACAAGGACAGCGCGACGTAATGGATCGACGTCTCCGCGTGACGCGGAAACGACGAGGTTTGAACTGCGGATAGATGCACAGCGTGAGATTGGAGAACCACATGACACGGACTTTCAGACTTGTTCCGACGATAGCGCTGGCGGTCGCCTTGCTGGGTGGTGCCGCCAATGCTCAGACCATCAAGATCGGCGTCAATGAGCCCCTTACGGGCGCGTTCGCCGCGTCCGGCACCTACGTCGTCAACGGCGCCAAGATCGCGGCCGATGAGATCAACGCAAAGGGCGGCATTCTCGGCAAGAAGCTCGAACTCGTCATCGAGGACAACAAGAGCAATCCGACCGAAGCGGCCGCCGTCGCCGAAAAGCTGATCACCAGCGACAAGGTGCCGGTGCTGATGGGGGCGTGGGGTTCGAGCCTGACGCTTGCCGTGATGCCCAAGCTGATGGAATACGAAGTCCCGATGGTGGTCGAGACCTCTTCGTCAGGCAAGATCACCACGACCGGAAACCCCTACATCTTCCGTATCTCGCCGCCGTCGGCCATCGAGGCTGCGGCGTTCAAGGGGATCGTCGACAAGCTCGAATTGAAGAAGGTCGATTTCCTCATCATCAACAACGACTGGGGGCGCGGCACTGCTGAAGACTTCAGCAAGATGATGAAGGAGAAGGGCATCGCGGTCGGGACTGTCGAGACGATGGATCAGGGCGCGCAGGATATGAGCGCGCAGCTTTCCAAGCTCAAGGGCACCGATTCCGAAACCATCATTGTGACGACCGCGGTGGACCAGCTCACGCTGATCTTCAAGCAGGCTGCAGCACTCGGTCTCAAGAAGCGCATCATCACCACCGGCGGCTCGCAGAATCCGGATCAGATCATCGCGCAGGCGGGTGCTGCCGCCAACGGCACCATGCACCTGACGACATTCCTGCCCTGGTTCCCTGACAAGACGCCGAACCCGGAGGCGACCAATTACTTCATCGCCGAATGGAAGAAGCGCGGCTACGATTTCGCCGGCTGCACCGAGAGTTTTCGCGGCTATGACGGTATCCGTACCGCAGCGGCAGCGATCGAGAAAGCGGGCAAGGCGGAGCCTGCCGCGATCAAGGCGGCACTTTGGGACATCAAGGTAAAGGGCCTGAACGGCGACATCGTGTTCCGCAAGTCCGGTCCCGAAGGCAAGGAAAGCGGTCAGAGCCAGCCTAACGTCTATCTGATCGAAATTACCGACGGCAAGATCGGCATGAAGACGCTCTGACGTCACGTTGCTGACCGGCGAGGGCCGCGGCAGACGGCGGCCC
The DNA here is from genome assembly GCF_023101085.1 of Bradyrhizobium sp. 170. Classification (NCBI taxonomy): domain Bacteria; kingdom Pseudomonadati; phylum Pseudomonadota; class Alphaproteobacteria; order Hyphomicrobiales; family Nitrobacteraceae; genus Bradyrhizobium; species Bradyrhizobium sp. 170. The sequence continues at coordinate 5,421,444 of NZ_CP064703.1, read as the reverse complement.
TCGACGGCATCAGAATATCTGGGAGCCACCTTGAGCGAATTTCTGCAACATCTGATCAACATGCTGGTCCTCGGCGGCACTTATGCGCTGCTGGGCATCGGACTGACATTGATCTTCGGCATCATGAACGTCGTGAATTTCACGCATGGGGTGCTGTACACGTTCGGCGCCTACATCATGTTCATCGTGGTGCATCAGCTCGGAATTAACTTCTTCCTAGCGTTGCCACTCGCCGTGGTCGCCGGCTGGCTGCTAGGAGCGGCGATCGAATTGACCTTGCTGCGTCCGCTGCGCGGCTCCGACATCGACACGACCATGCTCGTCATGATCGGCGCCTGGATCGCGATGCAGTCCGGCGCGCTGTGGATCTGGGGCGGCGTGGCGAAATCGGTGACCACGCCGTTCCCCGAGGCGCCACTGGTGCTGGGACCAGTCTCGGTGTCCTGGCTGCGGCTGTTCGTGCTCGCCGCGGCGGCGATGCTGATCGTCGTCACATATCTTCTGATCAACAGGACAAAACTCGGCTGCGCGATGCGGGCGACATTTCAGGATCAGGACACCGCCTCGCTGATGGGCGTCAATGTCGACCTGATCTACACCTCGACCTTTGCGATTGGCTCTAGCCTTGCCGCCGCGGCCGGCGCGCTGCTGGGTCCAGTCTACGTCATCTTCCCGCAAATGGGCGATCTCGCCGCGGTCAAGGCATTCGCGATCGTGATCCTCGGCGGGCTCGGCAACATCACCGGCGCGGTGATCGGCGGCTTCATTCTGGCATTGGCGGAGGAACTGGGCGCCGGCTACGTTTCGTCGGGATACCGCGACGCCATGGGCTTTTTGATCATTATCGCGGTTCTGATCTTCAAGCCGACCGGACTTTTCGCGCGCTCGGAGCGCGTGGGATGAAGTCGGGGGTCACCATTGTCACGGTCGTCGCGTTCGCATCGGTGCCACTCTGGCTGCGCGATCCGTATCTTATGAACGCGTTGATCACGACCGGCATCTTCGTCATCGGCGCGATGAGCCTCAATCTGCTGCTCGGGTTCACCGGCCAGCTCAGCCTCGGTCATATCGCGTTCTTCGGCATCGGCGCCTATGTCAGTGCTCTGACGTCGCTTGGCTTCGACGCTGGCTTGCCGTTCGGCTTCCGCATCGTTCACGAGCCATGGCCGCCGATCGTCGGTTTTGCTCTGGCAATCGTCATCGCGGGATTGTGCGGATATCTCGTGGGGCTGCTCTCGTTTCGCGTGCGCGGCGCCTATTTCGTGATCGTGACGATTTCCTTTGCCGAAGTGGTCCGGCTGGTGGCGCTGAATTGGGTCGAGTTGACGCAGGGCCCGCTGGCGCTGACCAACATTCCCTCGATTACGATCGGATTGTCGGGTCTCGGAGATCTGACGCTGCGCACCAAGCTGCAGAACTACTACCTCGTGCTTGCCGTCGCGGTCGTCACCTATCTGCTGATCTCACGCCTGGTCCATTCGCATTTCGGCCGGGCCATGCGCGGGCTGATGGAAAACGAAACGCTGGCGGTGTCGGTCGGCATCGACGTGACAAAGACGCTCACGCTGGCAGCGGTGATCTCGGCAGGGATCGCGGGCGCGGCCGGCAGCCTCTACGCACACTATATCCGGATCATCGATCCCGAGGTGTTCGCCTTCATCAATACCGTGACGATGGTGATCATGGTCATCACCGGCGGCAAGGGGTCACTGGCCGGGCCTGTCGTCGGTGGCATGATCTTCGGACTGCTGCCCGTGTACCTGCGCCCGATCATGGCGCCAGAGGCGCAATGGATCGCCTATGGCGGCGTGCTGATCGTCATCCTGTTCGTATTGCCGCGCGGCATCGTACCATCGCTGGCGCAACGGTTTGCGAAACCGAGAAAACAGATCGAACCGGTTGCTTTCTCCGAACGTGACGCCAAGGAGCATGCGTAATGACGACGACCGCCCTGAAGGTCGAAAAAGTCGCCGTGCATTTCGGGGGGCTCGTTGCGCTCTCGGACATGAATTTCACGGTCGGCGAGGGCGAGATCGTCAGCCTGATCGGGCCTAACGGCGCCGGCAAGACCACGGCGTTCAACGTCGTTACCGGATTCCTGGATCCAACCCACGGCGCCGTGAGCTATCGCGGGACGGCGCTTAACGGACTGAAGCCGCATCAGATTGCCGACCTGGGACTGATCCGCACCTTCCAGCGCACCAGCGTCTTTCCGAACGACACCGTTTACGACAATCTGCTGGTCGGGCTGCATCGCCAGGGCAGGGTGAGTCTGCTCGAGGCCATTCTCGGCCTGCGGCGCGCCCGGTCGTCGCAGCGGCGCTTGCGGGAACGCGCCAGCGAACTGGTCAAATGGGTCGGCCTCGAACGCCGCGCCCACGATCTTGCGGGCTCGCTGTCCTACGGCGAGCAGCGGTTGGTCGGCGTGGCGCTGGCGCTGGCAGCCGAGCCGTCGATGCTGCTGCTCGACGAGCCGGTCTCCGGCATGAATGCCTCGGAAACACACACCTTCGTGCAGTTGGTCCGCAACATCCGGGATCGCGGCGTCACCATCCTGCTGGTCGAGCACGACATGCCGATGGTGATGAGCGTCTCCGATCGAATCGTGGTGCTGAACTACGGCCGGATCATCGCCGAGGGTTCGCCGGACGTGATCCGGAACGACCCGGCCGTTATCGAGGCCTATCTCGGGCAGGGAGCGACACGTGCTTGAGATCCGCGACATGGTGTGTGGCTATGGCGGTGTCACGGCGTTGCGCGGCATTTCGCTGGAGGTCAAGGCCGGACAGCTCGTCGCCCTGATCGGCGCCAACGGCGCCGGCAAGAGCACCACGCTGCGCGCGATCTCCGGGCTGGTTGCGCCGCGTTCCGGATCGATGCTGTTCGAGGGCAAGGACATTGCGGGCGCCAAGCCGCCGCGCGTGGTGGCCAGCGGGATCGCGCACTGTCCGGAAGGACGGCGGGTGTTTCCGCACATGACGGTCGAGGAAAATCTCGACATGGGGGCCTATCTGCGCACCAGATCCGCGGAGATATCGGAGGACCGCGCTCGGATCTATGCCGAGTTTCCGCGCCTTGCCGAACGGAGAAAGCAGGCGGCAGGCACCTTGTCTGGCGGCGAACAGCAAATGCTGGCGATCGGCCGGGCGCTGATGTCGCGGCCACGCTTGATCATGTTCGACGAGCCGTCCCTTGGGCTCGCGCCTAACATCGTCGAGCGAACCTTTGCGATCATCCGCGGCATCCGCGATGCCGGGACGACGGTCCTGCTGGTGGAGCAGAACGCGTTTGCGGCGCTCGAGATGTGCGACCACGCCTATCTGCTGGAGGGCGGCCGCATCGTTCTGTCGGGGCCGGGCGCGGAGATGATCGAGAACGAGCACGTTCGAAAGGCCTATCTTGGCGGATGAGCGGCCTGAAGCGGCGGTGTCGTCGGACGACGGGAAATGGATGCCGGTCTGCGGGCTCAGCCGGCTGATTTCGCAAACGATCGTCTGCATCCGCGTGACCGGCGTCGATTTGATCCTGGCCTGGAGCGAAGGACGTGCGGTCGCCTGCGAACGGATGTGCCCGCACGAGCAGGCTGATCTCAGTCTCGGGCTCTTGTCAGGAGGACGCTTGTTCTGTCCCCGTCACTCGGCCTCGTTCGATCTCCGTAACGGCCAGATTTCCTACGGTTGGCCGAGCCGGCCGTTGTGGCTATACCCGGTCCGGATCAGAGACGATCAGGTCTGGATCGACGCTGCGGCGATCAAATCGACGGCGAACTAGCCGACGAGCTTTCGCGCGATATCGACAAGCGCGCCGTCAGGACGCCGTAGCTCGCTGAGAATGCTGAAATGGTCTGCGCCTTCGATCGGGAAAAGCTTGCCCGGCGCGTGCGCGGCCATGCGCAATTCATGAAGCTGGATTGAATCGAAAACCAGCGCCGGAAGTTCGGCCGTGCCGTAGGCGATGTCGAGCCGCTTGTGGACGGCGGGCAGGCGAAGCGGCGAGAGATTTGCGACTTCCTGGTCTGTCAGCTTCAGCGCGTTGTTGAGCCCCGTATCGCGGATGGGTGCAAGATCGTACACACCGGAAATCGCCAGTCCCGCCGTGACGCGCGGGTGATCGAGTGCCGTTGCGACCAGGTGGGCACCGGCCGACCAGCCCGAGAGCACGACGGGCCCGATGATGCCGTATGACGCTCCGTTTTCGGCCAGCCAATCGAGCGACCGGGATATCTCCGTGACGATCTCTGTCAACGAAGCGTCGGGAGCCAGCGAATATCCGGTAATGGCGACCGACCAGCCGTGCGTCGCGACGCCTTCGACCAGCATGGCAAATACTTCGCGCGAATTGCGCTGCCAGTAACCGCCGTGCAGGAACACCAGGCAGGGGGCTGTCTTCTCGGTGGCCGGATAGAGATCGATCTTCGTCCTTTCGCGATCGCCATACGGCAAATCCAGAAATGATTTGCGGCTGGCGCGCAGCGCTTCGGAAGCCTCGTTTCGTTCGGCAATCAGCGCCGCGCTGTTCTTCACTGCCGCATTGTTGTCGTAGGCAGCGTCGCGCTCCGCCTGGGAAAGCGCGGCCCAGTTCGACCGGGGATCGAGAGACGGCTCTTTTGTCGCGGAGATATCAGTCACGCACGTCACTCCAGCAGAAACAAGGTTCCGCCGTTACTCTAGGTCACGAAGCGGCGAACGCCAACATATTAGCTCTGCCAATCCCGGCCGTCGAAAGAGGAACGGGTGCAGGCAGTATCGATCTGAACCATGCCTAAGCTACCTCCCGACTGGCCTCGATCCGGTTGAGCGCACCGGCAACACGGACGCGGACGCGCAGTGAATTGCCTGGCAGGTAGGCGATCGGCATATCCTCGATCTCAATAGTCCTCAGGCTGGCGGGATCCGCGCCGGCGTTGATAGCCTTGCGTTCAGCGATTTCCAACGCCGCGGCAATGGCTTCGTCGCGTGTGAGATCGCGGAAGACTTGGTCGGCCTCACCGCTGACGCGGGCAATCGCTGCGCCGACTGCATTAGCGCAATCACCGAAGGGGACCCGGATGATCTGCGAAACGCCGGCCAGCGCTTCGGGTACCAGGAAGGCGCCGCCGCCTACGGCAATCAGCGGCGCGTCGCCGGCCTCGGTCTTCATGCGGTCGATATTTTCTTCGAGTTGCCGCGTGGCGTCGGTGAGCGCCGCGGCGATCATATCCTTCGAGATCGACGCGACGCGGGAGCGATCGCCAACATCGAGCAGCCCGGCGGCGGCCGCGATATCGGTCGCGGTCAACTGTTCGCCACCGAAGACAAGCGCATCCTGCGTCAGACGGTAGCCAACGCTGAGCGGGCCCATCTTCGCCGACACGGGATCGATATGGCTGCCGCCACCGAGGCCGATCGACAGGAGGTCCGGCATGCGGAACAGCGTGCGCACACCGCCGATCTCGACGACCGCATTGGCCTCACGCGGAAACCCATGGCGCAATTGGCCAATGTCGCTTGTCGTGCCGCCGACGTCCACGACCAGGGCGTCTTCGAGTCCGGACAGATGGGCCGCGCCGCGCATCGAGTTGGTCGCCCCGGAGGCAAAGCTCATCACGGGGAAGGCGACGCCTGGACGGGTCAGCTTGTGAGCCGTTTCCTCAATGATCAGCGGATTGCAGTCCGCGAACTCTTCGAGCTCGATGCACCCGAGACCATTGTCATCCTCGTTGCCGAGGGTGTAGGTGTGTCGCTGCTGCCGAACTGGGGGATCGCGCCCCCTTTCGGCCGGGATATTTCCGTGTGTGCGATCGAGGATCCCAGATATGCACGCGCTGTCGGAATCCTGGGTAATCGCGGGGCCGCCGCGGCCTTGATTGATGTCTTTACATCGACGGTCGCGGCGAGCGCGCGAACATGAGTTTCGGTGCAGTGGAGGATGCCTTATGACGCTTGATTCCCTTTTCGACGCCTCTGCGGAGTCCAAGAAACGCAAGGTGGACAGTATCAGGATTCGCCGGCCTGACGATTGGCACGTTCATCTGCGCGATGGCGCGATGCTGCGGGCGATTCTACCCTTCACCGCCGCGCAGTTTGCCCGCGGCATCATCATGCCCAATCTCGTACCGCCGGTGACCACGGCGGCCGCGGCCGCAGCCTATCGCTCCCGCATCCTGGCGGCACGGCCGGTTGGCAACGATTTCGAGCCGCTGATGACCTGCTATCTGACCGACACAACATCGCCCGACGAGATCCAGAAAGGGCATTCGGAAGGTGTTTGGGTTGCCGCAAAATACTATCCGGCCGGCGCCACCACAAATGCCCATCACGGCGTCACGAGCATCAGCAGAATTAGGCCAGTGCTCGAACGCATGGAGCGGATCGGCATGCCTCTGCTCATCCACGGTGAAGCGACCGATCCGGCGGTCGATATCTTCGATCGCGAGGCGCTGTTTCTGGAACAGACTCTGCTGCCGCTGTTGCGGGATCATCAGGAATTGAAAGCCGTCGTCGAGCACGTCACGCCCCAGGAAGCTGTCGACGTCGTCCGGGCGCACGGGTCGCGCATCGCGGGCACGATCACGCCGCATCATCTCGTCATCAACCGTACCTCGCTCTTTCAGGGAGGGCTGCGCCCGCATTTGTATTGCCTGCCGGTCGCCAAGCGTGAACATCATCGTCTGGCGTTACGTCGGGCAGCAACCTCCGGCGATCCGTGTTTCTTCATCGGCACCGATACTGCACCGCATCTTTCCAAGGCGAAGGAGGCTGCTTGCGGCTGTGCCGGCGTGTTTGTCGGCGCGACCGCGTTGCAGACCTATGCGCAGGTCTTCGACGAAGAGATCGCCCTTGATCGGCTCGAGGCGTTTGCATCGTTGAATGGCGCTCGATTTTACGGCCTCCCGGCCAACACCGGCACGATCGAGCTCAAGCGCCGCGCGGCGGCCGCGCCGTTGGCTGTCCGGGTGGATAGCGATGAGGTGATGGTGTTTCGCGGTGGCGAGAGCATGCCGTGGTCGCTCGGTGAGGTGAGGCCGTGACGCTTGCAGATCGGGGTTGGCGCTTCACTCAACAGTTGCGATCCTGGCGAGAGCGCTGTTACCGACCGCCGTCGTTAAATTGACTGAATGGCCTCAAAATCCAGGATAGCCGAATAGAATTGGAGGAGCGCCGGGTCGTGGAGAACGAAGAGCCGGGATTTCCCGATCGGAACGTCCCAGCAATCCATGGTCCGCCGGATGTTCGCATTTGAGCAACGCGGATTTCGTTGCGGAGCATGTGTACACCGGGAGGTCAAAATGGGTACCAACGTGTGCAATTTCGTCTATTTTGGAGTGCACACGTCCGCTGTTCACTCCATTGAGAAAGTAAGCTAAACTGTTGAAATATCAAGGCTATCGATTTTCCGTTGCCCCCATGATGGATTGGACCGACCGGCATTGCCGCGTCTTCCACCGTCTGATGACGCGGCGGAGCCGGCTTTACACGGAGATGCTGACGACCGGCGCCATTATTCATGGCGACCGCAGGCGGCTGCTCGGCTTCGATCCGAGCGAGCATCCCGTGGCCCTTCAGCTCGGCGGTTCCGATCCCGGCGATCTCGCCACCGCTGCGAAGATCGGCGAGGATTTCGGCTACGATGAAATCAATCTCAATGTCGGCTGTCCCTCCGACCGGGTGAAGGACGGCCGCTTCGGCGCCTGCCTGATGGCGGAGCCGGCGCTGGTTGCCGACGGCGTTGCGGCCATGAAGCGCGCGGTCAACATTCCCGTCACCGTCAAATGCCGGATCGGCATCGACGATCAGGATCCGGAAGTCGCGCTCGATGTGCTGGCGCGCAGTGTGGTCGCGGCCGGTGCCGACGCGCTGATCGTGCATGCTCGAAAAGCCTGGCTCAACGGTTTGTCACCGAAGGAAAATCGCGACATCCCACCGCTCGATTACGACAGGGTCTACCGGCTGAAGGCTGCACTGCCCGATGTTCCCATCATCATCAATGGCGGCATCGGCAGCATTGCGGAGGCGAAACGGCATCTCGACCATGTCGACGGCGTGATGCTGGGACGGGCGGCCTATCAGGAGCCGTGGCGTTTGCTCGACGTCGATCCGGAATTGTTCGGCGAGGCGGCGCCATACGCCACCATGAAGGACGTCTTCGAAGCGATGTTTCCCTACATCGAAGACCAGTTGGCGCAGGGCGCACGGCTGCATTCGATGACACGGCATTTCGTCGGCGCGTTTCACGGCGTGCCCGGCGCGCGTGCCTTCCGCCGCCATCTGGCGGAGAGGGGCGTCAGGCCGGGCGCCGGCGTCGACGTGCTGCGCGATGCGATCGAGTTGGTCGAGGACCGCGCAGCGGCGCTGGTCGCGGCTTAAGCGGCGCGCTCTCCGGAACGGCGAGCTTCCGAACTCGCTTTCAGTCCGAAATCGTAGTTCAGGTGATAATAAGACTGCGTCATCTCGCGGCTATCGGCGGCCGTTCCGGCCGGCATGCCGGCGAACTGCCGGATCAGGCTGTCCTTGACGCCGAAGACGACATCCGAATCCAGGTATTGATCGCCGGCGGCGAACACATGCGTCACCAGTGTCTGGCATCCCGGCGCGGCAATCATGAAATGGACGTGCGCCGGGCGCCACGGGTGGCGGCCCTGCGCCTCGAGCATCTTGCCGACTGGACCGTCATGGGGGATCGGATAGGCAGCCGGTTTGATCGACCAGAACCAGAACTGGCCGTTCTCATCGGTGCGAAACCGCGCGCGCATCGCAAGATCGCCGATCTCATCGAGCTGCTGAACGTCGTAATAGCCATCATTGTCCGAATGCCAGACGTCCACCACGGCGCCGGCGAGCGGCTTGCCGCCAGCCGCCGATACCGTGCCGGTGACCAAGAGCGGCGCGCCCTCCATGGTGCCGGAGATGTCCGCGCCCAGCGGATGCTCGGGCGCGCGCTGTACGTAAAACGGTCCGAGCACGGTCGTCTCGGTCGCGCCCTCCGGTGTCCGATGGTTGATGGCATCGACCAGCATGGAGACGCCGAGCGTATCGGACAGCAGGATGAATTCCTGCCGCTTGTCGTCGCACATCTGCCCGGTGCGGGTCAGGAAATCGATGCCGGCCTCCCATTCCGCCTGCGTCGGCTCGATCTCCCTGACGAAGGCATGCAGATGGCGCACGAGCGCCTCGCTGACCTGGCGGACGCGATCGTCCTTCGCAGCCCTGACGCGCTGCAAGACGGCGTCGGTGATCGTGGCTTCGTCAAAGCTGCGCATGTTGATGTTCTCTTCAGATCGTGGGGCTGGTTTGCGGAGTGTCTCCGCGCCAGGCCCGCGCGATCAGTTCGCGGATCGCCTCTCGCTCGATCGGGCGCGGATTCCAGTACGGGTTCTTCACGGCGAGGTCGGCGGCCTGGTCGATGCCGCTCTCGGGCATGCCGATCTCGCGCAGCGATGCCGGCGCGGCAAGCTTTAGCGCCAGATCGTGGAGGCCGAGCGCGGCGTCGGGCACGCCGAGCGCGGCGGCGATACGCGTCATCGCTTCAGGCGCGGCGGGCGCGTTGTAGGCGAGGGCGTGCGGGAGAATGACGGTGTGGGTTTCCGCGTGCGGCAGGCTGAACGACCCGCCCAGCGTATGGCAGAGCTTGTGATGCAGCGCCATGCCGACGGCGCCGAGGCAGATGCCGCAGAGCCAGGCGCCATAGAGCGCATCGGTGCGCGCGGTCTTGTCGTTTGGCTGGTCGCAAATTATTGGCAGCGCATTCGCGAGCGTGCCAATGCCCTCCTGCGCCATCAGCGATATCACGGGGTTGCGATCCCGCGCGTAGAGCGCCTCGACCGCGTGCGCGATGGCGTTGATGCCTGATGTCGCGGAAAGTTCCGCCGGCATCGTCATGGTGAGGTCGACATCGTAGATGACGGTCTCGGGCAGGATTTTCGGGCTCGACTGCGTGGTCTTGACCCCGCCGCTGGTCTGGCCGACGACAGACGTCATCTCCGAGCCGGCGTAGCTGGTCGGCAGCACTATTTGCGGCAGGTCGGTGCGCAAGGCGATCGCCTTGCCGAGGCCCGTGGTCGAACCGCCGCCGAGCGAGACGATGCAATCGGCCCGCACGTCGTGCACGGTTTGCATCGCCCGTTCGGTCACCTCGACGGGCGTGTGCATGACCGCCCCGGTGAAGACGCCGGCGAAACGCTCGCCGATCATATCCCGGATGCCGGCCACCAGCGCATTCTGTCGCGGGGTAGCCAGCACCAGCGCGCGGGACACCCCGAGCCGGGTCAATTCGTCCGGCAGTTGACGCAGCGTGCCGGTGCCGAACACCACGCGCATCGGCGCGCTCTGGTACACGAAGTCTTGCATGGTCGCTCCCTGCGGACGGAATGGCCGGCTCCGTAATCCGGAACCGGACGTTTCCGCGTTGACACCTCACCTCAAGAGGCGGGCTGTGCAACCTTGCGCAAGCCGGCAACCTGTTCAAGGTTGCCCGAAGGTACGCCCGCCGGCCGCCGTGCCAACAGGATAATTGCGCCGGCCGCAATCGCCGATACGCCGATCGACAGGAACATCGGCGTAGGGCTCTGGTAATATTGCTGAAGCGCACCGGCGACAAACGGTCCGAGAATGGCGCCGACCCGCGCGACCCCGAGTTCCATTCCAACCGCGGTGGCGCGCACGCCGGTCTCGTAGGATGCCGCGGTGAAATTGTTCAGCACGAACTGCGCGCCGATGATGAAGAAGCCGGCCGCGGCGACGGAGGTGATGTTGACGATGTGGTCGTTCAGCACCACGAGCGACAACACCGCGACACCGCCGATAGCCCACCAGGTCGCGATCAGCCCGCGGCTACTGCCGGACTTGTCGACGAGATGCCCGAGCACGAGGGCGCCGACGAACGACATGATCTGCATCAGCGCGCCGAAGCCGAAGCTTGCCGCAAAGGTTTCTCCGCGCTGCATCATCACGGTCGGAATCCAGCCCGACAGGCCGAAGATACAGAACAGGCTGAGGAACGCCGACGCCCAGATTGCAAACGTGGTCCGGCGATATTTGGCCTGCAGCAGCACCGCCACCGAGTTGACCGGCTTTTCAGACTGCCCAACCGGAAATTCGGCGGACTTGTAGACACTGGCTCGCTCGGGCCGAAGCTTGCTGAGCATGTCGCGGATTTCGTCGACACGGCCCTGCAAGGCAAGAAACTTGGGCGATTCCGGCAGCATCATGTGCATGAAGGGTAGCAGCAGGAATGACAGCGACCCGATCCAGTACAACGACGTCCAGCCGAAGGCCGGCGTCGCAAACACGCCCGCGACACCGGCGAGCGTCCCGCCGAGCGCCCAGCCGAGCGCGACGCCCCACAGCGCGAACGTGTTCGCAATGCGTCGCGGCGCCAGTTCGTTAATGTACGTCGTCGCCAAAGGCAGCAGCACGCCGAGACCGATGCCGGTCAGTAGCCGCAGGATGCAGAACGACAGAAACGAATCCGCCGACGTCGCCGTGAGCAGCGTAAAGATGCTGGTGATCCACAGGCCGCCGAGCAGGGTGCCGCGGCGGCCGAGACGGTCGGCGATGATGCCGTGGATCGCAGCGCCGAGCAGAAATCCGACTAGCCCGCTGGAGATTAGTAGTCCAGCCTGGCCGGCCTGAAGGCCCCACGGTTTTGCGACGTAATGGATGACGTAAGCCGGATTGAACGTGTCATATCCGTCAAACAGCGTGAGCAGTCCCATCATGGCGCCGAGGCGCCAGTGAAACTTCCCCACCTTTGCTTCGGCGAGTTCTTCGTGAAGATCGATTGTCTGCGTGCTCATGGTCGTTCCCCTCCCAAGAAGATGATCGTGTGGTGTGAGACCGCTTATTCCGCGGCTTGATGGATGCTCGGTTCGGCCACAGCGGATTGGCCGAGATCGAGCTTGAACAGGTCGATCGCATTGCGCCGGCCGATCTTCAAGCGGTCGTTCTCGCTGATGCTGGCGCTGTTGAACCAGTCGGAGGCGTGATCGACGTTTTCGAACGGCCAGTCGACCGAGAACAGAAGACGGTCCGCTCCGATCTCAAGGATGGAATCGATCAGCGTTTGCGTCCTGAAATTGCCTGACGTGGTCAGGAAGAAGTTGGCGTTGAAGTACTCGCAGATCTTCTTCTTCGCCTTGTGCTTCGGCGGCGCCTTGACCCAGCCGTTGCGATGATCCACGCGCCACATGCTGTAGGGCAGACCTTCGCCCATGTGACCGAGGATGATCTTGAGCTTCGGATAAGCATCGAACAGTCCCGATCCCATCAGGCGCAGCGCATGAACGGCGGTCTCCTGTCCGAACGCCCAGGTCGGGCCCATCAGCCACGGATGCCCTTCGTAAATCGCGCAGTCCTCCGGCAACGGATTGCGCGGATGCAGGTAGAAGGGCAGGCCGGTCTTCTCGACCGCCGCCCAGAACGGCCAGTACTGCGGCAGGTCGTAATAGACCGGCCGTTTGCCGTCGCCGATCTGCGAGAAGCCGTTGACCAGTGCGCCGCGGAAGCCGAGCGTCTGGATGCAGCGCTCGAGTTCCTTGATCGCGAGATCCGGATCCTGCATCGGCAGTGCGGCGAAGGCCTGAAACCGCGACGGCCGCTTTGCGACCTGTTCGGCAAGGAAATCGTTGGCGCGTATCGCGATCTCGTTGGCGCGCGCGACATCGGGAATGGCCTGCACCGCGGGTGCGTTCAACGACAGGATCATCATCTCGACGCCGTGCCGGTCCATCTCGGCCAGCCGCTTGTCCTGAATATCCAGGAGGCGATCCTTCAGCTCCGGCCAATACGAGTCCGGGACGAAGCCCGCCGAATCCATCAGCGTGTCCGGAATGGCGAAATGTTCCTCTAGTGCGATCTTGCCCTGCATGATGTCCTCGCTGATATCTAATGTTGATTGGTATTGGCCCTTAATATTGCCCTTGCGGCGTCAGCCCGAGCGCAAGCTGCCCGTACATGGTTCCGACGGCATCCCAGTTCATGCTGATATGGCGGCCGACCGCATTGGCGTCGCGCCAGGCGCGCTGCACCGGATTGGAAAGATCGAGGCCGAGGCCGCCGGTCGATGCGTTCAACGCTTCGGTGGCGCGAATAGCCAGTGCGACCGAAAACGCCTGGCCGCGGCGGCTGACGATGCGATCCTCGATCGAGATCGGCTTGCCGTCGCGGATCGTCGCCGCACGATCCCTTAAGTCGCGCAGCAGCACTTCGCGGGCCGCATCGGCTGAGGCGGTCGCTTCTGCAACGCGCAACTGGATGGTCGGGAAATCCGCCATGCGATTGTTGTGGCCGGCCACCGCGCCGCGGGTGATCCGCCTGGAGGTGACGGCCAGATAGTCTTCCAACGCGCCGGCCGCCGCGCCGACCGCGGCCGATGCCAGGCAGGAGGGGATGTTCGACAGCATCGGGATCGCGAAGGTGGGGTTGGCGGCATAGAGTGCAGCGCCCGGCGTCTTTCCCGATGTGGTATCGGCGAATGACAGCAGGCGGTGCGCCGGCACGAACACGTCATTCAGCACGAGCGTCTTGCTACCGGTGCCGCTGAGGCCGACGACATTCCAGGTGTCGTCGATGACGTAGTCGGAAGCGGGGACCAGCAGGAAGGCCGGCGCAAACTGGCCGCTCTCGGTCTTCGACGGCAGCAGCGCCGCGCACAGCGACCATTGCGCGTTGTCGCAGCCGCTGGCAAACGACCAGCGTCCGGTGAGGCGATAGCCGCCGTCGACCTCGATCGCCTTGGCCGCCGGCGCGTAGGAGCCGCAGGCCACCGCGTCGGAATTGCTGTCCCAGACGTCGCGCTGCGCGGCTTCCGGAAAGCCCGCGATCAGCCATTGATGGGCCGCGAGCAGGCCGCCGACCCATGCCGTCGAGGCGCAGCTTTTCGCAAGCTCGATGTTCAGTTCGACCAGCACGTCGAAATCGTGCTCGTAGCCGCCGAACGTCGCCGGCTTGACGATGTCGAAATAGCCGATGTTGCGCAGGGCTGTGATGTTCTCTTCGGGAACGCGGCCGGCCTTTTCCGTGGTGTGGGCGCGCGCCTTGATCTGCGGCGCGATCTGCGCCACGCGACTGCGCAGCTCGGCAATATCAGGACGAAGCGACGGTGACGCCGGCACGTCCTTCAACTGGGCGACTGATACCATTGGTTTGCTCCGTGTCTTCGATTGGTTGAAAGGCGATCAGGTGGCGGTCGCGGTTCACGCCGCCCCGGGTGCAGTTCATGCAGCCTGGCTGTCGTGCGGCACCGAGAAGCAGTAGGTCGCATCCTGGTAGATCAGCGGCTCGATCGGATCGCGCACGTTCACGACCTCGGCTTCGCCGATGAAGATCGTGTGCGTGCCGTAGGGCACGGCGGCCGCCTTCTTGCAGAAGATGTTGATCTGCGCGTCAGCGAGGTAGGTGACGCCCTCGGCCGAAGTCTTCCAGTCGCCGAGCCCGAACCGTTCCTCGGCCGGGAGCGCGCCGCTGAAGGCGGATGAAAGCGGAACCTGATCGCGGCGCAGCACGTTGACGCAAAACCGGCGCGCCAGCAGCATGATGTCATGCAGCAGCGTTGCCTGGTTGATGCAAACGATCAGGGAAGGGGGATCGAGCGACAGCGACGTCACGGCGGTCGCCGTCATCCCGTGCCGGCGATCCTGGTCGGACGAGGTGATGACCGACACCGCCGCGGGAAATCGCCGCAACGCGCGCTTGAATGTTTCCCGCAATTCGTCGGATGCCGAATCCAGCGACATGGTTTCCTCCACTGAAATCCCGCTCTTGTCCGGCGGCTTAACTTTCTCGGACAATAATTGCATTTGCAAATATTCGTCAATAGAAATTTTCAAATGCAACAATTGCCTTGAAAAGCGATCGGTGTCCGGTTATTGGAGGATTACAAAAGTTGCACCAAGGCAGGACGCAAGAGCTTGTACAGGCTGACAAATTCCTTTCCCTACCTGCTCAACCGCGTCGGCGTGCAGATGGGTGAGCTGTTTTCCAGGCGCATTGCCGGCTACGGCGTGACCCTGCCGATGTATCGCGTGATGGCCGCGCTTTGGGAAAGTGGCGATCAGCGGCTCGGCGATCTCGCTGCGATGACGACGATCGAGATATCGACGTTGTCGCGGTTGGTGGGTGAGATGAAGCGGCGCGGCCTCGTCACGCGCGCGCGGCTGAAGGACAACGGCCGCACCGTTGCGATCAACCTCACGCCGAAGGGGCGGACACTGGTCGAAGAGTTGATCCCGATCGCCATCCACTTCGAGGAGGTTGCGGTGCGCGATTTCCCGTCGAAGAACATTTCAGACCTGAAGACAATTCTGGCAGAGATCTACGAGAGCCTGAAGTCGCTCGAACCCGAGATCGAGGAAGCGAACAAGGCGCGCAAGGCGGCAAAGTCAAAAGGCTGAATTCTCCGCGGATGCTCGCGGAGATGCAGTCGGACGCGGGATGCGTCCGCCGCTTTCCGTCCTTCTAGGCAAGACTGGTGTTCGACGAATCCGCTTGTCGCCGCTTGCCGAGAAGTGCGTCGAGCGAATACGCGCCGGCCCCGACGCCTGCAATGATGATGAACGCTCCCGCCAGTCCGACGTTCTTCATGAAATGGATGTACTGGCCGAAGCGCGCGGCGCCTTCCAGTCCCCAGAAGCCGTGGAACGCGATCGTGACGATGATCGTGTACAGGACCAGGCCGATGGCCGCGGCCCTAGTGTAGTAACCGACGGCGATGCACAGCGCGCCGATCAATTCAGCCGCGGCCGCGACCAATGCCAGTGCCGCCGGAAACGGAAGTCCCTTGCCGCCGATCATCGCCGCCGTCTGGTCGAGAGCTCCGAATTTTCCGATCGCGCTCGTGGTGTAGAGTGCAATCAGGGCAAGACGTCCGACGAGGAGCGTCCAATCCGCGGTCTTGTTCATCTGGCCTTCCCCATTACGGCTGAAATTGTTTGTAGGCGGCTTCGATGGTTTCCGCGGCGTCGAGGCCGAGGATGTAACCGGCGGCAAGATTCTTCATCGTGGTCTCGACGACGCCGCGAACATAGGCGTTTGCGTTCGGGTAACGCGCTTTCAGCTCGTCATCGCCATAGAAGCGGTGGTGGCCGCCGTTGCGGCAGAAGCCGGGGCCTTTGTTGAGGTAGCCCAGATTGAATGCGGTTGGAAAAGCGTACTCGGCGAGCTGGATGCCGCCAAAGGTGCGCCCGTTTTCGTCGTGTCGCAGAAGCATGCCGCCGGCGTCGCGCTCGAGAGGCCTGCTCGTTGGCGCCGCGAGCCCGCCGCCGGCCCAGGCGTTGACATGGTCGAAGGCCGCGTTCAGCACCTTGTGCATGGGGACCGCGCTCCACAGCGGCGCGTAGGTGCAGCCCTTGATCAGATCCTGGATGGTGGCGACCGGCGTGCCGTCGCGCGCTTTCAATCCCATATCCCGGGTCGTTATGGCGTCGACATACTGCATGTCCCAGAAACTCAAGTGCGACGTTCCCGCCACTTCCCAGCGGCGCGTGGTCGGACTATCGGCGACCGCCTTGCGTCCATCGCTCCAGACTTCGGCGCCGACAGATATGAGCTTCGTGGGGTTGTCCGCGCGCAGCAGGTGCCAGGTGCTTTCGCCGCCGATGTCGGTGTAGCCCGGGTCGTAGAACACCATGCCGTCGACGACGCGGTGCAGCGGGTCGATCGAGTTGTAGTACTGGGTCAGCCGCCGGCCGGCCTGCGACTCCCCGGTTGCGATGACACGCCTGGCCTTCATGCCCGGCAGCACATCGACCGATCCGGGCTCTCGGATGGCCGCGATCGCTTGCGAAAAAATATCCCAGCACAGCACGTCGCCGGTGTTGAGCGGATCGGGCGGGGTGGTGTTCGGGGCCGAAACGTTGAGGTCGCCGTATCGGGCCGGGCTCCAAATCTTCAGCCGCTCGACGCCCGCGCGCTGCGCCGAAATGCTGACGACGGCATATCCATTGCGGATAAAGTATTCGCGCGATGTGGCCCAGTTGAAGTCGATGTCCTGACCCAGCGTGACGTTGTACCATTCCGCGATGACGGTCCCATTGAATTTGGCCGGATCCGCCGGTCGCCGGATGATCATGCGCGTCTTGTACTCGTAGCTGCCGTCGGCCGCGGCCGCGTTGTTCATCGGATCGGGAAATGTGTATCGCCGGGCTGTTCCCGTGACGTAGTACTCCTCCTCGACATATCCCTTCTTCGAAAGGTCTTCCGGAGACGCGGCAAACGCCTTGGTGCCGGGGACGGAAGCGAGCTGGAATTGCGCTGATGTCACCTTGGCCGCGCCGAGTCCATCCGGGCTGCCACCCATGGCCTGTCCTGTGCACCACGCGAGCAGCAGGCCTGCTACCCCGACCGGCTTCACCGCGATGGAATGTAATTTCCTGAAGAGGCTGAATGCTTCGCGCACGTCACCGGATGCTGAATTCAGCAACATGGTTTTCCCCCTGAATGGCGCGCTCTTTTGGCGGCTTCAATTTCAGGAACAATAGTTGCGTTTACAAATGATAGTCAATGGAAAATTTTTAGATGCAACAATTGCTTTGAAAAACGTTGGCTCGCCAGCGATTGTCAGGCTTGCAAAAGTTGCGTGCTGTTGGATCGCAAGGCCTTGTCCGTCCGGTCCGATGGAATGCGTGGGCCGCTGTCATTTTCGCGATTGCACCAAACCGCTGTCGCGGTAGAGCACGACGGCTCGATGCCCGCGCGCAGGGAAGTGGTTCCGCTGCCCGGCGGCAGATCGCCCCGGGGCGAGCTCCGCCAGGCCTTTAGCTGCGCACTGCGGCGCGGAAGCCGACGACGCTCAACGCGCCCGCCACGGCGACGGCAATCCAGCTCGCCCAGAACGGCACATCCACGCCATTCAAGGTGACCGACCACCCCATCACAATCCGGATCAACTGCAGAAGTGCGATCAGCGCAAAGATGGCGGCGGCAAGCGTGCAAAAGGTTCTTATGGTCATTGCCCATCTCCGATGGCCCACGAGGAGGTACTCGTCCCTCGCATCCAAAATGGGGAGGGACCGGCCCGGTGGCCACTCCCCTTGAGCAGGGAAGTGGCTTAGATCGTAGGCATCATCCCAGCCGAGGCAATCATGACAGCCGATCTGTGGGCATTAGTTGCGGCCATGCTGTTGGCCGTCGTTCAGCTTACCCTATCCAGTGTGCTGACACTCCGGCAGCTTGGCGGTGCTTGGGTCGCAGGGCCTCGTGACGAATCGCGCGAGGTTACAGGTCTAAGCGGGCGCTTTGTTCGGGCGCACCGTAATCTGCTTGAGATATTTCCGCAGTTCGTCGCCGCACTGTTCCTGGTGCATGCAGCTCATGCCGCTGGATCACTGTCGACAATTGGCGCCTGGTTGTTCGTCATCGCCCGGCTGCTTTATGTTCCCGCCTACGCCTTCGGCCCTGTGGGGCTACGGCCAATCTGTTGGCTCGCCGCACAGGTGGGGATTTTCGTGATCGTGGCCGACTTGTTTGTTTGAATACACGGGACAAACTGGGTCGACGTACCGCGTGCGGTGATTGGCCCATCGCGTCGATATCGGCATGTCTTGCGCCGCTCCTTGGAGGCTAAGCGGACATGATCAATTCATGAGTCCACGCCTTAGTTCGCCGCCGCGCGGCGCTTGCTCCGGCCTGCGACGTCGGGATAGCCGTGCAGCATCACCTTGTCGGCCTGCACGCCCCAGCTCTCCAGGCGATCCAGAAAGCTCATGCCGAGCAGGTTGGTCTTCATCTGCCCGCGCGGCACCACCAGCGCCGGCACCGATTTCTCGACGAGCCCGCCTACCGCGAGACGATCGAGCGTCAGCCGTGCCGCCTTGGTGTGCCCGCCCGCGGTTTCGACGTCGACATTGTATTCGAGCATCTCGATCGGCAGGCCGATCGCCTTCGCCGTCTCCCAGGTCAGCACCACCGACGTCGCGCCGGTGTCGATCACCATCGGCGCCTTGACGCCGTTGATCTTGGCATGCAGCGCGAATTCGCCGGCCTTGCCGCGGGCGATCTGCACGGCGGGCGCCGGCTCCAGGCTGCGTTGCCGCAGCATTTTCGTGACCGAGCTGCTGGCGCGCGCGATCTGGTCCGGATCGCCATAGGCGACGACGGCGCCGGCGGTGGCGGCGAGCATCGCCAGAACGAGCATGATGCGGATCACAGCGCGCCTCCGCCGGTTCGTCCCAAGATTCGTCCGGGGATCAGCCGTGCTCGGTGCGCGGCGGCATCTGTACGAGGCCGGCCTCCGCCATGCGCGCCGCGAGCCCGTCCATGACGGCCAATCGCTCCGCGGTCTCCATGCGGTGCCAGCGTGCGATCTCCGGCAACGTTCGTCCGCAGCCGAAGCAGAGTTTGGTCTTGGGGTCCATCATACAGACTGCGATACACGGCGTTTCTTTGCTCATTTAGCGATAGTGAAATGGTTGCGTCCGTTGCGCAAGCGCTCCAGCTACAACCCTGTTCCTGCACTCATGATCGGTTTGTGACGCGCCCGCCGCTTGTCGTCGGCGGTCGCTGTGACGGTGGGGTCCGGTTGCAGGGGCGGGGCCTCCTCGGCCATCGGCGCCAGCGCGCTCATCACGCGCTCCGGCGGGAAGGTGACGATGACTTCGGTGCCGATGCGCAATTTCGATTTCAGCGTGAAGGTGCCGCCATGCATGTCGATCAGGCTCTTTGCGATCGGAAGGCCCAGCCCCGCGCCCTGTTCGGCCGACTTGATCGAGTTGGAGCCCTGGCCGAAGGAAGCCAGCACTATCGGGATTTCATCCTCGGCAATGCCGGAGCCGGTGTCCTTGACGCTGAGATATTGCCCGCCGGAAGCGGTCCAGCCGACCTTGAGCCAGATATCGCCGCCCTGCGGGGTGAACTTGATCGAGTTGGACAACAGGTTGAGCACGATCTGGCGCGTAGCGCGCTCGTCGCCCCAGATCCTGGGCATGCCGTGCTCGAACACCTCGTGGATGGTGATGCCGCGGCTGGTCGCGCGCAGCTTCAACAGATGGTGGCAGTCGGCAACGACGTGAACCAGCGACACCGCTTCCTCGTTCAGCTCATAGCGGCCGGCCTCGATCCGCGACAGATCGAGAATCTCGTTGATGAGGTTGAGCAGGTGAACGCCCGAATTATGGATGTCGGCGGAATATTCCTTGTACACCGCCACCGCATGCGCGCCGAAAATTTCGCTCTTCATCACCTCGGAGAAGCCGAGGATCGCGTTCAGCGGCGTTCGCAGCTCATGGCTCATCTGCGCCAGAAAGCGCGACTTGGCGACGTTGGCTGATTCGGCGCGGTGCCGCGCTTCGTCCGAGATCGCCTTGGCCTGTTCGAGCTCGCCGATCAGTGCGTCCTTTTCGGCGCGCGCTTCGAGCGTCGCCAGCGTCGTCGAATGGAGCTGATGGGCGAGCAGGGCGAAATAGGCTTCGGCGGCGACCGCAAGCAGCGCGAGCGCGTAATTGTCGAAGGTTCCGCCCATGATGAAATTGAGCGCGATCGCCGCCGTCACCGGCGCGGTCGCCGCCATCGCGGCAATGGGGAGCGTCGCCGCCAGCATGCTCGACACCGCGATCACCAGCAGCATCAGGAACATCATCATCGTGTTCGAGACGACGTCGAGGCCGGCCGGATGCAGCAGGATCGCCGTCCAGCTCAGGCCGTAGAGCAGGTCGAGCAGCACGAACCGGGTTTGCCACCTGCGCGTGGCGGCGAGCGAGGGCTGCTCGCCGAGGAAGCGCCAGCAATTGCGAATGATGGCGGCATGGATGCAGAGCATGCCGACGGTCCAGACCGCGGCCGGCACGACGGCCTTCCAGAGCCCGAACAGCACGCCGGTCGCAACCACCAGCAGCATGACGACAAAGGAGGCCGAGACCCGGGTCTGGGCGTATTGCCGGAGCAATTCGGTATCGAACGCCGGGCGGGTGCCGCTTGATGACGTTAACCGGTCCCGCGCCTCGCGCACCCGCTGCGCCGCCACGCGCCGGGTGTTGACCGGCGCTGTGACCGGCGCTTCTGCCGGAAGCTGGACAACCTCAGGCTTTTCTGCGGGGTTACTCATCGAACAACACAAATCCTGCCCACGAACCGCGCGGGCTTTTGCATTGTCTATCTGTGGCCCTAAATCATTAAGCGATGACTTAAAGAGCTAAAAATATTCGTTAGCGGGAAGTTAAAATTAACCTGTTCCCCAAACGGAACCCCGCTTCTGACGGGACAAGAAGCGGGGTCCGTTCGCCGATCTTAACCGGCTTTTTTAACTCACCGCTCCAGCCGGGCCATCAGGCTCGACGTATCCCAGCGCTTGCCGCCCATCTTCTCGACCTCGGCGTAGAACTGATCGACCAAAGCGGTCACCGGCAGGTTGGCGCCGTTGCGGCGGGCCTCGGCGATGCAGATCGAGAGGTCCTTGCGCATCCATTCGACCGCAAAACCGAAATCGAACTTGCCCTCGTTCATGGCCTTGTAGCGGTTCTCCATCTGCCAGGACTGCGCCGCGCCCTTCGAGATGGTCTCGATCACGGCCGTAACGTCCAGCCCCGACTTCTTTGCGAAATGAAGGCCCTCGGACAGGCCCTGGACCAGGCCCGCGATGCAGATCTGGTTGACCATCTTGGTGAGCTGGCCGGCGCCGGCGGGCCCGAGCAGTTTGCACATCCGCGCGTAGGAGCCGGCGATGATCGGCTCGGCCGCAGCATAGGCATCTTCCTTGCCGCCGCACATCACCGTCAGCACGCCGTTTTCCGCACCCGCCTGACCGCCGGACACCGGCGCGTCGATGAACTTGAAGCCTGTCTTGGTGGCGGCGGCGTCGAGCTCGCGAGCCACCTCGGCGGAGGCGGTGGTGTGATCGACGAATACGGCGCCCTTTTTCATGCCGGCGAAGGCGCCCTCAGTGCCGAGCGTGACCGCGCGCAGATCATTGTCGTTGCCGACGCAGCACATCACGAAATCCTGGCCTTCGGCCGCGGCCTTCGGCGTCGGCGCGGCGCGGCCGCCGAACTTGTCCGCCCATTCCTTCGCCTTGGCCCCGGTCCGGTTGTACACGGTCACCTCGTGGCCGCCTTTTTTCACCAGATGTCCTGCCATGGGGAAACCCATGACGCCGAGACCGAGAAAAGCGACTTTAGCCATATGCAATACCTTAGAGTTCGCCGGCGACCTTGGACGGGCCGGACGTTGTTTTGGAGGGAGCCGCACCATACCCCCTGCGCAGGGGAGGGCAACGCCTTCGTTTGGCGGGTAAGCCAGGATTTGTGCTAGGATAGGACCCTCAAGAACCTCACAAAAAAGGGAGTGACATCGCATGGGCGTCAGCGTGGGCGTGCTCGACCATTTCAACATCCGGACCCGCAATCTTGCCGACACGGTCCGGTTCTATGAAGACGTTCTGGGCCTGGAAAAGGGCGCCCGGCCCAACTTCGCCTTCCCCGGGGCGTGGATGTACAGCGAGGGCAAGGCGGTGGTGCACCTCGTCGATATCTCAAAGACCGAGGAACCGCAGAAGCCAGATTCCGGCGTCGTCCACCATGTCGCGTTTGCCAGCTACGGCTTCGACGGCATGAAGCGGCGGCTGGAGCAGAACGGCATGGCGTACGACTCCCGGCAGGTGCCGGGCGGCGACCTCTGGCAGATCTTCGTCAATGACCCCAACGGCGTCATGATCGAGTTGAACTACGAGGCTGCCAAGGAGCAGGGCGTCGCGGCGCCGGCCGAGCGGCGGGACGACGTCGGAGCGAGGTAGCCTTTTGCGCTGAACCGCTCTATGGGTCGCATCGGACTGACGTAGCGGTTTCTGAACGAACCTCCGCTTCTGGGATATGCTCCGAGGCGGATCGGGTCACGTCGAGAAAGCGCGTCAATACAAGAGAGTAGAGCCCGGTTCTTACTCAGGACCGAAAGGGCTTCAGGAGATGCGCGAGTGAGCGTTACGCAGCAACAGGTTCTGGATTCCCTTGGCCGGGTGGCGTCGCCGCGTGGCGTGCCCTTGACCAATGCCAACGTGCTGTCGGCGATCTCGGTCACCGACGGCAAGGTGTTCTTCTCCATCAATGTCGACGCCGCGGAGGCTCGCGCCTGGGAAAGCGTGCGCGCGCAGGCCGAGGCCGCCGTGCGCGCGATTCCCGGCGTCACCGCCGCGATGATCGCGCTGACGGCCGAGCGCAAGCCCGGCTCGCCGCCACCGGCGCCTGCGCCGCATCGCCATGCGCATTCACATCCTCCCGGCGTGCAGCCGGTCGCCGCGCACCGCCCGCCGCAAGGCGGGGCATCGCCGATGTCGAAGCAGGCGGAGATCCCGGGCGTTGCTGCCGTCATCGCGGTGGCCTCGGGCAAGGGCGGCGTCGGCAAGTCGACCACCGCGCTCAACCTGGCGCTGGGTCTGCGCGACCTGGGCCTGCGCGTCGGCCTGCTCGATGCCGACATTTACGGCCCGTCGGTGCCGCGGCTGACCGGCATCAACGAGAAGCCGCAACTCGACGACAACAGGAAGATGATTCCGATTCAGCGTTTCGGTCTTTCCATCATGTCGATCGGTTTTCTGGTCGAGGAAGACACCGCGATGATCTGGCGCGGGCCGATGGTGATGTCGGCGATTACCCAGATGCTGCGCGACGTGGCGTGGGGCACGCTCGATATTCTGGTCGTCGACATGCCGCCCGGCACGGGCGATGCGCAATTGACGCTGGCGCAGAATGTGCCGCTGAAGGGAGCGGTGATCATCTCGACCCCGCAGGATCTCTCGCTGATCGACGCGCGGCGAGGGCTCGCGATGTTCAAGAAGGTCAACGTGCCGGTGCTCGGCATCGTCGAGAACATGAGCTACTTCCAGTGCCCCGAATGCGGCACGCGCTCGGATATTTTCGGTCATGGCGGCGCGCGGCATGAAGCGGAGCGGCTGGGTGTCCCGTTCCTGGGCGAGATCCCGCTGCACATGTCGATCAGGACCACCTCCGATGACGGTAACCCGGTGGTGGCGAGCGATCCGGACGGTCCGCATGCCGCGATCTACCGGGCTATCGGGACCAGGGTTCGCGACCAGCTTCAGGGCGCTATCGCCGCGGCCTGAGGCCCTTATCCGTCCCCCTAAGACTTTGGTTTAATCAGTGCAGTCATGCCTTTGTCGCGTTTTCGATAGCCAACTTCCGTGTTAAAGCCGCCCCGCCAGAGCGCCCCGGATGACGTGGAATTCGCCCCGCCGGAGGACAGCTCGAGGAATATGGGAAACGACCCGTCGTAAGGAGACTTGAATGAAGCGTCGTGATTTTTTGAAGGTTTCAGCGGCCGGTGCTGCCGCGACAGCCGTTGCCTCGCCGGCGATCGCGCAATCGTCGCCTGAGATCAAATGGCGCCTGACGTCGAGCTTTCCGAAGTCGCTCGACACCATCTATGGCGGTGCTGAACAGGTATCGAAATACGTCGCTGAAATGACCGACAACAAGTTTCAGATCCAGGTGTTCGCGGCTGGCGAGATCGTCCCCGGCCTGCAGGCGTTGGACGCGACGTCCAACAACACCGTCGAGATGTGCCATACCGTCTCGTACTATTACGTCGGCAAGGACCCGACCTTTGCGATCTACGCCTCGGTCCCGTTCGGCCTCAACGCGCGCCAGGCGAACTCCTGGTGGTATCAGGGCGGCGGTGAGGCACTCGGCAACGAGTTCTTCAAGAAGTTCGGCGTGATCGGCTTCGCCTGCGGCAATACCGGGGCGCAGATGGGCGGCTGGTTCCGCAAGGAGATCAAGACGGTCGCCGATCTCTCGGGCCTCAAGATGCGCATTGGCGGCATCGCCGGACAGGTCTTTCAGAAGGTCGGCGTGGTGCCGCAGCAGCTCGCGGGCGGTGACATCTACCCGGCGCTCGAAAAGGGCACCATCGATGCGGCCGAGTGGGTCGGTCCGTATGACGACGAAAAGCTCGGCTTCCAGAAGGTCGCAAAATACTACTACTACCCGGGCTTCTGGGAAGGCGGCCCGATGGTCCACGCCTTCTGCAATCTTGAAAAGTGGAATTCGCTGCCGAAGAACTATCAGGCGATCCTGACCAACGCGACGGCCAACGCCAATAGCTGGATGAATGCACGTTACGACATGCAGAACCCGTCCGCGCTGAAGCGCCTGGTGGCGGGCGGCACGCAACTGCGTCCGTTCACCAACGAAGTGCTGGAAGCCTGCCTGAAGTCGACCAACGAGCTGTGGGCCGAAATCTCCGGCAAGAATGCCGACTTCAAGAAGTCGATCGATGCGATGCAGGCCTACCGCTCCGACCAGTATCTGTGGTGGCAGGTTGCCGAATACACCTATGACAGCTTCATGATCCGCTCGCGCACCCGCGGCTGATTACGTCTTAAGTCGTAGAAAGCAGCCCGGCCTTCGCGAGAAGGCCGGGCTTTTTCGTTTACCCCGTATAGTTCGGGATGGAAATCGGGAACCGGTTGTTCCATGGTGGCTATGAAGGCCTCGCCAAGAAGGCCACGGCACGCATCACCAACAGGGATGGATTCAATGAAAAGAAGAGATTTTCTTAAGGTCACTGGTATTGGCGCGGCCGGCGCCGCAACGCTGGCGGCTCCCGCCATCGCGCAATCGATGCCGGAGCTCAAATGGCGCCTGACGGCGAGCTGGCCGAAATCGCTCGACACCCTGTGGGGCGGCGTCGAACTGATGGCCAAACTCGTTGGCGAAGCCACCGACAACAAATTCCAGGTCCAGGCCTTCGCCGCAGGCGAAATCGTTCCCGGCCTGCAGGTGCTCGATGCCGTGCAGAACGGCACCGTCGAGATGGGCCACACGGCGTCCTACTATTATTTCGGCAAGGACCCGACCTTTGCCTTCGGCACGGCGGTGCCGTTCGGCCCCAACCAGCGCCTCAACCAGGCCTGGTACATGCTCGGCGGCGGCAGGGACCTGCTCAACCAGTTCTACAAGAGCTACAACGTCACCTCGTTTCTGGCTGGCAACACCGGCTGCCAGATGGGCGGCTGGTTCCGAAAGGAAATCAACACCGTCGACGATCTCAACGGATTGAAGATGCGCATCGGCGGCTTTGCGGGTCGCGTGATGCAGAAACTCGGCGTCGTGCCGCAGCAGCTTGCCGGCGGCGACATCTATCCCGCGCTCGAAAAAGGCACGATCGATGCAGCGGAATGGGTCGGCCCCTATGACGACGAGAAGCTCGGCTTCAACAAGGTCGCGCCGCACTACTACTATCCCGGCTGGTGGGAAGGCGGACCGATGCTGCTCGGGCTCGTCAACCTGGATAAATGGAATTCGCTGCCGAAATACTATCAAAGCGTGCTCGAGCAGGCGGGCCAGGCCGCCAATAGCTGGATGATGGCCAAGTACGATCAGGGCAATCCGCCGGCGCTGAAGAAACTGCTCGCGGGCGGCACCAAGCTGCACGCCTTCTCGCCGCCGATCATGCAGGCATGCCTGAAGGCGACCAAGGAATTGTATGCCGAGACGTCGGCGAGCAATCCCAATTTCAAGAAAGTGCTGGAATCGATGAACTCGTTCACGGCCAACGGATACCAGTGGTTCCAGGTCGCCGAGCTCGGTTACGACAGCTTCATGGCGCGCAATCCGCAGGGTTGATCGGTCAGGGCTGATCGCGCGATATCGCGTCTCGACAAACGAAAACCCCGGAGCGAAAGCTCCGGGGTTTTCTTCTCTTAGTCATCGTCCGCGAAGGCGGACGATCCAGTATTCCAGAGACGTTAGCGATAGAACCGAGAAGCCGCGGCGTACTGGATTCCCCGCCTTCGCGGGGAATGACGAAAAAGAGCGCCGCGCCGCTACTGTTTCGGCCCGCCGAAATCCAGCGGTGGCAGTTCGATCTGCGGCACCTCGATCTTGACCTTGCTGAGGTCGACGTCGAGCGGCTTGTCGAGCAGGGCGGTTACCACGACCGGGAAAGCGATTACGATCGCCACCATGATAGCTTGCAGGCCGATCCAGGGTAGCGCCCCCCAATAGATGTCGGAACTCTTCACTTCCTTCGGCGCGACACCACGCAGATAGAACAGCGCGAAGCCGAACGGCGGGTGCAGGAACGATGTCTGCATGTTGACGCAGAGCATGACGCCGAACCAGATCAGCGCCGCATCCGGTCCCACCACGGGCGCCAGCACCTTTTGCGCGATCGGCGCCACCATCGGCAGGATGATGAAGGCGATCTCGAAGAAGTCGAGGAAGAATGCCAGGAAGAAGATGAAGAGGTTGATGAAGATCAGGAAGCCCCAGACGCCGCCGGGGATCGAGGTCAGATGATGCTCGAGCCAGACGCCGCCGGAGACGCCGAGGAACACCACCGAGAAGCAGGTCGAGCCGATCAGGATGAACACCACCATGGTGGAGAGGCGCATCGTCGATTCGTAGCCCTGCTTGATCAGGTCGCGCAGGTCCGGAATGCGGACGGCTTCCAGACAGAGCCAGACGACGGCGAGATAGAGCACGGCGAACGTCAGCTTCAACAACTTGCCTTCGCCGACGAGGATTCCGATGATCACCGCGATACCGGTCGCGGCGATGCCGACGAGGAGCATCTTATGCCCCTTGCTGCTCAGATCCTTGTGGTGGATCGCGGCGAGAACGATGGCGCCGATCGCGCCCATCGCGCCGGCTTCCGTCGGGGTCGCCAGGCCCATCATCATGGTGCCCAGCACCACGAAGATCAGCACGGCGGAGGGAATGATGCCCATCAGGCACTTGCGCCAGAGCGGCCAGCCCCGCAGCGTCAGCGCGTCCCTGGGCACGGCCGGGACGTGATGGGGCAGGAAGATACTCAGAACGAACGTGTAGCCGGCGAACAGCGCGATCTGCAGGAGCGACGGCCCCCAGGCGCCGAGATACATGTCGCCGACCGATTTGCCGAGCTGGTCGGCCATCACGATCAGCACCAGCGAGGGCGGCACCAGCTG
This sequence comes from Bradyrhizobium sp. 170, assembly GCF_023101085.1. Lineage (NCBI taxonomy): Bacteria > Pseudomonadati > Pseudomonadota > Alphaproteobacteria > Hyphomicrobiales > Nitrobacteraceae > Bradyrhizobium > Bradyrhizobium sp. 170. The sequence goes on along the minus strand of NZ_CP064703.1, from coordinate 5,393,577 downwards.
GGTGATGGTGCCGGATGCGGCGAGCACGCCGGTGATGTAGCGCACGTTATAGCCGTAGCGCAGCATCACCGGCATCGAGATCAGCGCCATGGCGATGACCTGCGCCGCCACCGTGCCGGTGATTGCGCCGAGGATGAAGCCCACGATGATGACGGAATAGCCGAGGCCGCCGCGGATCGGGCCGAACAACTGGCCCATCGAATCCAGCATGTCTTCGGCGAGACCGCAGCGCTCGAGCACAGAACCCATGAAGGTGAAGAAGGGAATCGCCAGCAGCAATTCGTTGGAAAGCACGCCGCCGAAAATGCGGCCCGGAATGGCCTGCAGGAAGTTCATGTCGAAGTAGCCGAGATAGATCGACAGGAACCCGAACGACAGCCCGAGCGCGGCCAGCGTGAAGGCCACCGGGAAGCCGATCAGCATGGCCAGAATCAAGCCGCCGAACATTAGCGGCGGCATCATTTCCAGCGTGATCATTGGGTCGGCCTCTCATACTTCGCATCGATCACGACATAACCCTTCAGTGCAGCGATGCGCTTGATCACCTCGGAGACGCCTTGCAGCGCCAGGAAAACGAAGCCCACGGGAACGACGAGTTTGATCGGCCAGCGCAGCAGGCCGCCGGCATTGCTCGAGGTCTCGCCGACGACGTAGGCCTGCATGAAGAACGGCCAGGACAGATAGCTGAGCAGCAGACAGGACGGGATCAGGAAGCACAGCGTGCCGATCAGGTCGAGCCGGAGCTGGCCGCGCTCGGACAGCATCAAATAGAGAATTTCAACGCGAACATGCTCGTTCTTTTTGAACGTATAGGAGGCGCCGAACATCACGAAGATGGCGAACATGTACCACTGCAGTTCGAGCCAGCTGTTGGAACTGTAGCCGAACGCGTAGCGGATCATCGCGTTGCCGGCGCTCACCACGCAGGCTGCGAGCACGAGCCAGTTGCAGACGCCGCCTAGTTTTTCATTGAGCCAATCGATTGAATTACTCAGTGCCAACAATGGGCCCATTACGCTCTCCTCGGACGCGTCATCGACGCGTGCCGGATGTCTTCATTGATATTGCGTTGCCATCTCGCGCCGGGCGCCTGGAGCTGCCGTCCTGCACCGAACGCGCAGGTTCGCTTTCGCGCGAAAAACGCACGAGTCCGCAACTCATTCGCAGATGCGATTGCAACGATAAGTCCTCCCCCGTCTCGCGCTACCGCCGTCTTGACTGCAACCCAAGGGATGCAGCGGCCTGTCCCGGCCGTGCTGGCGTGAAGCAGCCGCACCATTTCAGCGCGCCGCGGCGGCGTCAATCGGAAAATGGACAAATTGACGCGGGGATTAATTGATTGGTTGGCCTGATAAATCCGCGTTGGGGCGGATGATAAATTAATCGGCGAACTCAGCCGCCGGTTACGCTCATGTGGCGAGAGACGCTCGGGCGGTTATGCCGGCGGTCGATGATGAAGTCGTGGCCCTTCGGCTTCAGCCCGATGGCGCGATCGATCGCGGCCGACAGCAAGTCGTCGTCGGAGGAAGCCCGCAACGGCTTGCGCAAATCGGAGGCATCCTCGTGGCCGAGGCAGGTATGCAGCGTGCCGGTGCAGGTGATCCGTACCCGGTTACAGGACTCACAGAAATTATGCGTCATCGGCGTGATGAAGCCGAGCTTGCCGCCGGTCTCGGCAACGCGGACATAGCGGGCGGGGCCGCCGGTATCGTCGTCGAGGTCGGTCAGCGTGTAGTGCTGGGCGAGGCGCGCGCGTAGCAACGACAGCGGCACGTACTGATCGATGCGGCCTTCGCCGATGTCGCCCATCGGCATGACTTCGATCAGCGTCAGCGCCATGCCCTTGCCGTGCGCCCATTCCATCAGCGAAGGGATTTCCTCCTCGTTCATGTTCTTCAGCGCCACCGCGTTGATCTTGACCGCAAGGCCTGCGTCACGCGCGGCCTCGATGCCGTCCAACACCTTGTCGAGATCGCCCCAGCGCGTGATGGCGCGGAACTTCTGCGCATCGAGCGTGTCGAGCGAGACGTTGACGCGGCGGACGCCGCAGTCGCGCAATTCGCCGGCAAAGCGCGCCAGTTGCGAAGCGTTGGTGGTTAGCGTCAGCTCATCGAGCGCGCCGCTTGAAAGATGCCGCGACAGCGAGCGCACCAGTGACATCACGTTGCGCCGGACCAGCGGCTCGCCGCCGGTGAGGCGGATCTTGCGCACGCCCTTGGCGATGAAGGCCGAGCACAGCCGGTCGAGTTCTTCCAGCGTCAGCAGGTCCTTCTTCGGCAGGAACGTCATGTCCTCGGACATGCAATAGAAGCAGCGCAGGTCGCAGCGATCGGTCACCGACACGCGCAGATACCGGATGGTCCGGCCGAACGGATCGACCATCGGTCGGAACAACTGATCGGGTGACGGAGATCCGCTCATTCAAGCTGCCTTGTACCGGGGTCTTCAGGTATTAGCTCGGTAGCATAATGTAGGCACGTTGTAAGGCGCCTACAATCAGCAAGCTTGCGGGTGCAGTTGCGAGGTCCGGCAGGGGAAGCCGGGACTTAGCGGGCCGCGGACTGCGCGGAGGCTGGGTTCGGCGCCGCGGCGGCTTTGGACTTCGGCTTCTTGGGGCGCATCGGCTTGCGCGCCTTCGGCGGCGGCGCGGTCGGCCTGAGTTCCGCGAACACCGGGCTGGGCTCGATGATGGTCGTCGGCGGCGAGGCAAAATCGCCGGGATTGCGGATCACCTGGACCGGAACCGTGACCGGCTGGAACTTGGGGCTCGCGAAGGTGACGGAGAAGCCGGCGTCTGGCGCGGGCACGTCGATCGAGCAGGGGGTTTTGCAGGCCGGTCCGAGCGAGGTCGTGGCATCCGCTCCCGGCGGCACCGATTCCAGGGCCACCTTTACCAGCGGCGGCGCCGGTTTGAAGGAATCAAGAGAAAGCGACGAGCAGCCGGCGAGGCCCGCTCCGGCGACGGCAATCGCGATGATACCACGCATGATCGATCACTCTGACTTGCGGCAAATCCGCCACAATCCCCAATGGCGAACCATAGGAGTGCGCGAACAGAGCTGCAACCAGTCCGGGAAAATTCGTTAAAGAATGGTTAACGCCAAGCATTGGCGTTTTAAATACATTAGATAAATCATACGGTTACGATCGGGACGAAACCTTGCTGAGGCTTTCCACCGCCGCCGGCAAATCGCGCATATGGCCGATCAGCCGGTCGGGCTTCAGTTCGGCGATCGGCACATCCGTGTAGCCGAACTCGACCCCGATCACGGGAACGCCGGCCCGCCTCGCCACGCCAACGTCGGGACCGGCGTCGCCAACCATGATGGTCGTAGCCATATCGCCGCCCGCCCGTGCCACCGTCTGCTGCAAAATGACGGGATCGGGCTTGGAGACGCCGAACGTATCGGCGCCGCAGATGGCGGCAAATCGTCCGCTCAGGCCCAGTTGATCAAGCAGCCGCTTCGACAGCCATTCCAGCTTGTTGGTGCACACCGCGAAGCGGCAGCCCTGCGCCGCAAGCTCATCGAGCGCGGCTTCCAGCCCCACGAACGGCCGCGAGGCATCCGCAATGTGGGCGGCGTAATAGTCGATGAAATCGCGCATGAGGCGGTTGACGTCTTCCACGCTCATCGCGCGGCCTTCCAGCTCGAGCCCGCGCTCGATCAGCTTGCGGGCGCCGGCGCCGATCATGTTGCGCGCCGATTTGAAGGGCACGGGCGGCACGCCCTCGCGGTCGAGCGCGAAATTGAGCGCGGCAATCAGGTCGGGTGCGGTGTCGACCAAAGTGCCGTCGAGGTCGAAGACAACGGTGCGGGGAAGGCTCATCCGGAATTCGCTAGCGGCAGGCGCGGCATCATGCAAGTAGGGAACTTCAAATCTCGGGAGATACGACCATGCGAGACCTCGCCGGCAAGACCGCTTTTGTGACCGGCGGGGCTGCAGGGATCGGACTTGCGCTCGGCCGGGCGTTTGCGCAGGCCGGCATGAAGGTGATGCTGGCCGATATCGAGACGGATGCCCTGCAGGCCGCCGTCAAAAGCCTGCGGGAAATCTCCCCCGACATCAGCGGCACCATCTGCGATGTGACCGACGCGGAAAGCGTCGAGCGCGCGGCGCAGGCCACGTTCGATGCGTTCGGCCGTGTCCATGTCGTGTGCAACAATGCGGGGGTGGCTGCCAGCGGCGGTATCGACCACATCTCGCTGGATAATTGGCGATGGGTCATCGACGTCAATCTGATGGGCGTGCTTCACGGCATCAAAAGCTTCCTGCCGCACATCCGCGCGCATGGCGAGGGCGGTCATATCGTCAACACCGCATCGATGGCGGGAATGCAGACGGGATTGGGATTCAGCCCCTATGCGGCGAGCAAGTTTGCGGTCGTCAGCATGTCGGAAGGCCTTGCCCTGCAGCTCGAGCCGCACTGGATCGGCGTAAGCGTGTTGTGTCCACACTTTGTGCGCACGCGCATCGGCGAGAGCGGGCGAAATCGGCCCGAGCGCTACGGCCAGTCGCAGCCGCTCGATCCCGCCACTCCGGCGGCAGCCATGGTGGCTGAGATCGCGAGACAGATCGAGGCGGGGCTCGATCCCACTACCGTCGCCGCGCGCGTGCTTGAGGCAGTCCGGGAGAATGAACTCTATGTTTTCACCCATCCCGGCATGCGGGCCGAGGTCGAGCCGCGATTTGCAGCCATTTTGGCCGCGATGGACAAGGTGCAATAGCGAGCTCCCGTCAACGCGCTCATGGGGCGGCGAGCAGATTCAGGCCGACCCGCGCATTTTCCTCGGGAGTTGCATTCCAGTAGCCGAAGCTTTCCGCGGTCGTCAGCGCCTGACGGACTCTTTCGGGCGTTATCGCGCCGGTATTGCCGGCCGGCAGGCTGATCGCTCGCAGCAGGCTGCCCAGCTTCGGCGTCGTGACGATGATGGAAATGGCGGATTCGGAGAAGCGATTGCGGAAGGCGTGTCGCGCGTTTGGCGGCACATGAAATACATCGCCCGGCCGAATCCGTATCCATTCGAAATGGCCATCCGTTTCCGAAAGACCTTCGAACTCTCCCGAAATGTGCACGAACGTTTCCGGGTCGGCATGGCTGTGGAGCGGGACAAATACGCCGGGTGGAATGGTGCCTCGTATGATGCACGGTGAAATCTGCGTTCCTGTCAGGAATTCCAGGACCGGTCCGAGGGCCTCAAAGTGTTCGAGGCCTTGCCAGTTCACCAGATGGGCAATCAGCCTTTCCTGCGTGCCGTGATTTTGCATCGCATATCTCCCACTCATTGTTTCGGATCGGGTGCAATCAGCTCGCGATTATCCGCGTCGACCACGAAGACGACGAGCAATTGTGCGGATTCGGAGCTGCTCGCATTTTCGCTGATCACGTGGTGCGCGCCGGGCAGTTCGAACCAGCTTGCTCCCGCGGGGTAGACCTTGGGCGGTTCGTCGTTGACCTGACTGCGGATCGCGCCGGACAGCACCTGCGCGAAAATCAGATGGGCGGCCGGATGCCTGTGCGGCGGCGACTTCGCGCCCGGCCTGTAATAGACCACCGACGCGACGAGGCTTTTTCCGGCAATGCTCGGTATCGGCTGCTTCAGTGACGAAATCACGGTTTCGCGCGGCGGCTCGACGGCTACGGCGTTGGCCGGCACCGAAGCCGAGGCGATCAACGCAGCCAGCGCGCGTGCGCTCATTTTCATGGCGTCTCTCCGTGTGTTCCATTGGACCGATCGCTGCGGTTCCATCCGGCGGAACCGCAGCCTGTTGAGAGAGGATAGGAAAGGTGGGCCTTGCCCGGCTTGGGCAGAAGTGAACGGAGATTTGGGAACGAGTGCACAGGCGCGGCGATTTTCCACGAACGCGCGATGCCGGTCAGGTCATGAGGGTGCCGTGAGCTTCGTTCCGATCAATCCGCCTTTTCGTTTCTCGACGCGAGACCTGACGCCGGCACAGCGTCTGCCGGCATGGTATGAGGTGTTTTGCCGCTCAGCCTCGCGGCGCTACTGCCGGGCGCTCGACGAGGCCTGTCATGCCGATATGCAGATATGGTCGTTCGGCGAAGCTCCCCACGCGTCGGAAGCCCATGTCCGGATTCAGTGGACCACGCTCACGCACGGCATCGAGACGCACCGCACGCGCGAGCTTCTGAGCGATGGCTGCGACGACCTCGTCCTCACGATTCAGCAGGCCAGCGAAGCCTCCGTGACTCAATGCGGCAGGGAAGTAATTGCGAACGCGGGCGCGGGCGTTCTGACGTCGAACGCCGATGTCAGCGCGATGTCGTTCGGCGGGGCGTCGAAGTTCGTCAGCGTCGCGGTGTCACGCAAAATCATCATGGCGATGGCGCCGGGCGCGGAGGACGCGGTCGCCAAGCCGACGCATCTGGATTCCGCCGTGCTGCCGCTGCTGGTCAGCTATCTCGGCGTCCTCGAGGATCAATCCGCCGTGCAGTCTCCGGAAGTGGCGCGAGCCGTGTCGCTGCATATTCACGATCTCTGTGCGCTCGCGATCGGTGCGTCGCGCGATGCGGCGGAATTCGCTGGCGGACGTGGATTGCGGGCAGCGCGGTTGCGGATGCTGAAGGACGATATCGCCCAGCATCTGACGTACGGGCCGGTAACGGCCGCCGACCTCGCTCGGCGCCATCGCGTCACACCGCGTTATGTGCACAAATTGTTCGAGAGTGAGGGCATATCATTGTCCCGCTTTGTCCGTGCCCGGCGGCTGGCGCTGGTCCATCGCAGCCTCAGCAATCCAAACCTGGCCGGCCGCACCATCGGCGCGCTGGCGTTTGAGGCCGGTTACGGCGATCTTTCGACCTTCAATCATGATTTTCGTCGTCACTATGGAATGACCCCGTCCGCCCTGCGCGCGGCCGTCCTTGGCGCCAGCAAGGTAAGTCCTGATCGAAACCTGCCTTTCGGGGGCAGTGAGGCCGGTTAACCCCAAAATTGGCCGCTCCGGGCGCCTGTCGACGCTGTTCCTGCCGGTAAAACGACGCTAGACATGCGCCCGCGGATCGGCGGATTTCGGAAGGCATTCGGCACGTGGATATGGACGGACTTAAGCGGCAGGCGGCGGCACAGGCGCTGGAGCATGTGCAGGACGGCATGAAGCTCGGGCTCGGCACCGGCTCGACCGCCAAGCATTTTGTCGACCTGCTCGGCGAGAAGGTTGCGGGTGGGATGAAAGTGGTGGGCGTGCCCACCTCGGAGGCGACCCGCGCCCAGGCCGAAGCGTGCAAAATTCCGCTGACTACGCTCGATGAAGTCGACCGGCTCGATCTCACCGTCGACGGCGCCGACGAGCTCGATCCCGCGTTGAACCTGATCAAGGGCGGCGGCGGCGCGCTGTTGCGGGAGAAAATCGTGGCGGCGGCCTCCGATCGCATGATCGTGATTGCCGACGATACCAAATGGGTCGATGTTCTCGGCCGTTTCCCCCTACCTGTAGAGGTGATTCCGTTCGGGCTGGCCGCAACCCAGCGGGCGATGGCAATGGCATTTGCCCAAAGCGGCGTTTCCGGGCAAATGGGGCTCCGCAAGGGCAAGGACGGCCACGTTTTTGTCACCGATGGCGGCCACTGGATTGTCGATGCCCATCTGGAACGCATCACGGATGCGCCGCGTCTGGCGGGCCTGTTGAGCCTGATCCCGGGTGTCGTCGAACACGGGTTGTTCATTGGCCTGGCCAGCACCGCCGTCCTGGCAGGTGCCCAGGGAATTCGCGTAGTTGAGCGGCGGTAACGCCGGTAATCGAGGAGAATTGGAATGAAGAGCCTTTCACGGATTTTGTCGGCGGCCGGCCTCGCAGTCGGACTGGCCCTGACCGCCGTTCCGGCCGAGGCGCAGCAGAAAAATGCGCCTGCCGCGACCACGACACTCAAGCCCGGCTCGCCGGCGGCGCTCGCCGCCGCCAAGGAAATCCTGACGATGAAGAACGCGGCGGCGATGTACGCCAACGCCGTTCCCAATCTCGTCGAGCAGACCAAGAACGTGCTGCTGCAGAGCAATCTGAACTATCAGAAGGATCTCAACGAGGTCGCCATCATCGTTGCCAAGAATCTCGCCGGCCGCGAGAAGGAAATCGGCGACGGCATGGCGCAGGTCTACGCCAACGAGTTCACCGAGCAGGAGCTGAAGGATCTCGTCACCTTCTACAAGTCGCCGCTCGGCCAGAAGCTGCTCGCGGCCGAGCCCCGCGCCATCCAGTTCAGCATGTCCTACATGAACCAGTGGGCGCAGGCCTTTGCCGAGACCATCAACGGCCAGTTCCGGGCCGAGATGAGGAAACGCGGCAAGGAAATCTGATCTTTAGCGAAGCTTGCCCTCGGACTTGATCCGAGGGTGGACTTCCGGTTCGCGTGAAGAAAGCGCGTCAAACAAAAAGAGAAACCAGAAGCGACTTCGGGCGGGGTTGATATGGCTGAGTTCGACGTCGATCTGTTCGTCATCGGCGGTGGTTCGGGCGGCGTTCGCGCCGCCCGCATCGCAGCCAACCATGGCGCCAAGGTCATGGTCGCCGAAGAATACCGGATGGGCGGCACCTGCGTGATCCGCGGCTGCGTGCCGAAAAAGCTGTTCGTGCTCGGCTCGCACGTCCGCCACGAGATCGAGGACGCAAAAGGCTTCGGCTGGACTATCTCGGACGTTTCCTTCGACTGGCCGACGCTGGTCGCCAACAAGGACAAGGAGATCGCCCGCCTCGAAGGCATCTACGCCGCCAATGTCGAGAAATCAGGCGCGCGCATCGCAAAGACCCGTGCGGTGCTGGAAGACGCCCACACGCTGCGCCTGATGACCGGCGAAAAGGTCACCGCAAAGTACATCCTGATCGCGACCGGCGGCGCACCCAACCACGGCCGCGAAATCCCCGGCATCGAACACGTCATCTCCTCGAACGAGGCGTTTCATCTCACCGAACTGCCGAAGCGCATCGTGATCCAGGGCGGCGGCTATATCGCGCTGGAATTCGCCGGCATCTTTGCCGGCTTCGGCTCCGACGTGACCGTGATCTATCGCGGCGACAACATTTTGCGCGGTTTCGACGAGGACGTCCGCAAGCACGTGCGCGCCGAGATGGAGAAGCAGGGCATCACGATCATCACCGGCTGCACCATCGACAAGGTGGACAGGCACGGCAACGAATTCACCACGCATCTGTCTGATGGTTCGAGCATCGCCTCCGACAAGGTGATGTTCGCAATCGGGCGGCATCCGAACGTCGCCAATCTCGGGCTCGAGAACGCGGGCGTCGCCATCAACCCGGCGAATGGCGGCATCGCCGTCGATGAGTGGTCGAAGACTTCGGTCGACAATATCTATGCGATCGGCGACGTCACCCATCGCCTCAATCTGACGCCGGTGGCGATCCGCGAGGGCCATGCCTTCGCCGACACCGTGTTCGGCAAGCGCCCCGTCCAGGTCGACCACGCCACCATCCCGACCGCGGTGTTCTCGCAGCCCGAGGTCGGCACCGTAGGCCTGACCGAGGCGCAGGCGCGCGCGCAAGTTAGCCATGTCGACATCTACAAGGCCGATTTCCGCCCGATCAAGGCGACGATGTCCGGCCGCGACACCCGCGTGCTGATGAAGCTCGTGGTCGACGGCACGACGGATCGCGTGCTCGGCTGTCACATCGTCGGCGACACCGCCGCCGAAATCGTCCAGGCGGTTGCGATCGCCGTGAAGATGAAGGCGACCAAGGCGGACTTCGACGCGACCATTGCGCTGCATCCGACCGCCGCGGAAGAATTGGTGACGATGCGGACGCCGACGGCAAGGTATGTGAGGCAAGCGGCGGAGTAGGCGGGGTCGTAGGATGGGTGGAGCGAAGCGATACCCATCACCTTCCGTGAAACGCGACGGCTGACAAATTGATCTAGGTTGTAGTCCTGTGTCACGCGAGCCCGAAATTTCTCTGGTAACGAGACGGCTCGCCGCGGACATGGCATCGCTTCATCCGCAGCATCGGGCGGCTCTCGAAAGCGCGCTGATCCGTCCGCGTACAGTCGGCGTGAGTGACTCCCCTGAGGAATTCGTCGTTGCGGTGGCGGTTCTCGACAAGAAGCTGCTTTATTGGTCGGACCTCGAGGAGGGCTGGGAGCTGGAGGCACCCGACGGTCGCGGCAACATTCCCTCTCGCGGTTGCAACCAGTTTGAACTCCGGCATGTGCTCCATCAGGTTTTCGGCGACACCGATGCGTCCTAGGAGCGGCCCGAGTGAGCGTGCCAAGGACTACCGATTGCCGCCGCACTCTGATATCGGTGCAGGCAAGCATTCAATAACGGAGTTATCCCCATGATCGAATCAATCGGTATCGTAGGCGCGGGCACGATGGGTAACGGCATTGCGCAGGTATGTGCCGCCGCCGGTCTTCCCGTCGTCATGACCGACATCTCCGATGCCGCGCTCACGCGTGGCATGTCGGTTGTCTCCAACAGCCTGGAGCGGCTGGTCAACAAGCAGAAGATGACCGATGCCGACCGGCAGGCCGCGCTGGCGCGGATCACGACGAGCACGGACACCGCGAAGTTTTCCACCTGCGATCTCGTCATCGAGGCGGCGACCGAGAACGAGGATTTGAAGGTCAAGATCCTGAAGGATCTTTGCACGAAACTGCAGCCGCGGGCGCTGCTCGCCACCAATACGTCCTCGATCTCGATCACGAAACTTGCCGCCGCGACCGATCGCCCGGACCGCTTCATCGGCCTGCACTTCTTCAATCCGGTGCCGCTGATGGCGCTGTTGGAATTGATCCGTGGTTTGCAGACCTCCGACGATACCCACGCCAAGGCGGAAGCCTTTGCAAAACGGATCGGCAAGGTATCCATAACGGCGAAGAACAGCCCGGGCTTTGCGGTCAACCGCATCCTCTGCCCGATGATCAACGAGGCGATCTTTGCGCTGCAGGAAGGCATCGCCACGGCGGAAGACCTCGACGCCGGCATGAAGCTCGGTTGCAACCACCCGATCGGCCCGCTGGCGCTGGCCGACATGATCGGGCTCGATACCATGCTGTCGGTGATGGAAGTCTTCTATGAGGGCTTCAACGATCCGAAATATCGCCCCGCGCCGCTGTTGAAGGAAATGGTCGCCGCCGGCCATCTCGGCCGCAAGACCGGCCAGGGGTTTTACAGCTACGGGAAGTAGGGAGCAGCGGCGCGTAGGATGGGTAGAGCGAAGCGATACCCATCATTTTCTTGCGCGGAGAGGTGATGGGTTTCGCTTCGCTCTACCCATCCTACGCAGCTACTTCGGATTGGGCTCCACAAGCCCCGCTGCCGGATTTTCGAATTTCCCCGCGCGCGCGAGCTTCACCGCGTTGCCGAGCGCGCGGGCGACGTTGATCGTCTCTTCCTGAAACTCGCGATCCTCGTCGAGCGCCTGATGCGAGGTGGCGTAGGGCTCCATGTAGCCGATATAGCCATCGGCCTCGCTGGTGCGTCCCGCCGAGATCAGCGCCATGTCGGTCAGCCAGTCCGAAAGCGAGCGGCGCAGCGTCTCGGCGCCCGCGCTGTCGCCGTGCACGACGAGCCCGAAATGCCGGCCGGCAAGGTGCCGCGGGTAGGGCCAGCCTTTCAATTCCAGCGCCTTGGCCTGGTCGGCGTGCTTGCCGTGCGTCGACGTCGGATCAGGATTGCCGCCGTCGGCACAGACCAGCCGGTCCATCATCGCCTTCAGCGCGGTCGGTGCGTGATACCAGTTCACCGGCGCCACCATCAGGATGCCGTGGGCCGAAACCCAGAGCGGATAGATCGCGTTCATCCAGTCGTCGGTCTGGCCGAGCGAATAATTCGGATAGCAACTGCAGGGCCAGTGACAGAGCGGCATCGCGGTCGAGACGCAGGATTTGCAGGGATGAATCTGCCGGCCATATTCCGACGTCAGGCGCGACAGGTCGAGGATGTCGACGGCGAAGCCCATTCCGGCAAGCACCGGCTCGGCGATCTTCACCAGCCGCCAGCTCTTCGACATTTCGCCGGGGCAGGTATGCTCGCTGCGCGCCGAGCCGTTGATGATGAGCATGCGCGGCTGCCCGGCCGCATCGTCGTGGCGGCGCTGCGCTTCAAGAATGGCCTCGCGCGCCGCGAGCCAGTCCACCGAGATCTCGTATTCCGGATCGGCAAAGCCCGGCCCCGCCTTACGCGTATGCGGCGCCTTTCGCGAATGGCTGTAGGCATCCCACGCAGCCGCGACGATGGCGTCGAGTTCGCGCTGCAGCGGCTGGAAGGCCGGATCGACGAAGCGGCTGCGATAGCGCTTCTCGAATTCCGCGCGCGGCAATTTGACGGGCGGCATTCCCTTGCGAACGTCCGGCTCCGCCATGGGTTTGGTCCTCTCGTGCGACGACTGCAACGAGGTCAACGTCGGGCGCGCCGCGGCAGTTCCCGACGCGCGTCGGCGCGGCTAATCCGGATGCCACATCTCGAACAGCTCCTCGGCGCTGACGAGATCGATCTGTTCGTGAAACCTGGTCCGGTACATGGTCATCAGCGCATCGTGACCGGTGTCCGAGGAACTGCACAGGGCGTCCTGTACGATCACCACGCGGAAACCGAGATCGACCGCGCCGAGCACGGTGGAGAGCACGCAGACGTCGGTCTCCGCGCCCGACACCACCACCGTCCCGACGTGCCGCTCCACCAGCAAATGACCGAGCCGTGACCCGAAGAATGCGGAATAGGCGGGCTTGTCGATGATGAGCGCCGGCGGCGAGTAGCGCGCAAGCTCAGGCACGATATCGAGGGCGCGGGGTGCCAGATTGCTGCGCGTCGCGCGCTGCCATCTGGTGAAATAGGCCTGCCATTGACCGCGCCGGTCTTGCGGCTGCTGCGGCGTGATGAAGCGCGTGAACACCGTCCGCTCCCTGTAGCGCGCGCAGAGATCCGAGATGACCGGCAATACCCGTTCCATCCATGGCGTTTCCCACACGCCGCCTCTGGCGAAGATGTTCTGCATATCGATGCATAGATGCGCCGCGTCGCGAATGCCTTCCATGGACGGCCTCTCACCTTGCTGGAAGGGCTAATTCGGTAAGCCAGAACTGGTTTCAACGGCGCCTCAAGGCCGCCTTGACGCTCGCTTTGGCACTCATTCTGCGGCGAACGAATGGCAGTCATGCCGGAACTATCCGGATCGATCGCTGTTGGCGGCGCGCTTGTCCCTCCAGCGGAGTAACCCCATGTCGAAGCCTCTCGCGATCGCTTCTGTTCTGCTGTTCGTCTTTTCCATCGAAGCGAATGCGCGTCCTCAACACCGGCATCACGGTCACCGGGCGCACGGCTGGTGCGGCAGTTACTTAAGCAAATATCTGGGCAAACCGGATCGTCGCCTTGCACTCGCACGCTCCTGGGCGAGCGAAGGCATGAATGCCGGCGGTCCCGGAATCGGCGTGGTGGTGGTTTGGCCGCATCACGTCGGGATCATCACGGGACAAACACCTGACGGCCAGTGGATCGTTCATAGCGGCAATGATGGCGGCGCGGTTCGCACGCGAGCGAGGTCGCTTGCCCGCGCGATTGCGTTCAGGCGGGTGTAGCGAGCAGCGGACGCAACTATTTCCACCGTCATTGCGAGCGCAGCGAAGCAATCCACGCCCTCCACTTGCGGCGCTATGGATTGCTTCGCTGCGCTCGCAATGACGACAACAACCAGCGGCGCGCGACTAAAACTATTCCCCCGCTTCAATCCACTCCGCCGCCCCACGCCACAGCGTGTCGCGATGTTCGGGCCTGAAGAATCCCATGTGCCCGATCCTGCTCGCGCCGGTATCCGCCGGCGTCACCGTGACGATCTCTGGCTTGATCGAGGTAAATCCCGAGCACAGCAATTCGACCGCGGGCCGCGTCGCCCAGGGATCGTCGGACATGCAGAGCGCCCGCAACGCGCCCTGGTATTTCGGGAAGTTCTGCCGCGCGTCGAGTTTGGCGTCGTCGAACAGATAACGCGGGCTCATCACCCAGCCGACCCATTGCAGGAACGCGTCCTTCGGCAGGTCCATGCCGAGGCCGGCCTTGCCCGGCATGTAGCCGAGCGTGCGGGTGAGGGGGAGGCCCACGAAATTCAGCAGGGCGTAGACGCGGTAGCGCTCCGGCGCTGTCATCAGTTTCCAGTAGCCGGCCTGGGCTGCAATGAAGAGCGCGCGCGAAATCTCCGAATTGTTCGGCAACAGGCCGAGTGCCTGGCCGCCGAACGAATGTCCGACATAGGCGAAGGGCAGCGCCTTGTAGCGCTCGCGCATCCAGGCGACCGTCGCCGTAATATCCTGTGCAGCCCAGTCCGACATCGAGGCCTTGAAGCCGACCAGCGATTTCGGCTGGTTGTAGCCAGTCAGCGCCTGCTGCCTGCTATCGCCGGTGCCGCGGTAGTCGTAGGTCAAAACCGCGCAGCCGCGTTTGGCGAGATAGCCGGCAAAGCCCCGGTAGAGCTTGCGGGGAACCGCAGTCGCCGAATTGATCAGGACGGCATGGCGCTTGGCCCCGCGGGGCAGAAACAGCGTCGCGGCAAGGGGATATCCATCCGTCGCGGGCACCGTGATATCGTCGCTAAATACGTCGTCCAGTCCCGGCTCGGCCACCGTGTTCTCCTGCCAGCTTTGCGAGCGGCCACAGCAAAAGCGAAATCGGCTTTTGCCGCAAGGGCTTGTCAGCACTACCGGAAATCTAACTGGCGGTCGGCGAAAGGCATGTGTATAACCCGGCCTTCACAATCGCTTGTAAGTTGCGGTTTTTGCTCAGGAGTTAACGTCATGTCCGAGCGGTGGACGCCCGATAGCTGGCGCACCAGGCCGGTGCTGCAGGTCCCCGATTATCCCGATGCCAAGGCATTGGCCGACGTCGAGGCGCAGCTCGCCACGTTTCCGCCGCTGGTGTTCGCCGGCGAGGCCCGCAATCTGAAAAAGGCGTTGGCCCGCGTCGCCGCGGGCGAAGCCTTCCTGCTGCAGGGCGGCGATTGCGCCGAGAGCTTTGCCGAGCATGGCGCCAACAACATCCGCGACTTCTTCCGCGTGCTGCTGCAGATGGCCGTCGTCCTGACCTACGCCGGCGCGCTGCCGGTCGTGAAGGTCGGCCGCATCGCCGGGCAGTTCGCCAAACCGCGTTCGTCGAACACGGAAAAGATCAATGGTGTCGAGCTGCCGAGCTATCGCGGCGACATCATCAACGACATTGCCTTCACTGCGGAGTCGCGCATTCCCGATCCGCAGCGCCAGTTGATGGCGTACCGCCAATCGGCGGCGACGCTGAACCTGCTTCGCGCCTTCGCGACCGGCGGCTTTGCCAATCTCGGCAGCGTGCACCAGTGGATGCTCGGCTTCCTCAAGGATTCGCCGCAGTCGCGCCGCTACAAGGAACTGGCGGACCGTATCTCAGATGCGCTGAATTTCATGCGCGCCTGTGGGCTGGATCTCGAAAGCCATCCCGAACTGCGCGCCACCGATTTCTACACCAGCCACGAAGCGCTGCTGCTCGGTTACGAGCAGGCCTTCACGCGGGTCGATTCCACCACCGGCGACTGGTACGCGACCTCGGGCCACATGATCTGGATCGGCGATCGCACCCGCCAGCTTGACCACGGCCATGTCGAGTATTTCCGCGGCATCAAGAACCCGATCGGCCTGAAATGCGGTCCGTCGCTGAAGCCGGACGAGCTGTTGAAGCTGATCGACATCCTCAATCCCGACAACGAGCCCGGGCGGCTGACGCTGATCAACCGGTTCGGCTCCGACAAGGTCGGCGACCATCTCGCGCCGCTGATCCGCGCCGTGCAGCGGGAAGGGCGCGTCGTGGTCTGGTCCTGCGATCCCATGCACGGCAACACCATCACCTCGACCTCGGGCTACAAGACCCGTCCGTTCGACCGCGTGCTGTCGGAGGTGAAGTCGTTCTTCGCCATCCACGCCGCGGAAGGGACGCATGCCGGCGGTGTGCATCTGGAGATGACCGGACAGGACGTCACCGAATGCATCGGCGGCGCCCGCGCCATCACCGACGAGGACCTCAACGACCGCTATCACACGGTGTGCGATCCCCGTCTCAACGCCGAACAATCGATCGACATGGCTTTCCTGATCGCCGAACTGCTCAAGCAGGAGCGGGCGGGCAAGGAAAAGCCGATGCCGGCCGCAGCGGGACTTTGACTTGCTGCGACTTTGGCGGGCCACGATCAACACCCGTAACGGCCTCGCTTTTGCGATCCGCTCGGAGCAGGCTGTCCGCGAGGAAATTTTCGCGCTGGCGCTGTCGGTGCCGCTGGCCTGGCTGGTCGGCACGACCGCCATGCGCTGCGTGGAACTTGTCGCGGCCGTCGCCTTTGTCCTGGTGGTCGAGCTGCTCAACACCGCGATCGAGAAGCTCGCCGATCGCCTGACTACCGATCACGATCCGAAGATCGGCCAGGTCAAGGACATGGGATCGGCGGCGGTCGGCGTGGCGCTGCTGATGGCCGGCGCATTCTGGCTGTTCGCCCTCGCCGAACGCATAGGCGCCATTTAGATATGCGGTTCTGATCAGGACCGGAAACGCATATCTAAGTTTTTGTTTTGACGCGTTTTCTGCGCAGATAAGTCTACGCAATCTGCGTAAACTTGACTGCTATGCGAACCGGTACCCGCTTCGCTCGAAGACGCTTTGAAGCGGGCATTTGCAGTTTGCTCTTGTGCAAGGCACCATCGCTCCCATGACCGAACCAACCTTCAAGATCACGCTGGCGCAGTTGAACCCGACGGTCGGCGATGTCACGGGAAACGCCGCCAAGGCGAGCGCCGCGCGCGACAAGGCCAAGGCCGACGGCGCCGATCTCCTGGTGCTGCCCGAATTGTTCATCACCGGCTACCCGCCGGAAGACCTGGTGCTGAAGCCCGCGTTCCAGGCCGCCTGCCGCGCCGCCGTCGAGGAGCTGGCGCGCGAGACCGCGGGCGGGGGGCCCGCGGTGCTGATCGGCACGCCATGGGTCGAAGACGGCAAGCTCTATAATGCCTGTGCGCTGCTCGACCAGGGCCGCATTGCAGCCCTGCGCTTCAAGGCGAACTTGCCGAATTACGGCGTGTTCGACGAGAAGCGCCTGTTCGCGCGCGGTCCTGCAGCGGGTCCGGTGACCGTCAAGGGCATCCGGGTCGGCGTTCCCATCTGCGAGGACATCTGGCTCGAAGAATCAGAGGAATACGAAAACGTCGTCGAATGCCTCGCCGAGACCGGCGCGGAAATTCTGGTGGTGCCGAATGGCTCGCCCTACGCCCGCGACAAGAACGATTTGCGCCTGTCGATTGCGGTCGCCCGCGTCACCGAGAGCGGGCTGCCGCTGGTCTATCTCAACCAGATCGGCGGGCAGGACGAACTGGTGTTCGACGGCGCGTCGTTCGCGCTCAACGCCGATCTTTCGGTCGCGGCGCAACTGCCGGCGTTCGAGGAGAGCATCGTCACGCTGCGCTGGACCAAGAGCGCCGACGGCTGGCGCTGTTCCGGCCCGGTCGTACCGGTGGTCGAGGGCGACAAGGCCGATTACGCGGCGTGCGTGCTCGGCCTGCGCGATTACGTCCGCAAGAACGGCTTTCCCGGCATATTGCTCGGCGTCTCCGGCGGCATCGATTCCGCGCTGTGCGCGGCGATCGCGGTCGACGCGCTCGGCGCCGATCAGGTCCGTGGCGTGATGCTGCCGTTCCGTTTCACCGCGCAAGTCTCGCTCGACGATGCCGCAAAGCTCGCGAAAGCGCTCGGTTTCAGCTACGAGGTGCTGCCGATTGCCGATGCCGTGAATGGCTTCGAGAAAATCCTGTCGGGTCCGTTCGCCGGCCTGCCGCGCGACATCACCGAGGAGAACTTGCAGGCGCGCGCCCGCGGTACGCTCTTGATGGCGATTTCGAACAAGACCGGCGCGATGGTGGTGACGACCGGCAACAAGTCGGAAATGTCGGTCGGCTACGCCACGCTCTATGGCGACATGAATGGCGGCTTCAATCCGATCAAGGACATCTACAAGACCGAAGTGTTTCGCCTGTCGAGCTTGCGCAACGAATGGAAGCCGGATGGCGCGCTCGGGCCTTCGGGCGAGGTCATTCCGGTCAACATCATCACCCGGCCGCCGACGGCGGAGCTGCGCGAGAACCAGACCGACCAGGATTCGCTGCCGCCCTACGAGGTGCTCGACGGCATTCTGGAACGGTTGGTCGAGCGCGAGGAGCCTCTCGCCTCGATCATTGCGGCCGGTTTCCCGGCTGACGTGGTGACGCGGATAGACCGGCTGCTCAACGTCGCCGAATACAAGCGCCGGCAGGCAGCACCTGGCGTCAAGGTCACGGAAAAGAACTTCGGCCGCGACCGCCGCTATCCCATCACCAACCGCTTCCGCGACAATGGCAAGGCGCTGCCCGCGCCCGACGAGAAATTGGTCGCCCGCGCCGGCCGCGCCTCGGCGGACGTCTTCGACGGGTAATCTCCATAGCGCATGCTAAGTCATCGCGCTCTGCTCAATAGCGTTTTCGAGCGAAGTGGATACCGGTTCGCGTGAAGAAAACGCGTCAAAACAAGAAAGCTCTAACCCAGCGAGTTGATGACTTCCCGATAGGTGGCTTCAGGAAACGCTTTCAGCGTGCGTGTCCGGATGTTTCCCAGCATGCCCAGCTGCAGATTAAAACGCGCCGCCACGGCATCATCGGGAGCTTCGTAGATCGCGACGATGTCATAGTCGCCCATGGTGAGGAAAAAGAGTTTGAACTCGCCGCCCATATCCTTGAGCGCTTTCTTTGCCGTATCCAGACGACGAGGCGAGTCCTTTACCTTCAGGATGCCTTGGTCGGTCCAATTTGCAAGCATGACGTAGGTGGTCATGACCTCCTCCTTCCGATGCGAGGTGGCAGTTACCTGGGGCGTCTTCAAGCGAAGTGGAAACCGGTTCGCGTCAAGAAAACGCGTCAACCTGGAATCCAGAGCCCCGTTTCGATTCCATCGAAACGGAAAGGGCTAAGTCGGCGATGCGAAGAACAGGACCCGGATGAGGTGCGTGTACTCGGATTCGAACACCATGATGGCCACGAATACCAGCACCAGCACCGGCGGCAGCAGGATGGCATAGCTCAGGGCCAGCCGCTCCCAGGCCATGTGCATGAAGACGGCGACGATCAGGCCGGCCTTCAGCACCATGAACAGCAGGATCAGCGACCATCTGAGATAGCCGTGGAGGCCAAAGTAGTCGACGAGATAGGAACAGGTGCTGAGGACGAACAACCATCCCCAGACCACGAGATAGAGCTTGATCGGATGCTGCTGCCCCTTTACGTGCGCAGCTCCAGTTGCGATTGCGTCATGCACATGGGTTTGCAGCGAAGGTTGTTGTGCTTCTAGATGTATCGCCACGTTTGTCATGCGCTGACCTCACCACAGATAAAAGAAGGCAAAGATGAACACCCACACGAGATCGACGAAGTGCCAGTAAAGGCCGGTGATTTCGACGATCTCGTAATTCCCCTTCCTGCTCGTGAAAAAGCCGCGCCTCTCGACGTCAAAGTCTCCCCGCCAGACCTTTCGCGCGATGGCAATCAGGAAAATCACGCCGATCGTCACGTGGGTGCCGTGGAAGCCCGTGATCATGAAGAAGCTGGAGCCGAACTGCGCCGCGCCCCAGGGGTTTTCCCAGGGACGTACGCCCTCCATGATCAGCTTGGTCCATTCGAAGGCCTGCATTCCGACGAACGTTGCGCCAAGTACCGCCGTGGCCAGCATCAAGGCCGCGGTCTTGGCGCGATCACGGCGGTAACCGAAATTGACGGCCATCGCCATCGTCCCGCTGCTGCTGATCAGGACGAAGGTCATGATGGCGATCAGGATGAGGGGAATATGATGCCCGCCGATGGTGAGAGCGAACACCTCGCTCGGATTCGGCCACGGCACGGTCGTGGACATTCGCGCCGTCATGTAGGACAGCAGAAAACAGCTGAAGATAAAGGTGTCGCTCAGGAGGAAGATCCACATCATGGCCTTCCCCCAGGAGACATTCTTGAAGGCGCGCTGATCCGAGGACCAGTCGGCGGCAATGCCTTGCCAGCCGGCAGCCCGCGCAGGCGATTCTCCAGGGTTTGTCAGCGCAGTCTCTGCCATCTGGTCTCTCCTAGGTGAGCAACCGCCGACAGATGTCGACGAAATCGTCCGTCCAGCCCGTCAACAGACCAAGCAAGACCAGCCAGACCAGCAGCAGGAAGTGCCAGTAGATCGTGCAGAGCTCCACGCTCAGGCGCACCTGGGGCATCTCGGCGCCACGCCATACCTTGGCAGTCGTTCTGCCCAGGGCCACCAGGCCGCCCATCAGGTGCAGCCCGTGGGCCGCGGTGATCATGTAGAAGAAGGAATTGGCTGGATTGGACGCGACGAAATAGCCCGCGGCCCTCAGCTGTTGCCACGCCAGCAATTGCCCAACCAGGAATGTAACGGCGGATGCTCCGCCTGCGCATAGGCCGACGATGACACCGTTCATGTTGTCTCGGCGCGCGGCCACGTACGCCCGTTGCAGCGCAATGCTGCTCAAGACCAGGACGCCGGTATTGAACCACAGCAGCCCAGGCACGGGCATCGCGCGCCAGTCCACCATGTTCATCCGCATGGAGTAAGCGCTGGTGAAGAGTGCGAACAACGAGCCGGCGACAGCGAGAAACACTCCCAGTCCGATCTTCGCTGCCGGCAAGGTCATTGCTCCCGTGCCCGGGAAGTCATCGATCGAACCTTCTTCCAGCCAGGGCTTGGCCATCAGCCGTTGCTGCGAGAGCCACCATCCGACGATGACCGCTATTACAGCCATGAACAGGATGATGGCGCTCACGGCGCGGCTCCCTGAAGGGCCGGCGTCGCTCGTGGCTGGTTCTGCGGAATGAAGTCCTGCGCAGCACCGGGCACGCTGTAGTCATACGCCCATCGATAGACCACCGGGAGCTCCTTGCCCCAGTTGCCGTGCCCGGGCGGGGTCTCCGGCGTCTGCCACTCCAGTGTTGTCGCCCGCCATGGATTGCCGCCTGAAGCCTTACCCTTGAACAGGCTCCAGACAAGATTGAACAGGAACACCATCTGGGCGAAGCCCACGATCAAAGCCACCACGGTGATGAAGGCATTGAGCGTATGGACGTTCGGCGTGATGAACGCCGCTTCGCCAATGTCGTGATACCGGCGCGGGACTCCCTGCAGCCCGAGATAATGCATGGGGAAGAAGATCAGATAGGCGCCGAGGAACGTGACCCAGAAATGAAACTTGCCCATCCAGTCATCCAGCATCCGCCCGGTGACCTTGGGGTACCAATGATAGATTGCGCCCAGCACGACCATGATCGGCGCCACGCCCATCACCATATGGAAATGCGCGACGACGAACATGGTATCCGATAGCGGGACATCCACGACGACGTTGCCGAGGAAGAGGCCGGTGAGCCCGCCGTTCACGAATGTTATGATGAAGCCGAGGGCGAACAGCATCGGGACCGTGAGGTGGATGTCGCCGCGCCACAGGGTCAGTACCCAGTTGTAGACCTTGATGGCGGTCGGGATCGCGATGATGAGCGTCGTCGTGGCGAAGAAGAACCCGAAATGCGGGTGCATGCCGCTCACATACATGTGGTGCGCCCATACGACGAAACTGAGCGCGCCGATTCCAACGATAGCCCAGACCATCATGCGATAGCCGAAGATGTTCTTTCGCGCATGCGTGCTGATCAGATCCGAAACGATGCCGAAGGCGGGCAGGGCGACGATGTAGACTTCGGGATGGCCGAAGAACCAGAACAGGTGCTGGAACAGGATCGGGCTGCCGCCGCCATACTTCATCTGCTGGCCCATCTCGACGAGTGCAGGCATGAAGAAGCTGGTTCCCAGCAAGCGGTCGAACAGCATCATGACAGAGGCGACGAACAGCGCCGGGAAAGCCAGCAGCGCCATCACGGTGGCCGTGAAGATGCCCCACACTGTCAGGGGCAAACGCATCAACGTCATGCCGCGCGTGCGCGCCTGCAGCACGGTCACCACGTAGTTCAGCCCGCCCATGGTGAAGCCGATGATGAACAGGATCAGCGACGCCAGCATGAGAACGATGCCCCAATCCTGTCCGGGGGTGCCGGAGAGAATCGCCTGCGGCGGGTACAGCGTCCAGCCTGCACCGGTCGGCCCGCCGGGCACGAAAAACGCCGAGGCCAGCACCAGGACCGCAAGCAGGTAAACCCAGTAGCTCAGCATGTTCACATAGGGGAAAACCATGTCCCGTGCGCCGACCATCAGCGGGATCAGGTAGTTGCCGAAGCCTCCAAGGAACAATGCCGTGAGCAGGTAGATCACCATGATCATGCCGTGCATGGTGATGAACTGAAGGTATTGGTTCGCATCAATGAAGGAGAATGTGCCGGGAAATCCCAATTGCAGCCGCATCAGCCACGACAGCACCAAAGCCACCAGCCCGATTGCCGTCGCCGTCAGCGAGTACTGGATGGCGATGATTTTGGCGTCCTGCGAAAAGACGTAGTGCGTCCACCAGCTTTTGGGATGATAGAGCTCAACCTCCGGCACTTCGGCAGGCGGAACGTCTGCGATTCTGTCATACGGGACATCGACCATCAAATTACCTCCCGGTCGTTTCTTCCATCACGGCGCGATGAGAGGGTCTTGCGCGCCCAATCTATCTTCGCAGCAGCATTTCTTATTTGCCGCCGGATTCGTACGTCGCCCTCTTAACGGCGCTTCGGCCTGACAATTCCGCAAACGTCTTCTGCTTCTCCAGCCAGGCCCGGTAGTCGCTCTCTTCGTCGACGAAAACCTTGGCGCGCATCTGCGCGTGCGCAGCACCGCATAACTCGGCGCAGAGAACATCAAACGTTCCGGTTCGGATCGGGGTCATCCAGAAATAGGTGACCATGCCCGGGACCATATCCATCTTGGCGCGGAACTCGGGCACATAGAAATCGTGCAGGACATCGAGGGAGCGAAGCAAAACCTTGACCGGCTTGCCGACGGGGAGGTGCAAGTCGTCGCTTGCGATGACAACGTCGTCCTGCCCGTGCTGATCGTCGGGGTTCAAGCCCATAGGGTTGTCGGAGCTGACGTGGCGAACGTCGGTTGTGCCCATCCGGCCGTCCTTGCCGGGGAGGCGGAAGCTCCAGTTCCATTGCTGGCCCATGACTTCGATCTCGGTGGCGTCGGCCGGAACCGTGACGAACTGGTGCCAGACCACCAGGCCGGGCGCCAACATGGCTCCAACGCCGATCGCGGTCCCGATGGTGAGCCACCATTCGAGCTTTTTGTTTTCGGGATTGTAGGCCGCCTGCCTTCCTTCCTTGTGATGGAAGCGGAAGACGCAATAGGCCATGAACGCGATGACCGCGAAGAAAACCGCCCCGGTGATCCAGAAGGTTATGCTGATCGTGTCGTCAATGTAGCGCCAGTTGGTGGCGATCGGCGTCCACCACCACGGGCTGTAGATGTGAAACAGCACCGAGCCGACGGCGACCAGAAGCAGTATGACGGCGACAACCATCCCTCGCTCCTTCTTGCCAGTAAAGGCAACGGAGTCGAATCAGAGGGCGGAGCACACACCTGTCTCGATGGCCGACTTCACATGCGCCATCGCAGTGTGTCTTGCCTCGCCCATTTGACCGGTCGCGACATCCAAACGTGGCACCGAGCACACGTTACGACCGCTTTCATCGGAATCTGGGGCGTCAGAAATGAGGATGGTACGCGTCGGCGCTGACGTCAATAGATCACTTGAGCGTCGACACGCTGCGCAGATGCAGCAAGCTGCGAGCCAGCACAATCGTTCGACGATGACGCATTGCACCTAATGACCGGCAGCGTGCACAATTCGCCCAACTGCGAGTGCTATTTCGCGAGTGCTATTTGAAGCCAATCGCGCTAAGCTTGTTGGGCAGGTCGCGACAAGTTTCGTCCGGCTAAGCTCCTTTCGGTGCACCTGGGTTTGCCGTACTCGGCTCGACCGCGACTCTCGCATATCAATGCGGAGACACGCGGGTTGCGGCGTCGTTTGACCGCCGCTACTGCGAGCACGGGAGGTTTGTGTCCATGGCCACCACGTATTCTGACAGCATCGCAAAGGTTGGACGTCACGTTTTCGGCGACGCCGCCACATATCCCATTCGCAAGATCGAACTATCAGACCTTGGCGAGGCGTTGCGCCTCGGCTGGGAGGACTTCAAGGCAATGCCAAGTCACGCGGTGGTCGTGTGCGTGATTTATCCCGTTCTCGGTATTGCTCTGTTCAGGATGGTCCTTGGCTATTCGGTGCTGCCGTTGCTGTTTCCGCTGGCGGCCGGGTTTGCCTTGCTTGGACCCTTTGCAGCGATTGGTCTCTACGAGCTCAGCCGCCGCCGCGAGCGCGGAGAGGAGGTCAGCGTGTCGGATGCGCTTCACGTGCTGCGCGCTCCGGCTGTCGGCGCCATGGTCGAGCTCGGCGTGCTCCTGCTCGTTCTGTTCGGAGCCTGGATCGGCGTAGCGAACGCTATCTACGTTACAATCTTCGGCCACGCACCGGCTGCGAGCATCCCCGATTTTGCAACGCGCGTGCTGACGACACCGGAAGGATGGTTGCTCATCATCGTCGGTTGCGGCGTTGGTTTTCTGTTCGCGGTCGTGGCGCTGTGCGTCAGCGTCGTTTCGTTTCCGTTGATGCTTGACCGGCATGCCACTGCGATCGACGCCATCCGGACGTCGCTGTGGGCCGTGATGAAGAATCCGGTTCCGATGGCCGGGTGGGGGGTGATCGTCGCGGCGCTGCTGGTGATCGGTTCGATACCGGTCTTCGTCGGTCTCGCCGTCGTTCTGCCGGTGCTCGGTCATGCCACCTGGCATCTGTACCGGAAAGTGGTGGAGCCGGATCCCAATCCGCCACAGGAAGAGCCCCGCCAGCGGAAGGGACACCGCTACGCGGCGGACTTCCCGGCCAATCTCTTCCCGTGGAGCCGGGAACGCTAGCCGTAAGCCTGCTAGATTTGAGCCCAGGACCGCGCTTCCGCCCGCGCTGGCGGAAGCGTTCGAGGGGCAGGGCGTCTATTGCTTCGGCGGGACGAAGGTCGGGCCGACGGTGCGGATCTTGTCCTTGTCGCCGGCGGTCGCGGTCGTATCGGCCGGCGGCGGTGCCGCGGCGGTGGAGGGCGCGGGCGCCGTGCCTTTCTTGGGAGCGGGCGCGCCCTTCGGCTGCGCGCGCTGCTGCATCCGCTTGGCGCTCTCCTCGGTGACGATGATGTCGCCCTGCTCAACGCCGGCCCTGTCATCGACCGACTTCAGCGCTTCCGACCAGGTCTGGCCTGCGGCCTTGCAGGCGCAGGACGCGTTGAACTCGGTGCGGAATTTGAATGCGTTGGGCAGCGACGTATAAGCTTGGCCGTTGATCGAGACCGCCTGGTTGATGTCCTCGCCGGGGTTGCGGTAGGTGAACAGCGTTGCTTCCGTCGCCGGGCAAAGCGCCTTGCAGGTTCTCTCGTCATCCTGAAATCGCTGCTGGTAGGTGGCGAACGAGACCGGGAAATAACCGCCGTCGCAGGTGCGGACGCAGACGGTGCGGAAGGTGCCGGACGGCGCGCCGAGATCGGCACTGGGCGGCGGGAGCGTCTGGTTGTTGTTGCCGAACAGACTGTCGATGAAGTTGCCGGGTCCGCGCGCGGCAGCGGCATATTGCGGGCCGCAATTGTTCTGCGCGAGCGCCGTCAGCACCGAGCGGCGCTGGTTTTCGCGGTCGGCGCCGCCGATGCCGCCGCTGCGCAGCCGCTCCAGGCTGGTGGTGATCTGGTCGAGATTGGCGCGCATCTGCTGAATCTGGTTGTTGACCGGACCGCACTGGGCGGACCGGCCGTTGAACAGCGAGAAGAAGCCCGAGCTTTCGCAGCCCATCCGCTTGGCCTGCAGCGTAACCCGATCGAGTTCGGCCTGTTGCTTGGCCTGGGCTTCCTGATAGCGACGGATCTGTTCATCCTTGGCGGGGTCGCCGGTGCCGGCGCCACGGTCGATGGTCGCCAATTGTCCTTCGAGCCGCATGCAGATCGGATTGGCCTGCGCGCCCTGCTGCGGCGGAGGCGGGGCGTCCTGGTTCATCTGCGCCATGGCGTCATCGTTCGACTGCGCCAAAGCGGGTGCGCCCGGGGCGGCGAGGCCGAGCAGGATGGCGCAGGTCAAAATCCGAAAGGAGAGGGGCGCGTTGCGAATTTCCAGCATATCCGGCCATTGAGAGCTGATCCGCGCGGCTCGAAAGCCTGATGGCGCGGCCAAGGCAGCATTCTGCGGCCAAGGCCGCATCCAATACCCCCTTCTCAGGGCAGCGTCACGTCGTTTCCGGGGCGCGGATGTGGCAGCCAGCCCTTGATATTCCGCGATAATCGCCTCCATGGCGCTTTCGGGCGAGAGCTTGCTCCGGACCAGATCCGTGGGTGAATCCCGGTTCTGATTCAACCGGAACCGAAAAGGCGCTAGCGCTGGCAGGTGATGGCGACGTATTCGCCGCAACCGTGGCCAGAACATCTATCGCCGCCGTCTTTCGGAACCGCGCCGGTGACTTCGTCGGGATCGACGCGGCGATAGGCGGTGGCCTGCGCAAATTCCCGTGACTGACAGTAGGAGCGGGCGGCATGGGCGCCGCATTTGTCGCCCCTGGCGAGGCACTCGTCGACGCCGTAGCCGTCTGCCTGGTTGGCCACGATGAAGACGCGGCTATCGGCGGAAGCGACCGAAGAGGCGGCAAGCAGGAAGGCACTGGCCACGAAGGCACTGGCAACGAGTGCGGAGGAAAGTCGCATGGATGACACCAGCAGGGGAAAGGGATCGCCCCGCACAAATAGGCCCAAAAGGTTAATAATGATTAACCATGAGCCCGAGTGGCAGCAGCGAACGGCGGGGTTCGGCGCCTGATCGGCCCCAAATCGGGCACGAGCAAGGCTTGACGCCGTCCGCCCGATACCGCAATGGTGGAACCATGAACGGTCTCCTCGCCATCTGCAGCATTTGCCGCGAGATTATTAGCTAGCGATTCGCTGGCTGAGGCCGTCTTTTCTCCCAACCGAGATCACTGGACGCCCGGCCGCAACGGATGGGTATGCCATGGAATTACGTCTCTACGATACGTTGACGAAGGAGAAGCGGCCGTTTGTGCCGCTCAATGCCGACAGCGTCGGCATGTATGCTTGCGGACCGACGGTCTACGACTTCGCCCATATCGGCAACGGTCGCGCGGCGATCGTGTTCGACGTGCTGTTCCGCGTGCTGCGTCATCGCTATGGCGCCGATCACGTGAAGTACGTCCGCAACATCACCGACGTCGACGACAAGATCAACGTGCGCGCCGCACGCGACTATCCCGGCGTGCCCTTGAACGAGGCGATCCGCAAGGTCACCGAAGAGACCTATCGACAGTATCAGGACGACGTCACCGCGCTCGGCTGCCTGGCGCCTACGGTGCAGCCGCGCGCGACCGAACATATCCCGGAAATGCGGGCGCTCATCGAGAAGCTCGTGGCCGGCGGCTTTGCCTATGTCGCCGAAGACCACGTGCTGTTCTCGCCGCAGGCAATGAACGAAGCCAATTCCGTGATGCCGCGCTATGGCGCGCTCTCGAAACGCTCGCTCGACGAAATGATCGCGGGCGCCCGCGTCGACGTTGCCCCCTACAAGCGCGACAATACCGACTTCGTGCTGTGGAAGCCGTCGAAGCCGGGCGAGCCGTCATGGCCGTCGCCATCGGGGATCAGGGCGGAAGGCCGTCCCGGCTGGCACATCGAGTGCTCGGCGATGGCCTGGAAGCATCTCGGCGAAAAATTCGACATTCATGGCGGCGGCATCGACCTGGTGTTCCCGCACCATGAGAACGAACTTGCGCAGACCTGCTGCGCCTTTCATTCCGACCGCATGGCGAATGTCTGGATGCACAACGGCTTCCTGCAGCTCGAAAGCGAGAAGATGTCGAAGTCGCTCGGCAACTTCTTCACGATCAGGGATCTGCTGGCCGATTGGCCGGGCGAGGTGCTGCGTCTGGGCATGCTCAAGACGCATTATCGCTCGCCGCTCGACTGGACCCTGAAGGGTGCGGAAGAGAGCGCCAAGACGCTCGACGATTGGTACGCGGTCGCAGCCGACGCCGAGGACGGTCAGCCGTCGCCGGCCATGGTCGAAGCGCTCTATGACGACCTCAACACGGCGCAGGCCATGGCTGTCCTGCACGGCCTGCGCAATGCGGCGGTGTCCGGTGGGAAACGCGAGCGCGGTGAGTTCGCGGCCTCGCTCCGGCTGCTCGGCTTCCTCTCGATGAGCGCAGCGGCCTGGAGGGGGCGCAAGCAGCAGGCGAGCGGCATCGATCCGCAACAGGTCGATCGCCTGATCGCGGAGCGCGCGGCGGCGCGCGTGCGAAAGGACTTCAAGGAGTCCGATCGCATCCGGGACGAACTGGCCGCGATGGGCGTCGCCATCAAGGACGGCAGGGATGCCGATGGAAAACCTGTAACCACATGGGAGGTCGCGTGATGGACAAGCCCGATACGCCTTTCCCGAAGCACTGGCGTTACTACATCTTCATCAAATGGGCGCTGATCGTTGCCGCGGTCGTGCTGGCCTTGCGATTGTTCGGAGTGTTTTGACGCGATGGGACAGGCATTGCCCAAACCTGGCTTGCGGCCGTTTCTGCCGGCGGATGTTCCGATGCTGGCGGCGATCTTCGTTGCCAGCATCGAGGAGTTGACCGGCGACGATTACAGCGAGGCACAGCAGGAAGCCTGGGTGGCGGCTGCCGAGGACGAAGAAGAATTCGGCAAGAAGCTCGCGGGACAATTGACGCTGATCGCGACTATCCAGAACGCGCCGGTCGGGTTCGTCTCGCTGAAGGGCGCCGATCACATCGACATGCTCTTCGTCCATCCGAGTGTCGCCGGGCAGGGGATTGCGTCGATGCTGGTCGACGCGCTGGAGAAGCTGGCGGGCGCGCGCGGTGCGAAATCCCTGACGGTCGATGCCAGCGATACGGCGGAGCCGTTCTTCAAGAAGCGCGGCTATACCGCCAAACAGCGCAACACCGTCACCCTCAATGGTGAATGGCTCGCCAACACCACGATGCAGAAGACGCTGGCCGATAGATCAGCGCCGGGAGTTCCGACATGAGCCGCGAACGCCTCTATCTGTTCGACACCACGCTGCGCGACGGCGCGCAGACCAACGGCGTCGATTTCACACTGCACGACAAGCAGATCATCGCGCAGATGCTGGATGAACTCGGCATCGACTATGTCGAGGGCGGCTATCCCGGCGCCAACCCGACCGACACCGAATTCTTTTCGGACAAGCCAAAGTTCGAGAGCGCCAAATTCACGGCGTTCGGCATGACGCGCCGTCCGGGCCGTTCGGCCTCGAACGATCCGGGGCTCGCGGCGCTGATCGAGGCCAAGGCCGACGCGATCTGCTTTGTCGCCAAATCCAGCGCCTATCAGGTGCGGGTCGCGCTGGAGACCACCAACGAGGAAAACCTCGCCTCGATCCGCGACAGCGTCGTTGCTGCGAAGGCCGCCGGCCGCGAGGTGATGGTCGATTGCGAGCACTTCTTCGACGGCTACAAGGAGAACGCTGATTTCGCGCTCGCCTGCGCCAACGCGGCCTATGATTCCGGGGCGCGCTGGGTGGTGCTGTGCGACACCAATGGCGGCACCATGCCGCACGAGATCGAGACCATCGTAGGCCATGTGACAAAACATATCCCGGGCAGCCATGTCGGCATCCACGCCCATAACGATACCGAGCAGGCGGTGGCCAATTCGCTGGCCGCGGTGCGTGCAGGCGCGCGGCAGATTCAGGGCACGCTGAACGGGCTCGGCGAGCGCTGCGGCAACGCCAATCTCTGTTCGCTGATCCCGACGCTGCGCCTGAAGAACGAGTTCTCCGACGCCTTCGAGATCGGCGTCACGGACGAGAAGATGACGACGCTGATGAAGGTGTCGCGGACGCTCGACGACATGCTCAACCGCGCGCCGAACCGCCATGCGCCGTACGTCGGCGAAAGCGCCTTCGTCACCAAAGCAGGTATTCACGCCTCGGCGATGATGAAGGACCCGCACAGCTACGAACACATTTTGCCTGAATCGGTCGGCAACCATCGCAAGGTGCTGGTGTCCGATCAGGCCGGCCGGTCCAACGTGATGGCCGAACTCGACCGCGCCGGCATTCCTTACGAGAAAAGTGATCCGAAGCTGGCGCGTCTGGTCGAGGAGTTGAAGGAGCGCGAAGCGGCGGGCTACGCCTATGAATCCGCCAACGCGTCGTTCGACCTGCTGGCGCGGCGCACGCTCGGCCGCGTGCCGGAATATTTCAAGGTCGAGCAGTTCGACGTCAATGTCGAACAGCGCAACAACGCCAACGGCCAGCGCGTCACGGTGGCGCTCGCCGTGGTCAAGGTCGATGTCGCCGGCGAGCGGCTGATCTCGGCGGCGGAGGGCAACGGCCCGGTCAACGCGCTCGACGTCGCGCTGCGCAAGGACCTCGGCAAGTACCAGAAATACATCGAGGGCCTGAAGCTGATCGATTACCGCGTGCGTATCCTCAATGGCGGCACGGAAGCGGTGACGCGGGTCTTGATCGAAAGCGAGGACGAAAACGGCGAGAGCTGGATCACGATCGGCGTCTCCCCCAATATCATCGACGCCTCGTTCCAGGCGTTGATGGATTCGGTGGTCTACAAGCTGGTGAAATCAGGCGCACCGGCGTGAGGTGAGATCGTAGCCCGGATGGAGCGCAGCGCAATCCGGGATTCTCGCATGTGGCTTGAGTGACCCCGGATTTCGCTGCGCTTCATCCGGGCTACAAGTGACCGCGTGGAGAGAGCAGGGGCCATTCGATGATTGATCACATCTCCGTCGGCGTCAGCGATCTTGAACGCTCCGCACGGTTCTATGAAGCAACCCTCGCGCCGCTCGGCCTATCGCGCCTCGTCACCCGTCCCGCAACGATCGGCTTCGGAAAAACCTACCCCGAGTTCTGGATCAACCTGCGCGCCGGCATGACGCCGGTGCCACCCGAGAGCGGCACGCACATCTGCCTTCGTGCCAAAACGACCGGTGATGTCGATGCGTTCCACGCGGCGGCGCTGAAGTCCGGCGGCCGCGCCGACGGCGCACCGGGCCTGCGCCCGCATGATCGCGTAAAGTATTATGCGGCGTTCGTGATCGATCCCGACGGCAACCGCATCGAGGCCGTGACGTTTCCGAGTGAGTGAAGCGAGGAGGCTTAAAGCTTCCGCGCCAGTTCCGGCGCCATTTCCTTGCTGCCTTCGGGCGCACGCGCTGCGGCGGCGCGCAGGCGCGGCACGATGTCCTCGACCCGTTCAGCCTTGAGGATGTCGATGTCCAGTGACGGGCGGATGAACTCGGTTTCGCGCATGTGCGCCAAAAGCGCGATCAGCGGCTCCCAGAAGCCGTCGATGTTGGCGAGCAGAACCGGCTTGGAGTGGCGGCCGAGTTGCTGCCAGGTCATCTGCTCGACCAGTTCTTCCAGCGTGCCGACGCCGCCGGGCAGGGCGACGAACGCATCGGAATGTTCGAACATCAGCCGCTTGCGCTCGTGCATGTCAGGCGTGACGATCATTTCCTGGACGTGCGTCAGCATATTTTCGCGGGATCGCAAAAAATCCGGAATGATCCCGGTGACCAGGCCGCCGTGATCCAGCGTGGATTTGGCGACCGCGCCCATCAGGCCGACCGAACCGCCGCCATAGACGAGCCGGATGTTGTTCTCGGCGAAAGTCTTTCCCAAAGCGAGGGCAGCTTCGACAAAGCGGGGGCTGGAGCCGGGGCCGGAGCCGCAATAAACACAGACGGTTTTGATTTGATCGGTTTTGATTTGATCCATGGAGATCATGTGGCACTGCACCCGGTAAAGCTCAAGTCTGGTGGACTTCGCTGCTGCAGCAGAAATAGGCCCGAAATCAAGCCAAACGGGGGAAAGATTTATCTTTCAAGGCTGTACGGGAGAGTTAAACGCTCTATATGACGGACATATGCAGATCACCAGAAACCATCTGACGGCGGCCGGTGCGCCATCTTGTGTTGGGCGCGAGCGCGATGGCTGATCCTGATTCGCTTGACCGTGCCGCCCAACCTCCGGCCAGCGACTCTTCCGAAAAAGCGACCCTGACCGGGACGCTGGTGCATCTGTGGCCCTATATCTGGCCCGGCGACCGCGCTGACCTGAAGATGCGCGTGGTCTGGTCGATGGTGCTGTTGCTGCTTGCCAAGCTCGCAACGTTGATCGTGCCGTTCACCTTCAAATGGGCGATCGACGCGCTCAACGGCATGGGCTCTGCGCCCGTCGAGCCGTCGAACTGGATGCTGTGGCTGATCGCCTCGCCCTTGCTGATGACCGCGAGCTACGGCGCGGTGCGGGTGCTGATGGCGGTGCTGACGCAGTGGCGCGACGGCATCTTCGCCCGCGTCGCCATGCATGCGGTGCGCAAGCTCGCCTACATCACCTTTGTCCACATGCACGAATTGTCGCTGCGCTTTCACCTGGAGCGCAAGACCGGCGGCCTGACGCGCGTGCTGGAGCGCGGCCGCACCGGCATCGAGGTGATCGTGCGGATGGTGATCCTGCAGTTGATCCCGACCATCGTTGAGGTGTCGCTCTTGATGGCGGTGCTGCTGTGGCAGTTCGATTGGCGCTACGTGCTGGTCACCGCGATCACCGTCGTGATCTACATGTACTACACCTATATCGCCACGGAATGGCGGATCGAAATCCGCCGCAAGATGAACGATTCCGACACCGAGGCGAACACCAAGGCGATCGACTCGCTGCTCAATTACGAGACGGTGAAATATTTCAGCGCCGAGACGCGCGAAGCCGAACGCTACGACCGCTCGATGGAGCGCTACGAGCACAACAGCGTGAAGACCTATACGTCGCTGGCGGTGCTCAACACCGGGCAGGCGATCATCTTCACCTTCGGCCTCACCGCGACCATGCTGATGTGTGCGCTCGGCGTCCGCAACGGCACCAATACGGTCGGCGATTTCGTCATGGTCAACGCCATGATGATCCAGCTCTACCAGCCGCTGAATTTCATGGGCATGGTCTATCGCGAGATCAAGCAGGCGATCATCGACATCGAGAAGATGTTCAACGTGTTGCAGCGGAATCCCGAGATCAAGGATATCCCGGGCGCGACACCTCTGGTCGTCAGCTCGGGCAATGTGCGCTTCGACGACGTGCGCTTTGCCTACGATCCGGAGCGGCCGATCCTCAAAGGCCTCAGTTTCGAAGTGCCCGCCGGCAAGACTGTAGCGATCGTCGGTCCCTCCGGCGCCGGCAAGTCGACGATTTCGCGATTGCTGTTTCGCCTCTATGACGTCTCCAGCGGCAAGATACTGATCGACGGCCAGGACATCCGGAACGTCACGCAGGCGAGCCTGCGCGCCTCGATCGGCATGGTGCCGCAGGATACCGTGCTGTTCAACGACACCATCCGCTACAACATCCGCTACGGCCGCTGGGACGCCGGCGATGCCGAGGTGGAGCAGGCGGCACAACTGGCGCAGATCGACAGCTTCATCCGGATGTCGCCGAAGGGGTATGAAACCCAGGTCGGCGAACGCGGCCTGAAATTGTCCGGCGGCGAGAAGCAGCGCGTGGCGATTGCGCGCACGGTGCTGAAGGCGCCGCCGATCCTGGTGCTGGATGAGGCGACGTCCGCGCTCGACAGCCACACCGAGCATGAAATCCAGGAATCGCTGGAGCGCGTCTCGCGCGGCCGCACGTCGCTTGTGATCGCACACCGGCTGTCGACCATCGTCGGCGCCGATGAAATTATCGTGCTGGATCAAGGGCGCATCGCCGAACGCGGCACCCATGTCAGGCTTTTGGCGTCCGGCGGGCTCTATGCCAGTATGTGGAACAGGCAGCGCGAGGCCGAGGAGGCGCGGGAGAAGCTCGCCCAGATCGACGACGGCAATGAAGCGCCGAACCGCGCCCCGCCGCCGGTCGATGATCCGCTCAATGGGCCGCCCAGGGACCCGCCCAAACCCAAAGATCCCTTGGCAACCGCCGCGGAATAATCCAAATACGGCGCTACTTCCGAAACGGGAAGTCGGCCAGATAACAGTGAGCCTCGATGTCGATTGCGAATTCCATCCGCGCGCAGATCCCGCCGATCCATCCCGAGGGCTATCCCTTCATCGGCATCTTTGCGGCGGTTAGCCTCGTCCTGTTCTGGCTCTGGACGCCGCTGGGCTGGATCGGCACAGCCTTGACCGTCTGGTGCGCGCTGTTCTTCCGCGATCCCGTCCGCGTCACGCCGGTGCGCGACGGCATCGTGGTGTCGCCGGCCGATGGCCGCGTCTCCATGATCGCGCAGGTGCTGCCGCCGGCCGAACTCGGTCTCGGCGACCGGCCGCTGCCGCGCATTTCGATCTTCATGAGCGTGTTCAACTGCCACGTGAACCGCAGCCCGGTGGCGGGCCGCATCGACCGTATCGCCTACCGGCCCGGCATCTTCATCAACGCCGAGCTCGACAAGGCCAGTGAAGACAATGAGCGCAATTCGCTGGTCATCTCGACCACCAACGGTCGGATCGGCGTGGTCCAGATCGCCGGCCTGGTGGCGCGGCGGATTGTCTCATTCGTGCGGGAAGGCCAGTCGATCGGCGCCGGCGAGCGGTTCGGCCTGATCCGCTTTGGCTCGCGTCTGGACGTTTATTTGCCCGAAGGTTCGAAATCACTGGTTTCCGAGGGCCAGACCGCGGTTGCCGGCGAGACGATTTTGGCCGATTTCGGGTCGAGCGAGCAGGGGCGGACGTTTCGAGCCGATTAACCGCCCCCCGGCCGCCTAAATGGCCAGGCTGCCGCCAATGGTGAACCGGACCGGCGATTGCTATATAATGGCAGGCATGCTGACCCCCGATCCCAAATACCCTGAACTGCGCCGCCGCCGGTTTCGCCCGATCCCGGTGCGGATGCTGGTGCCCAATGTCATCACCTTGCTCGCGATCTGCGCCGGGTTGACGGCGATCCGCCTGTCGATCGAAGGGCGGATGGAACTCGCGGTTGCCGCCATCGTATTCGCAGCCGTCCTCGACGGGGTCGACGGCCGTGTCGCGCGCATGATCAAGGGGCAATCGAAATTCGGCGCGGAGCTCGACAGCCTTGCCGATTTCGTCAATTTCGGCGTCGCGCCCGGCCTGATGCTGTATTTCTGGCAACTGCAAGAACTCAACAATGGCGGCTGGATCGCGGCGATGGTGTTTGCGATCGCGGGCGGCCTGCGGCTGGCGCGTTTCAACGCCAGTATCGACGATCCGAACAAGCCTGCCTTTGCGGCGAATTACTTCACCGGCGTGCCGGCGCCCGCCGGCGCCATCCTTGCGATGCTGCCGTTCTATCTGGCGTTTCTCGGCGTCCCGAAACCGCCGGCGATGCTGACCGCGGGCTATATACTTCTCATCGCGTTCCTGATGGTGTCGCGCCTGCCGGTCTTTTCCGGCAAGACGGTGCGGATGCGGGTGCCGCCGGAAATGGTGCTGCCGGTTTTCGTCTCAGTGGTGTTCTTCGTCGCACTCCTGATCGGCTATCCCTGGCACATCCTGTCGATCGGCTCGGTGCTCTACCTCCTGAGCCTGCCCTGGGGGTGGAAGTCCTATCGCGACCATGAGCGCAAGGCGGTCCTTGCCGCGCAGCCGGCTGCGGCGACAGAGGCCACCGCGCCGTCAGCTCCGGCGGCGACGTTTTCGCCCGCCCCTGGCGATACCGAGGAAGAACGGCCGTCGCGGCTGAACTGAGCATCCTCGCCACTCTCCGATATATCTGCCATGAGCCGCCGCCGAGTTGGGTTCTACCCCGATCTCGGCTATAGGGGCTTGGCGACGTACGGCCTCAAAGAGCCGGGCCGAAAAATCAGGAGAGAACGCCGTGAACAAAGCCGTTACCGCCCCGCTGCCTGCTTCCGTCCTCGAGGCGCTGGCGCGCTATGACACGCCGACGATCTGCAATGCGATGGAAATCGTCGCGCCCGAACGCCGCCTGATCGGCTACACCACCAAGCCGCTGGTCTGCCCGTTTCCCGATTTGCCGCCCATGGTCGGCTATGCCCGCACCGTGACGATCCGCTCGGTGCTCAAATCTACCCTTCCAGCCGATGAGCAGGCGAAGCGCCGCATCGCCTATTACGAATATGTCGGCACCGGCTTCGGCCCGCGCATCACCGTGATCCAGGATATCGACGGCGCCGATGTCGGCTACGGCGCGTTCTGGGGCGAGGTGCAGAGCAACGTGCACAAGGCGCTCGGCTGCCTCGGCGTCATCACCGACGGCTCGATCCGCGACATCCCGCAATGGGCGCCGGGCTTTCAGGCGCTGGCCGGTTCGATCGGGCCGTCGCATGCCTGGGTCCATGCCGAAAACTGGGGCGGCGAAGTGCGCGTCGCCGGCATGACGGTGCATTCCGACGACCTCATCCACGCCGACCAGCACGGCGCCATCGTGATCCCCGTCGACATCGCGGCGAAGATACCGGAAGCCGCCGAACTCTGCGGCCGGCGCGAAACGCCGATCCTGGACATCGCGCGCAGCCCGGACTTCACGCTCGAAAAACTCAAAGAAGCGCTGAAGCGCTCGTCCGAGATCCACTAAGCGGGCAGTTGCCAGGCGAGTGCCGGCGCGCGCAGGCCCACCAAATGGATACGGTTGTGACACAAAGCGAAAGTCGCTTCTTCAGACTTGTCTGGCGGTTCAATGCGCTGGCAATCGCGGGAGCCGCGATTGTTTGTATTCTGTTGGGCCTCTACGCAGCCGCGACAATTTTCAAGGAGGAAACGCGATCGCGTCGGGTCACCAACGTGGTCAATGTCGGCGAGAAGGACAACGTATCGGAGGAATTTGCGCTCGGGAGCGCCACCATCATCGCGGGCACGCCCTATGTCCGGGTTCCTCTCTACCGCGCACAATCCTATAGCGCATTGTACTATTCAAAGCGCAGTGAGCAAAACGCCGTCAACTTCTTGTTCTTGAACATCTCCACGAACGAGAGCAGGTGGCTGTTTGAACGCACCGGCCAGCTGATGATCGACAGCCAGGTATTGTACAGCAAGTTGAGGATCTCGCCTGATGAGCCTCGCACAGGCGTGGGAGTTGTTCATGTCGTTGTTGAGCGAGATTCGAATGGTGACAGTCGGTTGACTGACAAGGATGCCGTCTCGCTGGCGGCGAGCGCGGTGGACGGCGCCAACTACAGGAAATTGATTGAGGGCATTGAACGGCTCTACTCCGTCCAGCAGATAGCCGACGATAAAGTCCTGGTGCTGTATCAGAAGAACCAGAAAACCGTCTCCGAATTGTATAACGTTCCTTCCATGGAGCGGCTGAGCCAAGCGAGTATTCCCAAGATTGATTTGAATTAGCCCGCAACGGATGCGGGTGCCGAGCGCTTCGACATAGAGGGGGAGAGTCATGAAGAGGCTTCTGACGACGCTTTCACTGATGCTTCTGGCTTTCGGCGCGGCTGCGCAGGCGCAGACCTATCCTTCCCGCCCGATCACGCTGGTGGTGCCGTTCCCCCCGGGCGGATCGACCGATGCCGCCGCCCGGATCATGGCCGAGCGGATGCGTGCTCCGCTCGGGCAGTCTGTCGTGATCGAAAATGTCGGCGGCGCCGGCGGCAGCATTGGTGTCGGGCGCGTCGCCCGCGCCGCGCCCGATGGTTACACCTTCGACATCGGCCAGTGGGACACCCATGTCGGCAGCATCATCTACAAGCTCGATTACGACCTCGAGAAGGATTTCGAGCCGATCGCACTTGTTTCGAACAATCCCCAGCTCATGGTCGCCAAGAAAGACCTGCCGGCGAACACGCTTGCCGAACTGGTCGCCTGGATGAAGGAAAACCCGGGCAAGATCAATTTCGTCAACCAGAACGCGGCGGCGAACGTCACCGGCGTGATGTTCGAGAACCTGACCAGGCAGAAGGTGCAGTTCATTCCCTATCGCGGCGCAGGTCCTGCGATGACCGACCTGATCTCCGGCACGGTGGATCTGCTGGTCGTGCAGGGCGCGGTAGCGCTGCCGCAAATCCGCGCCGGCAAGATCAAGGCGCTCGCCAATCTCTCGGCCACGCGCTCGGCCTCGATGCCGGATATTCCGACCGCGGACGAGACCGGCGTGCCCGGCCTCTATATGTCCGGCTGGTTCGGCTTCTGGGCGCCAAAGGGCACGCCGAAGGATGTCATCGCCAAACTCAACGCCGCGACGGTGGAGGCACTGGCCGATCCGGCGATCCAGAAGCGCTTTACCGAACTGGGCCTCGACGTCGCGCCCCGTGCGCAGCAAACGCCGGAAGGATTGGCCGCCTTCCAGAAGGCCGAGATCGAAAAATGGTGGCCGATCATCAAGGCCGCCGGGATCGGCGTGCAGGCGCAGTGAGCGCCAACCGCTATGGTTAGCGAATCCTTGAGATAGTGCGGTCGCAGGCCCGCAATTCTACGACCGCGCTTTAGGTTTAACCTTTACGCCTCTTTAATGGCGCGGTCGTAGGGTGCCTCTTGCGTGGCTCCGAATGGAGCGGCGCGACCGTCCAGGACGGCCGGTGGTTCGCGTATGCGTCGGAGTTCAGAATGGATATCACCACGCTCGTTGGCCTGGTCGCCGGCTTCATCGTCCTCTCGACGTTGATCCTGATGGGCGGTGACTTCCGGATGTTCTACGACATCCACGCCGTCATCATCATCTTCGGCGGCTCGACCGCGGCGACACTGATCCGTTTTCCGCTCAGCGCGATCCTCCATGGCATGCCGCTGGGTGCAAAATTCGCCTTCACCATGAGCCGTCTTTCGGCGCGCGATCTGGTCGACGAACTGGCCCGCATCGCGGAAATCGCGCGCAAGCAGGGCCCGGTCGGGCTGGAAAAAGTCGAGACCGACGAGCCCTTTCTCGCCAAGGGCATCCGCTACGTCGCCGACGGCTACGATCTCGAATTCATCCGCGACAACATGGAGCGCGATCGGGACAACTTTCTGATGCACCTGAACGAGGGTTCGAAGATCTATCGGGCGATCGGCGATTGCGCGCCGGCGTTCGGCATGATCGGCACGCTGCTCGGCATGGTGCAGATGTTCTCGAACATGTCGGACCCGTCGAAACTCGGCCCCTTCATGGCCGTGGCTCTGCTGGCGACGCTGTACGGCGCGCTGGTGGCCAACCTGATCTGCCTGCCGATCGCCGACAAGCTGCATGGCAAGCTGATCGACGAGGAAACCAACCGCACGCTGATCATCGACGGCATCCTGATGATCCGCGATTCCAAGAGCCCGGCGCTGGTGCGCGAAATGCTGTTGGCCTATCTGCCCGAAAAGCATCGCGACGAAGAAGGCGAACTGGCTCCGGCCTGATCGGCGGCGGCATCCAGGCGCGGACATAGAGTATGGCAAAGAAAAAACGCGAAGAGGCGCATGGCGGTCACGGCTGGTTCGTGACGTTTGCGGACCTGATGGCGCTATTGCTGTCATTCTTCGTGATGCTGGTGGCATTCTCCACCCAGGATTCCGCCAAGCTCAAGATCGTCGCCGGCTCGATGCGCGAAGCCTTCGGCGTGCAGACCGAGTCTAGATATTCGGGAATCGTCGAAGCCGACGGCCTGCCGACGCGGCCGAAACTGAAGAATGTCGAGCATATTTCGCCCGAGGATTCCTCCAATACCCCGACGCCAGACGACAAGGACCGTCAGCGCGAATGGGGTGCCCGCCTGAAGGTCGATCGCGAGTTCGCGCTCGCCTCGGCCTCACTGCGCCAGGCGCTGCAGGACATGCCGGAACTGACCGAAATGTCCAAGCACATCATGTTCGAGGAAACCAAAGAGGGTCTCAATCTCGAAATCGTCGACCAGGATGGCCGCTCGATGTTCGCCGACGGCTCCAAGGTCCCCTATGACCGCACCCGCCGGCTGATCCAGAAACTGGCCGTGCCGTTGAAGGCGACACCGCTGCGGGTCAGAATTGTCGGCCACACGTCGGCCGGCTTCGTGCCGGCGCGCGGCGAATATGGCGCGTTCGATCTGTCGGCGGACCGCGCCAATGTCGTGCGTCAGATCCTCGAACGCGAGGGGTTGCCGTCATCCCACATCTACGCCGTCGGCGGCAGGGCCGACAGCCAGCCATTGTTTCCCGACGATCCGACATTGCCGGCAAACCGTCGCGTCACCATCACATTGATGCGCGAAAATCCGCCGCTTCCGCCAAACCTGAAGCCGTAAGACGACGGAACTACCATAATACCACCCCACTATTTCGATCGGCTTTGCGTAAGCTCCGCATCGCGCGCGGTGCTATGCTTGTCCGAGATTGACAGGCAGCGCGGAAGCGTCGATAGCCGCCCGGATCAATTCAACGACGAGAACGTTCCTCTTCCATCATGACTGTCAGCGTCACATCTACCGAAGCCCATGAGGGGCAGGCCACCTCTGGCTTTTGGGCCCTGACGCTGGGGAGCATCGGCGTCGTGTTCGGCGATATCGGCACCTCGCCGCTGTATGCGTTCCGCGAGGCCGTCACGCACGCGGCGGAAGGCCAGCCGGTATCACGCATCATCGTGCTCGGTGTGCTCTCGCTGATCCTGTGGTCGTTGTTCATCGTCGTGACGGCCAAATACGTGCTGCTGCTGTTGCGCGCCGACAACAACGGCGAGGGCGGTACACTTTCCCTGATGGCGCTGGGGCAGCGGGCGTTGGGCCGGCGAAGCTGGCCTCTGCTGGCGCTCGGTGTGGTCGGCGCCTCGATGTTCATCGGCGATTCCATGATCACGCCGGCGATTTCGGTGTTGTCGGCCGTCGAAGGTCTCAAGCTCGTCACGCCCGCGCTCGAACATTATGTGGTGCCGCTGACGATCTTCATTCTGGTCGTTCTGTTCTCGGTGCAGAGCAGCGGCACCGCCCGCGTCGCCTCGCTTTTCGGGCCGGTTATGGTGGTCTGGTTCGCAACGCTGACGATTTTGGGCCTGATCCACATCAGCGACGATCCAACTGTGCTCTACGCGATCAATCCCTGGTACGCGATCCAGTTCATGCTTTCGCACGGCACCATCGGGCTGGTGACGATGGGTTTGGTGTTTCTGGCCGTGACCGGCGGCGAGGCGCTTTATGCCGACCTCGGCCATTTCGGACGCAAGCCGATCCAGATCGGCTGGTTCTATTTCGTGATGCCGGCGCTCTTGATCAATTACTTCGGGCAGGGCGCGCTGGTCTTGGCCGATCCGGCGGCGGTCCAAAATCCGTTTTACCGGCTGGTTCCAGAAATGCTGCTGTTGCCGATGGTGGTGCTCGCGACCGCGGCGACGGTCATCGCGAGCCAGGCGGTGATCACGGGCGCCTTTTCGCTGATCCGCCAGGCGGTGCAGCTCGGCCTGCTGCCGCGGTTCGAGGTGCGCTACACCTCGGAGGCGCATGCCGGCCAGATCTACCTGCCGCGCGTCAACCGGCTGCTGCTGATCGGGGTCGTGCTGCTGGTGCTATTGTTCCGCACCTCGAGCGGTCTCGCGTCGGCCTACGGTATCGCCGTCTCCACGACCATGGTGGTCGACGGTATCATGGGCTTTGTCGTGATCTGGAAACTCTGGAACTGGCGCGCGGCCACCGCGGCGGCCGTGATCCTGCCCCTCGTCGTCGTCGACATGAGCTTCTTTGCTGCGAACCTCCTGAAACTGTTGGAAGGCGCCTGGGTGCCGCTGCTGTTCGGCGTTGCCGTGGCGGTGATGATCTGGACCTGGCGCCGGGGTGCGGCGATCCTGACCGCCAAGACGCGGCGCATCGAGGTGCCGCTGGCGGATCTGATCAAGAGCCTGGAAAAGCGTCCGCCCCACATCGTCAAGGGCACGGCGGTGTTTTTGACCTCCGATCCGAGCTTCGTGCCGACCGCGATGATGCACAATCTCAAGCACAACAAGGTGCTGCACGAGCACAACGTGATCCTGACCATCGAAACCGCCCAGATGCCGCGCGTCGATCCGTCTGAGCGCGTCAAGATGGAGAC
Organism: Bradyrhizobium sp. 170; assembly: GCF_023101085.1. Taxonomy (NCBI): domain Bacteria; kingdom Pseudomonadati; phylum Pseudomonadota; class Alphaproteobacteria; order Hyphomicrobiales; family Nitrobacteraceae; genus Bradyrhizobium; species Bradyrhizobium sp. 170. The sequence continues at coordinate 5,351,579 of NZ_CP064703.1, read as the reverse complement.
CATCAGCGAGAAGTTTTCCACGGTGCGGCTGCGCTTCGGCTTCATGGAGTCGCCGAACGTGCCCAAGGCGCTGGTGATCGCGCGCAAGCTCGGCTGGCAGTTCGACATCATGGCGACGTCGTTCTTCGTGTCGCGGCGGTCACTCAAGCCGTCGGCGCAGTCGGGCATGCCGCTATGGCAGGATCATCTGTTCATCGCCATGAGCCGGTCGGCGAACGACGCCACCGACTATTTCCAGATCCCGACGGGGAGGGTGGTGGAAGTCGGAACTCAGGTAACTATCTGATCGGCCTTAGAGATCCCTCGGGTAAGCCTCTCCAATCTATGCGCTTGACGCATATCAAAGGCCCGAATACGAGCTAACCTATGCGTCCGCGGTGGGAGTATAGCCCTGCCGTTCCAAATTGTGCGTTGCAATAAGCAATCGAGGCGCAAGTCCCATGTCATCTGAAAGTGCGGTCACCGCGGCGGAAACGCCCGCGGCCAATGGTCATGGGGAAGCGCATTCCACTGCCGGCTTCAAGGCGCTGATGCTGGGCAGCATCGGTGTCGTCTATGGCGACATCGGCACCAGCCCGCTCTACGCCTTGCGCGAAGCCATTGTCGCGGCCAGCGGGCACGCGGGTACCGCCAGCCCGCAGGCCGTGCTCGGTGTGCTCTCGCTGATCCTGTGGGCGCTGATCGTGGTGGTGACGCTGAAATACGTCGTCATCCTGCTGCGCGCCGACAACAACGGCGAGGGCGGAACGCTGGCGCTGATGGCGCTGGCGCAGCGGGCGGTCACCAAGGGCGGGGCTGCGATCGTGCTGCTCGGCATCATCTCCGGCGCGCTGTTCTACGGCGACGCAGTCCTGACACCGGCGCTATCGGTATTGTCTGCGATCGAAGGCATGAAGCTCGTCACAGTGACCTTCGAACACTATGTCGTGCCGCTGACATTGGTCATTCTGGTTGCGCTGTTTGCGGTCCAGTCCCACGGCACCGCGCGGGTTGCCGCATTCTTCGGACCGATCATGTGTGTCTGGTTCGCCGTCATTGCGATCGCGGCCGTGCCGCAGATCATGCTCCATCCCGAGGTGCTGTCGGCATTCAATCCGCTTCACGCGGTTTCCTTCATGCTCCATCACGGCATGATCGGCTTCATTACGCTCGGCGCGGTGTTTCTCGCTGTCACCGGCGCGGAAGCGCTCTATGCCGACCTCGGCCATTTCGGCAAGCGGCCGATCCAGACCGCCTGGCTCTTCATCGTGCTGCCCTCGCTGGCGATAAATTATCTGGGGCAGGGCGCGCTTCTCATTGCCGATCCCAAGGCGATCGAAAATCCGTTCTTCCTGATGTTCCCGGACTGGGCGCTGATCCCGATGGTGGCGCTGGCGACGATGGCGACCGTGATCGCGAGCCAGGCCGTCATCACCGGCGCCTATTCGCTGACGCGTACGGCGATCCAGCTCGGCCTGATGCCGCGGTTCGAAATTCGTCATACGTCGGAAGCGCATTCCGGCCAGATCTACATTCCGCGCATCAACATGCTGCTGTTTGTTGCGGTGATGCTGCTGGTGGTCCTGTTTCGCTCGTCGAGCGCGCTGGCCGCGGCCTACGGCATCTCCGTGACCGGGACCATGGTGGTCACGGCCATGATGGGCTTTGTCGTGATTTGGCGCGTCTGGAAATGGTCGCCGATCGCGGCCGCAGCCCTGATCGCGCCGTTTTTGTTCCTCGACATCACCTTCCTCGCGGCCAACCTGTTGAAGGTGTTCGAGGGCGGCTGGGTGCCCCTGGCGCTGGGCGGCATCGTGATGCTGTTGATGTACACGTGGCGTCGCGGCAGCAAGCTGTTGTTCGAGAAGTCGCGCAAGCTGGAATTCCCGCTGGCCGATCTGGTGGCGATGCTGGAGAAGCGCCCGCCGCAGCGGGTGCCCGGCACTGCCGTGTTCCTGACCTCCGATCCCGAATGCGCGCCGACGGCGCTGATGCACAGCCTGAAGCACTACAAGGTGCTGCACGAGAAGAACGTCATCCTCACCATCGAGACCGCATCGACGCCGCGGATCGACGATGGCGAGCGGGTGCGGATGGAGCAGCTCAGCGAGACCTTCTCGCGGGTGACGCTGAAGTTCGGCTTCATGGAATCGCCCAACGTGCCGAAGACGCTGGCGATCGCCCGCAAGCTCGGCTGGCAGTTCGACATCATGTCGACGTCGTTCTTCCTGTCGCGCCGCGCGCTCAAGCCCGCCGCGCATTCGGGCATGCCGCGCTGGCAGGACCTGCTGTTCATCCGCCTCAGCCGATCCGCCAACGACGCCACGGATTATTTCCAGATCCCGACCGGGCGGGTGGTGGAAGTGGGAACGCAGGTCACGATCTAGGGTCCGAACCTGTAAATTCCGGTCGTCGGCCGATGCTTTGATGCGCATTCGCGGATTCAAGCGGGCATAGCGCCAGTTCCGAAAAGTGCCAATCGGAGACGAACCCGCCACCGCTTATCAGCGGACACGGGATTTTTATGACATTCCTATACCGCCGGCCGGCTTGTCCTCTCGATTCTATATGCCGGCGGGCCAATCTCTCTTGTGCGGTCGAAAATCGCGACCGGACTGGATGGAGAGTGGGTCATGTGTGCGCAGGTTGTCGTTCAGGAACGGCGCGCCCTTTTGGCGGATTGGATATCGAGCAAGTCCAAGCGCGCTGCCGTGCTGCTCGGCGTCCTTCTGACCGTTAGCGTCGCGGTCAATGCGATGATAATCTTCGCCGATGCCAGCAGGCCATAACCGGCTGGCTCATATCGGAGCCGCGACCTCGCGTGCTGGTACTCTTCGGTCAACGTGTTGTCGCCCAAGTGCTAGACAGGAGTTCAAGCGGTGGCCGATGTAGACTCGAAGCTGCAGCAGGACATCGCACCGGCGCCCGATGCCGATGCCCTCTTTGGCCCGGTAGCATCGGAGTCGGTGCGCTACCTTGCTTCAATGGCAATGACCGCCGCTGCGACGGTGATGGCTGTCGGTGTCGAGACCAAGGTGACCATACCCAACCTGTCTCTGGTATTTGTCGTTCCAGTGATCATCGCGGGCGTCAGCCTCGGCCTGGGTCCGTCACTCTGTTCGGCGATACTGGGCGCTCTGGCCTTCAATTTTTTCCTTACCGAGCCTCGCTACTCACTGGCCGTCGACGACCCGTCGAACATCTGGGCAATTGGACTGCTGCTTGTCGTCGGTCTCATCGTGAGCGGTGTTGCCTTCACCTCCCGCCAGAGGGCGATCGAGGCGGCACGGTTAAGAAGGCAAGCGACTGTGCTGCAAGGCTACAGCCGTGACGTCGTTGCGGCCGATAATACCAACGCGATCGTCTCAATCACTTCCCAAGCTCTGGCAGCACTCTTCCGGGTTCCTGTCGTCGTGATGCTTGTTACGGAGGGCAGGGTGGTTTCCTTCGAGCAAGTCGGCGACGCAGAACCCCAGGAGGCCGAACTGGAGGCAGCGCGATCGTCCCTGGCGACTGGAACAGTCATGCGCGGCGACGTTTACCCGAACCTGGCCTCGCGCTTTGACTTTTGGCCCGTGCAGACGGCCGAAGGACCGAATGCCGTCATCGGACTCGCATTCGATCCGGACGAACGTCCTGCGGCCCCGGATACGCTGGTCAACATCGTCGTGCGTGTCTTGGCCCTGGTGCTTGACCGTCAACACGCACGGGGCTAGACGCGCTGCTCGGCCCGCAAATTGAATCCGAGGATGCGGTACAGGCGCTGCAAGACTGCAACAAAAGCCCGGCAATCTTATAGTGCTAAGATGGTGCCCCGCTCAATAGTTCGGAGGAAGCTTGTTGTGAGCGTCGTGGCAGCCCACCTGTATCGCAATGGCAGGAAAGCAAAGGTCGTTTCATTGGATGAGCCCATCGATTGCAGGGGCAAATCCGAGTTTGTCTGGATCGGATTGTTCGAACCTTCGAAACGAGAGCTTGAGCAGCTTGAGAAGAATTACGGGCTTCATCCTCTTGCGATTGAGGACGCATTCAAAGCGAACCAAATACCGAAGGTTGATGTCTATGGCGACCAGCTATTTGTAATGACGCGCACCGCTCATCTTGAGCACGATCGCATAGCCTACGGCGAAACCGCAATTTTTGTCGGGAAGAATTTTATCATTTCAGTCCGGCATGGCTCGGCACGGGCGCATAGCGAACTCCGCGCGCAACTCGAAGCGGCGCCTAGCCTGCTGGGCCAAGGCCCGGACTATGTTCTCCACGCCATCCTCGACTTTATCGTCGATGGCTACTTCCCGGTTGTCGAAACGATCGAGGAACGCGTTCTGGTCATGGAGCAAAGCGCTCTCGACAGCTTCCTCAGCCGCGCAGAGGTCAAGCGAATCTTCGACCTGCGCCAGGAACTGATCCGCTTTAAGCGGATCATCGGCCCCATGACGGAGGTCTGCGGCCGGCTCGTACACCTCGATACACCATGTCTCGACGCCAACGCTCGTCCCTATTTCCAGGACGTGCTGGACCACGTGCGACGCGTCGATGCGATGGTGAACGCCTTGCGAGACGTCCTGACTTCGGTTTTTGAGGTGAGCAATCTGCTGGAGCAGCAGCGTCAGGGCGTGATCACGCGGCAGTTGGCCGCCTGGGCTGCGATACTGGCCGTACCCACCGCGATCGCCGGGATATACGGCATGAATTTTGAAAACATGCCCGAGTTGAAGACTCAATACGGCTACTTTGTCGTCGTTGGTATTATCGCTCTGCTTTGCACAGTGCTTTACTTGCGTTTCAAACGCGCGCGATGGCTCTGATACCAGTTTGTGGCTCGCCGCTTTGCCGAGTTGGGGGGCCGGGTTGGGGGCAATTCATAGATCACACCGCGGCCGAATGTTCGCTTTGGGTCCACAAGCAGACTCATGCACCGCATCGGAAGCTAATAGGCCAATGAAAGCCGAGCAGGTCCTCAGCCAAGGAGCGATCGGTACAAGTCCAGATATCGATCGGCCATCCGGTCTACCGTAAAACGCTCGGACACTGCTGCCCGGCATGCGGCGCGATCAATTTCGCCGATACGGCTGATCGCATTTACGGCTTCATCGACATTATTGACCAGGAAGCCGGTCACGCCATCGTCGATCAACTCGGGCATCGATCCGCGGTTGCAGGCGATCACCGGTGTGCCGCAGGCGAGCGCCTCCACGACCGATAGTCCGAACGGCTCGTCGAAATTGATGAGATGGAGCAGCGCGCGCGCGGAGCCAAGGGCGTTGGTGCGGGCCGCTCCGCCCACCGGGCCGCGATAGACCACGGAACGCTCGTCCAGCGCGGGCACGACCTGCTCGTTATGATACTCCTGATCCTGGACGATACCGGCCATGATCAGCCGCCGATCCGCTCGACCTGCCGCCGCAATCGCCTCGGCTGCTCCCTTGTCCGGGTGGATGCGGCCGAAGAACAGCAGGTCTTCGCTGCCGTGCGGGTCGAAGGGAAAATCCTCCAGCCGAATACCGTGGTGGATTGTTGCTGCATAGCGCAGGTCCGGATGGCGATCGGCATCGCTGATCGCGACATAATGGACGCGATCCTCGTAGGCCTTGAAGGCGGGCAGGATGCGTTCCGAGGAGAAGCCGTGGATCGTCGTCACCACCGGTGTCTCCACCAACCGGGAGAATGCGAGCGGCACGAAATCGGCCTGGTTGTGAATGAGGTCGAACTCACTTGCGCGCTCGAATACATGGGCAACGTGGAGCATCTCCCATACCTTGGCGTCGATCGTGGGGTCCTCGGAATAGGGCGCCGGGCAGACACCGGCCAGTTTGCCGGCCGTCCGGCTATCCTTCGTGGCGAACAAGGTGACGTCGATGCCGCGCGCCACCAGCGCCTCGGTCAGCAGGCTCGTCACCAATTCCCATGGACCATAATGGCGCGGCGGCGTGCGCCAGGAGATCGGAGCCAGCATGGCAATACGCACGCGATTGTCCCTCGTTGCTTTTCGTTAATCGGCCATCAGGATCAGGCCCTCGTTCGCCCGTAGCAGCACGGCGCCGTCTCTGGCCAGCGCTGCGTCGGCGGCTGTGGACAAGAGCACCCGGCAATCGCTCGCCCAGTCCGGCAACTCCAGGCGCTGCGAATGTCCCCCGAGATTGAGTACCACGATCAATCGCTCGGCGCCGTGCCGACGCTCATAGGCGAGCACATCGCCCTCCGCGTCCAGCAGCGCAAAGTCGCCGATCGTCAACGCCGGATGGTCGCGCCTGGCGGCCAGCAATCGGCGATAAAGCGCCAGGATTGAATGAGGCTCCTGCGCCATCCGCGCAACGTTGCGGGCAGGCCAGTCGGCATTGAGCGGCAGCCACGGCTTCGCCATGGTGAAGCCGGCATTCTCGCTCCCGTCCCACGGCATCGGCGTGCGGACCGGATCGCGGCCCAAGGCGAGCCCGGGCTCGCGCAGCCCGCGCGGATCCTGAACCTGGGCAGACGGGATCGCGACATCGCTCAGGCCCAACTCGTCTCCGTAATAGAGGGTGGGCGTGCCGCGGAGCGTCAGCAGCAGCACCGCTGCGACGCGGGCCTGAGCCTGCCCACGCTTGGCTGCGACGCGCGGCCGGTCATGGTTGCCGAGCACCCAATTCGGCCAAGCGCCTGGCGGAAGCGCCGCCTCATAGTTGGCGATCAGCGTCGCGAGGGAGCGCGCGTCCCACGGTGCATCGATGAGCTGGAAGTTGAAGGGCAGGTGCACCTCTGCCCGTTCCCGCCCGTAATAGTGCAGCAGCCGATCGACCGGCAGGTAGATCTCGCCGATCAGCACGCGTTCGCCCCGTCCACTGGCGCCATAACTATCGGCAATGGCGCGCATGTCGGCGGCGATCCCGTGCACCTCGGGCTGGTCGGTCGAATGGAGCTGGAGCACGCGGTGCATATCGCCCATCGCCGGCTGATAGGCAGGGTTGGGCGGATTGTCCCGGAAGTCTGCCGCCTTGGCCAAGTGCCACAGCACGTCGATGCGGAGGCCGTCCACGCCCCGGTCGAACCAGAAGCGCATCACGTCGTACATCGCCGCCTGCACGGCCGGATTACGCCAGTTGAGGTCCGCCTGCTCCTTCAGGAAGGCGTGGTAATAATATTGGCTGGTGGCCTTGTCCCACTCCCATGCCGAGCCGCCGAAATCGCTGATCCAGTTGTTGGGCGGCCCGCCATCCGGCGCGGGATCGCGCCAGATGTACCAGTCCCGTTTCGGATTGTCGCGCGAGGCGCGGCTCTCGACGAACCAGGGATGCCAGTCGGATGTGTGGTTGGGCACGAAGTCAAGCAGGATCTTGAACCCGCGCGCATGGGCTTGTGCAAGCAGACTGTCAAAATCTGCGAGCACGCCGAAGCGGGAATCGACATCGCAATAGTCGGCGACGTCATAGCCGAAATCAGCCATCGGCGAGGGGTAGATGGGTGAGATCCAGATAGCGTCGACGCCAAGGCTGGATAGATAGTCGAGCCGCCGCTCGATCCCCTTGAGGTCGCCGATGCCGTCGGCGTTCGTATCTTGAAAGGAGCGTGGGTAGATCTGGTAGATCACACCCGTCTGCCACCAGAGCGCGGTCATGCGAACAAGGCCTTAGGCATCTGGATGATGCGGCAGGCGAGGTCTGACACGCCGCTCGGCACGACGCAATGATCGCCTGCGTCCGCTACGTTCAACCAGTCTAGGGCGGGAACCCCTCAATTCCGATCCTCGGCCGATGCGAAGCGTCGGAGTCTTGAAGCGAACTGGCCCGCGATGTCCGCCTAAATTGTCGCAAGACGGCAACAGCTTGATTGTTTTTTGGGCGGAACAGAACATCCGACTCCACACGCCTCCGGGTTTGGATCAGTCTCTTGAAGCCGGGGGTCGGCGGATCGAAGTTTTGCCCCCGCTGGCCGCAGGGCGCGAATGCCTGCGGCATTTTATGCGACTGTGGGACCGTGCTCGGAAGCCCGGGCTGAAGCCTTGAGTGGCAAAATATTCCAATGCGATGGGCTGACATTGTGAGGAGTAGCGCAAATGAGTTTCATCCGCGCGAACGACCATCCCAACCCCGATAGTCCGGAAGATCCACTGTACTACGCACCGCGCTCGGCACGCAGCGTAGCGGACCCACGATCTAACGCGGCACCGCAGACGAAATCGGACCATTTTCCTCCCGCTCCCCCTTTGTCTCGTTTTGATGAGATGCGCGAGAAAGCCTTCGCCAAATCCAGCCGTCCGTTGGAGTCACAATTCATTTACGAACGCCGTCCACCCCGCGGACTGCTCGCCACTGCGGGCGCAATTGCCGCAGCGGTCGGTGTCACTGTGATCCTGGCGCTGGTTTTGTTTAACGTGTTTCCAAGGTCAAAAAGCGATCCCTCGGAACTCGCCGTTTCCATTTCGACTCCTGCATCGGCTACGCCGGCCCAAGCGACGTCCGAAGACTCCAAGGCGCTGCTTCAGGGATTCAAGCAGTTTCAAAGGATACAAGAAAGCGAAGACCCGGCTGTTTCCGAACGCGCCTCCGCTGGAACGGCCAAGGAAGCGCCCGAAAAACCCCAAGCTCTGCTTGAAAAGTTCATTCAGTGGCAGCAAAGGAAATAGCGTCAAGAACAGGACACGCGGGCCGGCGATTTCTGAAAGCCGTCTCACCGAGTTTCAAAATTAGCCCGGAGCGGTACAAGTTTGACGTCCGTACTTGCCAATCCGTCCGCATCTCACTGCGGCGGCCGCAGCTCGATGCCGTAGCGGGCATAGATCCGCGCGATGGTGCCATCAGCGAGCAGGGCCTCGATCGCCGTATCGACACGCGCTCGCAGCTTGTCGTCGGGGCGAAGCAGCCCGGCCGCAATATTCCAGTTCAAATCCTCGTCGTTGTCGAACGCCGGAATCAGGCGCAGCGGCTTGTCGGCATGCTGCAGGTTGAACCAGCCGACCGTCATCGGTGTGACGGCGGCTGCCTCGATCTCGCGATTGGCCAACGCAGCAACAATATCGTCCTCGAACGCGAATGGAGACGTCGCGGCGCCGGCCTTGGCCAGCGTCATGGAAACCAGCGAACCGACTGGTACCCCGACCCGCTGATCGGAACCGAGACTTGCCAGCGACGAGGCGTGCGAATCGCCCCGCACCGCGAGCACGACGCCGCTGCGATGATAGGGACGCGAAACCCGCACACCGCCCGCGGGCGGCGTATCCTTGCGGGCGATGACGTCGAGCACGAGGTCGCAATCGGCGCGGCGATACTGGATCGCACTGACCACCCACTCCCGCGTCAGCTTGACACCGAGTTGCTCGGCAATCTTCTCACCGAGTTCGATCTGAAATCCAGGGACCGGTCCGGACTTGCTTGCAAACGGCAGCGCGTTGGGGCTGGCGCAGAGCGTCAACGCGCCGCGCTCGATGACGGCCTCCAGCGAGCGGGCATCCACCGACGCGTTCCAGAGCACCACCAGCGAGAGGCTTGCCGCGTATCGGGCGAGGCGACATCGCGGTTTCCACGCCGCAGAAGAGGCCCTAGTCATCGAGCCCTCGAATGTACGCCAGGATAGCGATGATCTGGCCGTCACTAAACACCCCGCCATACGCAGGCATCGCGCCTACCTTGCCCTTCTTGATACGCTCGATGATATATTCGTCGCTGCGCTCGGACTTCGACAGCTTCGGACCTTTGCCCGCATGGCGGCCGCCATCCTGGTGACAAAAGCCGCAGGTGGTTGCGAACATTTGCCCGCCTTCGATGTCGTCCGGCGAGGCTTCGGCTTGCGGCAGCGGATTTGCAGCGCCCGCTGGGGTGGACTGTTGGGCAAATGAGGCGGTCGGCAGCCATGGCCAGATGATGGCCAGGGAAGCAACAATTACAAACTGTATTCGCATTCCGGCATCCGTATTCGCCGCGAGGGCGCCAACCTATTTGCCGCAGGAGCGGCAATGTATCGACCGCCAAGGGCGGCAGGGAGAGATCGATCCCTGCCGCCCGCGTCATCGTCATTGCCTGAGCGCGAAGACAACCAGGGCACCGGTATTCTTCGGCATACTCTTGAAGGGCTCGCCAAAGAGCGCGACAAATTCGTCGCCCACCAGGGTGCCCCAGCCCGCCGGTACGGCGATGTACTGCTTGCCACCGGCCATGTAGCTGATGATGCCGGCGTTATGTCCCATGCCGTTGTTGCGCGACCAGAGCTCTTCGCCGGTGTCCGCATTGTAAGCGTGCACAACGCCTTCGGAATCAGGCACGAATACCAGATTGCCCGCAGTGGCGAGAACGCTGGCGAGCGGCGGGTACTTGTAGTTGACCTCCCACTTCTTGGCGCCGGTGACCGGGTCGCGGGCGCTGAGATGACCACGGGCCGGTCCGTCCGGAGGTGCCACAGGCTTGAACGTGGCGCCGATGTTGAGCTGGGCCATCGGCTCCAGGATCGGCGTGGTCTTCTCGACGGTCAGCTCCATGCACCACTCCTGCCCGATCCGGTAGAAGAGCCCGTTCTTGGGGCTGTAGGCGCCAGAGTTCCAGCTGATGCCGCCCATGATCGCCGGGCACAATGGCGGGTCCACCTTGCCTTCCGCGAGGTCGCGGCGACCGATCAGTTCGCCGGTCTTCGGATCAATGCTCTTGACGAAGTTGATGTTCTTTACCAGCGGCCAGACGTTCTCGACCTTGGCGTTGGAACGATCATAGACGAAGATGTGTCCGCCCTTGTTGGCGTGCACCACGAGCTTCTTGCCGCCACGGTCGATCATGACAAACTCGCCGACGGAAGAGTCGAAGTCCCAGGCATCGTGCGGCAGCTCCTGATGGTAGAATTTGAGCTTGCCGGTATCGGGATCGAGCGCGATGACCGATGTCGTGTAAAGATTGTCGCCCGGCCGCGGTCCGCTTTTCTTCCAGTCCGCGCCCGCCCAGTCGTAGAGCGGCGCCGGGTTTGCGGTGCCCCACCACACTGAATTGGTTTCCGGGTCATAGGTTCCGGGCATCCAGCCGCCGCCGCCGCCGGTCCGCCAGGAGTCGCCACCCCAGGTCTTCATGGCCTCTTCGGTACCGGCGACCGTGAAGAACTCCCATTTCTTCTGTCCGGTCTTGCCGTCGACGCCGAAAATCGGTCCGCGACCGGTCCATTCGCCGCCCTGGGCGCCAATGATCACCATGTCCTTGACCACCAGCGGCGCGCCGGTGAAGCCGACTGTCAATTTCTTGGAATCCAGCAGCTTCGTGTCCCACACCGGCTTGCCGGTCTTCAGATCGAGCGCGATCAGGCGCCCATCGACCGTGCCGACATAGAGATTGCCCTGTCCGATAGCGATGCCGCGGTTGTACGGCGAGTGCGTCTGCTTGGAGACCAGTTCCTCGTCGAGCTCCGGCGCATAGGCCCAGATTGTCCTGCCGGTCGCGCCGTCCAGCGCGTAGACACGGCTGTAGGAGCCCGAATAGTAAAGCACGCCGTCGATGGCCAGCGGCGTTGACTGCAGACCGCGTGTGGCGCGCTCCGGAAAATGCATCCAGGCGATTTCGAGATTCTTCACGTTGCCCGTATTGATCTGGTCAAGGCCGCTGTAATGGTAGGACTTGTAGGTGCCGTGATACGTCGGCCAATCCTTCTGGGTCGCCTCGGCATTCAGCGCCGCCGCGTCCTGGGCGTGCGTCGGCGAGGCAGTGAACAGGGCAGCCAACGCCAGCGCGGCGCAGCCGCCGAGATATCTTTCATGGAAAGTCATCTGCATCCTCCCTTTGTAGTTTGCTTGTTGGGCCGAATTTTCGTCGCGACTCTTGCAGGATGTTCTGGCGTCAATGCCTGATAGGGCCAGGAGTTCGAGATAGATGGCATGGACCGGCGGGGCCGCCGTCGTGAAGAGACGGCAGCACTTCTTGTCGGCTGAGTGAGAAGCGGGCAGAGGTTCGGGCTACGGATTGTTTTTCGAGGAGGGCGCCATTCGGTGCACGGCGGCACATGCCGTCATTGCCGCGGCGCGTCTGTCCTATGCTGCCCCCGGCGATGTCGGTGCGGTGCACCATGACATGTCCCTCGATGCGCACGCCCATTAGTTGACCGGATTGTTGTTTTTTTGTGGTAGCAGCGGTCGGCCGTGGCAATCTTGAGCTGAAGTCCAAGTCATTCCGGCCACGGCGCGGAAGACCAGCGATAGCGCCTGCGCAGGCGCATCGAGCGCAGCATCACCCGATCGGCGAACATCCGATGCCGCAGTTGCCCACAGACGCCGAGAGCTTCAGTCGCTAAAGTCGCTCGGTGGACACGCGAAGCCAACGTCACACTTTGTTCAAGAACTGCATGCTAAATGGCACCTGATCGTCATGGCCGGATGTACGCCGTGGCTTTTCGGGCCCCGGCTTTCATGCCGGGGTTTTTCGTTATGCCTGGAGGCTGCGAGCCTCGCGATGTGCTCCGCGACCGTCTCTCGCGAAAAGAAGACTTGGGGGCAGGTGACGATGGGTGCGGTTTACCGCCTGGCGATGCGCGAGGACGCAAGCCGTCTCTACGACATTCGACGACGATCGATCCTTGAGCTTGCACCTCCGACAATGCCGAAAGCCGAGGCGAAGGCGTGGGCCACGAAGCTCACACCATCCGGAATGGAGCGAAAGCTTCGTGAGCTGGAGATATGGGTTGCCGAGCTGGACGGCATCGTCGTCGGATGGGGGGCCATTCAGGGCGACACGCTCGAGGGCTTGTATGCGGCGCCTGAGTTTGCCGGGCAGGGCGTTGGCGCCGGATTGCTCGGTATGCTCGAAGGGCTAATGCGCGACCGAGAGTTCCCTTCGGTGCATGCAGAGGCAAGCTCAAACGCCCGCGATTTCTACCTTCGTCGAGGCTACAGGGCGAGCGGCCCTCAAACGCCGGAAGGTGCCTGGCCGATCGCGAAAGAACTTCTGGCCTGAAAACAGGGGCGGCAGGAGAATAAGTGCGTTGGGCGGCCGCCCAGTTTTGGCGGCCGTTTAAACCGTTCGCGGCGCTTGATTTTCGCCCCGCGAGGGGCGACTTTGGCGCCCGCTTGGCCGGGCCTATCGGAGCCCTCGCGGCGGGTTGTCAGGAGGATATTGCGTGGCGGACCATCAGGTGCACGATTTGACCCCGGAAGACGTTTTCAGGGGGATGGCGGAAGGCCGCTATCTTCTGGTCGACGTCCGCGAACCCAACGAGGTCGCGGTGGAAGCCTATCCGGATAGTGTGGTCGTTCCTCTCCAGACCTTCGATCCGGCGGCCATTCCGGACCCGCAGGGAAAGCAGGTGGTTTTCGCCTGCCGTTCGGGCAAGCGCTCGGTGACGGCCTCGCTGGCGGCCCAGGCGGCGGGCCTTCCCTACGACAAGCATCTGGCCGGCGGCATCATCGGCTGGAAGGCAGCGGGTTTGCCGACCAAAACCGGCGGCTGATCTCCACCATGACATCCATGAACAAGGTCTTTGCCGACCTTCCGGTCACCGTGTTCGAGGCGATGTCGCAGGCCGCCCGCGACAACAACGCCATCAATCTCGGCCAGGGCTTTCCCGACGATCCCGGGCCGGAGGATATCCGCCGCGCCGCGGCTGATGCCACGGTGAACGGCTACAACCAATACCCGTCGATGATGGGCATTCCCGAACTGCGGCAGGCCATCGCGGCCCATTACGGACGCTGGCACAAGCTCTCGCTCGATCCGATGACAGAGGTCATGGTGACCTCGGGCGGCACCGAGGCGCTGACGGCGTCCATCCTCGCCGTGGTCGAACCCGGCGACGAGGTCGTCGTGTTCCAGCCGGTCTATGACAGCTATCTGCCGATCATCCGCCAGGCCGGCGGCATTCCGCGCCTGTTGCGGCTGGAGCCGCCGGGCTGGCGGCTGACGGAAGAGATGCTGGCCAGCGTCTTCAATCCCAAGACCAAGGCGGTGCTGTTCAACAATCCGCTCAATCCGGCCGCGGTCGTCTATCCCCGCGAAGACCTCGAATTGCTGGCGCGGTACTGCCAGCAGTTCGACACCATCGCGATTTGCGACGAGGTCTGGGAGCACGTCATCTTCGACGGCCGCGAGCATATCCCGCTGATCACGATCCCGGGCATGCGCGACCGCACCATCAAGGTCGGCAGCGCCGGCAAGATCTTTTCGCTGACGGGATGGAAGGTCGGCTTCGTCTGCGCCGCGCCGCCGCTGCTCCGGGTAGCGGCCAAGGTGCACCAGTTTCTGACCTTCACCACCGCGCCGAACCTGCAGGCCGCCGTCGCCTACGGCCTCGGCAAACCAGATGAATATTTTTACGACATGCGCAAGGAACTGGCGCGGAGCAGGGACCGTTTGACGAAGGGGCTGGAGAGCATTGGCTTTCCCGTGCTGAAGTCGCAGGGTACGTACTTTCTCACGGTCGACCTGTCGCCGCTCGGTCTCAACGAAACCGACGTCGAGTTCTGCAAGCGCATCGTAACCGACTATAAAGTCGCCGCGATCCCGGTATCGGCGTTCTACGAGCAGGACGCGGTGACCTCGGTGGTGCGGTTCTGTTTTTCCAAGAAGGACGAAACGCTGGATACCGCGCTGGAACGCCTGTCGGACGCGGTGCACGGCCGTCGCAAGAGGTAGAGGATGCGCGATCCAGTCCGAGGCTCGCTTCGCCTGATCGGTGTGATGGCAGTCGCGCTGTCGCTCTCGCCCGCCTGGGCGCAGGAGCGCACCGTGAACTTCTACAACTGGTCGAACTATATGGCCCCCGGCGTGCTGGAGGACTTTACCAAGGAGACCGGCATCAAGGTGGTCTACGACACCTTCGACGCCAACGAGACGCTGGAGACGCGGCTCCTGGCGGGAAAGTCGGGCTACGACGTCGTGGTGCCAACAGGCTATTTCCTGCAGCGCCAGATCACGGCAAAAGTCTTCCTCAAGCTCGACAAGTCGAAGCTGCCGAACCTCGCCAACGCCTGGCCGGTGGTGACGAGCCAACTCGCCACCTACGATTCCGGCAACAATTACGCCGCCAATTACATGTGGGGCACCACGGGCATCGGCTACAACGTCAAGACCGCGCAAAAAATCCTTGGGCCGGACGCGAAGATCGATAGCTGGGATATCGTCTTCAAGCCGGAGAACCTCGCCAAGTTCAAAGACTGCGGCATCCACATGCTGGATTCCGCCGACGATATTCTGCCTGCGGCGCTCGGCTATCTCGGGATCGATCCGAATTCCACCAAGCAGGCGGATCTGGAAAAGGCCGCCGAGCTCGTCAGCAAGATCAGGCCCAACGTCCGCAAGTTTCATTCCTCGGAATATCTGGGCGCGCTGGCGTCCGGCGAAATCTGCTTCGTGGTGGGATGGTCGGGCGACATTATGCAGGCGCGCAGCCGTGCGGCGGAAGCCAAGAACGGCATCGAGATCGGCTACACCATCCCGAAAGAGGGCGCGCAGATGTTCTTCGACAATCTCGCGATCCCGGCGGATGCGAAGAACGTCACTGAGGCCTATGAGCTGATCAACTATCTCTACCGCCCGGACGTCGCCGCCAGGAATTCCGACTTTTTGTCCTACGCCAATGGTAATCTGGCGAGCCAGAAGCTGGTGGACCCGAAGATCCTCAACGACAGGAACATCTATCCCGACGAGGCGATGCAGAAAAAGCTGTTCGTCATCCAGGCCCGCGACCCGGCGACCCAACGCATCATCAACCGGTTGTGGACGAAGGTGAAGACGGGGAAGTGACGCGCTGCTGCCTGCGTGTTTCCTGCCGTCTTTGCGAGCGAAGCGAAGCAATCCATGCCTCAGCAAGCGGTGAGGCCACTGCCGACTATTGCGATCTTCGGTGCAGCCGTAGATGCCCGGATGAGCGCAGCGAAATCCGGGGGCCGGTGCCGCAAAATCCCGGATATCGCGGAGCCTGTCATCACTGTGCGAGCGCAATTGCGCTCGTCGCCGGGCGCGCATTCGCGCGACCCGTTGGCTCATCCGGGCTACGCTCGCCCCCACCAAACTCCTGTTGCCGAAACCCGAGCGAGAACCTATAGCTCCGTTCGGGAGCATCACATGACCACCATCCTCACGTTCTTTTCAACGCGCACGCTGCTGCAGATTATCTTCATCCTGGGATCGGCCGTCGCGATGAAGGCGTGGAGCCTCGGCTTGCTGTTCGGCGGATAGGGAAATACGGCTGTTGCGTAGCCCGGATGGAGCGAAGCGCAATCCGGGGACTTTCAGCTGGTTGCGAGAGTGCCCCCGGGTTGCGCTGCGCTTCACCCGGGCTACAAGAACGACCCTACCGCCACCTTCTGTGCAGCCACAGCCACTGGTCCGGATATTCCCGCACCCAGCCTTCGATCACTGACGTCACCGCCTGCATGGTGCCCTGGATGTCGATCTGGCCCGAGGCGTCGCGCACCGGCTTGACCTCTTCGGACAGTTCCGCGCGGAAGCGGTGATTGGGCAGGCGGATGATGCGCACGCCGTGCACGGGGCAATCGACCTGCCGGAGCAGCCGCGCCAGGGTCGGATTGGCCTTGGTCTTGCGGCCGAAGAACGTCACCTCGACGCCATTGCCCATGTACTGATCGACCAGCATCGCGACGTGCTGGCCCCTCTGCAGCGCTTCGGCGAGCTTGAGCGGCGCCTCGCGGCCGGCCGGTACCAGCGTGCCCATCTTGACGGCGCGGATCCGTTCGATGGCGCGGTCGGCGGATTCGATGTTGGGGCGGCGGAACAGGATCGCACAATCGAGCCCGTGCGCGACGGCGCCAAGCGCCGGGATCTCCCAATTGCCGAGATGGCTCGCGAAGATGATCGCCGGCTTGCCGTCGTCGCGCAGGTGATCGAAAATCTGCTTGGTCCGCGCGCCGAACTCGACGCGGCTCGGTTTGTCCGGATGATCGACGTCGTAGTCCCAGATGTGATCGAGATGGGCGAACTCGGCGCCGATGCGGCCGAGATTGTCCCACACACCGGCCAGAATGGTTTCGATCTCTTCAGGCGATTTCTCAGGGAAGGCGGCGGTGAGATTCTCGCGCCCGATGCGGTCCTCGCGCAGCCGGCGTCCGATGAAACGGGTGGCGCGGCCGAAGAAATTCGCGGTCTTGTCCGGATCGAAAAAGCGCGTGGTACGCAACAGCGCGATCGTCAGCGCGCCGACGGCGGCTTCCGCCACAGGCTTTGCGGCGTCGCGCAGGCGCGCCTTGGTGCGTAGGAGCAGGCGGTTCATGTTTGCGAAGCAGCCAGCTTGCTAAACCGGTTCGCGGGTCAGGATCAGCGAGGCGTTTTGCCCGCCGAAACCGAACGAGTTCGACATCACGGCGGTAACCTTGGCATCGCGCGCCTTGTTGCCGACCACGTCGAACAGGATCGCCGGATCCGGAATCTCGTAATTGATGGTCGGCGGAATCCGCTGATGCTCCAGTGTCAGCAGCGAGAACACGGCCTCGACCGCGCCGGCAGCCGAGATCGTATGCCCGACCATCGACTTGTTCGACGACACCGGAATCTTCGGCAGATGCTCGCCGAACACGACCGCGGTCGTGTTGTACTCCATCTTGTCGTTTTCAGGCGTCGCGGTGCCGTGCGCGTTGATGTGGTCGATCTGCTCGGGCTCCAGGCCGGCATCGGCCAGCGTCTTGCGCATGCAGCCGATGATCGGCTTGCCGTCCGGGCTGGAGCGGGTGCGGTGGAACGAATCCGTCAGCTCGCCGCAGCCGGCGACCACGCCGAGGATTTTCGCACCGCGGGCGATCGCGGACTCATAGCTTTCCAGCACCATCGCGCCGGCGCCTTCGGCCATCACAAAACCGTCGCGGTTCTTCGAAAACGGCTTTGAGGCGGCCTGCGGCGGATCGTTCTGCGTCGACAGCGCCGACAGCAGCGAGAACCGCACCAATGCTTCCGGATTGACCGAGCCGTCGGTCGCCACGCACAGCGCAGCGTCCGCGTCGCCACGGCGGATCGCCTCGACCCCGAGCTGGATCGCGGTCGCGCCGGAGGCGCAGGCCGTGGAGAGCGAGATCGGCGAGCCCTTGGTGCCGAAGCTTTCGGCCAGATGGCTCGCCACCGAGCCGAACATGAAGCGGTGATGGTAGGCTGTGAACCGGCCGCCGCCGCTGACGCGCAGCATGTCCTCGTAGCCGAATTCGGTCTTTCCGATCGCGCGCCCGAGTTCGAGCCGTTGCGGCCATTCGACCTCGACCGGCGCTACCGCGAGAAACAGCGGTCCGGGAAAATCGGCCTTGCTTCCAATGGCGGCCTGTTCGAGCGCTTCTTCTGTGGCCATTCCCGCCAGCCGCTCGGTCAATCCCGTCGAGGTGACGGGATCGACGGTGACGAAATCGACGGTGCCCGCCATGGTCGATTTCAACCCGTCGATCGGGAAGCGCGTCACGGTGCGGATGCCGGACTCGCCCGCGGTCAGCTTGCGCCAATTGTCCTTCTTGCCGGCGCCAAGCGACGTCACCACGCCCATACCGGTGACGACGACGATCGGCCTGCCGAATTTATCTGATGGTGCTGACATGGTTCCCCCGATGTTGCGCCGTGTTGAAGCGCTCCCGCGCCGATTAGCCGATTACTTGACGGCCTCGACCAGGGCCATGCCTTCGCCCTGCCAGTGACCGGCCCCCATCACCACAATCTGGTCCGGGCTGCCGGCCTTTTCAACCTCAAGCCCGGTCGGATCGTTGGGCGGAAACAGCGCGCCGCGGGAGAGTGAGAGTGCGGCAAGCGCCAGTCCCAGCGGAAACTGGGTCTCCAGTGTATGGCCGAACATCGTTCCGGTGGCGCGCACGGCGAATCCGGGGTGCTGGCGCAGGAACGCCTTTTCTTCCGAGGTCACCGGCTCGACGCCGGTGGCGCCCGTGATCAGTTGGCCGCTGTCGCCGGCGACGCCTAGCTTCGGCCAAAGCGCTTCCAGCGATTTGGTCACCGCGCCCGGCTGCTTGCGCTGCGCGAGGTCGGCGACCACCTTGGTCAGTTTTGCATACGGCTTGGCGCCGCGCGCTTCGGCGTGCTCGCGGGATTCCAGCACCAGGAAGCAGCCGGCGGAGCCGAGCGCAAAACCGCTGTTGCCTTCGCGCTGCCAGACGGGCGCGAACTTTTCGGTCAGGTTGAAGTCGCCGAATTCATAGAGGATCAAGAGATCGGCGCGTTCGCCATTATGGGCGGCGCCGACCAGCGCGATCTCGCTCTGGCCGGACTCGATGCGCGCGAGCGCGATCCGCGCCGCGTCGATGGAAGCAGCTTCCTCGCCCATGAAGGTGCGCGACGTTCCGCACACGCCGTGGACGATGGCGATGTTGCCGGCGAGCAGGTTGGAGAGCTGGGCCAGGAACAGCGTCGGCCGCAGATCGTTCATCAGCCGTTCGTTGAGGAATCCAGGACTCGAATTGCCCTTGGCGTCTGCGTTCATGATCGCGAGGTCGACCGCGATGTCGCGCTCGCCACCGCCGGCGGCGACGATCATGTCCATCCGCCCCAAAATTTCCTGGTTGCCTTTGACGCCGGCCGAATCTAGCGCCAGCCCCGCGGCATAAGTGCCGATCCGCTGCCACGCTTCCATCTGGCGCTGGTCGCCCTTTTTCGGGATTTGGGCGTCGAACGAGACTGGCGCGAGCGGATGCACGATGTAGGGCGCAAACCGCTTGTCGTCGACGTTGATCTTCTTCTCGTTCAGCGCATCCCAATGCGCGTCGAGCCCTTCGCCGAGCGAGGAGACGATGCCAATGCCGGTGATCCAGACTTCCTTCGCAGCCGGAGATTTGGACTCAGTCATGCGTTATCGCCTGCAGTGGGAAGCCGATCTCGTTGGCCTTCGCGTCCATGTGCACGCGCAGGGCCGGGTCGGGGAAGGGGGCAAGGCCGAAGGTGAGTTCAGCGCTGCACTTCAACTCCTTGCCGACGCGTCCCTTGACCTTCGTGACAGCAAAACCGGAACCTTCGTGCTCGAGCTTCGCCTCGATCGTCAGCAACTGACCGGGACTGACGAAACCCCGCATCTTGGCTTCCTTCACGATGGCCAGGAACGGCATGCGCTCGAACTTCAGGACGCCGAGTATCAGCCAGCCGGAGCTCTGCGCCATCGCTTCGGTCAGCAGCACGCCGGGCATGATCGGGAAACCCGGGAAATGCCCTTCGAAGATGGTGTGCGACACCGGAACCTGGGCCTCGACCGTAATTTTCTTCTCGTCGAGATTGAGGTCGACGATGCGGTCGATCAGCTGAAAGTAATCAAGGTTCATGGCGGGCGACTAGGCGCCCGGCGCTGCATTCTTGGCGGCGACCAGTTCGTCGATGCGATCGGCGAGATTTTGCAGCACGAAATACTGCTCGGTCGTGGCCTTGCCGTCGTTGACCTCCTGGGTCCATTTTTCGAGCGGCATCTTGATCCCGAACGCCTTGTCGATGGCAAAGGCGATGTCGAGGAAGTCCAGGCTGTCGATTCCCAGATCGTCGATGGCGTGGCTCTCCGGCTTGATCGTGTCGCGCGGAATGTCGCAGGTTTCCGCGATAATGTTGGCGATCTGATCGAATGTGGAAGACATCATTAAGCCTTTGATATATTGGAGCTAATCTGGAGCGGCTTGAGGAGGCGGGGCGCAGCGCCGCGGAGGGCCCAATTTCCTCGGCCGGAGTCGACAGCCCGTATATCGGAGCGGGGCCTTGAGTTCAATGGAGGCGGGGCGTTCGGGCGGGGATCGATTATGGGACAAAAATGGCCGGTTTGGGGGCGGGATCGCCGGTCCGAGGAGAGCCGGTCGATGATGACACAGGTCCGTAGGATGGGTAGAGCGCAGCGAAACCCATCGCCGTCTCACAGCATAGCCTTCAGCCAGCGCTTCTGACCGGTTGCCGCAGAATCGTCTTGAGCTTTTCCGGTGGCGTCTTGCGTGGATCGCTCAGGTAGATCTCGTGATGTGGCCCGGCAAACGTCACCCCCGTCGCAGGCATAATCTCGTTGTGAAGCCTGGCGAGCGTCGGGCCTTCGTCGTCATAGCTCCGATATGCAGCGTCTGCAGGCACCGCCCTTCGTCCAATGGCTCAAGGCGCAGCGAGACCGGAGGCTCCCCGAGCTTGTCCCGCGACCTTGCCAGGGCAGCCTCGTATAGGGATCGCTCGACGAAGTCGGGCACCATGATCATCATCGTCCACTGCCACAGATGCTTCCGGCGCCCGACAAAATCGTCGGGATTGTCAGCCCACCAAAGGCCTTCGAGGGGCGGAACGACGTAGTCTTTTTCCGATTTGGTCTTGCTGGCAAATTTCATCGCGTAGCTCACGGAGTACAGCCACTCGATGGCAGCCTTGTAGGCTGGATCGCGATTGGGGTCGCCTTTGCCGTTGATCTTGACGAATTTCATGACCGGCACGTCGACGGTAGCAAAACTGCCATTAGGTGCACTGTAGAGCGTTGAAAGCTTCTTCTTGAAATCGATCTTGGCCACGTTCGTCTCTGGTCGGTTGTTGGTGCGCTGTGTCCAGGCCCGTAGGATGGGTAGAGCGCAGCGAAACCCATCGACGTCTCAGGCCGCAATTGATTGACATCGCCGCGCTCCACCCATCCTACGAGCCGGACTGCGATCCTCACCCGGGAAATGTTGCGCTGCGGGACAGGAATCAAAGCGCCGTAACAAAACCGATTTTCAGCGTTGCTGCTATCTAGGGTCTGTTGAGATTCATCGGGAGTTTATGACGGCTGCGGCGAGATGGATATTTGCCGCGAAGCTCTGATCGGTTTTGTCTGCGCGCATGGCGATGCGTTTGAATTCCTTGAGCTTGCAGAAGAAGTTTTCAATCAGGTGGCGCCACTTATAGATTTCCGCGTCAATCGGCAGCGGCGAGGCGCGCCGTGGGTGCTGTGAGATGACGACCTTGGCGCCGCGCTCGTTGAGATCGGCAATGATGGAATTGCTGTCGAAGGCCTTGTCGGCGATGAAACCCTCAAAGATGAGACCGTCGATGAGCGGAGCGACACCCACCGTATCGAAACGATGGCCGGGCAGGAGAACGAAGCGGACGAGATTGCCCAGCGCGTCGGTCAGCGCCAGAATTTTTGTTGTCACGCCGCCTTTGGAACGGCCGATGGCCTGGCTCTGAGACCCCCTTTTGCGCCCTGTCCATGGCGATGGACCTTGACGATGGTGGCGTCGACCATGGCGTATTCCATGTCTGGCGCATCCGAGCAGGCCTCGAAAAGCCTGGTGAAGACGTCCGCTTTAACCCAGTCGCGGTAACGCTTGAAAACAGTGTTCCAGTTGCCGAAGGACGGCGGAAGATCACGCCACGGGCTTCCCGTCCGGACAATCCAAAGTACCGCTTCAACGAAGCGGCGATTGTCGCTTCCGCTGCGTCCGGGGTCCGTCGGCTTCCCCAGACAATGCGGCTCCATCTTCGCCCATTGGGCATCTCTCAGTACGAATCGCTCCATCTAAAGCTTGAATCACAACCAAGCCTCAGGTGGAATCCTGAATCTCAACAGACCCTAGTTTGTCCGATACATTTATTTGTATTTAATAAGTAAATTTGGAGGGGGCCGTGAAACCAGATTTTGAATGCAAGCGATTGCGAACTATGAAGAACTTCTTGGCGGCGCTTGCTGCTAGTTTCGTCTTTCTCATTCAACCTGCAAAAGCGATAATCCTTTTCGACAATCCCGCCCCGGGGCCGGGGCAGGGCTCACACTGGTGCGATCCTTGTTCGGCCGGCAACACCGGATATCAAGTCTGGGATTCATTCAGTTTGGCGCTCCCATCCACCATTCAATCAATCCGATGGATCGGGTTGCGATCAGACGCGTTTACACTCGGCGCAGTGATCGAGATTGCTCTCGCACCCTATGGAGCTAACCTGCATTCGGCGACCTTCGCGAGTGCGGCGATCACCGAGGTCGACACCGGCCTGCAGTCCAGTTTCAATACTGTGCAGGTGCCGAATTGGACGCTGGGTGTGGGTACCTACTGGATATCGATCCACGGGCCCTCTGTGACCGAGCAATTCACCTGGCTCGGGGCGTTTAATCCAAACAGGGATAATTCGTTGATTCAGTACGGCCCCGACCCTGACAATCCTCAGTTCGCAATTCCGCGCAATCAGGATGCGATCTTTCGATTGAACGGATTCATCACGCCCATACCAGAGCCGTCAACGTGGGCAATGATGCTCCTCGGTTTCACCGGAACAGGCTTCATGGCTTATCGACGACGTAAGCTCGTAGCTCGTAGTGTAGACTACTCGCAGGCGTAATCCGCCGCGCCACTTCTGCGTCAACGACGCGGGCCACGGTCGGAACGGCGGATTACGCTGTCGCTAATCCGCCCTACACCCATGGGTTGTCATCGTCATTCCGGCGGCGAAGCACCGGATTTTGTCAAGACCGCTTCGCCTCATCCAGAAACGCCTGGACTGCTTCGAACAGCTTCAGCCGATTGCGCTCCATGATGATGGTGTGCGTTCCCTCGGCCAGCGCGACGTAGCGTTTTCCCGGCGAGTTCACCAAAAGCGGAAACAGGGTCTGTGCCATGTAGGGCGGCGTGTCGCGGTCCCATTCGGCGCCGACCAGTAATGTCGGGACCGTGATCTTGGCGGGATCGTAATAGGGTTTGCCGGCGCCAAAGAATTCGGCGCTGTCCTGCACGACGCCGTTGGGGGCGCGAACGACCGGGGGAGTCATCTGGGCGCCGACCGGATCGGTTGTGAATGTCGCATCCGCCCAGGCGTCGAACCAGCCGGCGGGAATGAGATTGGCTTTCTTGTCCTCGGGCACGCCGGTGTACCACCGCTCCTTCGACTGATCGCGATTGACCATCCGGTACGCGCCAAGCTTGCCGGCGCCTGCCTGAACCAGCGAGGGCGTCTGCCGAATCCAGGAAGGTGCGTAGAGGACGAGACGTTCGACCTTCGATGCGTTTTGCGTGGTGTAGGTCGCCATCAGCGTCGTGCCCCACGACCAGCCGAGAAGGTTGAGACGCGGAATGTTGCGGCGCTGCAGGATAAAGTCGACGGCGGTGCCGATGTCCTTGACCGCGGTCTGGCCGGTCACGATCGGCGCATTGGCTTCCGGCTTGTCGGTCATCTCGCTGGGGCGCGTGGATTTGCCATAGCCGCGCAGGTCGAGAAGCCAGACGTCATAGCCGCGGGAGGCGATGTATTCCATCCAGGACAAGCCATCGAGCTTGAGGTCGAACGCCGTCTCGGAAGGGTAGGTCGCGCCGTGGACGTAGAGCACGGTCTGCTCCGGCCGGAACGAGGTCATGTCCGCTGGACGTTTGTTGCGGACATATATTTCGATGCCGGGATCGGCCGTCTTGACCATCATCTCTTCAGTCACCAGAGCCCTCGTCTGTGCCAGTGCGGGAATCGAAACGAGAGTTGCGAGAAGGAAGCCTGCTGCAGCGATCGAAAGATTCAATGTCGCCTCCCAAGTGTTCTTTGTTTTGCCCTGACCTAACGTAACGGGAATTCCCGAGACGGTGCACCTAATTCTCGCCCGGTTCGATTGGTACAATGCGGATGATGCCCACCGGCTGGTGCCTGCGGCTCTTCGCGCGTGCGCGATGGGACGATTTTCTCCAACAACTTCAAGCTGATTTGCCCCGTCCAGTCTCGGTTGCAAAAATAATCCGCTTCGCTGCCACCCCAAATCAGTCCTACAAATCCGCTATCCCGTCCCGAAAGAGGGGCGTTGGCCATCGTCACGAACGTTGGGACGGGTTGCGGTGGACGCTGCAGCGTCGGCGCGCAGATGGAGTCGCAGGGCAAGTTTATCTTGTGAGCGAAAATCCGGCGTGCAGACGTACGGCGCTGAAGCGTACGGCAAAACCGTGTGGTCCCGACACCCGTGGCTGGTGCCAAGCTGTCGGTGGTGAAGTTGATCCAACCGGATCGATTGAGCCATCAAGCCGGCAGTGATGGAGGCAAGACGAATTCGTCTCCAGGGAGAGCGCGGCATAAGCCGTCAAACCATTGCGCAGGGAATGCCGGAGTGCTCCGGCTGTACCTGTATGCTCGTGTGCGCACTTCCTCGTGCACATTGCACACGAGACCGCGGGTGCAGCAAGCACCCGGCATTCCCTGCTCCCTCTCAGGAGGGACAAGGTTCATGCAAACCTCGGGCGCAAGTCGCGCCGCGAGAACGCGCGCTCGTAGTCAGCCGTCATTCCCGGGCGCGCGAAGCGCGAGCTATGATGTGCGATTGCACATCAGAGAATCCATCGAGCCGCGGAACAGGTAGAGAAATGGATTCCGGGCCTGCGCCAAGTGGCGCATCCCGGAATGACGAGAAGAGAGAGCCAGCCATGGTGTACGCCGTCATTGCGAGGAGCGAATGCGACGAAGCAATCCATGGCTCAGCAAGCGGTGCGATGGATTGCTTCGCTACGCTCGCAATGACGGGGATAGGCCGCGGCGTACTGGATTCCCCCGCATGCGCGGTATGACGAGCGGTTTGCCGTGACGATCCCGCCTCATTACCCCTGCGGCATCACCGAAATTCTCGCGCAGTCGCGGCGGCCCATCAGCACGCAGTCCTGGGTCTTGCGGAGGTCAGCGATGCTCACGGCAAGCCAGATGCCGATGGCGGTCAATGCCACGGTGAACGCCAGTGCTGCGACATTGGCGAGCATGCGATGACGGAAATCGTCGCCCTCGTCGCGCGGCCGCTCGTAGCGGGACAGATCGTTCGCCGCCGGCGACGCGTTGGCCTGGCTGGTTTCTTCCCGTCCGCTCGGCGGGTGGGCGGAGGTGCGCGGCCGGAACTTGAGCACGACGTGCTCATCGTCGGTAATAATGGGCCGCTGGGTTTTCACTGCCGCCGATCCGCGAAAAATCCTGCACCATTCTTAGCACGGCGGCAGCACTTCCAACATGAAATGTTGCCGGCCGCAGGACAGCCATCCCATCCCGCAATGCCTGGAACCGGGCGCCAGCAAGCCGGCTCAGCCCTGCTTCGGCAGCCGCCCCATCATGTAGAATTCGTCGTTCGGGCGCATCGCGGTGACATTGGCCAGCCGGTTCGACAGCGCAAAGAAGGCTGCGATCGCTGCGATATCCCAGATGTCGTCATCGCTAAAGCCGTGGCCGGCAACTTCCGCAAAATCCGCCTCCGAAACCTGGTTGGCCTCCTGGCTCACCTTCATAGCAAAGTCGAGCATGGCGCGCTGGCGCGGCGTGATGTCGGCCTTGCGGTAGTTGACGGCGATCTGGTCGGCGATGACAGGGTTCTTGGCCCGGATGCGCAGGATCGCGCCATGGGCGATCACGCAGTAATGGCACTGGTTGGCGGCGGACGTCGCCACCACGATCATCTCGCGCTCGGCCTTGGTCAGCCCACCGTCCTTTTCCATCAACGCGTCGTGATAGGCAAAGAAGGCGCGAAATTCGTCAGGACGATAAGCGAGCGTCAGGAAGACGTTCGGGACGAAGCCGGATTTCTCCTGCACCGCGAGGATCCGGGTGCGGATATCCTCCGGCAGTCTGTCGATGGCGGGCGGCTGAAATCGTTTGGTGGCGGGCTTGCTCATGGAAGGGTTCCGGCTGAGGCCGCGAGGCGGCGTTGCCGGGACCATATATCGTATTGCGGCGAAGTGGATACCGGTTCGCGCGAAGAATTCGCGCGAACGCTGATTCTTCTATTTGAGCATGATCTCTTCGGAAAACCGGTATCCACTTTTCCGGATCATGCTCCGGCCTCAGCGCAGCGGCTTCTTCAGGAGCGAGAACCGGTCGGGGTCCAGCCCCATCGAGGGCTGCAGCATCGGCGCTTCCACCGGCGTCATGACGCGGGCGGCGGGCCGGTCGATGATGCCGGGATCATTTGGCGTGTCACGATTCGAGGTGGCGCCGCGCCAGCGGTCCAGCACGGCCAAGACGAAATGCATGTCGTGGCCGGCGGTGACCGACGGCACGGACGCGATGGTGGCTTCGCTGCGCGGCAGTTGGTGGACCGGAACCTCCTTGAAGCGCAGGCGCGTCGGCAGCGCCACGCCTTCGCCGAAGGCCAGCACTTCGCGGGTGCCGAGCGAGGGCACGAACGACAACAGGTTCGCGGCGGCGTCCGAGACCGCCGAGCGCAACAGCGCCTGGTCGCGGTCGTTGGCAAGCCGCATCGCAAACAGCGTGTTGCACTGGGAGATAATGGTGGCGTCGAGTTCTGCCGGACGCTGGGTGACGAGGCCGAGAAAGACGCCGTATTTGCGGCCTTCCTTGGCGATGCGCGAAACGGCTTTCCGGGTCGGGCCGAAACCGATGTTGCGGTCGGCCGAGGCGTAGCGGTGCGCCTCTTCGCAAACGAACAGCAGCGGCGACACGCCGTCGCTCCACAGGCCGAAATCGAACGCCATGCGGCACAGCACCGACACGACCGAATCGACGACTTCGGCGGGGAAGCCGGCGAGCTGCATGATGGTCATCGGCCGGCCATTGGCGGGCAGGCGGAACAGATGGCTGATCACCTCCGCCATGGTGTCGCCGCCGACATTGGCGTTGTCAAACATGAAGGTGTAGCGCGGATCGTTGCGCACGGTCTCGATGCGCGAAATCAGCTTGTGATAGATGATGCGCGAGGAGCGGTTCTCCAGCTTGCCCATCCGTTCATCGATCAGCGAGATCAGATCGGTCAGCCGGTAGGGCACCGGCGTATCGACGGTGTAGCCGCCAGACTTCGGGTCCATGCGCTTGAGCCCGAGCCGGTCGGAGTTCTGGTACTGGGTGTAGAGACCCTTCGCCATCGGGATGACTTCGGCGAGAACGTCGAGCTCTTCGGGCACGCCCGGGCGGCCGCCGAACAGCACGTCGACGATTTCTTCGAAATTGAACAGCCAGAACGGCAGTTTCAGGTTGCGCGGATTGAGCACCAGCGCACGATCGCCGAAGCAGCGGCCATACTCGTTGTGGACGTCGAGCAGGAATACCCGCAGGTTCGGCCGCGCCTTGAGAATCTCGTTGAGCAGCAGCGAAACGCTGGTCGATTTGCCGACGCCGGTGGAGCCGAGCACCGCGAAGTGCTTCGAAAGCATCTCCTCGACATCGACATAGGCGATCACGGAGCGGTCCTGCTGCAGGGTGCCGACATTGATCTGGTCCGACCCGCTCGGCGCATAGACGGTGCGGAGGTCCTGGGCGGTGACGAGGTCGACGGCATCGCCGATGGTCGGATAGTTGGTCACGCCGCGCTGAAACTTGGGGCGGTCCCCGCCGGAAATCTCGCCGAGCAGGTCAACCGACGCGGTCGCCATGTATTCATCGGAGCTCGTCTGGTTCTCGCACGACACCTCGGTGATCATCGCAATGATGGTGGTGGCCGCCGCACAGCGAATACTGATGAAGCGGCCGACGGTGGCGCGCGCTTCGGTGACGGGCATCGGGCCCGCGGCCACAAGTCCGACCCGGGCGAGGGAGCCGCGCACGGAAATCACACGTCCGAAGGATGTCACGGTGTTGAACCTGGCTCTCATGAATTGGGGTCTGACCCCCATTATGGGCGGCCTCGGCTAGCGAAACGGTTAAGCCGGAGAGGATTCGTATCAGCTAAATCCGCGACATCTCGGTCAGGAATCGTTTTCGCGACGGAGCCGCGTCAGCGCCGTCGGGTGTCAGTTACGCCGGAAAATAAGGGCTTTCTTGCATTTGCGGTCGCGCGCGATGCCGGCGTCGGATTAATCATTCGTTTACCACCTCGCACGAGAGCAGCGGCCCGCCGGCCGTGTCTCGGTAACCTCCGATGCCGGATCGCGGATTGGAGCCAGCACGTGTGCAGGGTAACCGATCGCTAACCGCAAGTTGTAACGCGCCTTCCATCAGTGCTGCGTAACACTACCGCGGGGCGCGCGATCAGTTGTCTGGGTTCCATTCGTGCGGACGCTTGTCGCATTCCAGGGCATGTCGGGTGAGCAACGAGGGCGGTCATCAAATATCGGGCGGTTCGGTCGGTTCTGCGCAAGGGGGCGGAACGGTCAAACTGCTTGCGGCCTGCTGCGTGCTGCTCGCGGCGGCGGTTGTCGGCGACATCGCGACCTCGGGATGGAGTCTTCGCGAACGCCTCTTGCTGGCGCTCGTCGCCGTGTTGGCCGTGGCCGCCGGACTGCTGCTGCGGCGTGGCCGGCTGACCGACCGGCGGTTGGCGGCCGAGCGGCGCCAGCTCTCGATTGCCGTGAACAATATCCCGCAAGGCCTTGTTCTCTATGATGCATCCGCGCGGATCATCATTTGCAACCAGCCCTATCTCGACATGTTCGGACTGTCGCCCGACGTGGCCAAGCCCGGCTGCACGATGCAGCGGCTGATCGCCCACCGCAAGGAAACCGGATCGTTCGATGGCGACGTCGACGCGTTCTGCAACGCGATCATCCAAACGGTGTCGCTCGGTAAAGCCACGCGTCAACTCACGCAGGCTCCGGGCGGCCGGGCGATCGAGATCATCAACCGGCCGCTGAAGGGCGGCGGCTGGGTGGCCACGATCGAAGACATCACGGAGCGCACGCGCGCCGACGAGAAGATCGCGCATCTGGCGCATTTCGACGGATTGACGGACCTGCCGAACCGGATCCTGTTCCGCGCACGGCTCGAACAGGCGCTCGAAGCGCTCCGGCCGGGCGAGCAACTGGCGGTGCTCTATATCGACATCGACGAGTTCAAGAGCGTCAACGATGCGCTGGGCCATCCGACCGGCGACGAGCTGCTCAAGGGCGTCGCCGAGCGCCTGCGCGGCTGCCTGGGAGGCGCCGATGTGGCGGCTCGTCTCGGCGGCGACGAGTTCGCCGTCATTCAAATGGCTATCAAGGACCGGTCGGAAGCCACTCGGCTCGTTGATGAAATCCATTCGGCGATCAGGCAGCCCTTTGAATGCATGGGGCACCTGATCAGCACCGATGCCAGCATCGGCATAGCGCTTGCCCCCGACGACGGGGTGGACCTCGACCATTTGTTGAGGAATGCGGACCTCGCCCTGTACGGCGCCAAGGGCGACGGACGGCGGACCTACCGCTTCTTCGAAGCCGGCATGGATCAGCGCGCCAAGGCGCGGCGAAGCCTGGAGCTCGAGCTGCGTCAGGCGATCAGCGACGGTAGCCTCGAGATCTACTATCAGCCGGTGGTGAATATCGAGGACGGCAAGGTCAGTTCCTGCGAGGCGCTGTTGCGGTGGCGGCATCCCGAACGCGGCATGATCTCGCCGGCGGAATTCATCCCGATCGCGGAAGACAGTGGCCTGATCAATCAGCTCGGCCTGTGGGTGCTCAATGCCGCCTGCGCCGAGGCCGTCACCTGGCCGGATCATGTCCGCGTCGCGGTCAACGTCTCACCGGTGCAGTTCAGGAGCCAGTCGCTGGCGTTGAACGTGGCGGCGGCGCTCGCGGCTTGCGGCCTTCCGGCAAGCAGGCTGGAGCTCGAGATCACCGAGGCCGTGCTCATTCGCGACGACGAGGCGGCGCTCGACATGCTGCATCAGCTGCGCAAGCTGGGTGTTCGGATCGCGCTGGACGATTTCGGCACCGGCTATTCTTCGCTCAGCTACCTGCAGCGTTTCCCGTTCGACAAGATCAAGATCGATCGCTCCTTCATCAAGGATATCGCCGGTCCGGGCGCATCCTCGTCCATCGTCCAGGCCGTGGTGAACATCGCGGCCGCGAGCGATATGACGACGACGGCGGAGGGTGTCGAAACCGAGCAGCAGCGGAATCTGCTGTATATCCTCGGCTGCACCGAGATGCAGGGCTACCTGTTCAGTCCCGCGATATCGGCCGCTGACATGAGGCGGTTGTTGCTCACGCACCGCGGCAGGGCCATGTCTGCTGCTTGAAGTCTGCTGCTTGAAGTCGGCTGCTTGAAACGCCGGGCGCGGCTTGCTATCCAGTTGTGCATAACAAGAAACAGGGCAGGGTGGACCGCGATGAATCGCGACAACGCATCTTGAACGATCCAGCGCCGCCTTCCGCGCTCGCACCATTCCGCGTCAGGAACTATCGCTTTCAATGGCCGGCCGATCTGCTCACCTCGTGGGCGTTCGAGATGGAAACGCTCATTCTGGGCTGGTACGTGCTGGTCGAGACCGGGTCGGTCCTGCTGCTCACTCTGTTCGCCTCGCTCGGCTATGTCGGTACGCTGGTAGCGCCGATGTTCGGCGTTGCCGGCGACCGGATCGGTCACCGCGATCTGCTGGCGATGATGCGGGCGACCTACGCGGTGCTGGCGGCCGTGCTGATGACGCTGGCGCTGTCGGGCCACCTTGCACCGGTCTACGTCTTCATGGTCGCGGCCGTGATGGGCATCGTCCGCCCATCGGACCTCGGCGTGCGCGGTGCGCTGGTTGCTAGCATCATGCCGCATGGCCAGTTGATCGGGGCGATCAGCATCTCGCGCACGACGATGGATACCGCGCGCATCGCCGGCGCGTTGAGCGGTGCCGGATTGTTTGCCGCGCTCGGCATGGGCCCGGCCTATGTGGCGATCGTCTGCCTCTATATTGCCGCGACCGCGCTGACGCTGTGCATCGTGGCGCCGGCAAAGCCGCAACTCGCGGGCGAGGCGGCCAGCGAGGCGCTGCAGCGTTCGCCGCTGCGCGACCTCAAGGAAGGTGTGGCCTACGTCTGGACCACGCCGCGGATGCAGGCTGCGTTGTGGGTCGCATTCCTGGCCAACCTGACGGCCTATCCACTCTCCAATGGCCTGCTGCCCTACATCGCCAAGGCGATTTACGGCACCAACCAGACCGGGCTGGGTTATCTGTCAGCGAGTTTCGCGATCGGCTCGCTGGCCGGCTCGATCGTGTTGAGCCTGATCCGCGATATCCGGGTGGCGCGGCTGATGATCGGCGCCACCGTCGTCTGGTATGCGACCTTGCTGATCTTCGTGCAGATGCAGACGGTGCCGACCGCGATCCTGTGCCTGGTGGTGGCGGGCTTTTCGCAAAGCCTCGCCATGATCTCGATCGCCGTCATCCTGATGCGGACCGCGAGCGAGAATTTCCGCGGCCGGGTGATGGGGGTGCGCATGATGGTGATCTATGGCCTGCCGATCGGCCTCTTGGCCGCCGGCAGCCTGATCGACGAGATCGGATTTGCGGCGACCGGAACACTCTACGCGGCGGCCGGCCTCGCGCTGATGCTGGCGATCGTGCTGCACTGGCGCGCCGATCTGTGGCACCTGCACGCGCCGGCGAATGCACGGTAGGCAGGCAGCCTCGGATCGCGCGGTCCCGTCGACCAGGGGGAACTTCCGATTGCGGGGGCACTTGGTCCGTGGCAGGCTCGGGACAGGCCATGGCGAAACGTACACCGCAGCGGAAAACCGCGATCACCAAGCACAAGGTCGCCGACGGCATCTACCTGCTTCGGTTCAAGACCCAGTATGAGCTGACGTCGACCTTCCTGCGCGTGCAGGAACATTACGAGTCGCCGCAGTTTCACGGCCGGATATTCACGCTCGAACAGTACATGGACTGGTACGTCGCCGAGAACGGCGCCTTTACCTACTTTCAGGACTGGTCGGGCTTCAACGTCCCATCGACCGCCTTCCAGCCCTTCTACGAGGGCAAATTCGATCCGCTGACCCGCAAGGAAAAGCGGCTGCTCGCCTTGTTCAGAAATCTGCAGGGAAACTTCTACGTCATCGGAATCTACGACGGCGGCAAGAAGGGGACCCTTACCCACGAACTCGCACATGCGCTGTTCTTCATCGATGACGACTACCGGCAGGCCGTGCGCGATGCGATGCGTGGCTACGACACATCAGCGCTCGAAGAGAAGCTGGCCAAGGCGGGCTATGCCCGCCACGTCATTCCGGATGAGGTACAAGCCTATATCGTGGCGCCTTCCGGCGAGCTGGGCGCGGCTTCGCGGGCGCTGATGCCGTTGCGCAGAAAATTACGCGCGCTATTCAGGCAGCATTCGGAGGAATTTTCGGTCCCCGCTATCCGTTGAATTT
Organism: Bradyrhizobium sp. 170; assembly: GCF_023101085.1. NCBI lineage: Bacteria > Pseudomonadati > Pseudomonadota > Alphaproteobacteria > Hyphomicrobiales > Nitrobacteraceae > Bradyrhizobium > Bradyrhizobium sp. 170. The sequence goes on along the minus strand of NZ_CP064703.1, from coordinate 5,318,748 downwards.
GTTCGTAATGAAAGTGACAGTTTCCGGCTGCCTGAAATAGTTGCAATGCCAGACGATTTTCGAGGTCTTGAAGTCACAAACGTCCTGCACGTTGAGAGGGAAATTGAGTTCGCCGAGTTCCGTCATTGAAAAGGTGTCAACGACGAGATCGTTATCACCAGGAAAGACGATATCGGCGGCGAGATCGCCCATCCGATCCTTGCGAAAATTTTGCCAGAACATCCACCCCGGATTGTCTGTCTCGAAGTTCGATTTGACCACGTAATACATCGGACTTACGGCGCAGGGGCCGAGCCGAAGCAGGTTGAGTTCGTGGTTGTTCTCGACCCTCGATTGGCCGGAAAGCCCGGGGATCAGCGCAACCAATGCATCGAGCAGGGGAGTGTTGGCGAGTGCACCGGTCACGGACACGATCACCTCGATCAACGAACTCGCGACCCAAAGGAACGGATTGGCGCCGCCGGCAAGCTTCATCGTGCCTGCAGCGAACGTGCCGATGTTTGAAAACAGGCTCATGGCATGCTGCAGCTTGTCGGGAGCCGCCAGCGACGTGCCGTGCAGCGGCGAGCCGGCAAAAACCACGCGCACCGGATTGTCGGGCGAAAGATCAAGCGACTTCCCGAACGCCTCCAGCCACCAACGGGCGATCAGTCCTCCGCGGCTATGCGCGATGACATCGATCTGCCCCGATGAGCCGGCCATGAACCGTCCGAGCTCGAGCGCATTGATGACCGGACTTACCGCGAGCGTCGCGTGCTCGAAGAATACGATATTGTCATATTTCCGCTCGCCGCTGTGAACCGCATTGAGGAATGCCTTGCCATGAGGCGTGGCGGCAAACTCTCCGAGCATATTGTCGGCGTTGGAGAAGGTCCCATGTACGAACATCAGCGTCCGGCCGGTAAATGGCCCGGAGATATCGGTCGCATCAAGAACAAATTTGTCGTTGGGCTGCCGTCGCAATGGCCGTAATCGCGAACGGAGTGTAGTCAGGATCGATGGATTGAGGTGCTGGTCGATGGTGCCGATTCCCGCGGTTACCTTGTTCGGGGCGAGCACAGGAAATTGTTTGGCGAGCACCAAGGTGCCGTCGGGGGCTGCGGGCAAACCGGCGCGTGCCCGCCTGCGACGCAGCGTGGAGCCGCTTGCCGGGACGCCGTCGCGCCAGAAGAGAACGCCATCCTCCTCCACCAGTGAAACGGTCTTGATCGGATTCTCCGGCGTGTTGCCGGCCCGGCGACGGCGCCGCCTCAGCCCGCTGACCGTTTCATCGTCCGGCCTGTACTCCACGTATAAGTCCTTGAAGATGTCCTTGTGTTCTTCCAGGGCCTTGAGTTGCGGCTGAAACCTTGTGGGATCTTCGAATATGTGTTGGGGCATGTTCGATTCCGTCACGCGTGGATGATCGGAAGAGGGGTGACCGGCGGCGATGCGGCGCGGGAAAGTTGAACGTCGAGCAGGCTGTCGAACTCTTTTCGACTGCGCAGGTTCGCTCGACCCTCCGTCTTGGCATCGCTGAAATTGCTGCCATTTGTCAGGAAGGTGGCCTCCAACATGATGAGATCGCCCGACATCACATAGGCCATGACCTCGGCGTAATTCAGCGTGGTCAGACGCCATCCATATCGATCGACATAGGGCAATCCAGCGTCGCGCGCGACCTTATCTCCCACGGCCGGTACCGTCGCCGGCACTTTTTTCACCGTGGCAAAGACTTCGTCATGAACCTTGTCCGATCGCCAATAGCCTACGAAAGCATGGCCCGTCAGCAGAACGAGAACCGGATATATGCCGACGTACTCGAGGCAAGATGCGAGCAGCAGCGCAAGATCGATGCATGTGCCCGAGTTGGACCCGACGATCTCGCTGGGCGTGCGCAGGCGTTGCGTCTTGTTCGAATAGGCCGGCGGCGGATTGATATACTGAAATCGGTACTCACTAACGAGAGCAGTCCACACCGACTGCACTTGCTTGTCGACAGCGTCCGGATCTTCCTGTTGGTAGCCGTCAAAGCCTGCGCCCAGATCGTCAGCGATCCCGATCAGGTATCGGCGCGCTGAGTTAATGATCTTGAGAATCGCCGGATCTCTCGGCAGCACAAACGAGGGCAGCCAGGGATTGTTCTCGGTGTCGTCGAGCCACTCATCGACGGGGATGAGGGTAACACGCCGGGTCTCCTCGCAGGCCGTGCGTCCCCCACAGGTTACCTTGACGTAGACGGTCGATTGCACGCGCTCGCGCAAGGCGCGCGAGAGGCTCGCGGTCAGCGGAATCATCACTTGCGATGCCAACGCGAGCTGCACTTCGTTGAGCACCGCAATCGTCTGTCGATACGGGTAGCTCTCGGCGCCGACGTAAAGCTCGACATGTACTGCGATGTCCTCGAGCGGACCTTCCACCAGTTTGGTCAGGGTGAGTTTGGAAAGGAGTTGCCGGCTATTGTGCAGCAACGAATAATTGACCTCAGCCCCGACGCCGAGGTCGACCAGGATCAGCTTGTCGATCGCGGTATTCCTGAGTAGTTGCAGATGAGCAAGCCGGCGTTCTTCCAGCTTCTTCGCCTCCACCTTTTTGGCCTTCGCGGACAGTCTCGACCGGACGCTCTTTCGCGACGCACCTGCCGGATCGAATATGCTCCGCCCCATCCAGATCACGATGCCCGTACCGTGCAGACGATCACTGCTCGGCATTTTTTGCCAAGCCGCCTGAAACGCCTCGGGGATGGTGAGAGGACTGCTATCCTTTTGCGGCCGGCACCACGCCCAATAGAAGGCCTGAAAGAAAAGCTCAGCCAGTTCGTCGTCGATCTCGTCGAGAAATCCAAGGGCGGCATGGGCGCCCTTGGCGACCAGTTCGCGGGCCGTGTGCGCTCCTGAATAGAACAGATTCAAGGTAACGACGTAGGGCGGCTTCTTTGAACTCACCAGAATGTCGGCCAATCCATTAGGGCCGTCGTAGCGGACGGGACGTTCGCTCTCGCCCGCCTCACGGAGTACCATTCCATCAAGAAGACGGCCGGACGCGGTGGCAATGTCGTTCCAGATAGCCGGCTTCTCCTTCGGAAAAACGTCGTAAAATCCTTTGACGAACCAGCCCGCCTGATGCGCATCGATGCCAGTGACGTGGATTGCATCCCACTTGTCTTTCTCTACTTCCTCTCTCAGCTCGGCAATCTGCGACGTTTTCTTGATCAGCATGTCGTCTTCAAACGGCCCGGTCGCGCCCACGGCCGCCCGGATGCGATCCTCCTCGTCGCCAAATACGTATGTGTCCTTCAGCCGGCCCGGCGCGCTCTCGACGAACAAAACCTGCTCGGGAGGGCGCGGAATGACGGCCGGCGAACCGTTGCGGAAGAGACGCGTAATGAGCAGGGATTGAAAACGCCCCTCGCTGCGGGTCGCGGCGCTGATCAGGTACTCCCAGGGGAGTTCGGCGGCGGCTTCGTGAATTCGGGTTTCGTCGGCGTCGCTGCGGTCCCAGTCGTGCAATTCGACTTCGATGCGGTCGACAAGGGCCAGTTGCCGGAGAAAGTCGCGATGGACGCCGATGCTGTTGAGGTCTTCGAGAGCCCGGTCACCGATCGTACAGCGAAGATCCGGGTCGGAGGCCCACCGCGCCCGCGCGCGCAGGATATAGTTCCACTGCTGCGCCAGACGCGGAAGACGCTCCGGGTGATCGGGTCTCGCCACCAGCACGCCGTTTTGCGCGCGGATCGTGACGAACTCCCTGCCGGAGCTCGATTTTGCAGTAGTGGGCTTCGGTGCTGGCTTTTTCGTATTCTGCTTGCTCAAACGTTTCGCCATCCGGGTCGCTCCCGATAGGACGCAAGGGGCCTTTGTGTGAGCCCCGTGAAATGTCGTAAAAAATGAATGCACGCTAAAGTAGTTACGATTGCTGTAGCAAAGATTTCGGGTCCGGCAAAGAGGCTTGCCGTTGCCGTCGCCTTCAGTCGGGCAGCGTCATGGATTTCGGGACACCTGTCAGCCGGGCGGAAGCAGCGCCGGGGGCCGATGCGCGTCACCCGATCGGGTGAGCGGCGGCCGGCGCGTTTGGCCAGCCACCTTACCTCACTGCATCTTGATATTCGCCTCTTTCAGCACCGGCTCCCACTTCGCGGCCTCGGCGCGCATAAAGGCGTCGAAATCCTTTGGCGAACTGCCAACCGGCGTGGCGCCCATCTTTTCCAGCGCGGTCAGAACCACCGGATCCTTCAGCGCGGCGGCGAGGTCGGCGTGGATCTTGGCGACCAGGTCAGGCGCCATGCCGGCGGGGCCGAGAAAACCCCACCAGACCGAGGCGTCATAGCCGGGGATGCCTGCCTCCGCGATCGTGGGAACGTCAGGCAATGCCTTCGAGCGCTGCGCCGTCGTCACCGCAAGTGCGCGCACCGCATTGCCTTCGAGTTGGCCGACGACCTCGGGCAGCGGATTGACGCTCATCGGAATTTCGCCTGATATCACGGCGGTGAGGGCAGGGGCGCCGCCCTTGTAGGGGATCGCCTGGATCTTGACCTTGGCCATGTAGTTGAGAAGCTCACCGGCGAGATGGGCCGAGGTGCCGTTGCCGGACATGCCGTACGATAATGACTCCGGCTTTTCGCGTGCGGTCGCCAGCAACTCCTGCAAATTCTTCACCGGGCTGTTTTTGGACACCACGATCGCCAGCGGCGAATAGGCGATCGCGCTGATGGCGGTAAAATCCTTGAAGGTGTCGTAGGGCAGTTTTGGATAGAAGAACTGGTTCAGCGGATGGCCGCTTGCCACCAGGATCAGCGTGTAGCCGTCCGGCGCCGATTGCGTGAGCGCCTGCGAGGCGATTGTCCCGCCGGCGCCCGGACGATTTTCGATCACCGGCTGTTGCCCCCACGTCTTCGACAGCGATTGCCCGAGCGTGCGCGCCAGCACGTCGACGGCGCCGCCGGCGGCGTAGGGCACCAGGATGCGCACGGGCCTGGTCGGGAACGGCTCCGCATAAACGTTGGTGCCGGCCAGCGTAAACAGGGCGGCCGCGATGCTGCGGATGATTGTTCTGCGTGGGGACATGAGGCGAAATCCTTCCTTGTTGGGTGTATCATTTGAGAAATTCATGCGTCGCACCTCGTTCGTGCGCGCCAGTTGCGAGGTCGCTACTCCGCGGCCGAAATCATGGCGCCGCGCAATCCGGCGCGTGCGATTGCTGCGCCGACCACGCCTTCCGACTTCACCTCATTCGTGAACTGGCGGATGAAAGCCATTGCCTGCTCGCGTCCCTTGGGAATGGCGACGGCGTGCCGCTCGATCCCCCAGCGGCCTTCGAGGACTTTCGACCCCGGCAGTTTCTCCGCCATTTCGAACAGCGTGGCCTTGTTGGTCGCGTAGGCATTGATCGCGCCGGTCGCCATCATCTCGATCGCGACATCGAAAGTGGCGGCGCGAACGATCTGAGCATGCTTGAAGTCGCGCGAAAGGGTGGCGTCGGACGAACTGCCCGCGGTCACGCCGACGCGCAGCCCCGGTGCATCTACCTCCGCCGGCGTTGTCAGCTCGGAGCCGTGCGGGACGAGATAGCCGAGTTCGATTTCGAGATAGGGCGGGCCGAAATCCATATCCCGCGCCCGCACCGCCGTAGCATTGGTGAAGGCGACGTCCAGGCTTCCGTCTTTGACCGCGAAGAGGACGTCGGCGTTTCTGGCAAACACGATCGGCTCATAGGGGACGCCAAGCCGGCGCGCGAGCTCCTTGCCGAGATCGTAGCCGACGCCGCGCGGCCCGCCCGATCCGGCATCCGGCAGGATCGAGGTCGGCGTGCCCTGATAGAGTCCGGCCCGCAAGACGCCTGTTGGCGCCAGTATCAGGCGCGGTTCCGGATCGGCCGCGATGGCAGGGCCGACGCCACGCCAGGCCAGTGCGCCGGCAACGATCAGAAACGCAACGATGATCCGACGCATCCGGCGGTTCTCCCTTGTCATCCCGGGGCCAGTCGCGGTGGCTGCCCACCACCCAGATGTTTGTTGACTAGACCTGATATTTTGTACAAACGTACAAAAGTCGAGAGCGGAAAGCAAATCCCATGACGCGAAATCCCAACATGCGGGAAGCCATCCTGAGTGCGGCCGAGCTGTTGTTCTCGACGCGCGGCTTCAATGCCGTGTCGATCCGCGACATCGCGCTGGAGGCCGGCGCCAATCCGGGCAGCATCACCTATCATTTCAAGAGCAAGGACGGCTTGCTGCTTGAAATCTACAAGCGCCATTGCGGTCCCATGAACAAGCGCCGCATCGAGTTGCTGGTGGCGGCACGGCGCGTGCGCGACGTTCAGGACCGGCTGGAGGCGATCGTGCGGGCCTATGTGCAGCCGGCGTTTTCATCGAGCAGCGACCTCGCCGGCGGCGGGGCGCGCTTCACGCGGCTGAGGGCCGTGATGTCGGCCGAAGGCAACGCCGTGGTGGGGCGCATCATCGCGGAGATCTTCGACGACACCACCAACGCCTTTATCGAGGCGATCGAGGAAAGTCTGCCGCATCTGCCGCGGACGACGATCGTGTGGCGGTCGCAGTTCCTGCTCGGCGCACTCTATTATACCCTCGTCAGCCCGGAGCGGGTCACGCGGCTGTCGCGCGGCGAAGCTGATGGCGCCGATATGGCGGAAGCGATCGAGCAACTCGTCGCGTCGACGGTCGCCTCGTTGCAGGCGTCAGATGTAGATCATCTCGACACAGCCTCACGCCAGGCGAAACCCACCCAGCCGCCTGCAAAGGGCCTTGCTGGAAAGCGGAAAGAAAATTCGACTTCATGAATATCGCGACGCCATGAAGCGCGACCAAAACACTGCAGAAGGCACCATGCACAAGCCGACGATTCCCGGACCCGATCCCGATACGCGAACGCCGAAATTCAAACTTCCGGCGCTGGCGTGTGACGCGCATACCCACATCTTCGGCCCCGGTGACAAATACCCCTACGCGCCGGGACGGCCCTATACGCCGCCCGATGCGCCGCTGGAGGATTTCCGGGCGCTGCACAGGAAGATCGGGATCGGCCGCGCCGTCATCGTCAACGCCAGCGTGCACGGCACCGACAACCGCGTGGCGCTTGATGCCATCGCCGTAAGCAACGGAACCTTTCGCGCCGTCGCCAATATCGACGATACCATCACCGAGCGTGGCCTTCGCGAACTGCACGAAGGCGGTTTCCGCGGTTGCCGCTTCAACTTCGTGCGCCATCTCGGCGGGGTGCCCGACATGGCAGCCTTCCATCGCATCGTCGCGATGGTTGCGCCGCTCGGCTGGCATATCGATCTGCATTTCGACGCGATCGACCTGCCTGAATATGCAGAGATGCTGGCAAGATTGCCGGTTCGATACACCATCGATCACATGGGGCGCGTCAAGGCGTCTGACGGTCTCGACCAGCTTCCGTTCCGGACGCTGATTGACCTGATGACGCGGGATGAGAAATGCTGGGTCAAGGTGTGCGGCTGCGAGCGCGTGTCATCCGGCGGCCCGCCGTTCCACGACGCGGTGCCGTTCGCGCGCCGTATCGTCGAGACCGCGCCGGACCGCGTGATCTGGGGGACCGACTGGCCGCATCCCAATGTGAAGGTGATGCCCAATGACGGCGATCTGGTCGACCTCATTCCGCTGTTTGCGCCGGAGCCCGAGCTGCAGCAGAAGATCCTGGTCGACAATCCGGCGCGATTGTTCGAGTTTTGAAGGAGCGCGTGCGATGGCGGACAAGCGATACACCCTGAGCCGGCGCGGCGTGTCGTTCGCCGGGATGGCTATGCTGGTGGCGGCGTTGTTCCTGCCGCAAATCGCCGACGCGCAGAATTATCCAAACAGGCCGGTGCGGCTGATCCTGCCGTTCGGCGCGGGCGGGGTTGCCGACGTCACGGCGCGGCTCGTTACCGAAAAACTCGGCGAAAAGCTCGGCCAGCGCTTCGTCATCGAGAACATGGCGGGCGCCGGCGGCATCAACGCCGCGCGTGCCGTGCTGTCCGCGCCCGCGGACGGCTATACCCTGGCGCTGTTCTCTAACGGCTCCGCGATTTCCGTGTCGCTGTTCAAGAACCTGACGTTCAACCCGGTGACCGATTTCGCTCCGGTTTCGAGCATGGGATATTTCGACTTCATCTTCGTGACGCAAGCCGGCTCACCATATACGACACTGGCTGAATTCATCAAGGCGGCCAAGGCAAAACCCGGCATGCTCAATGTCGGCACCATCAATGTCGGGTCGACCCAGAATCTTGCGGCGCAATTGTTCAAATCGACCGCCGGTGTCGATGTCACCATCGTGCCGTTCCGCAGCTCGCCGGATGTGCTGATCGCGCTGCTGCGCGGCGATATCCAGATGGCGATCGAGAATTACAGCGCGGTGCAGTCGCATGTTGCCGACAAGGCGGCCATTGCGGTGTCGTCTTCGGGCACGATCCGGACCACGTTCCTGCCTGACGTGCCGACGGTGAAGGAAGCGGGTGGCGGCGATTTCGAGGCGCGGTCCTGGAACGCGATTTTTGCACCCAAGGGCACGCCGCCGGAGGTGATCAAGACCCTCAACGCCGCGCTGCGCGAAGTGCTCGGCATGCCGGAGCTAAAGAAGCGCGCACTCGATCTCGGCATCGAGGCCAAGGCCAGTTCGCCCGAGGAGATCCTCGACCGGCTGAAGGCCGATATCGACAAATGGGCCGCGGTGATCGAACGGGCGGGAATAGCGAAGCAATAGCCGCGCTTCCCGTGCGACCGGCAGCAAGTAGAAGCGAAGGAGGAAATCCAGATCATGAGCAATGCTGGCAAAACGGGCCTGGTGGTCACGGCGCATCCCGGCGATTTCGTCTGGCGCGCGGGCGGCGCGATCGCGCTGCATGTGAAGAAAGGTTATCGCGTCAAGATTGCCTGCCTGTCGTTTGGCGAGCGTGGCGAGAGCCAGTTCGCCTGGAAGGAGGCGGGCGCGACGATGGAGAAGGTCAAGGCCGGAAGGCGCGACGAGGCGCAGCGTGCGGCGGAGATGCTGGGTGCGGAAATCGAATTCTTCGACGCAGGCGATTATCCGTTGCGGCTTAACGAGGCGCATTTCGACCGCATGGTCGATATCTACCGCGAGCTCAATCCATCCTTCGTGCTGACCCATGCGCTGGAGGATCCCTATAATTTCGATCATCCGAACGCCGCGCACTTCGCTCAGGAAACCCGCGTGGTCGCGCAGGCGATGGGGCACAAGCCCGGCGCCAAATACACCTATTCGGCGCCGCCGGTGTTCTTGTTCGAGCCACACCAGCCGGAGATGTGCAATTTCAAGCCGCAGGTGATCCTCAACATCGACGAGGTCTGGGAGATCAAACGCAAGACGTTCGAAATTCTCGCCGCGCAAAAGCACCTGTGGGCCTATTATGAGCGGGTCGCGCTGCAGCGGGGCGTGCAGGGCGGCCGCAATACGGGCAAGCCGATGACTTATGGCGAGGCTTATCAGCGGCTGTTCCCGATGGCGATGGAGGAACTGGCATGAAGACCGTCGTCGTCCGCAACATCAAGCGAACCGATGCCGAGCTCGTCAAACGGCTGGGTGCGCTCGGCGTCGCCACCGCGCATGAGGCCTATGGCCGCTTCGGGCTGATGAAGCCCTATCTTCGTCCGGTCTGGAGCGGGGCCGAGACGTCAGGCACCGCCGTGACCGTACTGGCGCAGCCCGGCGACAACTGGATGATCCATGTCGCGGTAGAGCAGTGCAAGCCCGGCGACGTCTTGGTGGTCGGCTGTACCACCGACAACACCGACGGCATGTTCGGCGATCTGCTGGCGACTTCGCTGATGGCGCGCGGCGTCAAGGGGCTCGTCATCGATGCTGGCGTTCGCGACGCCAAATCGCTTCGCGAAATGGGCTTTCCGGTGTGGTCGAAGGCGATCTCGGCCAAGGGCACGGTGAAGGCGACGCTGGGCGCGGTCAATGTGCCCGTGGTCTGCGCCGGGATCAACGTGGTGCCGGGCGATGTAGTCGTTGCCGATGACGATGGTGTGGTGGTGATCGGACGCAAGGACGCGGCCGATGTTGTAACCAAGGGCGAGAAGCGCATCGCCGACGAAGACGGCAAACGCCAAAAGCTCGCCGCGGGCGTCCTCGGCCTCGACATGTACAATATGCGCGAACCGCTGGCGAAAGCCGGGCTCGTCTATGTCGACGAGCTGGAGGAGGAGTGAGGTGGTGATGCGCCTGCGGACCTTGCTCGGCGACCATCCCGGCACGGCCGCGCTCAAGAACGGGTCGGTCAAATCCGACCTGGTTCAGTTCGACTTTGCCGACTATTCGCCGACCAACAAAGGCTTCAAGCCGATGGTCCGTGAAGGCGCGTTCGACGTCTCGGAAATGGCGATCGTCACTTATCTGATGGCGAAGTCTTTTGAGAAGCCGATGGTGCTGTTGCCGGATATCGTGCTGGCGCGGTTCCAGCATGGGCACGCGCTTTACAATGCAAGAGCGGGAAAGCTCGCGCCGCGCGACCTCAACGGCAAGCGCGTCGGTATTCGCTCATTCACCACCACGACCGGTGCATGGCTGCGCGGCATTCTTGCCAACGATTACGGCGTCGATCTCGGTTCGATCGACTGGGTGACCTTCGAGGACGCCCATGTCGCCGAATTCGTGGATACGACCAAGCGGGCGGGCGCTGGCAAGCAGATCATCCAGATGCTGATCGACGGCGAACTCGATGCGGTGCTCGGCGAGAAATCGGATCATGCGGATTTGAAGCCGCTGTTTGCCGATGTCGCTGCGGAAGAGAAAGCCTGGTTCGAGAAAAACAAGGTGGTGCCGATCAATCACATGGTGGTGGTGAGCCAGGCACTGTCCGACAAGAATCCGGACGTGGTACGGGAGGTCCATCGGCTGCTCGCCGAATCTGCTGCCGCTTCATCCGCCGCGCCGCATTTTGACCGAGCCGAGATGCAGCGTTCGCTGGAACTGATCATCAGCTATTCCGCGCAGCAAAAACTCATTCCGCGTGCGTTCTCGGTGGATGAACTGTTCGACGACGTGACGCGGGCGCTTAGGTAGCCATCCGCACAGCAGTCGTCGCCCGCGAAGGCGGGCGATCCAGTATTCCAGAGACGTTCGTGCTCGACCGAGAAGCCGCGGCGTACTGGATCCCCGCTTTCGCGGGGGATGACGAACCGAGAAACTTTAGCGATCAGGAGCAACACAATGACCCCCGAGCCGATTTTCGATCTCGCCCATCTCGGCCACATGGAATTGCTGACGCCGAAGCCGGACGAGAGCCTGAAATTCTTCGTCGACGTCATGGGCATGACCGTCAGCGGACGAAAAGACGAGTCGGTCTATTTGCGCGGTTGGGACGATTACGAGCGCTATTCGCTCAAGCTGACGGCCGCGAAAACATCGGGCATGGAGCACATGGCGCTGCGCGCCCGCAGCCCGCAGGCGCTGGAGCGCCGCGTCGCCGCGCTGAAGGGATCGGGCTTCGACATCGGCTGGGTTGACGGCGACATGGGGCAGGGACCGGCGTTCCGCTGCCGCGATCCCGATGGCCATATCGTCGAACTCTACTACGAGACCGAATGGTATCAGGCGCCGCCCGAACTCAAGCCGGCGCTGAAGAACCAGGCGCAGCGCTTTCCCGCCCGCGGCGTCAATGTCCGCCGGCTCGATCACCTCAATTGCCTCGCCGTCGACATCAAGGCCAACCGGCTCTTCTTCGAAAACTATCTTGGCCTGCGCACCACCGAGCAGATCGTGCTCAACGACGGCACCGAAGCCGCGATGTGGATGACGATGTCGAACAAGAGCTACGACTTCGCCTATACCCGCGATCACTACGGCAAGGCCGGCCGCTTCCATCATGTCACCTACGCCCTCGACAGCCGCGAGGAAATTTTGCGCGCCGCCGATATCTTTCTCGAAAACGGCGTTCACATCGAGACCGGCCCGCACAAGCACGCGATCCAGCAGACGTTCTTCCTTTATGTCTACGAACCCGGCGGCAACCGCGTCGAGGTCGCCAACGCCGGCGCCCGCCTGATCCTCGCGCCCGACTGGAAGCCGATCGTCTGGACCGAGGAAGAGCGCAAGAAGGGCCAGGCGTGGGGGCTGAAGACGATCGAGTCGTTTCACACCCACGGTACGCCGCCGGTCACGATCGGCTGAGCCCGATCGGACCGCCTATCCTGCGGCCTCGTTGATTCGGGTCACATGCCGGCGGTACTGCGCCTAGACATGGCGCGCAACCGGTCGAGGCCCTTCTCGATCGAATCCCGCGTCGGACGGACGAATAATCTCGCGCCCAGCCACGATATCCGGCCGGCAATCGCTGCCGCGATGATTCCGGACGAGGCTGCCGGATTGGTGGGGGCCGTTGAATCCGCACGGGTCGGTGAAAGGAGATTTCGGGCCGCGTCCATCGCCGGCTTCTCGATCCAGCGATAGGTCAGCGCGGCGACGGGGACAATCAGCACGGTCAGTATGAGCGCCGGCAACACCGCCTGTTCCGGCGTTCCCAGCAGCATCAGCTTCTCCTGATTGTGCCAGCCCACCAGGTTGAGATGAGCCTTTTGCCCAACGAAGGAGACCCCCATCTTCGTCACCTGAAACAGGAATGTGTGGATCATGTAGATCGAGTAAGACCACAAGCCGAGCTTTTGCAGGATGGACGAACGCAATATTTTCGAAATGGCGCCCTGATCGTACGAAAAAACGTAAAGGACGATGATCGCGAGCAGCGGAAACGCATAATGCGATGGGCCCCAGGGTCTGGTCGCAGCAAACGCAATGACCAGCACCACACAGCACGCCTCCCATAAATTCGGCGCCGTCAGCCGGTCGTCCGAACGCTCCCGCAGATGATACGCCAGGCAGCCCGCGAAGAAGCCGAACATGGCGCGCAGGACGCCCCAGTCGGACGAGACAAACAGCGCCTCTGGCGAAACCTGGTAGAGCAGCGCCGCGGCCGCCAGACAAAGTGCGAGGAAGATCGCATAGCGCTGGCGCGGGAAAAGCAGGACCACTGTCGCGAACAGGATCGACACGTAGAACTCGACGGCCGCACTCCAGGCGGGGCCATTCCATGACAATCCAGCGTGCAGATTGAAAGACTGCAGAAACAGGATGTTCGTGACGATCTCCCAGAGCGAGCGACCCGGACCAAAGGCTTGGGAATCCAGCGCGAACGCGGTATCGGCGCGGCTGAAGATGAACTTGCCGGTCTCAAGTCCGACGAACAGGGTCAATATCACGATGTGCAACGGCCAAAGGCGGGCAAACCTCATCGCCACAAAACGAATGCTCTCAGCGCGATCGTTGAGACGTTGGCCATAGGCGTGACAGAGCACGAAGCCGGACAGGGCGAAGAACATGTCCACGCAAAACTGCAGATTGGCGAATGAGCCGATGTCTTTAAGAGCATGGTAAACGGGGACGTGGAACAAGACCACGAGCAGCGCGCAGACGCCGCGCAGCGCATCGAGTGCCTCAAAACGAGCCGCAATCGCAGATTTTGTTCCCAGCATGATACATCTCGTCCATGGTTCTTTCAGGTTGTATCTCCGTCAGCAAGAGCGGGGCCACAAACCCGGCAAGATCGGGCTCGAGCCCGAATGTTCCGTACCCATGGCAGGGTGCCGGTGAGAGACGTCGTATCCCCGGCCATTGCGCCGATCGTGTTGCGCACCACCTTGATGCATGGGCGTGAAAGACACCGTGAGGCGTGCCGATGGCAGAGTTCGTGGATTTCACCAGCGAGGCATTTTTTCGTGATCCGCAGGCAGGGGTCGCGAGTTTGCGCGCCGTTGGTCCCGTCGTCGCGACAAAATTTCCGATCGTGGGCCGGGTCTGGGTCACCACGACCTACGAGGCGGCCGCGCGCGTGCTGAAGGACAGCACGCTCTTCACGCTGCGCAAGGAGGGCGGGGTTCTCGTGGGCCTGCCCTGGTGGTTGCCGAAATTCATCGCGACATTCGCCAACAACATGCTGACGATGGACGAGCCGGATCACACGCGGCTGCGAAGTATCGTCGACGAGGCGTTCCGCCGCCGCGCTGTCCTCGACATGGAGCCGCATATCCGCGCCATCGCCGGTCGCCTCGCCGGCGAATTATTTGCACAAGGCAGCCCCGCAGATCTGGTGCAGCGTTACGCGCGGATGCTGCCGCTTGCGGTGATCTGCGAGCTCTTGGGCCTGCCACCGGCTGACCGGCCAAAATTCATCGCCTGGGCCAATTCGATGGCGCATCTCACCAATGCATTCGGCTTTCTGCGACTGATCGGCGGCCTCATCAGGATGCGGCGCTATTTGAAAGAACGCCTGCGGCTCGCCCGCGAGGAGGGCGGTGAAGGATTGATCGCGGAACTCGTGCGCGTCGAGCAGGAGGGCGGACGCATCACGCCGGACGAGATGGTCTCGATGGTGTTTTTGCTGCTCGGCGCCGGGTCCGAGACCACGACCCATCTGATCAGCGGATCGGTGTTCGAACTGCTGAAGGATCCGGATCGCCGCGACTGGCTCGTGGCGGATTGGAGTCGCGCGGGGCTTGCGGTCGAAGAATTCCTGCGCTTCGTCTCGCCGGTGCAATTCTCAAAGCCGCGCTACGTGCGCAGGGATGTCGACCTCGAGGGCGTGAAATTGAAGAAGGGCGACAGGGTGATGGCGATGCTCGTCGCCGCCAATCTGGACTCCGACGCGAACGCGTGTCCCGAACGCCTCGATCTCGAGCGGCGGCCGAACCGGCATCTGTCGTTCGGGACCGGAATTCATTTCTGCCTCGGCCATCAGCTCGCGCGCATCGAAGCGATCTGCGCGCTGCAGGCGCTGTTCACGCGCTGGCCCGCACTCAAACTGGCGGTCGAGCCGTCGCAAATTCATTGGAGGAGACGGCCTGGTATTCGCATGATCGCGGAGTTGCCCGTGATGGCTGGCGTTTGATCGGAATGGCGGATCTTAACACTGGAGTTGTATTATCGGATTTGACACGCGTGCGATGCAGGTGCAGTGTGATTGCTTTACGGATTTTTGGGGCAATGACGCATGACCCGCCTGTTGGTTGTCGCCGTCCTATCCACACTCATCACTTCCGGGGTAGCTGCAGCACAAGCCGCCGATCTGATCACGACCTATCGCGGCGCCTGCGACGGCTCGGCTGCGGTTGCACTCGACCGGGATCGTTTTGCGGTGGCTGATGATGACAGCAATGTTCTCAACGTCTACCGAGCCGGACAAGAGGCAGTCATTCTGGAACTCGACCTGGATCAGTTCCTCGAAGCGCCGAAAAAGAAGAAACCCGGACCGGATGGCAAACCGGTTTTCAAGGAAGCCGACATAGAAGGGGCGGCGCGTGTCGGTGATCGCATCTACTGGATCGGGTCGCACGGCCGCGGTTCCGATGGCAGTGCGGAGCCGGGTCGGTCACGCCTGTTTGCGACCCGCATCGTATCGCATCCGGATGGACCGCGTCTGGAGCCGATAAATCCCGGCGCGTATACGGCCCTGCGCGAAAACATGTTCGACGACCCAAGGCTGAAGCCACTGAAGCTTTCCAAAGCTTTTGCGTCCGGGGAAAAGAAAGGGCCAGCTCCCGAAGCAAAGAACGGTTTCAATATCGAAGGCCTGGCTGCAACACCTGAAGGTGGCGTACTGATTGGATTTCGCAATCCGCGTCCCGGCAAACAAGCGATAGTCATCCCTCTCAATAATCCGGCCGACGTAGTGGACGCAGGAAAGAAGCCTGCCTTCGGCAATCCAAGGCTGCTCGATCTCAAGGGGCGTGGCATCCGCAGCATCGAATGGATAAACAACGTCTATGTCATCGTCGCCGGGCCGTACGGCAAAGCCAAGGAATCGAATATCAAGCCGCCATTCGCCCTCTTCACCTGGAGCGGGAACGAGGCCGACGTCAAACCGCGCATGATGAAGAAAATCAAACTCCCGGACGATTTCTCACCCGAAGCGGTACTTGAAATTCCGGGCAGTTCAAACATGATGCTTTTGTCCGACGATGGAACCGACAAGTGCAAGGACGCGGACAAATCCAGGAAATCTTTTCGAGCTTTGACCGTTCCGGTGCCGAAGTGACGCCGGCATGGCGCGCTCGCTCGATGGTGCATGGCATACTGGCGTACTGCGACGTTTGAGACTGCAAGAAAGGATGAGTGATGTCATTTCAGGGGAAACTTATTGCTCGCGCTCTGGAACAGTGGACGTTGTTTGGTCGGGACGAGGACAGGGACGACAAGTTCATCGACGCGGGAGGGAATACGACGAAGAACGAAACATCAAACGGAGTGCCGAACAGGCGCAAGGAAACCGTTGACCCTTTCTCCAGCCACGTCGCGAACTATTGGCTGGGCATTCCGAGCAAACAGTATGACGATCTCGTCAAGAAATTCGCCAAGGCCAAGGGCAGACTCGATGGCACTGTCGATCTGGCATGGTCGGCGGCGTTCATTTCCTATTGCATGCAGATGGCCGGGGCCGGTTCCAACTTCCCCTATTCGTCTGGCCATGCGACCTGGATGGTCCAGTCGATCAAGAACAGGAGCAACGGGAAGCTGAAGGCGGCGCTTGTCGGCTTCCGGCTCGGTGAAATCCCGCTCAAGCCCGGTGATCTCATTGCGAGGCCGCGCCAGGATGGGATCACTTACGATAATGCGGTGGAGAAAGGCTGGTTCATAAGCCATTCGGATATCGTGGTGGAGGTCGATAAGGAGAAGAATGTTGCCTATGTCGTTGGTGGCAATGTCGGGCAATCGGTCAGCAAGGCGAAGGTGACGATCGATTCCGACGGAAAGCTGAACGATACGGACGGCTGGATGGTCCACATCCAGAACAACATCGCGATCAAGGATACGGTCGTTGCGTCGTTGCCAACCCATGAAGCAAGAGTCGGATAGTTGCGACGGGCAGGGGGCGTGACAGGGTGCCGCGAAGGGTGTCCCTCTGTTTCACAGGATTGAGTAGCCACGTCGCGGGAACGAGGGAGCGTCAGGCTCGGCGGGAGCAACGGGTGAGTCAAGTCGATCCGTCACGTGCCGACCTGAGCTCTAGGGAAGTGGCAATTTATCGTCTCCGAGCACGACTGATTCGAACACGCCCTCGTTCATCAGTGTTTTGATACCATTCCGCACCGTCCTGCGCCGCGATAGATACTCGGGTGCCCCGACCTCGAAGAGAGCATCGAGCTTCTCGTCCAACGTCGGCTTCTTCAATGCGTCCTTGATGTCGGCTTTGCTGCCGCGTCCCTGGTGGGTGATATCCGACACCCAAATCGCGAGCTCGGGCTGCTTGTCGACGAGATCGTGCGTGCTTGCCAGCCGCTTGACCTTCCGGCGCATGATGTCCAGGGCTGTGGACACGGAGGCCTTGACCGCATCCTGCTCGTTGAGGAGCCAGTGCATCAGCTTTGCCGTGTTCAGGGCTTCCGCGTCGCCGACGGTTGTCGTGTCCGGGTTCAGATAGGTCATGAAGGAGACGAGCTGATCTTCAACCTTTCCGTTCGGCCGGTGAACCGTTGTGACTTCCTCCAATGAATAGGACCGCCCGTCAGCGACGCGATGCAGCCGTCCAGATTCGATCGTCAGGTCGGGGAAGTAGTCCTGCGCGGTTGGCAATCCGATCAGTTTGCGAAACAGAAGAATAAGATTGTCGT
This sequence comes from Bradyrhizobium sp. 170, assembly GCF_023101085.1. Classification (NCBI taxonomy): domain Bacteria; kingdom Pseudomonadati; phylum Pseudomonadota; class Alphaproteobacteria; order Hyphomicrobiales; family Nitrobacteraceae; genus Bradyrhizobium; species Bradyrhizobium sp. 170. The sequence goes on along the minus strand of NZ_CP064703.1, from coordinate 5,301,128 downwards.
CAGGCGTGTGCGCCGCCAGCTGATAAAAGCCAAACGTGAATCGAGCCCGGTCATACGTGTTGACGAGAAGGTGATGGCCGCCAGCGCTCTCAGCGACGACAGTCGGCCAGATGAAATGCGACCATAGCCCAAAATCGTTGCTGGCCTCATGGCGATCGTAGAAAAGTGCTGGAAGCTCGTTCATGAACTTCGTCTGCGCGAGCCCTTTATGTGTTCCGTCGCCGTCGCTGAATGGAACGGTGTAGGCAACGAAGAACTTCTTGGTGCTCCCAGCTGGTTTGGCGAACCATTTGGTGAACTTGGTTTGTGGCTCACCATCCTGGGTGATTTTGAAATCGGTCACTGTCATTGATTGCCCCCACATTCGATCGTTCTCAATGCTACATTCTCTCCCTCGGTATTGAGATGTTAATGAGGGGTGCACTCTTCGATTTACGCAAGATGTTGCGTTCATGTTGCGTAGAATGAGATTTGGTTCGGATGCTTGTGGTGTCTGTGAGCGGGCTAGAGCAGGGCAGGGCAGCGAGCGATTCCGGCTCGGGTTTTTGCGCGCACAGAAAGCGCCTAAACCTGTCCTCGCACGGACCGAAATCAAAAATGAAACGCCCTCCGCACGATAGGAATCGGATTAGGAGGAGGTGGAGGCGGCGATGGTAGCCGCACAATAGACGGCGGGGGCGGTGGTGATGGAAGGCCTCCCGCAGTGCCCGGTGGGTGAGGTACCTGAGGGAAGTTTGGTGCTGGAAAGTTGGGCGGTTGAGGCATGCTCGGAGGCAGGCAACTTGTCTACGATTTTCTTGGCCAATTCTAGAGAGCCTTTGAGCGTTGCCCTAACGGTCCGTCGTCTGCGGCCAAAAACTCGTTCGGATCAGGCGGTTGTGGAATTGCCGAGTCTGGCTGGGGAACTAGGATTCGAACCTAGACAAACAGAGTCAGAGTCTGTTGTGCTACCGTTACACCATTCCCCATAAGGCATTGATATTACAACGTTTCTTGTCGAAACTTTTGCAAATGGCTTCGCAGATAGTCCCGATCATATAACTGCATCAGTGGTTTCGGTCCAGCCCTTGTTGAATCGCCCTCGAAACAGCCTGCATCTAACGGTTTTCGTAGGCTTTGCTGCGTTATCCTCGGACATAGCATTGTTCTTTCCATTAGCTGACTCTGAGTGTCGGCGCGGCTTGGCTAAGAGAACGAAAATTGCTCCGGTCGGGGGTTCGAGTCGCTCCCCCGCTATGCTTTCCTACTATTTTCTACGCCTGCCTACGATCTGCTGCGAATTCGCACGCGCAATAATTGCGCCGAGGCATCCTGTTTTCGCGAGCGGTGGTGTGGTGTGGCCTTCGTGTAATGAACGGTTATGGAGCGGCCGCTCATAGTGCGAAGCGGATGTTCGATCGCGTCACTCTCCCGCTCGTGGGCCATCCTCCCCAATTAGGGCAGCTGCGCAGGTCCATGCCTAGCCGCAGCCTTCGAGGGGCAGACACCAAGAGCTTGGCCAACAGAGAACCGGCCGCTCATAGCGTCAACAGCGGTCGTCATCCGTGCTGTGGTTGTCGCTTCAGGATTTTTTTGGCCGCGAGCGGCAGGAACGGAAGCAGCGACGCAGCTGGCGCCATGCTCTCGACATGTTTCCGAAGTTCGCGCTGGTGGTGATCGAGATATACTTGACTTACATGGATACAAAAATGACATGAAAAGTCGGTTGCATAAATATTATCAGCTCTTAGGCTCGAAAAGTCGCGCAACTTCCGATTAAGCCGATGCAATAATCAAACAACGGCCGAGCCCGGTCCGCACGTCCGATCACGCTCACAAGTCTCTCGACAATGCCGCGCGATTCACTGCCCTTTGATGTCCGTAGATCCATATCAGCCCCCGATGCCGATGCCTGAATCTCAACCGCTAACTGATTCTGAAAGCACCCCCCCCGCGACCTTTTGAATCAGACGTTTTTCTGACTCAGTAAGACTAGGCATCGCCTCTCGGCTTGGTGATTATTTTGAGATAGGAGCGAGTCAGATGAAGATTTCAGTTCGAAGTCTTGCTGCGAGCGACAAGCCATCCTGGATTGCTCTTTGGAACAGCTATCAGCAATTCTATGGCGTAACACTTCCAGAGACTACAACCGAGGCCACGTGGCGGCGACTGAAGGAAACAACAGAGCCCATCGGGGCATTCGCCGCCGATGATGGCACGTCGATTGTCGGATTTGTACATTACATCTTTCATCGGTCGACGTGGATGATCACAGATACCTGCTACCTTCAGGATTTGTTTGTGCAAGCGACCTGCCGCCGACGTGGCGCTGCCCGCACGTTGATTGATGCGGTCTATGCGGAGGCTGACCGCAAAGGGGCGGGGCAAGTCTATTGGCTAACGCACCAATCGAATGATAATGGGCGTCGCTTGTATGACAAGGTAGCTGTGAATTCCGGCTTTGTGCTCTACGAACGATTTGCGGAAACAAACCAATGATGCGTATAGCGCGTCAATCTGGTTGAGGGAGCGAGTCTCGCCTTGATTGCCGCCCGGTTGACGCGATTTGCCTGATACCGATTCGTTCAACTCGGCAAGTATATCGGGTGCAGAGGTGCAGATCCCCTTTCGTTGAGGTCCCTTTAGCTCAAGCATGTTATAAGAAGAACAGATGATTGGCCGCCTCCTGTTAGCCGTGTAGGTTCTGCGGAGCATGGGTAGCCCTGCAACAGTCGGCGGAAAAAGCGCTCAACTCCAGGGTCGGCTGGTGGCCCTTTGCAAGTTCGGCGGCCAACATTCCTACGAGAGGACCAAGCCCGAATCCTCTGCCACAGAAGCCAGCCGCCACCACCAACCCTTCTATCTCTTTGCTTGTATCAATGATGGGCAAGCCGGTAAGTGTTATGTCGACGTACCCAAGCCAACTCTCTCGAGTAGACAACGCAGTGAGCGCCGGCAGATAGGGCCCAACCGCGTCGCGCATGGCCACTTCGCCGCTTGATCCGATGGTCGTCGAGACACGCCAACTTTCTGCATCAACCTTGGGACAGGCCGCGCACATCGTAATGACGTGCACGCGCCCGCGGTGGTCCTGCCGTATTGCAAATGTCCCGTCTAAAGTGCTGATCACCGGCCGGAGTACGAGGTCGGTAGGAACCGTGCGTAGGCTGGCTACGCTCTCGATGGCGATGGGGCGCAGAGTGTGCCATTCCGGCAGCAGTTCGCTCGCACATATTCCCGCCGCGATGACCACAGCGTCAGCCGCCAAATCGCCTTCCCGTGTGTGAACCCCGACGACCTTGCCGCCTTTCTCTAGGATGCAATCGACCTCGGTGGACAATTTGAACTTGGCGCCATAACGGACGGCGGCACTTGCAAAACCTGCGCAAGTCTCCAGCGGATCGGCCTGCCCATCCAACGGACAGAATACGCCTCCTTGCGCCGGGCGACCCAATAGTGGGGTGTGTTCACGCAAGTCGGCCGCGCTCATTAGCAGATGCGGGATGCCAGACATCGCACATCGTTCGGAAAATTGGAGGAGCACCGACGCCTCGTCTTCTCGCGTCGCGATCCGCAAGTTGCCACTACGACGGTAGTGGCACTCGTGGTCAAGTCGTTCTGACAAGGTTTCCCACAGCGGAAGACCTACGCGCATCAACGGTATTTCTGCTTCCGGACGCCCGGCAATTCGGACACCACCGAACGACCATCCGGATCCCATGGCAGCAAGTGTCCTGCCGCTCTCGCACACGGTTACGTCGTAGCCTTCGGACGCCAGCCAATAGGCCGTCGCACAGCCAACAATGCCTGCGCCAACAACAAGAACGTCTGCCAAGATACCTCGCAATGCTCAAGACCAGAAAACCGGAACGGCGTGCCTCGCCAAGTGAGCAAGATGCCTGCGCCGGGCACTAAGCGGCCAAAAGCGACCGGTCGGTGCAAATGGGCGAAATTCGTTCGCAATCCCTCGGATGACGTCGGCGGCTTTGTCAGCTTCGGTGTCCGAATTAGAAAAAATCCAGCGATCATGAGCTATCTCGAGGGCTTCGCTGGTTGGCCAGCCCGACCACGACGATCTTCCACTGGCGCGCAGAGGCAGGAAGGCCGAGGGAACAGTGAAGTCAGCCACCGAGAACCATGTGTGAAATATGTTCCAGCCCTCAAACATATGTCGTCGCAACTGGACTTGCTGCGTTGTCAACTTGACGACTTGGACAGGCAAGCCCAGTTCGGCGAACCACGACGCCGTCGCGAACCCTTGCGGGGTCGTGTGGTGCTGGTCGGCCGCCACTATGACAGTCGTAGGAGTGCTCCTCAGGGGGCCAGGCGGCCGATCAATGTGCACCGCCAGCGGTTCAGCTGCTCCATCGGTTTGTCCATCGATAAGGAAAGGAAGGCAAGATCTCTCTTGCCGCCACCGTCCCCGCCTCACGTCGACAAATGACGCCATACACCGCTCTTGAGGAATGCAGTCGGCGACGTAGCTACGCGTATGCAGATCATCGAACGGTGGTGCGAGATGATTGAACCGACAGATGCCGACGAAACCGAACGGGTCCGCCTCCTCACATTCGATGAACGGGTCTGCAGCAAGTCGATCAGCCATGGATGGATCGATATGCTCCGACCAATCTAGCTGACCCTTTATCATAGCCTCTATCGTGTCATCCTGTCCGCGGTTGCAGCGCCAGATGCATTCATGCGCGACCGCTCGCTTACCACCTGTCAGGAAATCTGCGGGCTCTTCGCGCGGTTCGTAGCGGCCGAATGCCTTGAAGACGGTCGCTTCATTTCGGTCGAAACCGCTAGTCTTGAGACACATCGGACCGCTGCCAATGGGCTCGATCCGCTTGCCCGAGCGTGCAGCGATGGCCGAACTCGCGGGCATGATAAACAGACAGGGAGGGGTGATTTTGGAAAGCAGGGCCGTCAGGCGCGCAACTGGCCTGGAAAACTTCCATCGGAAGTTTCGGTCGTCGATCACCGACAACTCGCGTGTAGCGGCCCGCAACGCTCTGCCGACAGGATCGATGTCAAGCCAAAGTTCGATGCTCGAGACGGCATCCATCGCGCGAACCAGTTCTCCAGTATGAAACAGTAAGCCGGGGCGAAGCGCGAATTCCCATCGGGTTCGATCATGTGATGCCTGCTCCGAGAAAATCATCTGCCGTCGCGGCATAAGTTGTCTGTCGACTCCATACAACGTGTCCCAGACTAGGAAGCTGGCATTGCGACAGACGTAGGAGTGGTCCAGATGCGGCTGCAGTGAGGACAGAGCCACGTGCGGCTGGAATACGAGGTTCGACACGATCTTCATTTCTGGGACGTCCAAAGGGATGGCCAACTCGGGGCGCCCGGCTGGTTCACTGTGCGCACTACGAGCATGGAAAACGCAGTCAACAGCACGGCGGCTGCAACGGTTACTGTCGTGATTCCGACAATCACCCATCCCGCGCCGAGGTACAAAGCATTAACGGCCGGCGCTGTGCGGAACAGTAACATAAACACTGCCGCCACCTTTCCGCGGTGCTCCGCAACCAAGAAACGCCTATCCATTGCGCGCCTCGCAATCCGCAACTATTTGACCACAGCGACATTTGCTATCGACCCTTTGTTGAACCCTTTGAGAATTCCGCCCTTAGCCACGACTGATGACAGCAGCGCGACGAGGTCTGACGAAAACACTTCGCCGGGCGCCACGATGAGTTGACCTGGAGGGTACGCGGTCAACATCTCGGCAGAGATACGTCCCACGGCATGGGACAACCGAACCGTTTCGCGATTGGCACAGAAGAACGCCTCATGCATCGACATTGCGACGTCATTCGAAGATTGGACGTACGGCATCGGCGCAAGTCGCTTTTTCCGATACCTATCCATGTTCTCCAGCGCGGCCACGAGTCGGTCACTGATCCGCCGTTCACGAGGTGGGAAAAGAACAAGGATGCAGTCAAACGTCGCCTTCTCGACGACGATGCCGTCCTTGTAGAGCAGACCTGCGACCTCGAACCCCGTAATCCCAAGCCCCCTGACGTTGATCGTGAGGCGAGAAGGATCGATAGCTTCTGCCGCATGGGGCACCACGTCGCGACGGTCGAGCACCCTAACGCCATCGATGCGGCGAAGCTGTTCGGCAGCGGATTGCGCGGAATCGACCGCGGTGCTCCACTCCGAATGCCCATGCCGGTCATGATCAGCCATCGCAAATTCCAGGCTCTGCATTAAGAGCACGGACGAACTCGTGCTGCAGAGCAGGTTCATAAATCTATCGATCGGCCCACAGAGTTCTGTATCCGCGAGCAAGATCAGGGACGCCTGGCTCAGCGCATTCATCGTTTTATGTGGCGACTGGGTAACGATCTTGGCGCCGAGGGTGATGCTTGGCTGCGGAAACCCGAGGGCATGCAGACCTCGAAAATGGCTTCCGTGCGCCTCGTCCATCATCAGCACGGCGGCGTGCGCATCACAAAGAGCCGCAATAGCAGGCGTGCTAGGTGCGAGCCCGTCATAGGTGACACCGTTAACGGCAACGAGCCTCACATCGGGGTTCGACCGCAGGGCCAATGCGACATCGAGTGGGCGCACAGGTAAGAGCACGCCAAGGTCTTCGTCATAGAGCGGATAGATCCAATTCACTTTCGCACGCGCTAACATGGCTCCGACAGCGACCGACAGGTGCACGTCGCGGGAGAGTATGGTTTTGGTACCCGGCGCTGCGAGGGCCATTACGGCTATGTGATTGGCTGACGACGTACCATTCGTTATCATCCGGCAGGCTGCGGCCTTGTTCTTGAGCGCAATCTTTGTGCTGACGCGGCCGATGGCAGTGCGGGAGTCGTTTTGCGTGAAAATGCTGCCGAGTTCTTCATTGCTGCACGAGTCATCCAGACGCATTGCAGCTTGAATGATGTTACGGACGCTGGAGCCCGGAACGTAGGTCATTCGAACTCCTCCGTTAGAAGAGCAACCCGATCGCGCTCCGGCACATCGAAATTGTGGCCGAGGCGCTTGCCTCGGTTATGAAGGGGTGTGTAACCCCGAAGAGTGGCCTCCGTGTTGGAGAGCGCCAGCTCGATTTCCATCGACTCGCAGTTGTCAGCGCATTCAACGGGACTACTCCGCTCGAGGTCGATCACCTCGAATGACAGCGATACATTATGACGCGAACCTGCTGTCATTAGCGGTGCTCCATCTTGAAAGAACCAACCGAGATTTACTGGTCAAAATGCGCCATTCGAAGCGATCCTCAGAGCCGTCTCCGGATTTGCGCCAGGTGGATGAACTGATTGGCCAACTATCCTCGGCCGACATTGGATTGGGGCACCGTCGCCAAGCCGCAATCACTTGCGCGGCGGCGCTGTCCGTCTCTCCTGGCGGCTCGGACAAAATCCGCGGGTATCCCGCAGCTATTTCGCGCACCGACGCCAGATAAGTCGGAAAACCGTAAGGGTCGTGCAGATCATCGTCTCGGCTTAAAGGCGTGCCAAGATAATTTACTAGCGATCCAGCGATAGCAACCCGAGAGGGATGGGCATGACTGAATTAGGTTTTGAGATCCGCACCCAAGTAGCAAGTAGCGAGCTATGGTGAGGGCACCAATATGCAGACCCGAATGGTTGTTTGAAAACTGAACCCAAAATTACTGCGGCACCACGGTGGAACGATTGGGTGATGCCGCTTCGTTTTATTTCTAAGAGAACCGGATTGGCCATTGCTTACTCCTCAACTCAATGATCGAACGACGAGCGCTTGGTGATCAGATTGATGCTTCCAACAAGAGGCTCTACCTTGGTCCCGCCTGGAACAAATTCTGGGTACTCATTGATGACTGGATCACCTATCAGACCAATCGACGCCCAGAGGCGCCTGCCGAACTTCGGCATGATGGGATAGGCGATGATGGCGAGCAAACGCACGCACAGGAGCTGAAGCGCCAGGCTTGTCAGTCTGGATGTCTTGGATCGCACTCCATCTTCCACCGCGATTTGGCACGACTGGCTATAGCGCTGCGCGATATGGCACATTTCGACAAACGCAGTTGCTGCGGCCCTGGTTGAAAAGAACTCCAGAGACAGCGCACGTCGGCTCGCTCGTGCAACATCACAGATTTCGGCAAGGACTCGCTGATCGTCTTGAGTCCAATCGGCTGTGTCCGGAGCGACACCGTCGTTCGCCGCGATAAGAGTGTCGACCTGGCAAAGCCAGGGGCGGAGTACTTCGCTAGCTATTGTTTCTACGGTACTTAGCAGTTCATCGGGGCGAAATGGCTGGTTAACATCCGTAGGCCGAGCGAGAGCCGCCACGAGGCGCAGAACATCCGAAGAATGGTTTTCTAAATACGATTCAGGCGATAACCCATTGCCCGCGCTGGAGGAGAGTTTTTCTCCGTCGACCATCAAGAAATGATTGCATACTAATGTCGGGCGCGGATAGTCCGTCACCTGCGCCAGATGCGCGATTAACGGGTAGAACGCCGCATAGAAAAACAAGTTATCCTTTCCGAAAAACGTCAACGCTATGGGCTTTGCTGCTTGGAGCGCGCCGAGCGCACACTTGGCCTCGTCGTACGAAACTGCTGTCGCGATGGCGCCTTCGAACCACGCCGAGATGCGTTCACTGCCCGATGCATTCGGAATGCAAACACCCCAACCACATTCGGTTGTCACCGGGATTTCGATCCTTCTCTGCATTGCCGCCAGGCGCTCCAGATATCCCGAGATGAACGGATCGCTGTTTCCCTTCGCATTTAGCGAAGGGAGTAGATTCAGATAATCAGACAGGCATAAGACAGTGCGATCAACTTTCGCCGGACTAGTCCGATTGCCGCATATCCCGCACAGGCAATTACCCAAAGAACAGCCGAAGACCGGCATGAGACAGGATTCGCACACATCGCCGTAGGTTAATGCGTTGCAGTCCGGACAAAGCCCGCTGCAAAGCCCTTCTTCTCGAAACTCGTTGCACGTCGAGCAAAACGGAACCTCGATGCGCTTGCGCGCGATGTGTCCTTGCCGGACGAGTTCCTGGTAGGCCGTTGTCAGGCGGCGCTGGTGCCGTTCAGAGCTGGCTGTTCCCCAAATGCGATCAACAGCGATGTCGAAAAGCGAGAACTGCCGAATGATGGCCAATGATTGGCGATCCACCAACTGACGGGCCGACGTGCGCTCGCGGCGGGCGCGAAGCTCCACATAGGATTGATGGTCGTCGAGTCCCAGAATCAACACGGCTCGATTGCCGCGCATCGCTTCAGCGCGTTTCAACATGTCGGCCGCCAAGTAGGGACCGGCCAGATGTCCCAGATGGAGCGGGGTGTTAGGAGTGGGACGCGAAACTAAGAGCGAAATCTCATCGCGAACTCGGCTCACATCCGTAATCGGTGAGGGATAAGATCCGGCCCCCGTCCAATAAATCGTAAAATAGGTTAGGTTCTCTGAACTTGAAATGTTCGTCAATTGGTGCTTCGCAAACGGCTCGAAAACGCAGATATCGCCAGATCGAACGAACCGAGGCTCGCCAACACCGTCGAGCCTGCCTTGCCCGGACAAGATGACAAAAACCTCGTGTTCATGGTGATTGTCCGGTCGCGTGCACGCTTCGGGCTGCACGGTGACCGTGCCGCCGGCGAACGGAGCTCTCGCGTCGCACTGCGCAATTGGAGCGGGCTCAAAACGTACGGGTACGTGAGATGACGCAATTGTTTGTGCTGTCATTTCTAGGCTTCCTGTCTTTCGATCGGAGCTGCGGCTGCATCGGCAGGATTTTGGCCCAAAATCGCGTGACAGATCTCGGCCGCTCGGGTCGGGACAATTGGCAGGGCCGGATCACCGGGCCCATGCGATCGCTCGGCCGCTCCCTGGATGAACAGCTTGCAATCGCCGACCTTCGACATTCCGACGCTATAGTCCCGCCGAATTCGCATCAGCCCCGCGCTGTCTCGGTCGATATACGGTCCGAGATCTACAAGTAGATCATCTAGATTCTTGCTGTCATAACCCGTCGCGCAAAGCACGGCGTCCACGTCGATCTCTTCGATTTGTTCAGTCACGCTCGACCGAAGAGATACGCCCACACCTGCGCCTTGGCGGGAAATCCCGCTGATCGAACTAAATCTGTGGAGCGTCACTCGATTTCTGCCCTGCAGTGCTTCGTTGTATATTGTCCGATATATATCGCGTAATTGCCCTGCTTCGATAACCGCATAATTCGTCAATTGGGACGCTTCCTTGATGGAATGAATATTATTCAAATAGCAATGGTGGGCTAAATCTACAAAATCTGGCCGAAATATCTCATTGACGAACGGCGTATCGTCGAAAGGTAGAAAGGCGAAAGACCTCAATATGACTGAGATTCGTGCCCTTGGGTAATGCATCAACAGATACTGCAGCACATCACCAGCACTTTGCCCTGTGCCGACGATGAGAAATCTGTGGTCTTTCGAATTGTCCGGGAATGCAGAGAGGAAGCGCGTTTTGAAATTCGCGGTGTGGTAGACATGATCCTGGAAACTTGAACTCAATTCGGTGGGAATCTTTGGTTGTCGCCCAATGGCGAGTACTGCATTTTTGGTGAGGTAAACAAGCTGCCCCGCTAACGAGTCGCATTCCAACCGGAACAGTGGTCCGTGCTGTCGAGAGTGTTCAAGCGTAATGGCGTTTACGGTCGTTCCGTATTTGGTCGTCGAGGTAAAATCGCCTTCGCACCATTTGAGATAGGCCGTATAATCCGCGCGCGTCGGGTAAAAATCCCGCAGGTTCATAAACTCGAATAGACGATTGTGCTCCTTAAGATAATTTACAAAAGAGTATTTTGAGCGCGGGTTTCGCGCAGTGACCAAATCTTCCCAAAAGCAGGTCGTCATTTTGGCATTTGGCAGAAGCAGTTCGCTTTGCCATGAGAACTCGTGCCTACTCTCAATGAAAGCAGTAGTTCTCGGGCGATTAGTTTGGGGGATTTCGGAGAAAGCAATTGCCAACGCCAGATTCGCAGGGCCAAAGCCTACGCCGACTAAATCAAATTTAAGCACCATCAATCACCGGGATCTGTCGACGTGCCGCCGTGCGCGCACCTCAACTCGCAAAGCCAACAGTAGTTTTGGCTATGCTTTGGGTTGCAGTTGCGAAACCTAAGGTGGCAGTAGTATAGTAACAACACCGAAGGTGGCAAACGCCTAAGGTGGCAATGCGGCGGTGTCAACGGTTAGGCAGGCGATCGGATGATTTCTCTTGCGCGCTCGAATGTCAGCCGGCATCAACGCCTTCACAGTCACTGCTACACTCATATTTCCCTCCCACCAGCATGCACGTGGTAAAACGCACAAACCGCACTAAGCGATTTATCCTCGCTATCGGACATTATGAATGCATAGGGGCAGAGGTCAGCCTCAATTTCACTCAAACCATCTCGTCGTCGCGCCAAATTCATTGCCGCGCGAAGCTCCCAGGCGCTCTCGTAACGTTAGCGGGCCAGATCGAGGGAGCGGAGAAGGTCTGCTTCAGCAACTGTCCAGCGCCCCCGACGGGAACGGGTCCGCTGCTCGTTGTCGTTCTCAAGAATGCTCAAGCATCATCAAAGATGTCAGTCGACCCGTTCTAACTGAATAGCACTTCGGCTAGCCTCGATACTGATCTGCCGGAATAAATGGAGATGCTCCGGTCGCAGACTTCTCCAGATCGGACCTTCTAGTTGTTCATCGAGGCGAGGCACATGAGCGAAGTACGAACGGCAAAGACGGTCAACGAATTGAAGGCGGAGGTTCGGCTCTGGCGATCCCGTGGACTGAAGGGCACTCAGCGCGAAAATCTTCGAGGAGCCATCATTTGATGACGATGGTTCAACCCACTTTTCGTAGGGCAACACCCGAAGACGTCGGCACCTTGGCTGAATTCGTGCACTTCGCGAGTGAGGGCTTCGCCTTATACCTATGGACGCAGATTGCTGGACCCGAGCGGGATCCCTGGCAGATCGGTCGTGAGCGACTGCTCCGCGGAACGAGCGACATGTCTTGTCGCACTGCCGTTATAGCGGAAGCTTCGGGGAAACCAGCCTCAGGCGTCATCGGTTATCCGTTGAGTGATAAGCCTGAGCCCGCTTCGAGCCAAATCCCAGAAGTACTCCTGCCGTTGCACGAACTCAGGAATAAGGCCCCTGATACGTGGTACGTGCAGGCGCTCGCTGCGTACCCTGAATACCGAGGCAGGGGCCATGGTTCTGCACTTCTGGCCGAGGCCGAAACTCTCGCAGCTTCTGTCGGCAAGCGGAGCCTGAGTCTCGTTGTGTCCGACACTAACACGGGCGCTCGCAAACTATATGAGCGCTGTGGATACCGCGAGGCTGCGCACTGCAAAATGGTCAAGGAACAGTGGGTGCATCCGGGCACCAATTGGGTGTTACTCAGAAAAGATCTGTCAAAGTAGCCGGCGCATTGAGCGCTGTCGATGCCGATGATTACGGCGTCGCTAACGATTAAAGCGAGTAGTATGAGGGTGCGGACGACCGGCGCCAAATCCGTCAGACCGGAGCTTTTGGCGGAACCTCCTGTTGTTGACGAGACGTCACCGCGCTACGTTGGTTGGCGCGTGGTGCTGGCGTGTTTCTTCGTGGCGTTCTTTATTTTTGGTATCGGTTTTTATGGGCACAGCTTGTATGTGGCCGAGTTGCAGGGTCTGCGCGGCTGGTCGGCGTCCCTTATATCAGGCGCGATCACGCTAACTTTTCTGCTCAGCAGCATTCTCTCAACATTTACCCACGAACTCTTGACGAGGTTTGGGTCGAAGCGTCTCATTCTGCTTGGAACAGCGGCGCTAGCAGCTTCAATGATCCTGCTCGCATTCGCGACGGAACCGTGGCAACTCTACGCCGCGTTCATTCTCATGTCTCTGGGTTGGACGGGCATGGGCGTTGTCGTGATCGCAACGATTGTGAACTCTTGGTTCGTGCATCGCCGCGGTCTTGCCATCAGCATCGCTTTCACTGGCGCGAGTTGTGGCGGTGCCGTCGTTGCGCCGCTGCTCTTGCTCCTCAACGAGAAAGTCGGCTTCCAGGTTGCGATGGTGACGGCGACGGCAATCATGCTCGTCGTTCTAGTGCCTGTCGTTGTCATATGGATCGAACCGCACTCGTTGATCGGCGATTCGCCGGAGCGCCCGACACGAAACTCCTCGTCATCGCAACCGCCCGGCACCAGAAAACACATATCGCGCTCGATGGTCGTGAGTCGATTGGCGTTTTGGACAATCTCGGTGCCGTTCGCACTCGCGCTGATGGCGCAAATCGGTTTTATCGTACACCAAGTCGCACTGCTTGAACCGAAACTCGGTCGCCCCGGCGCGGGGCTCGCAGTAGCACTCACGACATTCACTGCCGTGATAGGCCGCCTCTGCCTTGGCATGATCGTCGACCGACTCAATCCACGGTTGGCGACGGCCGCATCACTCGTGAGCCAGGCGGCAGCACTTCTGTTCATAATCCAAACGGACGATGCTTCTGTTTTGTTGGCCGCTTGCGCCATCTTCGGCTTTACAATCGGCAACCTCATTACTCTGCCGCCCCTGATCATTCGTCGCGAGTTCGATGCTGCCGCTTTTTCGATAGTCATGGGACTTTTTACCGCAGCAAGCGGAATCGTTAGCGGTCTTGGCCCTGGACTGATTGGCCTCGTTCGCAGCTTGACTGGTGATTACACGCTTGCCCTTGCGCTCTGCATTACGCTTGAGCTAGCAGCAGCGTTGATCGTGCTGTTTGGTCAGCGACAGGACTCCGACACTATCGTATGAGCGGCCTGATGTAGTACCCGCCACCTCCTGGCCCTGTCGTCCAGTCTTAATGCCGGGCATTTGCTGTCGGATAATTTGGCGGAGGACGGCTCGACCACAACTTCCGCGTCATCATCAAACCCGAAGATTTTCGGGTCATCGCGTGAACGGGTATGGTGCGGATTGATGATATTATATTTCAGGCGCAGCCGAGCTGCACGTGGCGCTCGACGGCAATCCACGTCGCTCGGGCCACGGCCAGCAACGCTCCGGTTTCACCATGGACCGCAGCCTCGGCAACGCGTTTACGGCCGTCGCGGCCGGCTTCCCAGGCCGTGATGACGCAGCGCTCTCCCGGGCGCGGCCGGGTCTCGACCCGTGCCGACATCCGACCCAACAGGATCGGCGTGCGGTCGAAGTGGCCGCTCTCCCGGTCGTGAGAGGCTGCAAAGCCCGTCGGACAATCGAGCGCCGACCAGAGAAATTCGGGCGCGACGAAGCCGTCCTGCGCCGCCAAGGTCGGATGCGGTATCCAGGTTGCCGCCAGCACCGCCGAAGCATTGCCGGATTGACGTGCGAGCGGCCCGGCGAAAATCCGCATTCCATCTCCCGGCGCCCTCGCAGGGCCGCACACGAAACATCTCGGCAGGGGATGCTCGGCCGGCTTGAACGGCGTCATCCGCTCGGCCGCCATTGCCTCCTCGAAGCTCGCATTCTCCAGATCCGCAAGTTCGATGCTCGCTGGTCGTCCGGTCGCGACGACGGTGGCGCCATCGCGAAGTTCCCATGACCCGTCTTCCGTCGCGATGACATCGAGCGGCTTGTCCAGCGGAGTTGGTGCGCGGAGCGTGACCTCCGCGCTGCCGGGAATGTGCCGGGCCAGCCTGCCGCAGACGTATCCGCCGTTCCCGGAGTTGGGTGGACCGCAATAGCGCTTGTCGATGATAATCGATGTCATGTCCCCTCCTGCTGCCTTGGCCCACTCTACCTGATCGGCGATGACCCGCAGGCCCAAATGGCTGGCAAGGTCCATGAAACTCACGGAGCCGCCAGCTTTCACACGCCCGTTGTCAAGTCCACCATGATTAGCGGGGAGCGACTGCCTTGACAATGAGATGGGCTGCCGACGGTTGCTGTCGTGGCTGCCGCGTAAGATGACGGTTCGTTATTAGCATATTGAACAAAAGCGCGACAGTCGCGCAATTGCGGCCTTGTCGCTGCCACCAAAATCGCGAGATCGCGGCGTCGAACGGCGCCGTCGCTCGACCGATTGACTTCGCTTCTCTCGCTCCGATACCTTCATGCCGATGCAGAGCAACTGATGCTGCTCATGTTCGAACAGGGCGTATGGAGATGTTGGGACGCTCTGCGCTGAAGTCTCTCGGCATCAGGGGTTTCGAGAGCGACGAGGGCTCTGTCGAGGGCTGCCGGAGCGGCAGGCTCTTGATTGCGCATAGGTTGAGGAAGACGCGAACGCTGTGAATAGCAATCGCGAGGTGTGTTTAGTGTGACGTGGCAGATGGAGGAGCGACTGATGGTAGTCTTGGTTACTGGCGCGGCGTCTGTGAACGAGTGGACGATCGGGATAGGCACGGCATGCGCTTTTGCATTTGGGCGGGACGGCGCAGAGGTCGTAATTGCGGATATTGATGACACTTACGGTCAACAGATCGCGGCACAAATATGTGCAAAGCCCGAGGGTAGGGCGCGCTTCGTGCATCACGACGTGACGAGCGAGGCTGGTTGGCGCGATATCCTGGGAGATATTGTCCACCGGCATGACTGGCTCGATGTTCTTCGAGCGCCGAATCTCCAACAGCTAGCGGGTCACTTCAAGCGATTGCTGCCGTCTTAGAAATGCCAACGCCGGTACGATGGGCGGCGCGTCGGCCGCCTACGGCGGCCGCGCGCCTTGGCGGAGGGCCTGCCGGCAATGCGCGGTGTCGATAGCATCAGGATCTGGACGCTCGCGCTGGATGGCATTCCCGAGCCGCTGTGGCCTTGGCTCGCCGCGATATTGCCAGCCGTGGAGAGCGAGCGTGCGGCGCGCTTTGTCTTCGAGCGGCACCGGCGGCAGTATGTGGCTGCGCATGCACTGACGCGACTGATGTTGACGGCTGCCACCGGCAGCGTCGCGGCGCCGGCAGCATGGACATTCGAGATTGGCGCTCATGGAAAGCCACAAGTCTCGGGAGAAGCGGGACTTCAGTTCAACCTGTCGCATTGCGAGGGAGCTGTGGTCTGCGCGGTCAGCGATTCTGTCGAGATCGGCGTGGACATCGAGTGCGTGGATCGGCGGGTTCCTCTCGATCTTGCTGGCACGCATTTCGCCGCGTGCGAAGGTGCCTGGCTCCGGAGCCTGCCCGCGGCGCAGCGGCCGATCGGATTTCTCCGGCTTTGGACGCTGAAGGAAGCCTACATCAAGGCCACCGGACTTGGTCTCGCACAGCGGCTGGACGATTTCGCCTTCGCGTTCGAACCGCTGCGTCTGACGTTTTTCGATCCCGCGCTTGGCGATGTCGGCGAATGGCACTTCGAGCAGCGCGTCATCGGCCCTCGGAGCCACATTATGGCGGCGGTATGGCGGGATATGGCGGTAGCTCCTGTCGAAGTGGAGGTCGTCCAGCCCGAGACCCTGAGGGCGTTGGTCGGTCAGTTCACGGGCCTCATGTCACCGCGCAATTTCCCGTGACTGTCCGCGGGGCCTGGGGCAACCGGGCCAGGTTGGATTGCGATCGCGTTCACGTCGACCGCTTGAGTCGCCGCGCGATCGGTCCATCGGCAAAACGCAACGAGATTGAGATAAAACTTTTCTTTGTTCTCGCTGTCTTGGAGCATTCCGGTTGCGTCTTTCCCGAGAATGCAGGCCAAATATTTCGGTGAAAAGTTTCGTCCGCGCGTCGGATCCCGCGTGTATTCGTATGTTCCACCGCCGAAACGAAACGATGGGAAATGTTGCTCCAAGGTTGCACCAGATCATTGTACCGTTTATAGTTGCGCAAGGTGTGGGCATTCGGCGCGCGTCGGGGACTGATAATATTGAAGTACGGCGTCGAGCCCGATCCTGACTACGCGTTCGAATTTGAACGCTTTCGAGTTTGCGTCCGTCGTCGAAAAGTCTTCAAGGACGACGAGGCCATCAATCTTGGTGCACGTGCATTCAACATTCTTCTGATGCTCGTTCAGGCCGATGGAAGGCTTCTGACCAAACATGAACTCTTGAAGCGAGTCTGGCCGACCACGACCGTCGAGGAGCACAATATCGAGGTGCAGATCTCGGCGCTCCGCAAGGCTCTGGGAGACAAGGGTGAGATCATTCAGACGGAGGCTGGGCGCGGCTATCGTTTAGCAGCCCGTGTGCAAATGCAACGCGAGTACGCGACAGGACTTGAGGAGCCGTGCCCTCCCGGAACGTCCGGGTCTGCGTACGAAATGGACCTGTCTGTCCCGTTGTCCGCGCTGTTTGGACGGGTAAAGGAGGTCACATCGCTGACCAGCCTCGTCGCGAGGCATAGGCTGGTCACCGTGACGGGTAGCGGAGGTATCGGAAAGACGCGCCTGGCGATGGAAGTGGCCCATCACTCGGCCTCCCGTTTTGGCGGCGGCGTACGGACCGTCGAACTGGCTTCAATTACGAACGCTCAGCAGTTGAACGAGCTCATCGCGCGAACGATGGGAGTCGCCAATTCACTCTCGGAAACTCAGCAAGACCAGCTGTTGCTGCTCGACAATTGCGAGCATTTGATCGACGCCGTGGCGATGCTGGTGGAAGGCCTGCTTCGAAGCAGGACCGAGTTGCATGTGCTCGCGACGAGCCGGGAGTGCCTCGCGATCGAAGGTGAACGGGTTTATCCGCTGACGCCCCTGAGCGTGCCGGCGGCCGACTCCATCGCCGCAAGCCAGGCTCTCGAATACAGCGCGGTTGGGTTGTTTCTCGACAGAACTCAGGCTGTCGATCCTGATTTCATTATCACTGACGAGATTGCCCCTTACGTAAGTAAAGTGTGCCGCAAGCTGGACGGAATTCCACTTGCCATCGAATTTGCCGCGGCGAGTGCGCCTGCGGTTGGGGTGCGCGAGCTTGCACGCCGGCTTGCGCAGGGATTCGGGCTTCTCCGCAGTGGTCGGCGGACTCCGGCGGAGCGTCACAAAACCCTTCATTCGACGTTCTCCTGGAGCTACGGATTGCTGTCGGCGATTGAGCAAACCACCCTGCGTCGTGTCGCGGTGTTTGCGGGCGGCTTCACCCCGGAGGCTGCTGGCTCGATTTTGGCGGACAGCATCGGATCCACCGTCCAAGTCGCAAACGTACTTGAGGACCTGCACAAGAAGTCACTCGTTTCCGTGGATACACGCACGTCTCCGCCACGTTACCGGTTGCTGGGAACGACGCGGGCCTTCGCACTCCAGAAGCTCGGCGACGGCGAAGTCGCTGCGATATTGGCGCTGATGACACGCTACTATCTCAATGCGCTGACCCGAGACGAGCAGCTATGGACGGCAACCTCGCTCGACGAGATCGGCGCAAGATTTGCGCCGGATATCGATAACCTGCGGGTTGCGCTGGACTGGGCGTTCGGGTCGCCGGAAACGTCGCGCATCGGCCTCGACCTCACGATCGCGGCCACTTCCCTCTGGATCGCGGTGTCGGCGCTTGAAGAGTGCCGCAACTACGTTCAGCGGGCGCTGGCCTGGCTGCTCGGGCAGTCGAGCGTCGACGAAAGGCACGAGTTGCTGCTGCAAGTGGCCCTCGGAACGTCGACCATGTGGACCAAAGGTCCGACGAAGGAGGCCGAAGACGCACTGCTGCGTGCACAGGAACTAGCCGAGAAGCTCGAGGACGACGAGCAGAAGCTCCGGGTCTACTACGCGCTCTGGCTTCATCGATTGCGCAACAGCCACTATCGAGCGTCGGTCGAGATCGCCCATAAATTCGTCCATGCAGTCGAGTTGTCCGACATCGCCGCCGGTCTTGCCGGGCAAAGAATCGTCGCCGTCAATGACCACTACTTTGGCAACCAGTCCGCGGCTCGCGAACGTCTCAGGGGCGTCCTTCAGCAGAACGATCCGGTCTTGCACGCCCAGTACGTGCTGCGGTTCGGTCTGGACCAGAACGTGGCCGCACTCGTTGCGCTGTCCCGCGTCTTGTGGGTCCAAGGCTTCCCCAACCAGGCGAGAGAGATCGCCGCGCGTAGTGTGGCCAAAGCCCAGAAACTGGATCATGCGAATTCGCTATGTCTGGCGCTGACAGGTGCGGGTTGTGGAATCGCAGCGCTCACGGGCGATTTCGAGAGGACGGAACATCTCGCCAGCGCCCTTCTCGATTGCGCGAAGACGCATGGCTTGGGCTTGTGGTCGGGATCCGGCACGACGTTCAAAACCTGGGCGCGCGCAAAATCCAACGAAGCGCACGTCGGGCCCGATTTGCTGCGGGAGTCTATCGAGCAATGGAATGTCGATTTACGGCATGCCACGTTTGTCAGCACATTCGCGGAGATGCTTGCTGCCGCAGGCCACGTTGACGAAGGTCGATCGGTCATTCACGGCATTCTTCGCGCCTCCAGGGAGGAGCACTGGTGCACGGCTGAAGTGCTACGCGTGGGTGGCCAGATCGAGCTGGTTGCTGGCGACAGTGAGGAAGCCGACGCAATGTTTGTCCGCGCACTGGAGTGGGCGCGCCAACGTGGGCAGCGAGCCTGGGAGCTTCGCGCGGCGACCAGCCGCGCGCGTCTATGGGCGAGCAAAGGTCAGCGTAGCCATGCTCAAAATCTACTTTTGCCAGTCTTCGAATCCTTCAGCGAAGGGTTTGATACCGCCGATCTCAAGTCAGCCAGACTTCTGCTCGATGAGTTAGGTTGAGACCCGACGTACCTTCGATTGGTCCAACCCAGCTTCCATCCAGTCGCCTGTTCCGTCTGATCCAGCCGTCGGTTCCAAGGCGGGAATCGCGTGCCCTTGTGCGGGCAGGACAGTTACGATGAGGCGGTTTGAGGAAGATTGAGAACGATCTACGGTTCGATGCATTCAAAATGGGCTGGGACACGGTGCGGGATGCAGGTCTTGTAGACGCAGCTCTTGCACGAGAACGCAGCGCTCATTTTGGTAAGCAGTCGAAATATGTCGGTCAGACCAGTGGTGGTGAAGGTAACGGAGTCCTGGAGCGAAAGCCCATCCCGCGCCCTTGATGGATTCGTGAGTGATGCAGGTCACTTCTCTGCCGCGGAGACGCCACGCGAGTTCGTGGCCGACATCATGCGTCGTGCGGAGAGCGGTGAGCGCGTTGTTCCCGCGGCGGTCAAGGCCGAACTGAAGAGATTTCGAGCGGTCGGACGGCAACACCCCGCTGCCCAGTTCGTCCGGCCGCCGGAGTTGCGAGAGCTGTCAGGCCCCCGGACAACCACGCAGGGCCTCGGGCAAGCGACCGGCGTCGAAAAGCTTGTCGCCCTTCTGATTGACGCCCTGACAGCCGAGGATTTCGCGCGGGTTCGTGAGCTCGCTATCAGCGACGCGATCGTCAGCGATCCCAGGCTGGCTGAAAATCTCCGGTGTGCGTTCTCGGTTACGGTGCCGGAGCTCAAGGGCGGCGTGTTCTCGAAGGAGCGCAGAAAGGCAAGGCATTAGCGATTGCAGGTGTGGTCTTGTGGCGGCACCGAAGGGTCCTGACCTCCAACGTTGTTTTCGGCGAACTTGCTGGCACCGTTGAGCGTACGCTTTTCGATCCGGCCGCAACACTGAGTGTGTCGATCTCCGGAGGTCTGGTTTGGACCTCCACGATCACTGAGACGGGCTGATAGTGATGACGATTGTACCTGATCTGAACGGATACCGGCAATGATCGGCAATAACGACTATCTCTTGCTGTCCCGCTACGATCAGGCGCTCATCGGAGCCCCGTCGATCGTCCGCTTGTTTCACTATGCATACATCCCCGACGTTGACCGGTTGCGGTACACGTTTCAGGCGGCGTTGGAGCGCTTTCCGCGTCTTGCAACGAAGATAGTGAACACAGGCGAGGGCTTTCGGCTCGCGCCGCTCCCGCTGCTCCCGTCGGTGACGCTGCGCGGACCTTTGGAGTGGACGCTCGACCAGTTTTCGTCTGAACAGTTGCCGCAATTTATCAATAATCTCGAAACGTTGCCGGGGCGCCCTGTGCTGATCGCTTCGCTTACTCCGGTAAGTAGAGGGGCGGTCCTTGCCATCAGCATGTCGCATTCGGCGGGCGACGGCTCTTCTCTCAATCAGTTCCAGAAATGCTGGGGCGAATTGTTCGCTGAGGCGGGATCGCATTTCACCGTCCGCGCAACCGTCGATCCGGTTGTGGGATCGGGAGCTAAGCACAGTGTGTGCGGGCAGCATTCATTGGGCGCCGAGGCCATACACCGCCTGAACTATCTTCGGCAGATGAAGAGAAATCTGCGCGTGATGAAGCTCGATGCCCGGTTCCTGGACGTGTTGCGAAAATCTCTATCCACGTCTGATCTCGTCCCTACCCTCAACGAGGCGCTGACCGCGTTTCTCGTTCATCGGTACGGACAGCAGCTTCTGGACTGCGCGCTGGGAGTTAGACTGAGAATGCCCGTAGATGTGAGAGGAATAGACGCGCGTATCGGTCCGTCATTCGTCGGGAATGGCTTTTTGGAAGCGGTCGTGCCGCTTGATCGGCTCGAGGACGACAGGGCGGCTGCCAGGCGAACCATTCGCCTCATCCGCACGGCGGTGAAGCAGGTTCGCGATCTCGGATATGTCGCATCGTCGATCAAGAGCGTCGACGGGCACGCCTACCTCGACCAGAGCGAACTGCCCCCGTTCGAACCGAAGACGGATATCGTCTCCACCAACCTCTCCCAGTTGACGTTCAACCGCGTGGATTTCGGTGGAGGTCCTCCGGTCGGATATCGCTGCATGCTGCCTGCGCCCGCGGGAATTCTCATCGGGCCCGCCGCAGACGGAGTGCAAGTTCATTTCGCCAGCGAGCGGGATGATCTGCGGATCGGAGAACGCGAACGTTCGGACATCTGGGATGGCGGTGATGATGCTGTTGCGGGAACGGAACGAAGTGTATCTGCGACACGATCGGTTGGGGAGGGCTGACCCCACGGTGATGCATCGCGGGAAGACGAGACCCTCACTTCGCACAGATCAAACGAGCTCCGAATGGATGACGCGCTCCTCGAATCGAAGACCTCGCAAGTGCTCGACGTTTTTCGACGTGTGCTGCGTACGCCGCATCTGTCGCCGGATGACAATCTGTTTGAGTACGGCTGCACGTCCATGGTGTGCCTGCGAGCGGTGCTCCGTCTCAATGACGCCGGAATCAAAATGACGGTGCTCGATGCTTACAGATATCGAACGATCCGGCGGATGACCCGGGCGGTCGTGACGAGGAAGCCGACCGAATCCGGCGGCAGCCAACGGCAGCCGTCGGTTCGTCAGCTTCCGGGCGGCGGACCGACGCTCACGCCGACCGCGCGATTTCTCGTAGAGAAGGCCGGGTTCGACACTCAATACAACGTTTCGATGATGTGGAGTTTTGGCAGGGGGCAATTCTCCATCGAGAGGTTCTCGCGGGCAGTGTCGGATGTCGTTGCAGTCAACCCTGCGCTCCGTGCAACGATCGTGACCACAGACAAAGGAGTGGAGAAGCGGCAGGTCGAGCCGCGCTTGGAAAATCTCGTCGAGATCATCGACCTCTCCACCGCAACGGACGGGAGTCGGCGCGAACTCATCGAACGCACGACTGCGCGCGTTCAGCGCGAGTTCAGCTTTTCGACGGGAGACATCATGATCCGGTTCATCGTGCTCTTGCTGCCGGAAGGGGACGGGAGGGTATTTGTCGTTGCGCACCATCTGTTGCTGGACGGAGTGTCGTTCTCTTTGTTGGCAAGAGAGCTTGGGCGAGCTTACCGCAGCGCCGGAACCGTTGCCAGGACGAAGTCGGTCGTCGCCTCAGCCGATCCGCGCGACTGGCCGAAGCGGCTTCACCGATACGCCAATGAAGAGGCGATCCGGGAGTTACCGCTTTGGCGGGAGATGCGTTGGGATGACTACGCGAATGTGAGGGCGCTCGACGGCGGGGAAAGGGAAAGCGATAGCCGGAAAGAAGCGAGCTTCAGCGATGTCAGCGCGGCGGAGCTGCACAGGCAACTTCAGCAAGGTCGGTCAGGTGCGGGTCTTGCGGAGCTCGAGGCGGATCAGGCCGTAACGCGGGGCGAGCTCGATCGAGACACGAGCGAACGGTTTCTCGCGATGTTTGGTGACCGTAGCTTCGAGATCGTCCTCGTCGCAATCTATCGCGTCGTTATGCGGCACACGTCCGCTCGAACCCTGTGGATCGATTCATTCGACTCGATGCGTGGAATGATATTCGAGGATATCGATGTCAGCCGCGTCATCGGTTACATCAACGAGATCGTACCGATAGCGCTGGCGCTCGATCTGTCGGAGCCGACGGAGGTGCAGTTGCGGGCGATACGATCGCAGCGAACGCGCCTGCCGCGGAGAGGGCTTGGCTTTCGTGCGCTCAAGTACCTGGCCGAAGATCCGGCCATGCGGCGCGAGGCGGATACTTGGCCGTTTCCCCGCATAGGGCTGAACTACCTCGTGAGTCTGAACAGCGAGCATCCGGCGGTGCTCCTGGATCTGCCGCACTCAGAGGAGTGGGTCGGACCGGAAATCGACGAGTCGCGGACACCGTATCTGCTCTGCTTCATATTCTCGGCCGCGGACGGGCGGGTCGTGGTCGAGACGCGCTATGCGCCGCGCGAGGTCAGCCTGTCATACGCGCGGACCGTTCTTGAAGATGTGATCGAACAGATGACGACGATCATCAGGAATGTTTCGAGGGACGAGCCGCTCACGCTCGGCAACAGCACGTCGTGAGAGAACAACAACACTGAAGCTGTCGGAGGTCGTGAGGATGGATTTTTGGAAAACTATTCGGGGAGGTGCGTTCCTGCCGTTCGACGGCATCGTGCCTTGTACCGTCCACGTGAAGCTGGAAGGCCTGAATCTGGGTGGGTCAATCAAGATCAAGACGGCGCTTGGCTTGATCGAGGAGGCCGAGCAGAGCGGGATGATCAAGCCGGACACTATCATCATCGAATCGTCCTCCGGAAATCTGGGCGTGGCGCTGGCGATGGTGTGCGCGGATCGCGGCTATCCGTTTGAATGCGTGGTGGATCCGAATGCGTCTCGCACGAATATCGAGATAATGAAGGCTCTGGGTGCAACGGTCTTTGTCGTGCAGGAGAGAGACGAGAACGGCGGCTTTCTCGCCAGCCGGATCCGATTCATCAAACGCAAGATGAAGGAGGATCGTCGGTATTTCTGGACGAACCAGTACCAGAACGCCGCCAATCCGTTGATCCACGAGCGGAGCACGGCGACGGAAATCGCGCAGGCGTTCCCTCGGCTGGACTATCTGTTCGTCGGAGCCGGCACGACCGGAACGTTAATGGGATGCGCGGGATATTTCCGCAAGCACCAGCCGGATACGAAGATCGTCGCCGTAGACAGTGTCGGATCGGTGACCTTCGGCGGACCGCCGGGACCCCGGCACATTTCCGGTCTGGGAACGAGCCGGGTTCCGGAGATCTGCGATCGGTCTCTGGTCCACGACGTCGTGATGATTCCGGAAGCGAAAACCGTCGAACTGTGCCGTCGGATCGCGCGAAGGCATGGTGTGCTGTTCGGCGGCTCGACCGGAACTGTACTGGCTGCGGTCGAGCATTACACGTCTCGGCTTCCGGCCGATGCGAGCGTGGTCGTGGTCAGTCCGGACAACGGCGAGAAATACCTCGATACGATCTACAGCGACGAATGGGTCCGCGACAGGTTTCCGGGATTGCTTGGTCATCGCGCGGTACGCGACATGTCTCTTGCGCCGGCAGAGTTGGAGCGGACGGCGGCCGGACCTGAGGCCACTGGAGCGAACGCGAGCTCCGAAAGCATACAGGTGTAATGATGGCAACCGTCGACGAAACAGCCATTGCGTACGTTCGGGCCGAGCAGATCGACAGGATCATTGCGGCGCACCGTGTGCAGATCATCGACCTTGTTGCTGCTACTTATCGAGCATTTTATGCCGGCAACTGTACAAATCCCGACACATACTCGCTGACGTTTCCGCAGAAGCCGGGTTGTCGCATCAACGCGCTCCCTGCCTATGTCGGCGGAGGCGTCGACAAGGCAGGATTGAAGTGGGTGTCATCCTTTCCACAAAATTCGCGACGAGGACTGCAGCGCGCGGCCGCAGTTATCGTGCTGAACTCCTTCGAGACCGGATACCCGATCGCACTGATGGATGGCGCGCTGATCAGCGCTGCGAGAACCGCCGCGAGTGCCGCCTTGGGGGCGCGCCTGCTTCGTCGGGACAGACACCTCGGCCGTTTGAGGATGTTCGGCGCCGGGGTCATAAACCGCACTGTCGCGACGTTCCTCGCCGCTGACGGATGGACATTCGACGAGGTCGCGATTGTCGATCCCGACGTCGCTACCGCCGAGGCGCTGCGAGCGCACATCGCAAAGAGTGGGATCGGCCGTGAAATTCAGGTCGAAAAGGATGTTCATGGCGGCGATCGCGCCGACATGCTCTCTTTTGCCACTTCGCAACTGACGCCGTGGTACGACGCTGACATCGTTCCACAGCAGGTCGTGCTGCACGTCTCGTTGCGCGACATTGTACCGGATCGGCTGCGCGGAGCGCTCAATATCGTCGACGACATTGATCATGCGCTGAAGGCCAATACGTCACTTCATCGTCTGGAGGGAGCGATTGGTCGCACGTTTCCGCTGGTGAACTTCGGCCATCTCATGGACGGGACGGACCTCGACCGCGATGCCGGCGGCGTGGTGTCCGCGTTCGGCATGGGCATGCTCGATGTCGCGTTGGCCAATTTCGTGTTTGAGCAGGCGGCGCGCGACGGCGCGGCCGAAGCACTTCCGGGTTTTCTTTCCGATCCAATCCGATCCTAGCAAGCGCGGCCCGCACTGTGCGGGCCCGGAGAGAGGGGTTGAAATGCTAGAACGCGCGGAATTCGGCGTAAGCGCGCCGCTGTGGGCTCCGACCGGGGAGCGGATTGCAGAGGCGGAGCTGACGCGGTTCTCTCGCGCGGCGGCCAGGATCGCGCACCGGGACTTCGCGTCGTATGGCGATCTCCACCAGTGGTCGATCGACGATTGTGGGGCCTTTTGGGATCTGGTCTGGGAGGAGTGCGGCGTCATTGGCGATCGCATCGGCGTTCCCTTCAAACCGGGCGAACGGATGATGGACGCGAAGTTCTTTCCCGAGTCGAGGCTGAATTTCACGGAGAACCTGCTGCGGCGGACCGGATTGGCGGACGCGATCGTCTCGTACACCGAGCTTCAGGTCGCACGGCGGCTGTCGTGGGATCAGCTGCGCGACCAGGTGCTCCGGTTGCGGCAATGGCTGATCGATCATGAGGTGAAGGCGGGAGATCGCGTCGCCGCGATTGCACCGAACGTGCCCGAGGCGATTGTCGGGATGCTTGCGACAGTCTCCCTGGGAGCAATCTGGTCGTCATGCTCGCCGGATCTGGGAAAAAAGGCGGTCATCGCTCGCTTCGGCCAGATCGAGCCGGTCGTGCTGATCGGCGCCGGCGGCTACCTCTTGAACGGAGAACAATGTGATCTTGTGGAAAAGATGCGCGACATCATCGACCGGCTACCGACGGTGCGGTGCGGCCTGTTGATCGAGGACAACGAACCGCCGGCCGGCCGCTTGCAGCGTGGCGTAAAGTTCGAGAGCTTCAACGAGATCGTCGAAAACTACCGGCCGGCGAAGGCGTTCTACGAACGATTTCCCTTCGGCCAACCGCTCTCCATCCTGTACTCGTCGGGAACCACGGGCCTTCCGAAGTGCCTGCTGCATTCGGCCGGAGGCACGCTGCTCCAGCATCTGAAGGAGCATCGTCTCCACTGCGACATCAGAGCGGGCGACCGTGTGTTCTTTGCCACGACTTGCGGCTGGATGATGTGGAATTGGCTGGTGTCGACGCTTGCCAGCGGCGCGACGGTGGTCCTATACGACGGCTCTCCATTCGAGAATGACGGGCTTGTGATGTTCGACCTGATCGAATCGGAGCGGCTGACGCATTTCGGCGTTTCGGCCAGATTCATCGACGCATGCAGGATGATGAATCTTGCTCCCGAACAGACGCATGACCTCTCGAGCATGCGCGTTGTGTTGTCGACAGGGTCACCTCTTTCGAGCCGTTGCTTCGAATACGTTTACGCATCGATCAAGAGGGACGTTCATTTGGCGTCGATATCGGGCGGCACGGATATCGTTTCCTGCTTCGCGATGGGGGTTCCGACCGGGCCGGTGTGGGCGGGAGAGATCCAGGGGCCGGCACTCGGTATGGCGGTTGACGTCTACGATGAGGGCGGCCGTCCCCTCAGGCGAGGCGCCGGCGAGCTCGTCTGCACGCAGCCGTTTCCATCAATGCCGCTGCAGTTCTGGAACGACGGAGCCGGCGAAAGATATCGGGCGTCGTACTTCGAGCGTTTCCCCGGCGTGTGGACGCATGGCGATTTTGCGGAATGGGCCGAGCACGCGGGCATTGCCATTCACGGGCGCTCGGACGCCACGCTCAAGCCGGGCGGCATCAGGATTGGCACCGCGGACATTTACGCTCTCGTCGGTTCGCTGCCTGAGATCGCGGATGCCGTTTGTGTCGGTCAGGAGTGGGACGGAGACATCAGGATCGTGCTGTTCGTGGTTCTCAAAGACGGCACCAATCTGGACCGCCCGCTTGAGCGGCGCATCCGAGACACCATCGCATCCGGCGCGTCGGTGCATCACGTTCCGGCGGTGATATGCCAGGTCCGCGATATCCCGCGCACCTATTCGGGAAAGACATCCGAGCTTGCCGTGAAGGACGCGCTTGCTCGCCGTCCGATCCGGAACATCGAGGCGCTGGTCAATCCGCAGTGTCTGAGCCAGTTCGAGATCGTCGACCCGTCGCGGGACGAGGTGGATGAGTTCGATATGTGAGAACGGTCGTGGCGTGTTGGTGATTGAGGCAAATCGCAATGCGCGGGCGAACGGGTCAATGATGACGTGAAGGCTGCACGAGGAACTATCGCAGCATATCGAAGATGATCGGGAGGGAATATGGAAGTCATTTCGCGTGTGGCGGAGCTCCGCGACCGGATTCCGGCGCGCCGCTCTACGAGCGTCGGTTTCGTGCCCACGATGGGCTACCTTCATCGCGGACACCTCAGGCTGATGGAGATTGCCAAGGCTCAGAACGATGTCGTCGTCGCCAGCATCTTCGTCAACCCGACTCAATTTGGCGCAAACGAAGACTTCTCGACATATCCAAGAGACATGGAGCGCGACAGGTCGCTGCTGGAGTCAGCTGGCGTGGACTGGCTGTTTGCGCCGGACAGCGCGGATATGTACCGCGAGAAATCGCAGACCTATGTCGATGTTCCCGGCATCGGAGCAGTTCTTGAGGGAGGAATTCGTCCGGTCTATTTCAGAGGTGTCGCGACGGTCGTCACCAAGCTGCTGAACATCGTGCAACCCGATCGCGCCTATTTTGGCGAGAAGGACTATCAGCAGGTCATCCTGGTCCGCAGGATGGTCGAGGACCTCTTCCTCCCCGTAGAGATCGTGGGCGTTCCGACCGTCAGGGATGAGGACGGGGTCGCACTGAGCTCGCGCAACGTCTATCTGAGCGCGGAAGAACGCGCCGCGGCTCGCCGATTGCCGCAAGCCCTTCAGCTCGCCCGAAAGCTGATCCACTCGCGGGAAATGAACAGCAAGGCGCTCGAGATGGCGCTGCGGACTTACATTGCCGAGGAGCCGTTGGCGCATATCGATGTGGTGGCGGTTCGCGACGCGGACACGCTGGAGGAGACGATCGAACTTCCGCGGCGAGCGCTGGTGCTGCTGTTCGTCCGGTTCGGGCGCGCTCAGTTGCTGGATCACGCCGTAGTTGAGAGCGAGCGACAATCGCCGGCAACGAGGTAGATCTCCAATGGACCCGCAGGGATCAAACGGCGATTGCATGATGCGGCAGTCGACGCATCTGCCGGTTTCGGCCGAGAATGTCCGCAGCCTCGGCTATCGGATGGTCGACATTCTGGTGCGTGAGCTGTCGGAACCGAGGGCGAGGCCGATTTATCCGGAGCTTCGGGAATCGAAGGAGATGGAGGAGGCCTTCGGCGGACCGATGCCGCTTGATCCTGTCGATCCTCAGGCCCTTCTCGACCGTATCGAGCGGGAATTGATACCCGCTTCTGCGAACTTCCTGCATCCCGGCATCATGGCCTGGGTGGCTGCGACTCCGCAGGCCCTTCCGGGTCTGCTCGATGGGCTCTTGTGTGCTCTCCGGATTTTCCCTCATGCCTGGAAACTGACACCGGGAAGCATTCAGGTCGAGCTCACCGTTTGTCGGTGGCTCGGAGAGATGGCCGGCTTTGGCGACCGCGCGACCGGTCACTTTACGACCGGGGGAACGGTTGCGAACTTGTACGCCCTGGCGGCCGCGCGAACCAGGGCGGCCGGTTCGGACGTGCGAATGAAGGGAATGAGAGCAGGCGCCCAACTCGTCGCCTATGCGTCGGAGCACGCCCATATTTGCATCGAGCAGAGCATGGCGCTCCTTGGAGTCGGAACGGAAAACCTGCGACGCATTCCGCTCGATTCCCGGCACCGGATGCGGCCGGACGCATTGGAGCACTCGCTCCGGGAGGACGTTCGAGCGGGGCGCCGCCCATTCTGCATCGTCGCCACCGCCGGAACGACCGACACCGGCGCAGTGGATCCGATCGAGGCGATTTCCGCCGTCGCGAAGGAACATGGGGTCTGGTTGCATGTCGACGGCTCTTACGGAGCGCTCGCGGCGTCCGTCGATGCCTGCAAGCCCCTCTTTCGCGGCCTGTCGCAGGCGGATTCCGTTTCGGTCGATCCTCACAAATGGCTCAACATTCCGTTCGAAGCGGGGTGTGTCCTGGTCAGGCGGCCGACGGATCTCCTGGATACCTTCCGTGCGACCGCTCCTTATCTGGAGTCAGGGGCCAGCGCGGATGCGCACGACCATTGGCAGAGCGGATTCGAGCTCAGTCGGTCGGATCGTGCAGCCAAGGTCTGGTTCGCCCTCTCGCAGCATGGGGTGCGAGCCTACAGGCGCATGATCGAAGACCACCTCGAATTTGCCAGGCGATTGCACCGGCTGGTCCGCGACGATCCGGAATTCGAGCCGCTGCACGAGCCGAGCCTGAGTGTGCTCTGCGTCAGATACATTCCGCGTGTCGCGTTGTCCGACGGGGGGATCGACATGATCAATCAGCAGATCGAGGACGGCTTCCGCTTCGTCGACAATGCGCTGGTGGCCGGAACGTCCATCGGGGGGCGTCGTGCCCTTCGCTTTTGCTTCGTAAACCACCGCACGACATGGAGCGACGTCGAGGCCGCCCTCGCGGCGGCTCGCCGCCTTGGCCGATCCTTCACCGATTCGAAGCCGTGACGGCCATGGAACGCATCTGCGGGAGTCAGCTGGCGCTGCCGGAATACAGGGGATCGACCGGGGCCCCCGGCAGCCTCGTCGCGAAGTATCGTTCTATCATGTGGCTGTCGGCCGAGAATGCCAGCTTCGGAAGCGGATCTCCCACCGTGAACCATGCGACGTCGTCAACGTCGCTGCCCGCCTGCATAAGTCCGCCGGTCGGTGTCGCCAGCAGGGCCACGGCAAGAGTGTGGAGATCGGATCGCAGGAAATTGGACGCGACGCTCAGGATAGACGTAATAGCGACGTCCAGTCCCGTCTCTTCCTTAACCTCTCGGCGCCCGGCGGTCAGAAAGTCCTCGTCGAACTCGATGTATCCGCACGGCAGGCACCACTCGCCTTCGTTCAGAGTGCCTGCTCGACGCTTGCAGAGCAGGACCCGGTTGCCGGACACAACCATGATGGCGACGATCGGAACCGGATTTCGGAAATGGATGCTGCGGCAGCTGGGATCGACACACCGCATGGCGCTTTCCGGATCCTCGCAGCGCTCCAAAGGCTTGCTGCATGACGGGCAATATCTCCAAGGGTGCTCTTCGGCGGGACCACGAAGATATGCGCTGAATACCTGTCGCGCTTGCATGCTTCGTCTCCTTGCGCAGGAACGTGGGCTCGGTACCGGCCCATCTTGCTCGATCGGACAAATAGCATCGGGACGAAATCCGCGCAAAGCGCGGGCGGACCCGCATGGTGGTGGCCGTATGGCCGCGAAGCAACTGCATGCGGGGGCGGCATGCACGGGTAAGGGGGGCGCATCGGCAAATTCAATTCAGATGACCGGGCATATCGCTGAGAGGTCAGCCGTCGGAAGGGTACGCGCCATGTCGCCAGTTGCGCTCGTCGATGAAAGCCTTGAAAGCAGGCCGGGATCCTCGCGGGAACTGCCTATGAGATGTCAACGAACGGAAGCACGGGGATGACTTGCGCGGGACGCGGCGGCGATCTGCTCCGGCCTCGGCAGTCCTGCGACCGCGCGATGGCGTTTGCTGGAGCATTGCTCGCGGCAGTCATCTTCGGAGGAAATTTCGTCGTCGGCCGCCACGGCGTCAATGTCGGGCTCGAGCCGGCTGACATCGTTGCCTCGCGCTACGCCATGGCCGGGATCATCTTCGCACCCGTGTTGTTCAGACATGGAATTCGGGACCTCGGCGGAGTGGGATGGTTCCGGGGAGCAGTCCTTGCCTCGCTGATCGGCGCGCCATACGCCTATTGTCTCATGCTCGGTCTACAAATGGCTCCCGCAGTTCACGGGGTCGTCCTGCATCCGGGATTGACGACCGTGTTTGGCGTCCTGTTCAGTTGGTTCGCACTGGGTGAACGCCTGGGACGTGGAGCAATCATAGGCATACCCACGGCTTTTGTGGGCCTCATTCTCCTGGCCGGCGGTGACTTTTGGGGCGGCGGATCGCTGGTCTGGGTCGGCGATCTGCTCTTCGCCATGGCTGCAATATGGTACGGCCTCTTCAGCGTTCTCATGCGCCGATGGCAGGTGCCGTCTGCCTTGTCCGTCGCGATCGTATGCGTGCTGTCTGCGATCATGTGGCTTCCCGCGTACGCGGTCTTCGGTCGGCCCCAGCATTTGCTCGATGTGCCGCTAAAGGAGATCGTCTATCAAGCGGTCTATCAGGGAGCGCTGGCAAACGGTCTGGCCGTATTCCTTTTCGTGCATGCCATCAACACGATCGGTCCATCCCGGACAGTTGTATTTGCATCCCTCGTGCCATTGTTCGGGACCCTTCTGGCGATCGTGTTGTTAGGGGAGACACTGTCGGTCCTGCAAGGAATTGGAATCGCCACTGTATGTGTCGGCCTCCTGCTGACCATCAGGACGTCGCATGGAGCATGAATCATTGGAGCGGGAGGTGCTGCAGGAGCAGGGTGCGATTTCGTTGAATCGAACCGAGCGAGGTTCTGGTCGCGATCCAATGGAAGGATAACGTCCGGCCGTGGTCCACGGGATGTCGACCACGGTCCTGTTTCCCGAGATGACCAAGGGGCGGCGGGTAGGGCTATTGCCTGGGGCCGGCGATTCTTACGCCATCCCAGATCCGGGTTTTCCCAATGCGCACGGCACCGATCAGATAGCCGTCGTCTCCCGGTTGCCAGGGCCCAAACGTCTCCATCTTGCGCAGGGCGACATAGTCGACGTTGTCGAATCCGCATTCGCGCAATGCCGCCCGAGTCTTGTCAATGATGAATATTGGATCGGCCCCGCTGGTCAACGCATCGGACATGGAGAAGAGAACTTTGTTGAGTTGACGTGCGATCCTCAGCTCGTTGTCGTTGAGATACGAATTGCGCGAGGAGAGCGCGAGCCCCTGGGCATCGCGCGCGATCGGCGCAGACATGACTTCTACCGGGATGTCGAGGTCCTTGACCACCCGACGGATGACGCAAACCTGTTGGTAGTCCTTCTCCCCGAAGATGGCGACGTCGGGAAGGGCCTGAAGCAGCAGCTTGGTGACCACCGTTGCCACACCGCTGAAGAAGTAGGGGCGAAGGTCGCCCTCCAACCCCGAAGCCGGACCGTCCAGCGAGATCCTGGTGCAGAACCCCTCGGGATACATTTGGTCGACGGTCGGCAGGTATGCAAGATGGGCTCCGGCGCTCTGAAGCTTGTGCAGGTCCGCTGAAATCTGTCTTGGGTAGATCTCGAAATCCTCTCCCGTGCTGAACTGCTTCGGGTTGATGAAAAGACTCACTACACAGCGATCGGCGACTTCCAGCACGTGCTTGACGAGTGAAAGATGTCCGTCATGCAGGGCGCCCATAGTCGGTACAAGTCCAACTCTGAAGCCGCGGGATCGCCAGAGCCGAACCTCGGTCTTCAGTTCATTGACAGTCTTTGCCGTAAGAATCTCGCTCATGCCTCGCCTCGATGATATTGGAAGGGATTGATCTGGAGAGATCTGCGATCGGATCGGTGATGACTGCTCCCTGAGATCGACGAAGAGGCTAGCCGAAGTTTTTTTGGTTAGAACGGGTCGACCGGCATCTTTGATGATGCTTGAGCAGTATTGAGACAGGGCGCGCACTGTAGAATCGTTCTCATCGGAGCGCCGAGCAGTTACCGAGGCAGGCTCGTCCGCTCTCTCGACTGGGATGTCGAGGTCATCGGAGCGGTCGCGATGTTCGCTCCGCGACGAGTGAGGTGTCCCTTGCGTGCGGACTGCGACAAGGCATGCTGGTTCCGAACGACGAACGCGTCTCGCGACGGGCCATCGGACAGAAGTGAGGAGCGGACAACGGAGAGACGGTTTGAGTGAAATTGAGGCCGAGCTCTGCCTCCATGCGTTCATAATAGTGGACGGAATGCATCGGCCGGTGAGGCTCGAGCGTTGTCCGACGTACAAAAATGGTGGGAGAAGAATATGAGTGTAGCAGTGACTGTGAAGGCGCTGATGCCGGCTGACATTCGCGCACGCAAGGGGAATCATCCGATCGTTTGCCTCACAGCATATACGACACCCGTCGCACGCCTCGCGGACAAGCATTGTGATCTGGTGCTGGTCGGCGACAGCGTTGGAATGGTGGTCCATGGTCTTCCATCGACGGTCGGTGTTTCGCTGGACATGATGATCATGCACGGGGAAGCGGTGCGTCGTGGCCTGGATCGAGCTCTGATGGTCGTGGACATGCCGTTCGGAACGTATGAGGAAAGCCGCGAGATGGCGCTGAGAAATGCCAGCACGATCATGGCGCGCACCGGCTGCGCGGCCGTGAAGCTGGAGGGCGGCGAAACGATGGCAGACACCATTCACTTCCTGACCCAACGCGGAATTCCGGTCATGGCGCACATCGGGCTCACCCCGCAGTCCATCAACACGTTGGGGGGCTACAAGGTGCAGGGGCGTGGAAGAGATGCCGAGCGCGTAGAACGGGACGCCCGAGCCGTTGCGCAGGCCGGCGCATTCAGCGTCGTCCTCGAGAAGATCGCCGAGACGACGGCCTGCAAGATCACGGCGGCGGTGGAGATTCCCACGATCGGCATCGGCGCCTCGGCATCGTGTGACGGACAGATACTGGTCGTTGACGACATGCTCGGAATGTTCGTCGAGTTCCGGCCGAAATTCGTGAAGCGTTACGCCGAGATTGCAAAGGACGCAGGTCAGGCGATGTCAGCCTATGCCGCCGAAGTGCGAAACCGGAGCTTCCCCGGCATGGAGCACGTTTTCGCGGACGCTGTCGCGAGCACCGCCAAAATCGCCGCTCAGGCATGACCCGGGCTCGCGCAATCGCGGCCAATGCGTGTTCAGGCTGAATGCCTGTCCTGGCCGCCGATATCGATCGCGGAGGAACTGCGCGGGGGGATATCGCATCTGAAGCCTCGGCGGCTTGCGGAGAACAGGCGGCGGTATCCCGCGGACACGGGACCATCCGATCGCTCGCCGAAAGAACGGGTTATTCGCGATGACGATTCAATCGGTCGATATCGGCACGCCGGGCTTCGCCGGCGTGGAGAGACATGACATCAATCAAACGCTGTCCGACGGGCATTGCGGCCCGGGCGGTCCGCGGGGCGAAGGTTCGCACGCGCCGGCGGCTAACCGATGGTTTGACCTGTCGGGAAAAGTCGCCTTGGTGACGGGAAGCGCGCGTGGATTGGGGTTCGAAATCGCGCGCGCGCTCGCGGCGGCCGGCGCTGCCGTGGCGTTGAACGGCCGGGATCCCGTCAATGTCAATCGAGCGGCGGACCGTCTTTCGGGCGAGGGTCTCAAGGCATCGAGTTTCGTCGCGGATGTGAGCGGCGACACGGGCAAGCTGATCGACGACGTCGTGTCGCGTCTCGGCAGCTTGGACATCCTGGTGCATTGCGTTGGGCAGCGTGATCGGCGAGGGACGCAGAATATCTCGGGTGCGGATTTCGCGCGGCTGATCGACGTCAATCTTGTTGGCGCTTATGGACTCGCGAAGTCGGCATTCGTCCCGCTCCAGGCAAGCGGAGCGGGGCGCCTGATCTTTCTGACCTCCATCGCGGGCCCGATCGCGCGATCGGGGGACCCGGCCTACACCGCGGCCAAGGGCGGGCTAGCCGCATTGATGCGATCCCTTGCGGTCGAATTCGGACGGTGCGGCATGACCGTGAATGCAATTGCACCGGGTTGGTTCACGACTGACTCGAATATCGAGTTTGTCGGAAGGGACGACGTGCAATCCTTTATTCGCACGCGCGTACCGTTGGCCCGCTGGGGGACCCCGGACGAGATCGGCGCCGCTGCGGTGTTTCTAGCTTCAGCTGGATCGAGCTACGTGAATGGGCTCACACTCACGATCGACGGAGGTCTATCGGTCAGCTTTTGAGGGGCGAGGGCCGTCCCGCCACCAAGCAAATGTTTGGCGTGATCTCAGCCCGCCGAAGTATCGCATCTTGCAACGCGCAGCATATACTGTGAATTCAGTAATAGTGTTCAAATCGCTTCGAATTAAATCAACCGCGCTTCTTCCGATAGACGCGTCTCCGGAACGTCTCGGCCACATAACGGGTCTTGCGGCGCACCTGGACGCGCCAGTTAACCGCCGCCCTCGGCGCAAGTGCCGCAATCAGAGCCGCGTTCGCCTTTCGCTGACTGGACCTGGAGGGGCTGCGGCGCCGGCTGGAGCCAATCCCCGTCTGCGCTCGCGTAGCTTGCGGAAGTTGTCTCCGGCGTGGTGCGAGGAGCGTGTCAGCGGCGTGGCTGACACCAGCAGAAAGCCCTTGGCGTAAGCGACCTTCTCATAGGCCTCGAATTCATCAGGGGGCACGAAGCGCATGACAGCGTGGTGCTTGCGCGTGGGTTGGAGATACTGGCCGATGGTCAGGAAGTCGACGTCGGCGGAACGAAGGTCGTCCATCAATTGCTGGACTTCGCTGCGCTCTTCGCCGAGGCCGACCATGATCCCGGACTTGGTGAACATCTGTGCGTCGAGTTCCTTGACGCGCTGCAGCAGCCGGACTGAGTGAAAGTAGCGCGCACCGGGCCGCACCGTCAGATATTTCGACGGCACGGTCTCCAGATTATGGTTGAATACGTCGGGTTTCGCCGCAATGACGGTTTCGAGTGCGCCCGTTTTGCGCAGAAAATCTGGGGTCAGGATTTCGACCGTCGTGCCCGGGCTTGCCGTCCGAATGGCCACAATTGTCGCGGCGAAATGCGCGGCGCCACCGTCGGCAAGGTCGTCACGATCGACCGAGGTGACGACCACATGTTCCAGTCCCAGCTTGGCGACAGCTTCGGCGACCTTGACCGGTTCATCCGTATCGAGGGCACCCGGCAGGCCGGTGCGCACGTTACAGAAAGCGCATGCGCGCGTGCAGGTATCGCCCATGATCATGAAGGTCGCGTGCTTCTTCGCCCAGCACTCGCCAATGTTGGGACAGCTTGCTTCCTCGCAAACGGTCACGAGTTTGTTCTCGCGCACGATGCGCTTCGTCTCGGCCCAATCGGCGGAGCCGGGAGCCTTCACGCGGATCCACGCAGGCTTGCTCTGCAAGGGCGTGTCGGGTCGTTTGGCCTTTTCGGGGTGACGCGGCATGTCGGGCCGCAACTTCGCTCTCGGATCGTTGTTGAGGAGATCAAGCACGACTGTCATTTGGTCAACCTCGTGAATGCGCCAGTCGCGGACATTCAGCTATCCAAGCGAACTTCGTCTATTCGATTCTTCATCCTCTCACCAGCGCCCCTCATGACCGGTCGCTGTATCGCGCGGGGACTCTCGCTTCGCGCGCGCAGGCCGATTTCCGACTTCAAGCCTTGCATTTGGAACCCGTTGCCGCGCCGATCCGACATCTCGGATGAACCTCCAGCCGGTTTTCCGGAGCTTCAGACAGATCCTGCCCGATCGGATTGGCGCGCGCGGCGGCAGACGAGGCGAACTCAAGCAAAATGAATGGGATGCCCGCGATTGGCTGCGCCTTTCGTGGTCTGGCACGAATGCTGCTTAGGTATCGGCAAAAGAAGAAGCAATAGCTCAAGAACAACAACACGAGGGGACGTTCAGATGCCAGCCAGTATTCAACTCATCACCTAGAGCGCCAGGCGATATCGCCTGTGTGGCATTGCGCGTTTCCGCAGTACGCGGAGCGCAATGAACGTTGACGCCTGTTTTCGGCTTGGCCTGCAATGGAGAAGGTAATGAAGCTCGCGGACGCGCAAGATCTGGATCCGCAGGAAACCCGGGAATGGCTTGACGCCTTGTCGGCAGTCCGGGGTCATCGCGGCAACGAACGAGCCGAGTTCGTCGTCAACGCGGTTATTGACGCCGCGCGCCGTGACAGGCTTCAGATAGCGCAATCGCTGACGACGCCCTATTGCAACACGATCCCGCCGGATCGGCAGCCGGCGCTGCCGGGCGATCGTGCGATCGAGCACAAGCTTCGCTCGATCATCCGTTGGAACGCACTTGCAATCGTTCTGCGCGCCAACAAGGACAGCTCGGAGCTTGGCGGCCATATCGCAAGCTTCCAGTCGGCTGCCACGCTCTACGATATCGGCTACGGCCACTTCTGGCATGCACCGACGGACGGCCATGGCGGCGATCTGATCTTCGTGCAGGGACACTGCTCGCCCGGCATCTATGCGCGCGCCTTTCTTGAGGGACGGTTGAGCGAGGAGCAGCTTCTCGGTTTCAGGCAGGAGACCGGCGGCAAAGGCTTGTCGAGCTATCCTCACCCGTGGCTGATGCCGGACTTCTGGCAGTTCCCGACGGTGTCGATGGGACTGGGGCCCTTGGTGGCGATCTATCAGGCGCGATTCCTGAAGTATCTCCAGAACCACAAGCTGGCCGAGACATCGAATCGCAAGGTCTGGGCCTTTATGGGCGACGGCGAAACGGACGAACCGGAATCGCTGGGCGCGATTTCGCTCGCCGGCCGCGAAAATCTCGACAATCTGATCTTCGTCATCAATTGCAACCTCCAGCGGCTCGACGGGCCCGTTCGCGGTAACGGCAAGATCGTCCAGGAGCTCGAAAGCGTTTTCCGCGGCGCCGGCTGGAACGTCATCAAGGTGCTGTGGGGCTCGGGCTGGGATCGCCTGCTCGAAAAGGACAACAGCGGATTGCTGCTGAAGCGCATGGAGGAGTGCGTTGACGGCGAGTACCAGGATTACAAGAGCAAGAGCGGCGCCTATATCCGCGAACATTTCTTCGGCAAGTACGATGAATTGAAACAGCTCGTCGCTGATATGAGCGACGACGAGATCTGGAAGCTCGCGCGCGGCGGCCATGATCCGGAAAAGGTGTTCGCGGCCTACGCAGCGGCGGTGAACCACAAGGGCCAGCCGACGGTGATCCTGCCGAAGACCGTCAAGGGCTATGGCATGGGCGAGTCCGGCGAAGGCCAGATGATCGCGCATCAGGCCAAGAAGATGACGCAGGAAGCGCTGCGCGGCTTCCGTGATCGCTTCCAGGTGCCGGTCGCCGACGATGAACTGCCGAAGGTGCCTTTCCTTCGCCTGCCGGAAGACAGTCCGGAGATGAAGTATTTCCGCGCGCAGCGCGAAAAGCTCGGCGGCAGCCTGCCGCAGCGCCGGCGCAAGTCAGCATCTCTGCCAATTCCGCCGCTGTCCACGTTCCAGCGGTTGCTCGACGCGACGGGCGACCGCGAAATCTCGACCACGATGGCGTTCGTGCAGATGCTCGGCACCCTCGTGCGCGACAAGGCGATCGGCAAGCACATCGTGCCGATCGTGCCGGACGAATCCCGGACCTTCGGCATGGAGGGCATGTTCCGCCAGCTCGGCATCTATTCATCGGTCGGCCAGCTCTACCGGCCGCAGGACGCCGATCAGCTGATGTACTACCGCGAGGACAAAACCGGCCAGGTGCTGCAGGAGGGCATCAACGAAGGTGGCGCGATGTCGAGCTGGATCGTCGCGGCGACGTCCTACAGTACGAACAACGTGCCGATGATTCCGTTCTATATCTACTATTCGATGTTCGGCCTGCAGCGTGTCGGCGACCTCGCCTGGCTCGCCGGCGATATGCGTGCCCGCGGCTTCCTGCTCGGTGGCACCGCCGGCCGCACCACGCTGAACGGCGAGGGGTTGCAGCACGAGGATGGTCACAGCCACGTCCTTGCCGCCACCATCCCGAACTGCGTGTCGTACGACCCGACCTTTGCCTACGAGGTCGTGACGATCGTCCGCGAAGGCATGCGGCGCATGTACGAGGTGCAGGAGGACGTCTACTACTACATCACCCTGATGAACGAGAATTATCAGCATCCCTCGCTCGCCGACGCCGGCAAGGGGGCGGAGGAGGGAATTCTCAAGGGGCTGTATCTCCTGAAGAGCGGCGGCGAGACGGCGAAGAAGGGGCTTCGCGTCCAGCTCGTCGGCTCGGGCACGATCCTGCGCGAGGTGATCGCGGCTGCCGATCTGCTCAAGGCGGACTTCGGCGTGACCGCCGATATCTGGAGCGCGACCAGCTTCAACGAACTGCGCCGCGACGGCATGGCGTCGGAGCGCTGGAACCTGCTGCATCCGACCGAGCCGCGCCGCAAGAGCTGGGTGGAGACGCAACTCGATGGGCATCCGGGGCCGGTCGTGGCCTCCACCGACTACATGCGCAACTACCCCGACCAGATCCGGGAATATGTCCAGGCGGCCGGCCGTCGCTACGTCGTGCTGGGCACGGACGGTTTCGGCCGCAGCGACTATCGCGTGAAGCTGCGAGAATTCTTCGAGGTCGACCGGCATTACGTCGCCGTCGCGGCACTCAAGGCACTGGCCGACGAAGGCGCGATCAAGCCTGCGATCGTGGCCGAAGCCATCGCCAAATATAAAATCGACGCCGGGCGTGCTGCGCCCTGGACCGTGTGAGCGGAGCCGAGGACAGAGCGATGAGTGGTTTGATCGACATCAAGGTTCCCGACATCGGTGACTTCAAGGACGTCCCGGTGATCGAGGTCTTCGTCAAGCCGGGCGACAGGGTGAAGGCTGAGGATCCCCTGGTTTCGCTGGAGTCCGACAAGGCGACCATGGAGGTGCCGTCGCCGCGCGATGGCATGGTGAAGTCGGTGGTCGTGAAGGTCGGCGACAAGGTCAGCGAAGGCACGGTGGTTGTGCAGTTCGAGGGCGCCGGCGCGGAGCAGGCCGAGGCGCGCCCTGTAGTCAGTGCTCCGCCATCGCCGGTCAACGCACCGGCTGGAGTCGCCGAGGTGCGAGTCCCCGATATCGGCGACTTCAAGGACGTTCCGGTCATCGAGATCTTCGTAAGGGCCGGCGACAGCGTGAAAGCGGAGGATCCGCTGATCGCGCTCGAGTCGGACAAGGCGACGATGGAAGTGCCGGCGCCTCTCTCGGGCACCGTGCGCGAGATCAAGGTCAAAACCGGTGACAAGGTCAGCGAGGGCTCGATCATCCTATCGCTGGCAACTGGAGCATCACCTTTGCAGGCCGACATCGCTCCCGTGTCGCCGCCTGCGTCCTCGTCGGCCACCGCCGCTGGAACGGCGGTGGTCGGCGCCTTTGACGAAAGAAGTTTCGCGCTCGCCTATGCCGGTCCGGCCGTGCGCAAGCTGGCGCGCGAACGGGGAGTCGATCTCGGCAAGGTCAAGGGCTCGGGCAATCACGGCCGTATTCTGCGCGAAGACGTCGAGGCCTTCGGCAAAGGCGGAGCGGCGCCGGCCAAGCCGCAAGCAGCGGCCGCAAGCGGAGGCGGCGTCGGCGGCATCGACCTTCTGCCCTGGCCCAAGGTCGATTTTGCGAAGTACGGGCCGGTCGAGCGCAAGGAGCTCGGCCGCATCAAGAAGATTTCGGCGGCCAATCTTCACCGCAACTGGGTCGTCATTCCGCACGTCACAACCCACGACGAGGCTGATATCACCGATCTCGAACAATTCCGGGTCCAGATGAACAAGGAGCTGGAGAAGAGCGGTGTAAAACTCTCGCTCCTGCCGTTCATGGTGAAGGCCGCGGTAGCGACGCTGCAGAAATTCCCGGAATTCAATGCCAGCCTCGACGGCGACACGCTCGTCTACAAGAACTACTGGCACATCGGCTTTGCCGCTGATACGCCGAATGGCCTGATGGTGCCCGTGATCCGCGACGCCGACAAGAAATCGGTGCCCGAAATCGCCAAGGAGATGAACGCCCTCGCCAAGGTCGCGCGCGAAGGCAAGATCAAGCCCGACCAGATGCAGGGCGGGACTTTCTCGATCTCCTCGCTCGGCGGCATCGGCGGCATCTATTTCACGCCGATCATCAACGCGCCCGAAGTCGCCATCATGGGCGTCTGCAAGGGTTACTGGAAGCAGCACTCCTCCGACGGCAAGACATCGAACTGGCGGCTGACGCTGCCGCTGTCGCTGTCCTGGGACCACCGCGTCATCGACGGTGCGGCGGCCGCGCGTTTCAACGTCTACTTCGCCAACGTGCTCGCCGATTTGCGGCGCGTGCTGTTCTGAGATCGGGGGAAGCAGCATGGCTCAGCAGATCGAAGTGAAGGTCCCCGATATCGGTGACTTCAAGGACGTCGCGGTGATCGAGGTCATGGTGAAGCCCGGCGAGACCGTCGCGGTCGACACCAGCCTCATCATGGTCGAGTCCGATAAGGCGTCGATGGAGATTCCGTCTTCGCATGCCGGCGTCGTCAAGGAGGTCAGGGTCAAGGTCGACGACAAGGTGAACGAAGGATCAACCATCCTCGTGCTGGAGGCCACAGGCGCCGCTGCTGCGCCAAAGGCCGCGCCGGCACCGCAGCCGGCCGCGGCCGCGCCGCCACCAAGTGCACCTGCTGCGGCATCCTATGCCGGAAAGGCGGACATTGAATGCGACATACTGGTGCTGGGCGCCGGTCCCGGTGGCTACTCAGCCGCCTTCCGCGCCGCCGATCTCGGCATGAAGACCGTGCTGGTCGAGCGTTACGACACGCTCGGAGGCGTGTGTCTCAACGTCGGCTGTATCCCGAGCAAGGCGCTGCTGCATACCGCGTCCGTGGTCGACGAAGTCAGGCATCTTCCCGACCATGGAATTTCCTTTGGCCCGCCGCAGATCGACCTCGGCAAGCTGCGCGCGTTCAAGGATGGCGTGATCAAGAAGTTGACGGGCGGCCTTGCCGGCATGGCGAAGGCTCGCAAGGTCGAGGTCGTGACCGGCGTCGGTGCCTTCCTCGACCCGCATCATCTCGAGATTGTCTCGGCCGCAGGCAAGAAGACGGTCAAGTTCGCCAACGCCATCATCGCTGCCGGCAGCCAGGCCGTGAAACTGCCGTTTCTGCCTGAGGATCCGCGCATCGTCGATTCGACCGGCGCGCTGCAGCTGAAATCGATCCCCAAGCGCATGCTGGTGATCGGTGGCGGCATCATCGGTTTGGAAATGGCGACGGTCTATTCGACGCTTGGCGTGCACATCGACGTTGTCGAAATGCTCGACGGCCTGATGCAGGGAGCCGACCGTGATCTGGTCAAGGTCTGGGAGAAGATGAACGCCGGCCGTTTCGACAAGGTCATGCTGAGGACCAAAACGGTAGGCGCGAAGGCGACGGACGCCGGGATCGAGGTGAGTTTCGAGGGCGAGCAGGCGCCTGCCGGGCCACAGATCTATGACCTCGTTCTCGTGTCGGTCGGCCGCAGCCCGAATGGCAAGAAGATTGGCGCCGAGAAGGCCGGTATCGCGGTGACCGAGCGAGGCTTCATCGACGTCGACAAGCAGATGCGCACCAACGTGGCGCACATCTTCGCGATCGGAGACATCGTCGGCCAGCCGATGCTGGCGCACAAGGCGGTGCATGAGGCCCATGTGGCCGCGGAAGTCGCGCATGGCTTGAAGTCGTACTTCGACGCGCGGCAAATTCCTTCCGTCGCCTACACCGATCCTGAAGTCGCCTGGGCCGGCAAGACAGAAGAGCAGTGCAAGGCCGAGGGGCTCAAGGTCGGCAAGGCGGTCTTTCCATGGGCAGCCTCCGGCCGCGCCATCGCCAATGGCCGCGACGAGGGTTTTACCAAGCTGCTGTTCGACACCACGACGCACCGCGTCGTCGGTGGAGGCATCGTCGGGACGCATGCCGGCGATCTTATCAGCGAGGTCTGCCTTGCGATCGAGATGGGCTGCGAGCCGGCCGATATCGGCAAGACCATTCATCCGCACCCGACACTCGGAGAGTCCATCGGCATGGCGGCCGAGGTGTTCGAGGGCCACTGCACGGACCTTCCGCCACAAAAGAAAAAGTGACGCCGCGGTTGAGACGAAGGAGACAGTCATGGTTTCAAGAGCGTGGCGAATTCTTATCCTTCTCGCATTTCTGCTTCCGCCCAAGTTGGCGTCGGCGGCGGAGGCGCATTGGCCCCAGGTGCTCACTCTCGGCACCGCGTCGGAAGGCGGCACCTATTACGCCTACGGCGAAGGGCTGGCCCGATTGCTCTCGCGAGAACTCGGCATCGCGGTAGTAGCGCGACCAACCGGCGGCCCGATTGAGAATATCAAGCTGCTTGAGACCGGTGAAATTCAACTGGCCTTCGTCACACAAGGCGTGGCGTTGCAAGCCTGGAACGCCAGCGCTGCCTGGACCGATGGGCGGCAATACCGAAACATGCGCGTCATGTTCGCGATGTATGATACGCCGTTTCAGTTTCAGGTGCTCAGTGACTCGCCGATTCAATCGTTTGCCGAATTCGCCGGCAAACGTATCGGTGTCGGGCCCGAAGGCGGCACCACCGCCACCTACTTTCCCGAGTTCCTCAAGACGCTGAAGATCGAGGCCACCGTAGTTCACGGCGATTGGGCGGAGCTCGCGGAGAAGTCGTTGGCGCGAAGCATCGATGCGCTCGCGGTTGGGGCCGGCGTACCGGTTCCGATGCTTATCGATATCGAGCGAAAGGCGAAGGTGCGCTACCTCCCTCTCACGCGGCAGGAGATCGCAACGCTGCGCCTGACGATGCCGGAACTCTCCGCATCCGTTGTTGCGGCGGGTTCGTATCCTACCTTGCGGCGCCGTTACGACACGGTCGGCCTGTTCAACTTTGCCGTTGCGCACAAGGATTTGCCGGACGACCTGGTCACAGCCATCGTCGACACAGTGTTCGCCAATAACGAGCGGATGGTCGAATTTCATCCGGCGGCGGCGGAAACGATCCCCTCGAACATCACGCGCAACAATTTCATTCCGCTTCATGGTGGCGCGGTCAGTTGGTACCGCAACAGGGTTACGCCTGGGGTTGCGCATTCGGACTGAGAAACAGTTTCTAGGGAAGGAATGAGATATGGCAACAGCAGCAGCAACGACAGGCGGTCACCATTCCGTAAAATGGTATCAGCACCTCTATGTGCAGGTGTTGGCTGCAATCACAGCCGGCATATTACTGGGCCATTTTTATCCTCAGCTTGGCGAGCAGATGAAGCCGCTCGGCGATGCGTTTATCAAATGCATCAAGATGATTATCGCCCCGATCATCTTCTTCACG
This sequence comes from Bradyrhizobium sp. 170, assembly GCF_023101085.1. Classification (NCBI taxonomy): domain Bacteria; kingdom Pseudomonadati; phylum Pseudomonadota; class Alphaproteobacteria; order Hyphomicrobiales; family Nitrobacteraceae; genus Bradyrhizobium; species Bradyrhizobium sp. 170. Next base: position 5,256,480 of record NZ_CP064703.1, on the reverse strand, counting down.
GTTGTGCATGGTATTGCCAGCATGCGCGACATGAAGAAGGTCGGACGTGTTGGTTTGAAGGCATTGATCTATTTCGAAGTTCTAACGACGGCTGCGCTGATCATCGGACTTATCGTTATCAATTTGTGGAAGCCTGGCGCAGGCATGAACGTCGATCTGTCGACGGTTGACACAAAGTCGATCGCGGCATTCACCGCAAAAGCGAAGGACCAGGGCACGGTCCAGTTTCTGATGGACATTATCCCGTCGACAGTCGTGGGCGCGTTTGCCACTGGCGAAATCTTGCAGGTGTTGTTCTTTGCGATTCTGTTTGCATTTGGGTTGCAAGCTCTCGGTCAACACGGTGAGGGCGTGCTGCGGCTGATTGATGTCGTGAGCCACGTGTTCTTCAAGATCGTGGGCTACATCATGAAAGTTGCCCCGATCGGAGCGTTCGGCGCAATGGCATTCACGATCGGCAAGTATGGCGTGGCGACGCTGATCTCGCTGGGAAACTTCATGTTGGCGTTTTACGTAACATGCTTGGTGTTCGTCTTCGTCGTGCTCGGCTCCGTTGCTGCCCTTAGCGGTTTTTCGATCTTTAAGTTCATCCGTTATATCAAGGAAGAACTCCTGATCGTGCTTGGCACTTCGTCGTCGGAAACAGTACTGCCGCGTATGATCGCCAAGATGGAAAATCTTGGCTGCGAAAAGTCGGTCGTCGGTTTGGTCATTCCGACCGGTTATTCGTTCAACCTCGATGGCACTTGTATTTACTTGACAATGGCCGCGATCTTTCTGGCGCAGGCGACCGGTACGAACCTGACGATCTGGCAAGAGCTCGGCATCATTGGCGTTCTGCTCCTTACATCCAAGGGCGCCGCCGGTGTCACGGGATCCGGCTTCATCGTTCTAGCCGCAACACTTGCATCCGTCGGGACAATTCCGGTCGCGAGCATCGCCTTGATCCTTGGCATTGACCGCTTCATGTCGGAGGCGCGCGCGCTCACCAACCTCATAGGAAATGGCGTTGCGACAGTCGTTGTCGCCAAATGGGAAGGGCGCTCGATGAAGAAGTGCTCCACCAACGTCTAAACCAGGAGCGCGATGCCGAAGCGGACGATCCGGAGTCAGTAAAGATTGCGGATGACGAGATAGAGGCAGGCGCGCCCCAGCCAGTCGTCGCTTGACCTTGAAAACGGAAGCGCAGGAAACGCTAAACGAGGAGTTGATCATGACTGAAGTAGTAATTGTGTCTGCTGCCCGGACGCCGGTCGGTGCGTTCAACGGAGCGCTCGGCTCGATCTCTGCCCATGAATTGGGAGCCATTGCCATCAAAGGCGCGCTCGAACGAGCCAAGGTCGCGCCGGAAGATGTCGATGAAGTGATCCTGGGCCAGGTACTATCTGGCGGCGAGGGGCAAAACCCGGCGCGGCAGGCAGCGATGGCGGCCGGCATTCCGAAGGAGAAGACGGCGTGGGGCATGAACCAGCTCTGCGGTTCGGGCTTGCGGTCGGTGGCGCTCGGCTTGCAGCAGATCGCCAATGGCGATGCGAAAGTCATCGTCGCCGGCGGCATGGAGTCGATGTCGATGGCGCCGCATCTGTCGCACATGCGGAACGGCACCAAGATGGGCGACACCAAGTTCGTCGATTCCATGCTGAAGGACGGGCTGCTGGATGCTTTCCACGGCTATCATATGGGAGTCACCGCGGAGAATATCGCCGCCAAGTGGCAGATCACCCGGGAAGAGCAGGACGCGTTCGCCACCAGCTCGCAGAACAAGGCCGAGGACGCTCAAAAGGCCGGCAGATTCAAGGATGAGATTGTCTCCGTCACGGTGAAGACTAGAAAGGGCGACGTTGTCGTTGACCAGGATGAGTTTATTCGCCCCGGCACGACGCTTGATGCGCTGGCAAAGCTGAAGCCCGCCTTCAACAAAGAGGGCACGGTAACCGCCGGCAACGCCTCCGGTCTCAACGACGGCGCGGCCGCGCTGGTTTTGATGAGCGCCGACGAAGCCAGCAAACGCGGCCTCACTCCGCTTGCCAAGATCGTCTCCTGGGCGACCGCGGGCGTCGATCCCGCGGTGATGGGGTCGGGCCCAATTCCGGCGTCGCGCAAGGCGCTCGAAAAGGCCGGCTGGAAAGTAAGGGACCTCGATCTTGTCGAGGCCAACGAGGCCTTCGCGGCGCAGGCCATCGCGGTCAACAAGGATATGGGCTGGGATCCCTCGATCGTGAACGTGAACGGCGGCGCCATCGCCATCGGCCATCCGATCGGTGCGTCCGGCGCGCGCGTTCTGACGACGCTTCTGTTCGAGATGCAGAAGCGCGGCGCGAAGAAAGGCCTTGCCACGCTGTGCATCGGCGGCGGCATGGGCGTCGCCCTGACGGTCGAGCGCTAGACCGGCGGACGGGCCGGTCGTTCCGGCCGGAGCGAGATGCGGACGGCACCGGGCCGCCCGCGAACGACAACGGCTCCCCGAGAGCCGGCGAATGCAAGTTGAACCGATCAAGATCAGGAGGAGACGATGTCCAGAGTTGCGGTGGTAACGGGCGGTACGCGAGGCATAGGTGAGGCGATCTCGATCGCGCTCAAGGCGGCCGGCTACAAGGTAGCTGCGAGCTATGCCGGCAACGATGAGGCGGCGGCGAAGTTCAAGGGCGAGACCGGCATCAACGTCTACAAATGGGACGTGTCGAGCTACGACGCCTGCGTCGCAGGTCTCAAGCAGGTCGAGGCTGATCTGGGTCCGGTGGACGTGCTGGTCAACAACGCCGGCATCACCAAGGACGGCATGTTCCACAAGATGACGCCGGACCAATGGTACGGGGTCATCAACACCAATTTGAACTCGCTGTTCAACATGACGCGGCCGGTGTGGGAAGGAATGCGCGAGCGCAAGTTCGGCCGCGTGATCTGCATCTCCTCCATCAACGGCCAGAAGGGCCAGATGGGCCAGGTCAACTACTCCGCCGCCAAGGCGGGCGACATGGGCTTCGTCAAGGCGCTGGCCCAGGAGGGAGCGCGCTCCGGCATCACCGTCAACACGATCTGCCCCGGCTATATCGCCACCGAGATGGTCAAGGCGATCAACCCCGAGGTCGTGGCCAAGAACATTCTTCCCCTGATCCCGGTCGGCCGTCTGGGCGAACCGCACGAGATCGCGCGAACGGTGCTGTTCCTGGCATCCGACGAGGCCGGCTTCATCACGGGATCGACGATATCCGCCAACGGCGGACAGAGCATGGTCTGAGGCCGCCGCCATGTCGATGCAGCCACGAGGGGATCTCACGACACGAACGCTCGCCATGCCTGCGGATGCGAATCCGAGCGGCGATATATTCGGTGGCTGGGTGCTTTCCCAAATGGATATCGCGGGTGGCATCCATGCCGGCCAGCGTGCGCAGGGGCGTGTCGCGACGGTTGCGATCGAGGCGATGCATTTCATCAAGCCGGTCCATGTCGGAGACGTTCTTTGCGTGTACGCCGCGGCCGAGCGTGTGGGCCGGACATCACTGGCGATCCGCCTGGAGGCCTGGGCGCTGCGCCGCCGCCTGGGGGACCGTGTCAAGGTGACCGAAGGCATCTTTACGTTCGTCGCGCTCGACGGCGAGGGACGTCCTGCGCCAATCGCGCCTGATCGACATGAGGAAGCATCTCTACCGTAAACGACGCTTCAAACGAGACTGCACCGACAACCGATGAAGGAGAGAAAAAATGTCCGACAGCAAATCGAAGTCAAACGACGCCGACTGGGGCTTTGCCGGGTTCGACTTCGCCAAGCTCATCGAATCCTGCCAGATCAGCGGCGTCGATATGACAGCGTTGATCGACACGGAGAAGAAGAACATCGACGCGCTCATGGAGGTCAATCGGTCGGCATATGACGGTTGGCGAAACCTGATGGCGCAACAGGCCGAGGTTTTCCAGGAAACCATGAAGGCGATCGCCGCCGAGGCGGGCGGCGAATCCGTCGCGGGACGCCGCGCCGAGATCGCCAGGGAGGGATTCGAGAAAGCGTTGGCCAACATGCGCCAGCTTGCCGAGACGGCGACCGAATCCCAAAAGCAAACGATAGAAATACTGCGCCGTCGTTTCGAGGACGGCATGGCGGCGATGCGCAATCCCGGCGCCAGAGCGTGAGGCCCGCCGGCGGCTCAGAGCAGGAGGGAGGTCGCTCGGACCGGCCTCTCGAACGAAGTAACCAGTCGAGGAACACGATGGATCAGGATCTGAGGGAAGCCGCACTCGAATATCATCGCCTGCCGACGCCGGGGAAGATCTCCGTCGTGCCGACGACGTCGATGGCAACGCAGCGCGATCTGGCGCTGGCGTATTCACCCGGCGTGGCGGAGCCTTGCCTGGTCATCGCCAAGGACCCCTTGCAGGCCGATGAACTGACGGCGCGCAGCAACCTCGTGGCCGTCGTCACCAACGGCACCGCCGTGCTTGGTCTCGGCAATATTGGCCCGCTGGCGAGCAAGCCGGTGATGGAAGGCAAAGCCTGCCTGTTCAAGAAGTTCGCCGGAATCGACGTATTCGATATCGAGCTCGCCGAGGAAGATCCTGACGCGCTGATCGAAACGATCGCCAGGATGGAGCCGACCTTCGGCGGCATCAACCTGGAGGACATCAAGGCGCCGGAATGCTTCTACATCGAACAGAAGCTCCGCGCCCGAATGAAGATTCCCGTCTTTCACGACGACCAGCACGGCACCGCGATCATCGCAGCCGCGGCGATCCTCAACGGGCTGAAGCTGGTGAAGAAAGACATCGCGGACGTCAAGCTGGTTTGCTCCGGCGCCGGTGCAGCGGCGCTTGCGTGTCTCGATCTCATCGTCAGTCTCGGGCTGCGACACGATAATATCATCGTGACCGATGCAAAGGGCGTGGTGTATGCCGGCCGCACCGAAGGCATGGACGACAACAAGGCGCGCTACGCCGTAACGACGGACGCGCGAAAGCTGGACCAGATCATCCAGGATGCCGACATTTTTCTCGGCCTTTCGGCGGGCAACGTGCTCACGCCCGACATGGTCAAGAAGATGGCGCGGGATCCGTTGATCTTCGCCATGGCCAACCCGATACCCGAAATCATGCCGGAGGACGCGCTGGCGGTCCGCCCCGATGCGATCATCGGGACGGGACGTTCGGACTACCCCAACCAGATCAACAATGTGCTGTGCTTTCCGTTCATCTTCAGGGGCGCGCTGGACTGCGGCGCGACCACGATCAATGAGGAGATGAAGCTTGCTACGGTCCGCGCGCTCGCGGATCTGGCCATGACGGAGGTGCCCGAGGTGGTCGCCGTCGCTTACAAGGGAGAGGGGCTGCGTTTTGGCCGCGACTACCTCATTCCCAAGCCGTTCGACCCGCGGCTCATCGAAATGATCGCGCCGGCGGTGGCCAAGGCGGCTGCCGACACTGGCGTCGCCAGGCGGCCGATCGCCGATATGGAGGCCTATCGTCAGAAACTGGGCCGGTTCGTCTACCAGTCCGGCAACGCGATGCAGCCGGTCTTCTCGGTGGCGAAGGGAAGCGGCAAGTCCCTGCTTCTGGCGGAAGGCGAGGACGAGCGCGTACTGCGCGCAGCGCAAGTCATCGCCGACGAGGGAATTGCCAGGCCGCTGCTGCTCGGCCGGCCGTCAACGATCGAAGAGCGGATCAAGGCCTTCGGTCTCCGGCTCAAGCCAGGCAGCGACTGCGAGATTATCGATCCTCATGATGCGCAGGTCTATTCCAAATGCGCGGAAGTGTATCATGCGCGCAGAAAGCGTGATGGCGTGTCGGCCGCGCTGGCCCTCTCGGAGACGCGAAGCGACGCGACGGTGCTCGCGTCGATCCTGCTCGAGAGGGGCATCGGCGATGCCATGCTGTGCGGGGTCATCGGAAGGACCGCCAGTCACCTCACCGCCATACGCCACGTGATCGGGACCCGGGACGGCGTGCGCACGCTCGCCGTGATGCAGATGCTCATTCTCCCAAAGCATCAGCTGTTCATTTGCGACACGCACTGCAATCTCAATCCAACCGCCGAGCAGGTCGCCGATATTGCATTGCTGGCGGCGGCCGAGGTCAGGCGGTTTGGCATCACGCCGAGGGTGGCGTTGTTGTCGCATTCGAGTTTTGGCAGCTCGGCGCTCCCGGAAGCGCACAAGATGCGGGAGGCGCGCGCGATCATTCGCGAGCGGTCGCCCGATCTGGCCGTGGAGGGCGAGATGCGCGGGGATGCCGCGCTGTCGCAGTCGGTGCTGGATCACGAGTTTCCAGATACCGATTTCGAAGGACCGGCGAACGTGCTGGTGATGCCGAATCTCGATGCCGCCAACATCTCCTACAATTTGTTGCGGATGGCGGCGGGGCAGGGGCTGACGGTGGGCGGCATTCTGCTCGGGGCGGCAAAGCCGGCCCATATTCTCACGCCGTCGTCCACTGTGCGGCGCATCGTGAACATGGCTGCTGTCGCGGCCGCTGACGCGGTTTCGGAGCGAGCTTGATCGGGAAAGCGCTTGGACGAGCTGTGAACTGATCGGTCGAGGCCATCATGAGTGAGCCGCAGTTGGGAACATCCCGCATCGTGATCGTTGGAGGCGGAGCCGGCGGATTGGAGCTTGCGACGCGCCTGGGCGACAAGTACGGACGCAAGGGAAAGCTCGACATCACGCTGATCGAGCGAAACCGCACGCATGTGTGGAAGCCGAAGCTTCACGAAATTGCCGCCGGGAGCATGGATATCGCTGCCCACGAGGTCGACTATCTTGCGCAATCCTACTGGCACGGCTTTCGTTACCGGATCGGGGAGATGACCGGGATCGATCGGGATCGCCGTCAGGTGCAGGTGGCGCCGTATTTCGACGCTGAGGGCCGCGAGGTCACGCCGAAGCGGACCTTTGACTATGATGTCCTCGTCATCGCCGTCGGAAGCCAGAACAACGACTTTGGCACGCCTGGGGTCGTGGACCATGCGATCAAGCTTGAATCGCAGTCGGACGCACGGCGGTTCCACGAAAGAATGGTCAACGCGTGTATCCGCGCGCATGCCCAATCGTCGCCTCTGGGAGCGCACCAATTGAAAGTCGCAATCATCGGGGCCGGTGCGACCGGCGTCGAACTTGCGGCCGAGCTCCACAGAACGACGCGTGAAGTCGTGGCGTATGGCCTCGATCAGGTCGATCCCCAGAAGGACATCAGGATTACGCTGATTGAAGCCGCCGAACGGGTGCTTCCCGCCTTGCCCGAACGGGTTTCGAAGGAAACGGAGAAGTTGCTCGTCAGGCTGGGCGTCAATCTGCTGGTGGGCGCCAAGGTCTCCGAGGTCGGCGCCGACCGTGTGAACCTGACGGACGGCCGGACGATTCCCGCCGAATTGATCGTATGGGCTGCGGGAGTCAAGGCGCCCGATTTCTTGAAAGATATCGCCGGTCTCGAAACCAACCGCATCAATCAGCTCGTCGTTCGGCCGACGCTGCAGACAACGCGCGATGACGGCATCTTTGCAATCGGCGACTGCGCGGCCTGCTCATGGGGCGAGCGTGGCAATGTGCCGCCTCGCGCACAGGCGGCTCACCAGCAGGCCTCGTACCTCTATTCACAGATTCCGCAATATCTGCAGGGCAAACCGCTCAAGGACTATCGGTACAGGGACTTCGGATCACTGGTGTCGCTCGGCGAATTCAGCACGGTTGGCTCGATGATGGGGGCGCTCGTGGGCGGCAACCTTGTCTTCGCAGGCATCTTCGCAAGGGTGATGTACCTGTCGCTCTACAAGATGCACGAACACGCGCTGCACGGTTCGGTGAAGGTGGTGCTCGACACGTTGGCTCGCCTGATCACCCGGCGCACCGAGCCGCATGTGAAGCTGCATTGATATCAAGTCGCAAGCGGGAGGGATGTCGTGCCGGCCGATGCAAGCTTGATTGATGCGAAGGCGCTGCGCCGAAGCTGGAGGGGATCCTGATGGATGTTGTGTTCCTTGCGCGCATCCAGTTTGCCGCCAACATCACGTTCCACATTCTGTTTCCCGCGATTTCGATCGCGCTGGGCTGGGTTCTGCTGTTTTTTCGGTTGAAGCACCTGCGCGCGACCGACCCGCAGCAGAAGCTCGATTGGCTGCGCGCCTACCGCCTTTGGACCAAGATATTCGCCCTGACGTTCGCGCTCGGGGTCGTCAGCGGCGTCACCATGAGCTTTCAGTTCGGCACCAACTGGCCGGGTTACATGGAGCGCGTCGGCAACATCGCGGGCCCGTTGCTCGGCTATGAAGTGCTGACCGCCTTCTTTCTGGAGGCGGGCTTTCTCGGCGTGATGCTGTTCGGCCACCGCCGCGTCGGCGAGATGGTTCACCTTGGATCGACCTTTCTGGTCGCCCTCGGTACGCTGATGAGCGCATTCTGGATTCTTGCGCTCAATTCCTGGATGCAGACGCCGGCCGGATACGAAATCATCGATGGCCAGTTTCACGCCAAGAACTGGCTGGAAATCATCTTCAATCCGTCCTTCCCCTATCGCTTCGTCCACATGATGCTGGCATCCGCGCTGACCTGCGCGTTCCTGCTCATCGGGATCAGCGCCTGGCAGATTCTCAAGGGAGTCGCGGTGGCCAGCGCGTCACGCGTATTGCGGACCGGGCTGATACTCGCCTCCCTGGCTATGCCGGCGCAAATAGTGGCGGGTGATCTTCACGGGCTCAATACGCTCAAGCATCAGCCGCAGAAGGTCGCGGCGATGGAAGGCATCTGGGAAACTACGCGCGGAGCACCGCTTCTCCTGTTCGCGATCCCGGACGATTCGACAAGATCGAACCGTTTCGAGCTGGCCATACCAAAACTTGCGAGCCTGATCCTCCGGCACGAGGCTGACGGCGAACTCAAGGGACTGAACGAGTTTCCATCAGCCCATCCACCGGTTTTTCCGGTGTTCTGGTGTTTTCGGATCATGGTGGGTACCGGCATCCTGATGCTGCTGGTCAGCTGGATCGGTCTGTGGAGGCATTGGCGCGATGGCTGGGATTTCGCCCGGATGCCGCGGCCAATGCTCAAGCTGTTCGCGGCGATGACTTTTGCAGGTTGGGTTGCCACCATTGCCGGCTGGTACGTCACGGAGATCGGACGCCAGCCCTTCATCGTTGCCGGCCTCATTCGAACGAGCGATGTGGCCTCGCGTGTCCCGTCATCGAGCGTTGCCCTCACCCTGGGAATCTACGTTGTGCTCTATCTGGTGTTGCTCGCCGCCTATGTCGGCGTGCTGAAATACATGTCGGAGACGGCGGATAAGACCGCGCGGCCGCTCATAACGGAGGGGCTCGCAGAGGGCCAACAGAAATATCAGCACCGGGGAGAATTCGCATGACTTCGATGTCGTTCGACGAACTGCTCCCGCTGATCTTCATCGGGTTGATGGGGGTGTCGCTGCTCGTCTATGTGGTGAGTGACGGATACGATCTCGGGGTCGGCATGCTCATGCATCGGGCGACACCAGAGGAGCGGGATACCATGGTCGCGTCCATCGGTCCGTTCTGGGACGCCAATGAAACATGGCTGGTTCTTGGCGTTGGCCTGCTCCTCGTCGCTTTCCCCAAGGCGCATGGGCTGGTCCTGTCGGAACTGTACCTGCCGACCGCTCTCATGCTGGTTGGCCTGATCCTGCGCGGCGCGGCCTTCGATTTCAGGGTCAAGGGCAAGGCCGGCCGGAAGGCGATGTGGGACCGCCTGTTCATCGCCGGGTCGATGCTTGCGTCGGTGTGCCAGGGGTGGATGCTCGGTCGTTATATCAGCGGCTTCGGCGAGGGCTGGAACTATCCGATCTTTGCAGGCGCCATTGCGGTGGCGCTGCCGATGGCATACGCGCTGCTTGGCGCGACATGGCTGGTGATGAAGACGGACGGCGAGCTCCAGGAAAAGGCGATCGGATGGAGCAAGATCGCCTGGCCGCCGATGGTCGTGGGCTTGATACTGATCTCGATGGCAACGCCGTGGATCAGCGAGACCGTTCGTGTCAGATGGTTTACATTGCCGGCGATGATTGCGGTGGTGTCGATCCCGATCACGACGGGCATTGCACTGCTGGCGGCGCGCCTCCTGCTCGGGTCGCCGGCCGTGCGCGGCAGCCTGTGCTGCTGCCCTTCGCATTGCTGGTGCTGGTCTTCTTCCTGAGCTTCCTCGGCCTCAGCTACAGCATCTATCCCTTCGTGGTGATCGACAGGCTCACCGTCTGGCAAGCCGCCAGCAGTCCCGAGTCGCTCAAAATCATCCTGATCGGAGTTTGCGTCACGTTGCCTGTCATTATCGCCTACACCGGATTTTCCTATCGCGTATTCCGGGGCAAGACCATAGAGTTAGACTATGCATGAGCGGTCGTCCGTCGTGGCCGGCGCTCCTCGGATTTGTCTGGTTGCCGAGATGACGGACCTTCCATCGCTGGTGAACATCAAGGGGAGTCCCGAAATCAGTTCGGTGGCGCCTGGTTCGACGCGTTGGCTTGTGCGCGGTGCAATTGCAGTCGCGCTGGTCATGGCCGCTTCGTGGCTCGGATATGCAGTGGCTTTCCAGCGCGGACTGGAGCATTTGCGCGCCGCCGCCCAGCAGCGGCTGGCCGTGGAGGCCGTCCGGCTCGACGGTCATCTTTCAAGATTTGAATACCTGCCGTCCTTGCTCGAGACGTCCCCCAGTGTCTTCCGGCTGCTCGGCGCACCCAGCGATCCCGCACTGCGGCATACCGTCAGCCAGTACTTGAAGTCGATCAATCTGCTTGCGGGAGCCGAAAATCTCTACGTCCTCGGCGTCTCCGGCGATACGCTGGCCGCGGCTGATTTCGAGCAGCCGGGTACACCGTTTGGCCAGAACCTGTCGTACCGTCCCTATGTCAGCGAGGCGCTTTCGAAAGGTCGAGGGGCGTTCTTCGGAGTCGGCATTACCAGCGCGCGCGCCGGCTACTATCTCTCCTATGCCCTGAAGGACGGCGGGGAGACGAGGGGTGTTGCCACCGTCAAGGTCAACCTGGAATCGTTCGAGCATGGATGGCGCGACGTTGAGAGCGATATCCTTTTGCTTGACGAGCGCCGGGTCGCGATACTCTCGTCCCGCGACGCGTGGCGCTTTCGTCCGATGGCGCCGCTGTCGCATCAGATGCGCGATGAGATTTCGCGATCCAAGCCATACGGCAACCACGAACTGACGCCGCTCGGATGGACCTTCGTTGCCCAGTTCTCGGATGGTGCTGCACGCATCACCGCAGAAAACGGCGCGGCCTACACCCTCAGCGAACGTCCGATCAACCACGGCCTGTGGAAACTGGTCCTGCTCGACGACGAGGTGCCGACGCGGCAGACCGCGCTGATCATCGGCGCGATGTCGGGTCTCGCCTGCATCGTTGCGTTGCTGGCGGCTGTTCTGGTCGAGCAGCGCAGGCGAGCGATCAAGCAGCGTCTGGCCAACCAGGCGGCGTTGCAGGCTGCAAACGACATGCTCGAGATCAGGGTGCAGGAACGAACCGCCGAACTGCGGGCCGCGCAGGATGATTTGGTCCATGCCGGCAAGCTCGCCGCCCTCGGCCAGATGTCGGCCGGAATCGTGCATGAACTGAACCAACCTCTGGCCGCGCTGCAGACCGCGGCCGACAATGCGATATTGCTCGTTGATCGCGGGTCGATCGGCGATGCCCGTGGAAACCTCACCCGCATTGGCGAGCTGGTACGCCGGCTCGGACGCTTGACCAGTCAACTGCGGATTTTCGCATACAAATCAAGCAGCGCGCTTGACGCGGTCTCTATCGAACATGCCGTGGCTGAATCGCTCAAGCTACTCGCCGCGCGTGTAAAGGAGGGCGGCGTCGCCGTCGTGTCGGATATTGACGCTGACCTTAGCGTCGTTGCCGATCAAACGCGGCTTGAGCAGCTGTTGTGTAACATTGTGGCGAATGCGCTGGATGCCGTGGAGAGCGTCGAGCGAAAGTCGATCCTGATCCGGGCAACCAGAGAAGAGGGGCAAGCCGCCCGCTGTCGCATCGCCATCAGCAATAGCGGTCCTGCGATTTCCTCCGATGTTCTCCAGCGCATGTTCGAGCCTTTTGTGACGACAAAGCCTGCAGGCAAGGGGCTCGGTCTAGGTCTGATGCTCTCCAACCACATCGCGCGAACCTTTGGCGGCGAATTGCGTGCGCGGAACCTTTCGAGTGGTGCCGAATTTGTCGTGATTCTTCCGTTGGCTGACACAACAGAGGCGGCTTCGCATGGGCGATGACCAATCAATCGGCGTGATCTACGTCGAGGACGACGACGATGTCCGGATCGGCGGTGTTCAGGCCCTCGAACTTGCGGGGTTTTCGGTCTCGGGATTTGCTTCGGTCGAGACCGCCAGCGCATCCGTGCGCTCCGACATGCCCTTCGTCGTGGTCTGCGACGTACGTCTGCGCGGCAAGAGCGGCCTTGAATGGCAATCCGATCTGCACAGGTTGGATCAGGATCTGCCAGTGATCCTGATCACCGGCCACGGCGATATTTCCATGGCCGTGCAGGCGATGCGAAACGGCGCCTACGACTTCATCGAGAAGCCGTGCTCGTCGGAGCAGCTCGTCTCGGTGGTACGCAGAGCGACCGAAAAGAGACGGCTGACACTGGAGGTGCGCTCGCTCCGATCGGCGCTCGCGGACCGCCAGGGAATCGAGGCGAATCTGCTCGGCCGCTCGCCGCAAATACAGGAAGTGCGCCGGCTCGTTTCCACGTTGGCCTCGACGAACGTCGATGTCACGATCTATGGCGAGACCGGAACCGGCAAGGATGTTGTCGCGCGCTGCCTCCACAATCACAGCACGCGACGCGGCGGCAACTATGTCCCGGTGAACTGCGGCGGTCTCCCTGAATCGCTCGTCGAGAGCGAGCTGTTCGGCCACGAAATCGGGGCATTTACCGGTGCCACCCGCCAGCGCATCGGAAAGATCGAATATGCCAACGGAGGAACACTGTTCCTCGACGAAATCGAGAGCATGCCGCTTAGCGTGCAGGTGAAGTTGCTGAGGTCGCTGCAGGATCGATCGATCGAACGCGTCGGAACGAACAAGCCGATCTCGGTGGATTGCCGCGTCGTTGCGGCGAGTAAGACGAATCTGCTCGAGTTGAGCGAGAAGCGGCTATTTCGCGCCGATCTCTACTATCGCCTTGGCGTCGCATTCATCGAACTGCCGCCGCTTCGCGAGCGCCGCGAAGACATTCCCCTGCTGTTCGAGCACTTCACGCTGGACGCCGCCAGACGGTTCGAGCGCGACGCGCCGATACTGGACGAGCAGATGCTGTCCGTCTTGCTGGCCTATTCGTGGCCGGGAAACGTACGGGAGCTCCGTAACGTCGCCGATCGCTTCGTGCTTGGCGTGCTCGACGGCAAGGTCATCAACAAGCCCGGGTTGGGTACATCGGATGTGTCGCTGCCTCGACAGTTGGAAAACATCGAGCGATCGATCATCGAGGACGCGCTGCGGCGCAAGCAAGGCGACGTTCAGGCGACTGCAATGCTTTTGGGCATCCCGAAGCAGACGCTGTACGACAAGATCAAGCGCCTTTCGGTCAACGTTGACGAGATCAGGGAGGGAACAAATGTTCGCTCCGGCTCCTGACGACAACAAGCGGCCATTTGCGACACCCTGGACAGGCTTGGCGGCCGAAGCCACGGGTCCGGCCGGATAGCTGACAAGCTCTTGGCGCATACGAGAGCGAAGGGCGCCGACAGAAGCTGCCCGAAGAGGAAACGAACGAAACATTCAATCTTGCTGAGCGAGGGGTAGTTGATGAATCGGCCATTCAATATACCTGACGAATTTGTCGAAGGGTTCATGAAGGCAGGCGCGAGCCTCTGGCGGTCGCTGGGATGGGCGCCGGGTGCCGACGGCGACGGTACGACGTCGAAATCGTCTCTGGGTTCGTCGAGGCGTATCGCCGAACTACAGGCTGACCATCTGATGCGTCTGTACCAACTCACGGAAAGCGCCTTCAAATCGGCTGCGGGAATGCAGACCGAAGCGGCGCTCGAACCCGCGCGCGGCGATCGCAGGTTCAACGCCACGGAATGGCGGGACAATTCGCTCCATAGTCTGCTGAAGCAATGCTATCTGCTGAATTCGCGCTATTGCACCGACTTCGTCGAAGCGCTGGATCTGGACGAAAAGGAGAAGCATCGGCTGCGTTTCTTCACGCGCCAACTCGTCGAAGCGATGAGTCCGACCAATTTTCTTGCCACCAATCCCGACGTCATCAAGCTCGCGACGGACACCGAAGGCCAAAGCCTCAAGGCAGGCCTGGACAATTTGATGTCGGATCTGGGCAGGGGCAGCCTGACGATCACGGACGAGGGCGCTTTCGAGGTCGGGAAAGACGTCGCGACGTCCAAGGGCGCCGTCGTATTCGAGAATGCCCTGTTTCAACTGATTCAATATGAACCGGCGACCGAGCAGGTGGCCGTGCGGCCATTGCTGATCGTGCCGCCCTGCATCAACAAGTTCTATATTCTTGACCTTCAGCCGGCCAATTCCTTTGTCAGGTTCGCGGTCGAGCACGGCATGACGGTCTTCATCGTTTCCTGGCGCAACCCGGATGCCTCTTGCGGGCATTTTGGATGGGATGATTACGTCGAGCATGGCGCAATGCGCGCCGTCGAGATCGCCCGATCGGTTTCCGGTGCTGACAAGGTCAACGTGGTCGGCTGGTGCGTCGGCGGAACGATCCTGTCGTCTGCCCTCGCTATCCTGCGGACGCGAGGCGACGAATCGGTCGCCAGCGTGACACTGCTGACGACCATGCTCGATTTCCGCGAGCCGGGTGACCTCGGCGTATTTGTGGACGAGGATAGCGTGCGACAGCGTGAGCAGACCATTGGGAATGGAGGCATCTACCGCGGCTCCGAACTCGGGTTCGTCTTTCAGACCCTGCGCTCGAAAGAGTTGATATGGCCGAACGTGGTCAACAATTACCTGAAGGGGAAGTCGCCCGAGCGTTTCGATCTCCTGTTCTGGAATGCCGACGTGACGAATCTGCCGGGACCGATGTACTGCTGGTACATCAGGAACATGTACTTGGAGAACAATCTCCGGCACCCGAACAGGTTGATGATGTGCAACACGTCAGTCGATTTGGGGCGGGTCGACCTGCCTGCCTATGTTCTGGCGACCGTCGAGGACCATATCGTGCCGTGGCGGTCCGCCTATCGGACGACGGGCCTCTTCCGCGGCGACACTCGCTTTGTTCTCGGCGCGAGCGGACATATCGCTGGTGTGATCAATCCGGCGTCGAAGAACAAGCGAAGCTATTGGGTATCGACCGATCGATGCGAAGATCCCGCGACATGGCTGGCCGGCGCCAATGAAAAGCCCGGCAGCTGGTGGAATGACTGGATCGGCTGGCTCAAGCCGCAGGCGGAAGAGCAACTGCCGGCGCGCGCGCAACTCGGCAGCAACCTCTACCCTCCCGGTGAATCTGCGCCCGGCCGATATGTGAGGGAAAAGGCCGACTGACAGTATCAATAATGAGCGTGGATATTCGCGAAATCGGGAACACCGTCAACGCCAAGGATGACAGCTTCGCCATCGATCAACTAATCTGCTCAACACCGAGGACAACGAGAAGAGTTTTGCAAACGTTTCAGAAGTGACCGGATATAGCCGGAGAATGGAGGTGGTTTGCAAAACCAAGTGAGAGATTTCAACGGCTTAGCCCGAAAGTCGTTGTGCTACCGTTACACCATTCCCCAATAATTGCTCAGTGACATCAATAGGTTAGGTGGATGTCCGGGCAATCGGCTGGAGCGGGGATTTTGCAAATCGCCGCTTTCGCTGGTGCGTCGTTCTACTCGCTCGGTCCGGGCCTTTTCGGGCCGAATTGCAGGGGGCTGCGGGCGGCATTTACCGCGGTCCCGGGTCAGCCCTGCGAACGATGAGCCGGTTTTTTGCGACCGCGCGAATTGCGAACCGTCGGCGCCGTCATCTCCGCCTGCAGCAACAGCAGCAGGCAATTCGCCAGCCGCTCTTCCATTTCCCGGTCGTGAATCGACAGCGGCCCGGGATCGTTGAGGATAGCATTGACCAGCGTTCCCAGCACGACCTGAAAGCCGAAGGCGATGGCGCGCGTTTTTGCCGCCTTGTCGGCCCGGCCCATGGCGCCAAGCAGGATTGGCGTGGCGTCCGCCACGTTGGCGCGCGCCAGCCCCTTGAAGGTGGACCACCGGTCCGGCCTTGTGTCGTCGTGCTGCAGTGCTGCGCGCAGCACGCCTTCGTGGTTTCGTACCCAGCCGATGGTGCCGCGGACGAGGAGGCGGCTGAGCCCGGCGAGATCGGCATCGGCCAGCCGCTTGTCCTCCTTCATCCGGGACAGTCGGCTTCCGCCGTCGCGCGCGGCCAGTTCGATCAACGCATTGAAATAGGCGTCCTTGCTCTCGAAGCGGCTGTAGAAGGCGCCGACGGTGGCGCCGACCTGCCGGCACAGCACCTCGATCGACAATTCCGCGAGGCTGTGCGTGCGCAACATCTCCGCGCCGGCCTGGAGCAGGGCGGCCGTGGTCTCGCGGCTGCGCTGCTGCCGCGACGGGGTGACGCCGGGAAGGTCGAGTTCGGGCGGTCGCTGCATTGGGAACTTGCGTCTCCGTTCGAAATAACAATAATGATAATTCGGATTATGGTTTCTGGCAATGCGCAGGCAGCGCGTTGCCGTGGCCCCGGCGAACCTGTGGGTCAACCGCGGTCGCATCCAAAAAACGGGAGGAAAGCATGGCGGCAGGCAGCGCAAAGCCGTTCGGCGGCACGATCGGGAAGACGGTGGCCGGATCGAAGCCGTGGTGGCCGTCGGCGCCGAAGCCGCCGCAAGGCGCGCCGAACATCCTGGTCGTGCTGTTCGACGATGTGGGATTCTCCGATTTCGGCTGCTACGGCTCGGCCATCAGGACGCCGACCATCGACAGTCTCGCCGCCGAAGGCCTGCGCTATTCCGGCTTTCACACCACCGCGATGTGTTCGACGACGCGCGCGGCGCTGCTCACCGGGCGCAACCATCATTCGGTCGGTGTCGGCTGCCTCGCCAATTTCGATAGCGGCTACCCCGGATATCGCGGCAAGATCGCGCGCGAGGCGGGGACGCTGGCGGAAATGCTGCGGCCGCACGGTTATCGCAACTACATGGTCGGCAAATGGCACGTAACGCCGTTGACCGAAAGCGGCGCCACCGGGCCATTCGACGGCTGGCCGCTCGGCCGCGGTTTTGATCGCTTCTATGGCTTTCTCGATGCCGAGACCGATCAGTTTGCGCCGGAACTCGTTTCCGACAACACCCACATCGATGCGCCCGGCACCTACGCGGATGGCTATCACCTCACGTCCGACCTGATCGACCAGTCGATCCGCTTCATCGCCGATCACACCGCCGACCGGCCTGATATCCCATGGCTGACCTGGGTGGCGCTCGGCGCCTGCCACGCGCCTCACCAGGCGCCGATGGACATCATCAAGAGCTATGACGCCAAGTTCGCCCATGGCTGGGACGTCGAGCGCGAGCAGCGGATGGCACGGCAGAAGGCGATGGGCATCGTGCCACCGGAAACCCGATTGCCCGCACGCAATGACGGCGTGAAGGCATGGGACGAGCACAGTGCCGACGAAAAGCGCGTCTTCACGCGGCTGCAGGCGGCCTTCGCCGGCATGCTCGATCATGCCGACCAGCATCTGGCGCGGCTGATCGGCTTTCTCGACACAGCCGGCATTCGCGACAACACCCTGATCCTGGTGCTGTCGGACAACGGCGCGAGCCAGGAGGGCGGGCCGCTCGGCTTCGTCAACGCGATGGGGCCGTATAATTTCCGTCCCGAACCGATCGCGGAAAAGCTGCGCCGGATCGACGACATCGGCGGGCCGGCTTCGCACAGCAACTTTCCGCACGGCTGGGCGATGGCGTCGAACACGCCGCTGCGCCGCTACAAGCAGAACACCCATGGCGGCGGCATCCGCGATCCCTTCGTCATGACCTGGCCGAAGAAGATCGCCGCCAAAGGCGAGGTGCGCCATCAATTCGTCCATGCCTGCGACCTGACGCCGACCTTGCTCGACCTGATCGGCATCACGCCGCCGGCCGAAATTGGCGGCGTCGCGCAGATGCCGATCGAAGGCGAGAGCTTTGCTCGCTCGATTGCCGATCCAGCCGCGCCGTCAAAACCTTCGCCGCAATACTTTGAAATGTTCGGGCATCGCGGGATCTGGCAGGACGGCTGGAAGGCGGTTTCCTTCCATCCCTCGGGCACGCCGTTCGAGAACGACAAATGGGAGCTGTTTCACCTGGCGCAGGATTTTTCGGAAACGAACGATCTGGCGGCGCAAGAGCCCGAGCGGCTGGAAGCGATGATCAGACTGTGGTGGAGCGAGGCCGAGAAGCACAAAGTCCTGCCGCTCGACGACCGGTTCGGCCCGCGCTTTGCGGAGAACGCGGCGCGCTTCCACGGCGCCCGTAACAAATTCACTTTTCACGCCGGCATGGGGCACGTGCCGACCGACGTCGCGCCCGATGTGCGCAGCCGCAGCTACACCATCGAAGCCCATGTGGAGATTGGCGATGATGGCGCCGAGGGCGTGCTGATCGCCCATGGCGATGCGACGTCAGGCTACAGCCTCTACATCAAGGACGGCGTGCTGGTGCACGATCTCAATATCGGCGGCGGCCATGAGATCGTGACCTCCAACCGCAAGGTGCCATCAGGCGCGCACCGTCTCGGCGTGCATGTCGAGCGTCTGCTGCGCAAGGAGCCGCCGGCCAAGGGCTCCCGCACCGGCGTGACGGCCTATACGCTCCTGATCGACGGCGAGGCGGCAGGCTCGATCCAGACCCAGCTTGCCTTCAACAACTTCATCTCGTGGTCCGGCCTCGACATCGGCCGCGACCGCTCCAGCCCGGTCTCGTACTACGAGGCGCCGTACGAATTCACCGGGCAGTTGTTGCGGGTGACGGTCGACATGCATGACGACCAGAAGCTGGACGGCGAGGGGGTGGGGGCTGCGGAGATGGCGCGGCAGTAGCTGGTGTAGGACCCGCCGCAAGCAGACCCGTCATTGCGAGCGAAGCGAAGCAATCCATTTTGTCATCTGCGGAGGGATGGATTGCTTCGCTGCGCTCGCAATGACATGGAGAGAGCGCCTACTTAATCTTCTCATACGCCGCGGCGAAATCGCCCAGCGGCATGGGAATTGTAATCGTCTCCTTCGCCAGATTCTGGAACGACACTTTCAACTGCTTGCCGGATTTCAATGCGGCCAGCACGTCGGGCGAAATCTGCAGGTTGGCGTAGCAGCCGCGGGCCTCGCAGGTCTGGATCTGCAACTCGGACGCCTTGCCGTCGTCGACCTGGATTCTGGCGCCGGCCGGCAGGTTGAGCCCGAGCGGCAATTGCACCAGTGCGATCGGCGCGCGGGTTTCGGCTGATACGCGGATATTGATCAGCACGATCAACTGGCCGGTCTTGGTCAGAACCGCGCTCTGCTCGATCGCGCATTCGAGCGGTGCGCCACGGCTTGCGCTGCTGCATCGCGCAATCCAGCCGGGAGGCGCTGGTGTATTCGCACCCTCGGTCGCTGCGGCGGTAGGAGCCGGCGCTGCCTGGGCCAAGGGCGCGGCGTTATTTTTGGCCTTGGGCGCCTGGGCGTGGCTATGGCCGCATAAACCGAAGGTTGTCGCGGCAGCGACTGCAAATTTTACTAAAATTTTCACTGAACCGGCTCCGAAATGAACTACCTTCGGTAGTGCCGGTTCCCGCACAAAGTCAAGTCATTCGGCCGCTTGCTTGACCGAGCCGCCAGCGTCCAACTGCGCATCGTGGTTAGGATTGGACGAACGGCCCCATCGTGCAAACGCGTTAGAGAGCCGGTCGAGATAGAGATAGACCACCGGCGTCGTGAACAGCGTCAGCGCCTGGCTGACGATCAGGCCGCCGACCATGGCATAGCCGAGCGGCTGGCGGATTTCCGATCCGGTGCCGGTACCCAGCATCAGCGGCACGCCGCCGAGCAGCGCCGCCATCGTCGTCATCATGATCGGGCGGAAGCGCAATAGCGCCGCCTTGCGGATCGCGGCCTCGGGCTCGAGACGCTCGTCGCGCTCGGCCGTGATCGCGAAATCGACCATCATGATGCCGTTCTTCTTCACGATGCCGATCAGGAGCACGATGCCGATCAGCGCGATCAGGCTGAAGTCGAACCCGAACAGCATCAGGATCGCGAGCGCGCCGACGCCGGCGGACGGCAGCGTGGACAGGATCGTGATCGGGTGGATGTAGCTTTCGTAGAGAATGCCGAGGATCAAATACACCACGACGAGCGCTGCAAGGATCAACAGCGGCACGGTACCGAGCGACTGCTGGAACGCCTGCGCGGTGCCCTGGAAGCTCGAATTGAGCGTCGCCGGCGCGCCGAGTTCGACCATCGCCTTCTGCACCGCGTCCGTCGCCTGTCCCAGCGCCACGCCCTGCGCGAGATTGAAGCTGATCGTGATGGCCGGGAACTGGCCTTGATGGCTGATCGACAACGGCCGCACCGGCACGCTGGTCCAGGTGGCAAAGGCCGACAGCGGCACCTGGTCGCCGGTGGCCGGCGATTTCACGTAAATCTTGTTCAGCGTGTCGAGACTGCCCTGCAATTCCGGCAGCACTTCGAGCACCACCTTGTAGGTGTTGAGTTGGGTAAAGAACTGCGTCACCTGGCGCTGGCCGAACGCATCATATAGCGTGTCGTCGATCAGTTGCGGCTGGATGCCGTAGCGCGAGGCGGTATCGCGGTTGATCTGCAGCTCCAGCGTGGTGCCATTGGTCTGCTGGTCGGTGGCGACGTCGCGAAGCTCGGGCAGCGTCTGCATCTTCTGAAGGATCTTCGGCGCCCATTCGTTCAGCTCGGCAAGGTCGGCGTCCTGCAGCGTGAACTCGAACTGGGTTCGCGTCGGCCGGCCGCCGAGCCGCACGTCCTGCGCCGCCTGCATGTAGAGACGGGCGCCCTCGACCTTCTCCAATTGAGGACGGAGGCGAGCGATGACCTGCTGGGCGGACGCCTTGCGCTCGTCGCGCGGCTTCAACGTGATGAACAGATTGCCATTGTTGCCGGCGCGGCCGCTGCCGCCGATCACCATCGCGACAGAGGCCACATCGGGGTCGGCCTGCACGATCTTGCCGAGTTCCTCCTGGCGCCGCTTCATGTCGGCGAAGGAGATGTCCTGGCTGGCCTCCGAAGTAGCCGTGATCAGGCCGTTGTCCTGCTGCGGGAAGAAGCCTTTGGGAATGATGACGAACAGATAAACCGACAGACCGAGCGTTGCGAAGAAAATCATCAGCGTCGTGAACTTCCAGCGCAGCGCGAGGTCGAGACCGCGCTCGTAAGCGCGCAGCATCGCATCGAAGGCGCGTTCGCTCCATTGGTAGAACCGGCCGTGCCTGGTTTCGCCGTGCGCGCGCAGGAAGCGCGAGGCCATCATCGGCGTCAGCGTCAGCGACACGATCATCGAGACGAAGATGGTCATCGCCAGCGTCACGGCGAATTCGCGGAACAGCCGCCCGATGATGCCGCCCATCAGCAACAGCGGGATCAGCACCGCGACCAGCGAGATACTGATCGATACGATGGTGAAGCCGATCTCGCGGGCGCCCTTGAAGGCCGCGGCGAGCGGTTTTTCGCCTTCCTCGATATAGCGCGTGATGTTTTCCAGCATCACGATGGCATCGTCGACCACGAAGCCGACGGCGATGGTGAGCGCCATCAGCGAGAGATTATCGAGCGTGTAGCCGAACACCCACATCAGCGCGCAGGCGCCGAGCAGCGCCAGCGGCACCGTCACGGCCGGAATCACGGTCGCCCAGAAACTGCGCAGGAAGATGAAGATCACCATGACGACCAGCGCGATGGTGAGCAGCAGGGTGAACTGCACGTCTTCCACCGCCGCGCGGATTGTCTGGGTGCGGTCGCTGATGACTTCGATCTTGATCGCCGATGGGATCGCAGCGACCAGCCGCGGCAACTCCGCCTTGATCTTGTCGACGGTCTCGATGACGTTGGCGCCGGGCTGCTTGTACACGATCAGGAACACGCCGCGCTTGCCATTGGCCCAGGCCGCCTGCTTGGCGTCTTCCGGCCCGGTAACGGCCTGGCCGATATCGCGAATTCGTAAGGGGCCGCCGTTGCGAAAGGCGATAACGACGTCGTTCCAGTCCTTTGAGTCCGGCAACTGGTCGTTGGCGTAAATGGTGTAGGCGCGACGGTCGCCGTCGATATTGCCCTTGGGACTGTTCACGGTCGTGATCGCGATCTGGTTGCGCACGTCCTCCAGCGACAGGCCCTTGGCGACGAGCTTGGCGGGGTCGATCTGAATGCGGATCGCCGGCTTCTGCTGCCCGCCGATGATGACCTGGGCGACGCCGGATATCTGGCTGATCTGCTGCGCGAGCTGGGCATCGACGGCGTCGCTGACTGATGTCAGCGGCAGCGTGTCCGACGTCGCTGACAGCAGGAGGACGGGCGAGTCGGCCGGGTTGACCTTGCGATAGGTCGGCGGCGAGGGCAGGTTCTTCGGCAATTGGCCGCTGGCCGCATTGATCGCGGCCTGCACGTCGTTGGCGGCGTCGATCGAACGGTTGAGATCGAATTGGATATTGATCGCCGCGGTTCCGAGATAGCTGGTCGACGTCATCTGCGCGACGCCCGGAATTTGCGCGAACTGACGTTCCAGCGGCTGCGCCACTGACGAGGCCATGGTTTCCGGACTGCCGCCGGGCAGAGAGGCCGAGACCTGGATGGTCGGAAAGTCGACTTGCGGCAGGGGCGCAACCGGCAGCAAGGGATAGGCGACGAGGCCGACGAACATGATCCCCGCCATCATCAGCGAGGTGCCGATCGGGTAGCGAATGAAGGGGGCGGAGATTCCCCCGCTCATTGGCCGGTCACCTTGGCCTGGGCCTGAGAGCTGGCGACGGCCGTCGTCACCAGCGTGCCCGGCTGAACCTTGAACTGGCCCGCCGTGATCACCTGCTCGCCGGGCGACAGCCCTTCGTCGACCACGGAGCGGCCGTCGGTCGAGCGCGTCGCCCTGATCTTGCGAAGTTCAGCCTTGTTCTCCTTGTTGACCGTGTAGGCGTAAAGACCATTGGGGCCATGCTGAACGGCATCGTCGGGAACAACGGTGGCGTCTTTCAGCGTCGCTACCAGCAGCTGGGTCGAAACCGACTGGCCAGGCCACAGCGCGTGGTCCTTGTTGTCGAACACGGCTTTGAGCCTGATCGTCCCGCTTGACGTGTCGACCTGGTTGTTGATCAGCGAAAGCGCGCCGGTGGAAAGCACCCGCTTGCCGTCGGTGGAGAGCGCGATCGTCTTGGGAGAGCCGGCGGCGAGCGCGGCCTTGATATCCGGCAACTGGTCCTCCGGCGCGGTGAAGATCACGGCTATCGGCTCGATTTGGGCGATGCTGACGATGCCGGTCTGCGTCGCGGCATTGACGATGTTGCCGACGTCGACCTGGCGCAGGCCGGCAATGCCCGAGAACGGCGCCTTGACGGTCGCGTAGTCGAGCTGCGTCTGCGCATTGGCGATTGCTGCATCGTCGCCGGCCACTTGCGCCGTCAGTTGCGCGACCAAAGCCCGCTGGGTGTCCGTTTGCTGGCGGGTCGCGAACTCACCGAGCCGGGTGGAGCGCTGCAGGTCGAGGTTGGCATTGGCGAGATTGGCTTGGTCCTGCGCCTTCTTGGCCTTGGCCTGATCGAGCGCAGCCTGGAACGGCCGCGGATCGATCTCGACCAGCGTGTCGCCTTCACGAACGAACTGGCCTTCCTGGAACGCGATCCTGTTAATCTGGCCGTCGACCCGAGTACGGACCAGCACCGTGTTGAAGCCTTGCACGGTGCCGAGGCCGGTCAGATAGACTGGAAAATCAGCCTTTTCGACCGGGGCAATCCGCACGGGGACGGCGACACGGGCAGGCACGCGCTTCTGAGCTTCAGCTTGCGCCTGATGATCCCCGCCATGGAATCGCTGCCAGCCCAAAAAGCCCAACGCAGCGATCGCTACGATCAGCAAAGCCCAACGGATGGTGCGTGACCTCGACATATCAGCCCATGGATTGAAGGAAGTTCCCCCGCATGCCGATTTAAAGTCCGCCCGCTTGCCCTGTACAAACACTAAGGCTTGAAAATCCTAAACAATTGGAAAGGTTTGAAACAGCCGTCGAGCAGCGTTCTGCGCCAGCGCCAAATGACGCGCGATCGTCAGTGTGTCTTGCGAGCAGGGTGAATGCGCGATTGGTTGCAGCGGAGTTCTTAGAACCATTTCAAACTACAGATTAGAATCGCTGTGATCTGAGCGTATTCAACCAGAGTCCTGCTCCAATCGCGTTGACCCCAAATTTCTTGCTCGGTACCTACCGCGGGACTACTCGCCGCATGTCGATCTGCGCGAATTGAAATCGATCAAAGGCACGTAATGAATTTTGCAATGGCGCCGGACGCTTCCGCCTGGGAGGACGGCCGCTCTACTGCGGGGGCGCAAATCGGATGGTGAAGCGCAACGAGCAGCTTCCGCCGGACAGCGAGGTTGCGCGAACGCTCGGCAATCGCCTGCTTTCGGCGCTGACGGCCAGTCCGAGATCCATCTCGGCGGCGATCCCGCTGCAGATCTTTCCGCCGCTATTTAATCGCTACGTGGCCTCCGGCGGGCACCATTTCGGCCTCCATGTCGACAACGCGGTGAGGGGAGATCGTCTCACCGGCCAGCGGATCCGGACCGACCTGTCGGTGACGTTGTTTCTGTCGGAGCCGGACGAGTATGATGGGGGCGAGCTGGTGGTCGAGGATCTCTATGGTTCCCACGAAATCAAGCTCGCCGCGGGGGACCTCGTGCTTTATCCTGCGTCTAGTTTGTATCTGGTCACGCCGGTCACACGAGGTATGCGCGTGGCGTCTTTTTTCTGGCTGCAGAGCATGGTACGGGATGCCCACGCCCGCAGCCTGATCTTCGATCTCGATACCTCGATCCAGGCCCTGGTGGAGCGGCTTGGGCGAGACGACCCTGAAACGGTCAAATTGACCGGTATCTATCACAACCTGATCCGCTACTGGGCCGAAGTATGAAGAACATGTCTCTTTCTCGCGTGACGACATTTGCGGTGATCTCGGCGCTGGCGATGCTGTCGCTGGCGGGGTCGTCGTCGGCCCAGCAGGGCGCGACCCCTGCGGCACCATCCGCACCCGTGGCCCAGCAGGCGCCTGCCGTATCGCAGCCTCCGGCCACGCTGTCCCAGCCGGCCGCCGCTGCTGCGCCGGCCGCAGCTTCGGACGCGGCCGCCACGCCGGCGGAGCGCGAGGGCAAATTGCTGAAGGCCGCGGCCGCCGAACTCAAGGAATTGTCGCCGTGGACGATGTTCAAGTCGGCCGACGTGGTGGTCAAGGCGGTCATGATCGGCCTTGCCTTTGCCTCGCTGGTGACCTGGACCATCTTCATCGCCAAGATGCTCGAGCTGACGGTCGTTCAGCGCAAGGTGCGCTCGGCGCTGGCCAAGATCGGCGACGCGCGGTCGCTGGCGGAAGCGCAGTTCGCGCTGGGCGCCAAGGGCAGCGTGCTGGCGTCCTTCCTTGCGGCAGCGATGCGTGAGGCGCGGCTGTCGGCGGGCATATCGAGCGACGCTGGCATCAAGGAGCGCGCCGCTTCCAGTTTTGCCGAAATCGTGCGCGCCGAGGCACGGCGCATCCGGCTCGGCATGGGCCTGTTGGCAACGATCGGCGCAACGTCGCCCTTCGTCGGACTGTTCGGCACCGTCTGGGGCATCATGAACAGCTTCATCGGCATTTCGAAATCGCAGACCACGAACCTCGCCGTGGTGGCGCCCGGCATTGCCGAAGCGCTGCTGGCCACCGCCATCGGCCTCGTCGCGGCAATCCCCGCCGTCATCATCTACAATCACTTCGCGCGGGTTACCAAAGGCTACCTCGAACTGGTCAACCGCGCGTCAGGTGCCGCAGGGCGCCTGTTGTCGCGCGATCTCGACCGCACGCACGTTAGCGGCGGGCAGCGCGCCCGTGGAGCAGCGGAGTAGGCAATGGGCGCCTCGATCGCAGACACCGACCTCGATGACGACAGCGATTTTGCGGAATCGCACGAGATCAACGTCACGCCGTTCATCGACGTCATTCTGGTCCTCCTGATTATCTTCATGGTCGCGGCGCCGCTATCGACCGTCGACCTGCCGATCGATTTGCCGACCTCGACCGCGACCCCGCAGAAGAAGCCGGACAAGCCGACCTATGTCAGCATCAAGCCGGATCTCTCGGTTGCGATCGGGGAAAACATGGTCAAGCGCGTCGACCTGGTGCGCTCGCTCGATGCGATGGCCGATGCCAGCAAGGAACGCCACATCTTCCTGCGCGCCGACCGCGCCGTGCCTTACGGCGAATTGATGGACATTCTCGAAATCCTGCGCGCCGGTGGCTATTCCAAGATCAAGCTGGTGGCGCTCGAAGGCGTTCCCGAAGTAGCCGCGGCGCAAGCGGCGCCGGCAAAGCCTTGACCGGCCCCGACGAGCAAAAGCCATCCCGGCGGCTCTGGATTTCCGCCGCGGTAATCGCGCTCGCGCTTCACGTCGGCGGCGCGGCGCTGGCGATTGTGCATTTGCAGACCGAGGAAGCCGATGACGCGCTTGGTGCATCGGCGATCGAGATCGGGCTCGAAATGGCCTCTGTCCGTCGGGAGGTGACCGACCTCCCACCGGGTCCGGATACCGATGCTTCCGCTGCGTCGCCTCAGCTCTCCGAGCAGAAGGCCGAGGTCAAGGAAACCGAGCTGCCGCAGGACAGGCCGACCGAGCCTGAAGAGGCCGACCGGGTGGTGACGGAGACCGAATCGAAGAAGCCGAAAGAGGACGATCCGAAGATCGCGGCGGTGCAGACGCAGGCTTCCACCGAGTCGATTGCCGCCGAAGCCACCGCGACGCCGAGTTCGGAGGCCATTCCGGAAGGGCAGCGTTCCGTCGCGCCGGTGATCGGTACCGGCGAGAGCGCGCGGCGTGCACGCGCGACCTGGCAGAAGGAGCTGGTCGCGCATCTCGACAAGCACAAGCGGTACCCGAAGGAACGGCAGCAAAAATCCGCCGAGATCCAGATTCGCTTCACGCTCGACCGCATGGGCCACGTGCTCTCGACCGATATCGAAAAGGGCTCGGGCGATACGGCCTTCGACGAGGCGGCGCTGGCGATGGTGCGGCGCTCCGATCCGGTGCCGATGCCACCGCCTGTCATCGCCGACGAAGGCCTGACTTTCACCCTGCCGGTGATCTTCCGCGTCAAGACCAAGAGCTGACGCGTCGCCACTCCCGGCCATGGCGTTTTCGAGCGAAGTGGATACCGGTTCGCGTGAAGAAAACGCGTCAAAACAAGAATCTAGAATATGGCTCTGATTCAATCAGAGCCAGATTCTATATCGGATAATGCTGCGGTCCGGTCTCGATCGTGATCCAGCGTAGCTCAGTGAATTCGGCAATGCCGGCCTTGCCGCCGAAGCGGCCATAGCCCGACGCCTTGACGCCGCCGAACGGCATTTGCGCCTCGTCGTGAACGGTGGGGCCGTTGACATGGCAGATGCCGGAATCGATCCGTTTGGCGACCTCGAAGGCGCGGGCGATATCGCGGCCGAACACGGCGGCCGATAGCCCGTATTCGGTGTCATTGGCGACCCGCACGGCTTCGTCCACACCGTTGACCCGCACGATGCAGACCACCGGCCCGAACGACTCCTCGCCGTAAATGCGCATCGACGAGTTGACGCCGTCGATGACCGTTGCCGACATCAGCGTGCCCTCGCTGCGCCCGCCTGCGACCACCTTGGCGCCCTTGCTGACGGCGTCGTTGATCAGGGCCTGGATGCGGGCCGCGGCATCGGTGCCGATCAGCGATCCCAGCGGCGCATTGCCCTTGCGGGGATCGCCGGCGACCAGCGATCCGGCCTTCGCGGCGAGTTTGGTCACGAAGGTGTCGGCGATCTTCTCGTCGACGACGAGGCGCTCGGTCGACATGCAGATCTGGCCCTGGTTCATGAAGGCGCCGAACGCCGCGGCGGCAACGGCCGCGTCGATATCGGCATCGTCAAGCACGATCATCGGCGCCTTGCCGCCGAGTTCCAGCAACGCCGGCTTGAGATATTTGGCCGCGACCTGTGCGATGATGCGGCCGACCCGCGTCGAGCCGGTGAAATTGACCCGGCGCACGGCGGGATGGCCGATCAGCATTTCGATCAGGGCAGGGGCGTCTTCCGGTGCGTTGGTGATGACGTTGAGGACGCCCGGCGGCAGGCCCGCGTCGCGCAGGCACTCCGCGATCAGCCGATGGGTACCCGGACAGATTTCGGAAGCCTTCAACACCACGGTGTTGCCGCAGGCCAGCGGCAGCGCGATGGCGCGCACACCGAGAATGACCGGCGCGTTCCACGGCGCCATGCTCAGCACCACGCCCGCGGGCTGGCGAACGGCCATGGCGATGCAGCCCGGCTTGTCCGAGGGGATGACTTCGCCCGAGATCTGCGTGGTCATGGCGGCGGCCTCGCGCAGCATGCCGGCGGCGAGGTGAACGTTGAAGCCGGCCCAGCCGGCGGTCGCCCCGGTTTCGGCTGCCATCAGCTCGATGAATTGCGGAGCCTTCGACGCCAGAAGATCGGCGGCTTTCAGCAGGATCGCGCGCCGGGCATTTGGGCCGGTGGCGGACCACGCCGGGAAGGCGGCTGCGGCGGTATCGGCCGCGCGCTTCGCATCCGCGATCTGGGCCGCCGCGGCGCGGCTTGCGACGTCACCCGTGACGGGGTTGAGGCGATCGAACGTCGCACCGTTCGACGCCGGGACATCCTTGCTCTCGAGCAGCAGCGTGATTTCGTACATGGCTTTCTCCTTTGGCGTGGCGTTACGATGATGGTGCGCCGCCGAGATAGGCGCGCTGGACGGCGGGATCGGATTTCAGATGATCGGCGGTGCCATGCCCGACGATGATGCCGTTTTCGAGCACATAGCCGCGATCGGCAATCCGCAGGCTCTCCTGCGCGTTCTGCTCAACGAGCAGTAATCCGACGCCGGCCTCGCGCACCCGCCGAAGCGTTGCGAACAACTCCTGCACCATGGCGGGCGAGAGCCCGAGCGAGGGTTCGTCGAGCAGCAAAATGTCCGGATTGGACATCAGCGCGCGGCCGATGGCGAGCATCTGCTGTTCGCCGCCGCTCATGGTGCGCGCGATCTGGGCGGCGCGTTCGCGCAGGCGGGGGAATAGCCCCAGCACCTGTTCGCGCCGCGCCGCTTCGCCGTCGCGGGCGCGCTTCGGGTTGGCACCGAGCAGGAGATTTTCCTTGACCGTCAGGTCGCCGAATATGCCGCGGCCTTCGGGGACCAGCGCCAATCCGCTTTCGACGATCTCGTGTGCCGGGAGCGCCGAGATATCGCGGCCGGCGAGGCTCACCTGCTTGCCTGGAAGTGTGCGTACGACGCCCGCGATGGCTTTCAGAAGCGAGGTCTTGCCCGCGCCGTTGGCGCCGAGGATCGTCACGATCTCGCCGGCCCCGACACTGAGCGCGACGCCGTCGAGCGCGCGATGCAGGCCATACGCCAGGCTGAGATTTCTGACCTCAAGCATCGGCGGCTACTCCGCCGAGATAGGCCTTCACGACGGCCGCATCGCTCAGAACATCAGCGGTCGCGCCTTCGGCGATCTTGCGGCCACTGCTCATCACGACGCAACGATCGCACAGCGCGCGCACCGCGTTCATCACATGTTCGACCAGCACGATGGTGATGCCATCAGCCTTCAGCGACCGGATCAGGTCGATGCCGATCATGAGTTCGGATGGATTTAAGCCCGCGAGCCATTCGTCGAGCAGCAGCAGCCGCGGCCTGGCGGCGAGGGCGCGTGCGAGCTCCAGGCGCTTGCGGTCGATATAGGTGAGGTCGGCCGCCGGCCGCCGGTCGTGCCCGGCAAGGCCGACGCGATCGAGGAGCGTGTCGATCCGGACCTCGGCCTCGGTGGCGGGCAGATGCGGCTTCTGGAACGCCAGCCCCGCCCTGATGTTCTCGCGGCAATCCATGCCATCGAGCACGCGGACGAGCTGAAATGTCCGCGCCAGGCCGAGCCGCGCGATCCG
This sequence comes from Bradyrhizobium sp. 170, assembly GCF_023101085.1. Taxonomy (NCBI): domain Bacteria; kingdom Pseudomonadati; phylum Pseudomonadota; class Alphaproteobacteria; order Hyphomicrobiales; family Nitrobacteraceae; genus Bradyrhizobium; species Bradyrhizobium sp. 170. The sequence goes on along the minus strand of NZ_CP064703.1, from coordinate 5,226,357 downwards.
GTACGAGGCGAGGCCGGCGATGTTCCGGCCCATCAGGCGGATGGTGCCGGCATCGGGACGCAGCACGCCCGACATCAGATTGAGCGCCGTCGTCTTGCCGGACCCGTTGGGGCCGAGCAGGCCCATGATTTCACCGTGCCCGACCGCAAAACCTAGGTCGTTGACCGCAACCAGCCCGCCGAAAGCGCGCCGCAGGCCGGCGACCTCGAGTACCGGTGTTCCGCTTTCCCTGATCATGCGGCCACCCGTCCGGTGGTTTTGCCGCCCGGCGCCGCCGCCAGCTTCTCGATCAATCCCGCTACGCCCCGCGGCAGCATGTAAACGATCAGCAGGAAGATGCAGCCGAGGATGATCGTGAACGTATTCGGAAAACGCGCGCTCAGGAGCTCGAACAACAGGGTCAGCGGCACGGCGCCGAGCACCGGCCCCCACAGCCGGTGCGCACCGCCGAGCAGCGCCATGATCAGCACCTGAAACGAGATCATCGAATTGAAGGCGATCGATGGTTCGATATAGGTCCAGCGCGGCGCCATGATCGCGCCGACCAGCGTCATGACGGTGGCGCTGATCGTGAACAGGGCGACCTTGGCGAAGGTGGTATCGATCCCGCAATGCTTGGCGACGGTCTCATCTTCGCCAATGACGCGCAGCGCAAAGCCGAGGCGAGATCGCGCGATCAGCCAGCCCAGCAGGAACACGGCCGCCGCGAGCGCCAGCAACTGCCAGTAAATATCGGCCTGGGTGATGTCGACGAAGACATAGCGCCCGAGCACGCGCGATTTGTTGACCTCGAACCAGACCACGAGTTGGCGGATCAACTCAGTGAGGCCAAATGTGAAGATGACGAAATACACGCCGCTCAGGCGCAGCGTCGAGAGCCCGACAATGGCTGCCACGAAGGCGCCGAGGGCCGCTGCGATCAGCAGCACCAGCGGCCAGGGCAATATCTCGCCGAGCACGGCAACCGTGTAGGCACCGACACCAAAGAAGGCGGTCGTTGCCAGCGAGACGTAGCGTGTGGGGCCTGAGAACATGCCCCAGGCCGTTGCCAGCACGGTGTACTGCAAGAGGCTGATGGCGAGCGCGAGGTAATAGGGATTGCCGAGACGCGGCACGAAGGCCAGCAGCACAAGGGCTACGAGCGTGAGGACACCGAGGCCTGCGGTTCGCGCGGTCATCGTGTCGCCCTGCCGAACAGGCCGGCCGGCTTCACCAGCAACACGGTGAGGAACAGGGCGAAATTGACCGCCAGCGTCAGGCCGGGATCGACATAGGAGGCAACCAGCGACTCGCTGAGACCAAGCGCCAGGCCCGCAACCAGGCAGCCGAGCATGTTGCCGACGCCGCCCATCACGACGACGATCAACGCCTTCATCGTGAAGACCACGCCGGATGACGCGCTGAAGGTGAGGAAGGTGCTGACCAGCACGCCAGCCGCCGCGACCAGCGCGCCGCCCAGTGCAAAGGTAAGAGCGGAGGCCTGCGGCACGTTGATGGCGACAAGCTGGGCGGCAAAGGGATCGACGGCAACGGCGCGTACCGCCGTGCCGGCGCGGGTCCGTGTCAGAGCCAGATAAAGCACAAGGCCAAGCAGGATGGTGATGCCGAGAGCGGCGAGGCGGTTGGCCGCAACGGTCTCGCCGAGAAACTGCACCGGGAAGGCGAGGAACGAGTAGCTGTAATAGGCCCCGCCAAACAGCGCGAGCATCGAGCCCTGAATGACGAAGGTAAGCCCGAAGGTTGCGAGAATGCTGTCGACCTCGAGTGCGTCGCGGTTGGGCGCGCGGCGCACCAGCGGCGTGAGCAGCAGCTTGTAGATCGCGAAGTTCAGCAGGAAGGCCGCAGGCACGACCAGCGTCAGTCCGACAAACGGACTGATCGCCCAGCCCGTGAACAGCCAGTGCGAGGCAAAGGCGGCTGCAATCAGAAACTCGCCGTAGGAGAGGTTCATGATGCGCGCAACGCCGTACTGGAGCGTGAGCCCCATGGCGATGAGCGCATACATGCCGCCCAGCATCAGGCCGGTCAGGATAGCATTCGTCATGACAAGACCGGCCGCGTTAGTGTGACGTTACGGCGCCACCCACGCCGGCTTCGGAACGATCGCTTTACGCGCACCTTCATTGCCAGCCGGAGCGATGCCGTAGAACTCGCCATCCTGCCATTGACCGACCCACCAGTAGCGGGTCGGCATGTTGTTCTCGAGCTTGACCTTGCCGATCACGGTATCGAACGAGCCGGTCTGCAGGTCCTTGATGACAGCGGCACGATCGATCTTGCCGACGCGTTCGATCGCCTGCTGCAGCATCTGCAGGCTGGCGTAGGTGACTGCGCTCGCCCAGCGGTCCGGCTCGGCGCCGTTGGCGGCGGAGGCCTTGTGGCGGGCGAGATAGTCCTTGATCGCCGGGCTGTCGCCGCTCCAGCCGCCGATGCCCATCACGCCTTCGGTGTTCTTGCCGAACTTCCCGCGATAGAGCGGGAAGGCGGTGCCGACGCCGGTGTAGAACACCTTCGGATTGAAGCCGGCGATGCGCGATTGCTCGGTCAGCGCCAGCGTATCCGGCGGATAGCTGAAGGCGATGAAGACATCCGGATTGAGCGCCTTCACCTCGTTGATGATGGGCGCGAGATCCTGGGTGCCGATCGGATAGCTCTTGTCGTAGGCCAGCTTGAATTTCGCGTTGGTGATCGCCGGCCGCGCCGCGCTCGACAGGTCGATGCCGAAGCCGTCGGCAATGCTGACCATCGCAACCGTGTCGCCGATCTTCTTTTCATCACGCAGCTTGGACAGCAGTTCGACCAGCGTCTTGGCGGCATCGGCGCTGGTGCCGAGCATCCAGAAACTGTTGGGCCAGCGCTTGGCGAGTTCCGGCGCACGGTCGGTCACGGCGGTGGCGGCCAGGTGCGGATAGCCTTCGCGGTTGAGCGTCGGGCCAACCGCCAGATTGAGGCCGGTGCCCCATGGCGGCAGGATGAAATCGACCTTGTCCTGATTGATCAGCCGCTCCAGCGCGCGCACGGCTTCTTCGGCGTTGGAGCGGTCGTCATACTGCACGACCTCGATCGGGACGCGCTTGTCGCCGAGCTTGATGCCACCGGCGGCATTCACTTCCTTCACCCACAATTCGTAGTTGGGGATCGTGGTGACGGCGGCGCCGCCGGTGTTCGGGCCGGTGCGCGAAATGGCGTAGCCGATCTTGATCGAGGTTTGAGCTTGCGCGACGGCGGCCAGGCCGAGCGTGGCGGCGCAGGTGGCGGCCACAAGCAGTGCCGTGCGTCGCGTCAGGAATGTCGTCATGTTGTCCTCCCCGGGGTGCATCTGCCGGCGCCATTGAACTGGCGCTCATGATCGCCCTGACGTTAGGGGAGGTCCCGGGATGCTTGGAATTGGACGAAGCCGGGGAAAGATTGTACTTTTCTGGCAATTCGGCCTGTTCACAGGCGGCGGATTGTCTCAGGAGACGGGGTATGTCGGCATCGCCAGGGCTGAACGGATTGTCGGTCGGCACCGCGCTGGCGGTGCGTGCGGAGGTGTTTTCGGCATCGCTGGCGGCGCGATCGTGGGTGATCCGTCAGAAGTCCGGGCGCCGGGCGCATCTGTTGTTGCTGCAATCGGACCGCGGTCATGCGTCATGGCACGGGACCGGCGTTGCGCTTGAAGCGCCGGCGCTGCTTTGGCTGCCGGGGAGCATCGATGCGACGGTGGAAGTGGGGCCGGGCGCGCACGGCTTCCTGTTGTCGGTAGATGATGATTTCCTGATCAAGATCGTCGCCGGCAATGCCGAGGCGCTGCATCTGCGCAGGACCACCGAGCGCGTTGCGCTGATCGCCGGCGAAGTGCTTCCGCCAACTCTCGACACCATCGCTGAATCATGCCGCGCCATCGTGGCGGAGCTGCGCACGCCGGGCTATGGCGGTGCGACGCTGATCTCCTCGCATTTGCTGTTGCTGTGCTTGCAGCTCTGGCGGCTCAGCGCTTCGCACGACGAGCGTCACGAGGTGGCGGCACGCGGCGGTCCGGCGCTGGTCGGCAATTTCCTGCAAATGGTCGAGCTGCATTATCGCGACGGCTGGCCGGTGGCACGCTATGCGGACGCGCTTGGCGTTACCTCCGACAAGCTGCACGCCCATTGCCAGCGCGAGAACAACTGCGGCCCGCGCGCGATCATCCACGAGCGGCTGGTTCGCGAAGCCTGCACGCGGCTGCAGCAGCTCGACCTGCCTGTCGAGCAGATCGGATACGGTCTGGGTTTCCGCGATCCAGCCTATTTCAATCGATTCTTCCGAAAGTATCGCGGGGCGTCGCCGGGCAACTATCGCCGGCAGATCAGGCTGGAGCACGCGCGCAGCGGGCCGTCGTATGCGGCGTGGCCGTGAACTAAGGGTGCAGAATATACGGCCTCACGCTATCCGTTCTCAGTCTGAGACACGCGATCTCCTTGTCGGAAAGGGGGCGCAAGGCGGTCCTCTTGTCTTCCCGAACGATACCCGGATAGCGCAGGATAGCCTCTTCCGCGTCACCTACCTCACGCGTTCCAACCGCAAAGAATCTGGGATCAGCTTCCCGTTCCGCCAAGCGTAGCTCGACGAGCCAACCACATTGCGCAAGTCCCGTTACGCCCGATTCATCTCCGCACGACTGCTCTCCCAGGCTGACTTGGCTGGCTATCGGATATGAGTTTTCGAGGCTCGGTATCGGCACCGGTACGGACTAGCGACGTCCTGATCGCTTGAGTTCGGCGACCTGAAGCTTCTCCCCGGAAAGCTTGCCCGCGGCGTGCAGGCTGCTGCAATACCACCAGACCTCATATTGTCTCCAGGCCAAAAACATTCCGGTCTCCCTGCACTCCTGGTAGGTTTTGTAGTTGCGTCCGTTTCTGCACGTTGTCGATAAAGTAAAATCCCCGGACGACGTGGAGCATCCGTTCCACGGTTGATTGCCGTATTTGAAGCTTGTTTGGCAACCGTCGGTGCAATTGCTGGAGGTCTTCTCAAGCGCGGCAATCCTCGCCATCACTGAACCGGGCGCCGGCTTTTGAGCGGTTGTCGGTGGGGTTTGAGGGGCTGGCGAGGTCGGGCGAGCTGCAATCGTGTTTGCCACCGGCGGCGCCTGCCTCTGTGGTCTTGCCACCGGCCTTGCCACCTGCTTCGGCGCCTGGACCGTGATGCTGGGAAGCTGGTTGGTGGGGCCTGTTGCGGTTTGCGAGGCTGCCGTGCCGCTCAGCAATGCGGTTGACAGAACAGCGACAGCTGAGGGCGCGACAAGGCTCGATGACATTCTCATAACTCGTTCTCCCAAATCCGGAAATAAATGCCGTCCCCGGTGCGGACACCGTGTCTTCCAACCAGCATTTCCGAAGACAAATGACAGACGGGGTTCAGCTGTCCGCTATTGAGCCTCGATACGCATGCGCTACCTGTTTCGATTCTCTGCGGTGACCCGAAATTTCCCCCCAGCCAGCATGCCGGTGCAATACCACCAGACTCGTTGTCGGTCCCAGCCCAGGAACATTTTGGTTTCTACGCATTGCACGTAGTCCCTGTGAGTGAGTGTGTCTTTGCAGGTTGCTGAGAAAACTGAGAAGTATCCCGCCGATTCGCTGCATCCAACCCAAGGGTCCTTGCCGCGTTTGAAGCTTGATTCGCAACCATCGTTGCAACTGCTGGCCTCTCTCTCGAGCCGGCCAAGCTTCGCCATGACAGGCCCCCGCGCAACCGACGGCGTCGCTCCCGCTGTTTGAGCCGTCGTCCGGGTGGCCAGCCCTCTCCGGAGACCTGCACCGGTGTTTGCCGCCCGCTCCTGCCTCTGTGGCGGCCTCGCCCTTTGCTCAGGCGCCGTGACCGTGACGCTGGGAAGAGTGGAGCTTGGCGTGGTTTGCGAGGCTGCCGTGCCGCTTAGGCCGCACAATAACGAAGTTGACAGGATCGCGACAGCTGAGGGCGCGACAAGGCTTGATGACATTCTCATGACTCGTTCTCCCAAATCCGGAAATAAACGCCGTCCCCGGCCTCTCCTGGCAGCGCGAGCATGTCCTTGTCCGGGTCGACCGACATCGCAAGCATGATTGGAAGTGTCCGATGTATCCTGCGAATTTCCGCCTGTGCCGGTTTTGAAATTTTCTATGTCGGGCCGGCAGGACGATACATTACGTTACAAAATGGGATGTCACTTGCCGCGGCGGTTGGATACTCTGGCGTGTATGGAGAAGCCGGACCATATTCTCGTCGTCGACGATGACCTGGGTTTGCGCGAACTGCTGGACCGATACTTTGTCGGCAACGGCTATCGGGTCACGACGGTGGCCAACGGCCGGCAGATGCGCGAGGTTCTCGCCAACCACCGGATCGATCTGATCGTACTCGACCTCATGCTGCCGGGGGACGACGGCCTTACGCTCTGCCGCAACTTGCGCGCGAATCAACCCTATGACATTCCGATCCTGATGCTGACGGCGCGGGGCGATGAAGCAGACCGCATCGTCGGCCTGGAGATGGGGGCGGACGACTACCTCACGAAGCCGTTTGCCCCGCGCGAGCTGCTCGCACGAATCCGCTCGGTGTTGCGCAGGGCTGAGATGCTGCCCCGCAACCTTGCGGCATCGGAGAAAGCCCGGCTCTTTCGGTTTGGCGAATGGAAGCTCGACACGGCCGGGCGTTGCCTGGTCGACGCCCACGAGACCGTGGTCTCGTTGAGCGGCGCCGAGTATCGACTGTTGCGCGTGTTTCTCGATCACCCCCAACATGTCCTCAATCGCGACCAACTGCTCGACCTGACGCAAGGCCGCGAGGCCGAAGTGTTCGACCGGTCGATAGACCTTCTTGTCAGCCGCCTTCGCCAGCGATTGCGCGAAGACGCCCGGGAGCCGTCCTACATCAAGACGGTGCGCAGCGAAGGCTACGTCTTTACAGCCGCCGTCGAGGCATTGCAGGGGCCGACATGAGCGCTCGTTTTCGGCCCATGGCGGCGCGTCTTTGGCCGGACTCCCTGTTCGGTCGGCTGGCGATCATCCTGTTTTCCGGCCTTGTGGCGGCTCATGTGCTGGCCTTCGTTTTGATTGCCCTCGACCGCATCGCTATCGAAGACGAGCTGGGGAGTAAATATGCTGCCGTGGACATCGCGGAAGCGGTCGCTTTCCTCGACTACCTCAAGCCTGAAGAAAGACCCGCCTGGCTCGACCGCCTCTCTCGACGCCATTGGCGATACATTCTCAGCGGCGAGGGAGAGCTAGAAGCGGAGACACCCAAACGACGGCAAGCGAACATCGCGCGTTTGCGGGCCGCGCTGGGGCCCGACCACGACGCGAATTTTGTCCACTTTGATCCACCGCAGCGACTGCGACGGGGCATACGCATGCACCTGAAGGACGGTAGCCCCGTGACGATCGCGGTCTTTCCGCCGAAGGAAATCATTTCGCCGTGGTTGCCGGCGGCGCTCGCCGTTCAACTCTGTATCATCGCATTCTTCGTCTGGGTTGCCGTAAAGCTCGCGACGCAACCGCTGGCGCGCCTCGAGCGCGCGGCCAACGGCCTGGGCTCGGATTTGCGCGGCGAGCCGCTCCCGGAGGATGGTCCGAAGGAAGTGGCGCGCGCCGCTGCCGCGCTCAACGCCATGCAGCGACGCATTGCCGAGCAGGTCGCGGAACGAATCCAGATTCTGGCGGCGATCTCGCACGATCTTCAGACCCCGATCACGCGGATGCGGCTGCGCGCTGATTTCCTGGGCGACAGCGACGCCAGGGAAAAGCTGCAGGGCGACCTGCAGGAAATGCAGACGCTCGTCAAGCAGGGGCTTGCCCTGGCGCGAGAGTACGACATTGTCCCGTCGGACACCACGCATGTCGCCGTCGAAGCATCGCGGGAGCCGTCATGAGCGCCCAGCTTCGACGTATGGCGGCGCGTCTTTGGCCGGACTCACTGTTCCGCCGGCTGGCGATCATCCTGTTCGCCGGTCTGCTGGCTGCGCATCTGCTGTCCTTTGGTCTGGTCGCCCTCAATGTATTCGGCCCCTCCAACGAGTTATCGGATGACTATTTCATGAGGGCCGTCGCGACGGAGGTCGCTATCCTCGACCGGGTCAAGCCCGAAGAAAGACCCGCATGGCTGGAGCGCCTCGCTCGACCTACATATCGGTACGTTCTCAAAGGCGGCGGCGAGGTATATGCGCCGCTCAGACGTCGAGGGGAACTGTTTTTGGCGGGCCTCAGGGCCGAGCTTGGGGCCGACCACGACGTGAACTATGTCTACTTCGATCCGCCGACGCGATCGAAACGAGGCATGCTCATTCACCTCAAGGACGGCAGTCCGTTGACGATGGAATACCTCGCGCAGAGGAGGGTCATGTCGCTCTGGCTACCCGCGGCGCTCGCGGTTCAACTCTGTTTTCTCGCCTTCTTCACCTGGATTGCCGTGAAGCTCGCGACGCGACCGTTGGCGCGCCTCGAGCGCGCGGCCAACAGCCTGGGTTCGGATCTGCGGCGTGAGCCGCTCCCGGAGGATGGTCCGAAGGAAGTGGCGCGCGCCGCGACCGCGTTCAACGCCATGCAGCGGCGCATTGCCGAGCAGGCTGTGGAACGGATCCAGATTCTGGCGGGAATCTCGCGCCGCCTTCAGACTCCGATCACGCGCATGCGGCTGCGCGCTGATTTCCTTGGTGACAGCGACGCCAGGGAAAAGCTGCAGGGCGACCTGCAGGAAATGCAGACGCTCGTCAAGCAGGGTCTTGCCCTGGCCCGCGGACGCGACGAGATCGCCAAGCAGCGGTGCCAGACCGACCTGCATGCGCTTATCGACAGCATCGTCTGCGACTATTCCGACGCCGGAGAATCCCTTCGATTTTCCGGAGAACGCGGGGTGACGATTCTCACGCACCCGCAGGCCTTGCGCCGCATCATGATCAACCTGATCGATAACGGGCTGAAATTCGGCGAAGATGTCGCAGTCGCCGTCGATGTGCAACGGTCGAACCGCATCACGATCACCGTATCGGACCGCGGACCCGGTATTCCCGAGGAGCATCTGAAGTCGGTATTCCTGCCGTTCTATCGGGTGGAAGCTTCGCGCAATCGCGAAACCGGCGGCACCGGGCTTGGCCTTGCCATCGCCCAGCAACTTGTCAGCGCGCTTCGCGGCACACTCACGCTCGCCAATCGCGACGGCGGCGGATTGGAAGCGCGTCTCGAATTTTCGAGCTGACAACACGATGACGTTGACTCAGCGCACATCGCGCAAGCTGCGGTCAACGGCTGCCTCCTGGTCGAGAGCGGACGCGAGCGCTTGACCCGGTTGGGTTTCTTAGGGACGAAAACCAAGTTGACGAAGTATCCCGATAGCAGTCAGCGCCCGCAACGGTCGGCTCCAACTGCGTGGCCCGCAAGGTGCCTGAACGAGAGCAGGGTTGAGATCGGTTTCTGCCGCGGTGGCTGAGCAGTTCGTGACTGGGTCACGCGGCGGCGAAAAGTGCCGCGAATTCAAGCCCGTCTCTACTGTGCATGGGGTTGTTTTCGATATTTTGTGTTCGGACATGCAAAAGCCCTCTCCCGGCGACGGGAGAGGGCTTCGTGACGTCATCCGGGATCGCAACCCTCAGGTCCTCTTGAGCATCGGGCAGACGCTCTTTCGCGAATATTCCGCTGCGCGGCGAATTCGCGAAAAGGAGGCTCAGCAATGTGAGGAAACGCGCGTCAGCGCCAGTAATAGCGGATGCCGACATAGACCACGGCGAGGCAGGCAAAGATCAGCGCGACCGGCAACCGTGGTTTGGCCACCGGGCCGGATGCGGCGGGCTTGGGCCGCGGGGGCGGCCGTCGGAACGCGGTGACGGTGCCGGTATCGGCGACCGGCTCGCTGGCGCGCGTGGGAATTTCGGGGGGCGTTCCGGAGCCGCCCATCTCGGCATAATAGCTCTTGTACATGAGCTGGATGGTGGCCTCGGAGGCGTCCGCCTCGGTCATCCTCGCCAGTAACTGCCTATAGCCTTCCAGAAAGCTCTGCGCCTCGGCGGGCAGGGCGGAGAAGCCGTTGAGCTTGGCCAGCATTTTCCAGGTTGCAAAATCTGCCCTCGCACGGGTATCGGCGCGGCGTGCAATCAACATATCGGCAGCTTTTGTCGCCATGGCCCGAGCTGATTCTTCCCTGTCCTCTGTTTTCTATCTGAAGTTTAAGCGTTGCCGGTGATGAAGAGAAGCGCGCTGATCACATATCCGGTCAGTGTCCGAAGTATCGCCGAAATAACATCAAGATTTAGGCCGAGCTGCGCGCCGATGACGGGCAGCAGGATCAAAAGGCCGAGCAGGATCAGCATCCCGTAGGGTTCCAGCCGCGACAGCGGGTAAGCCAGCACCTGCGGCAGCAGCCCAACGGCGACCCGGCCGCCGTCCAGCGGCGGGATCGGCATCATGTTGAAGATCGCCAGCACGATATTGATCAGGAAAGCATTTTTGAGGTTGTCCGCCGTCCATTTGGCGGCGTCCGCCGGCACCAAAGGCAGGGCATGGAAGGCAAACGCCACGATCGTCGCCAGGATGATGTTGGTGACGGGGCCGGCCAGCGCCACCCAGACCATGTCGAGCCGCGGGTTGTTCAGGTTCCGGAAATTCACCGGGACCGGCTTGGCGTAGCCGAACAGGAACGGGGAGTGCGCCAGCAGCAGCACGCCCGGCAGAATCACGGTCCCGAACGGATCGATATGCTTGAAAGGGTTGAAGCTGACCCGGCCAAGCTGCCAGGCGGTATTGTCGCCGAGCTTGTATGCCACAAATGCGTGCGCGGCCTCATGGAAGGTGATGGCGATGAGGAGGGGGAGAATCCAGATCGAGATGCCGTAGAGTGAGATGTTCAATCGATCTGCCCCGGTTTGCCCGGCATCGTAGCCCGGATGGAGCGAAGCGCAATCCGGGATCGATCCATCCGCATGTGAAATAATCCCGGATTACGCTGGCGCTCCATCCGGGCTACGGAACCGTCTCCTGATATTGCGGTAAACCGTCGTCGAGCCGCACCCAGGCCATCTTTTCCGAGACCCAGATGTGCCCGGTCGGTGCAAAGGCGTTGCGGTCGTCGAAGACGGCCAGCGCAACGCCGACCACGGTACCGTTGGTCCGCCGGGAAAATAGGCGCGTCCCGCAAACCTTGCAGAACACCCGGTCGAGCGCCTCCGATGACGGGTAGCGCGCGGTGTCGCCCTCGACCGAAAGCGCCCGTTGGTCGAACAGCGCGCGGGCAAAGAACGGCGAGCCCATCGCCTTCTGGCAGTTGCGGCAGTGGCAGACGCGGACGTTGAGCGGCTCGCCCTCGGCCTTGAACCGGACCGTGCCACACAGGCATCCACCTTCTCTGGTCATTGTGTCTCCGCGGCTGCATTCGCCGTTCTGGCGGTTGGTATCCTGGTGATACTCGTTACGCCTCGGCAATGGCCTCTATTTCCAATAGCCAGGCTTCGTCGAAAATGCCTGCAATGATAACTGTAAGCGCGGGGGCGTGATCACCCAAAGCCTCGTGTCGCGCTTGACGGTTTTCGAGCGCGTATTTTCTGTCAGACAGGAAGATCGTAACCTTCACAAGATTGCCGATCGTCATGTCTGCGGCTTCGAGCTGCGCAAGGACGTTGGCCCATACAAGCTTCGCTTGTTCAGCAAAGCTGTGCGGCACCGCGCCGCCGCGAGCCATGGGAATCTGACCGCTGATGTAAAGCCGCCGGATGCTGTTCGTTGCTTCCAGGGCTTGGGAATAACCGCCGACCGCCTCAGGGGCCGACTTGGCGTTTATCGATCGAAGTTTCAATGGCATCGTTTTTTGTCCAGCAGTTTGCTCGGGCGATCCAACCGACGGGCCGTAAGAAGGCAGCCGCCGTTGTCGTATGGGTCTCGCCTCGGCGCCAACAGTCTATCGGCTAATAAGTCGCCCGGCCGCCGGAAATGTCGAACACCGCGCCGGTCGAGAACGCGCAGTCTTCCGACGCCAGCCACGCCACCATCGCCGCGAGTTCTTCCACCAGCACAAATCGTCCCTTCGGAATCTTCGACAGCATGAAGTCGATGTGCTGCTGCGTGAGCTGGTCGAAGATCGCGGTTTTCGCCGCCGCTGGCGTCACCGCGTTGACGAGGATGTCGTGTTGCGCGAGCTCCTTGCCGAGCGACTTGGTCAGTGCGATCAGGCCGGCTTTCGAGGCGGAATAATGCGCGGCGTTGGGGTTGCCTTCCTTGCCGGCGATCGAGGCGATGTTGACGATGCGGCCGTATTTCTGCGCCAGCATCGCCGGCACCACCGCCTTGCAGCAGATGAAGGGGCCGTCGAGATTGATGCGCAGCACCTTGCGCCATTCCTCGAGGTCGGTCTCCCACACCGTCTTGTTGATGCCGGCGATGCCGGCATTGTTGACGAGGATGTCGATCTTGCCGAGCGCCTTCAGCGTCTCGTCACGCGTCTTCTCGACCGCGGCGAGATCGGAAACGTCGACCTTGAAGGCCGACACGGCAGGGCCGATTTCCCTGGCGGTCTTTTCCGCAAACGGCAGGTCGTGATCCCAGATCGCGACCTTGGCGCCGGAGGCTGCGAAGCGCTCGGCGATGGCGCGCCCAAAACCCTGCGCCCCGCCGGTGACCACGGCGCAACGGCCGTTCAGATCGATCTTGTTCATGAGATTTCTCCTGCGTTACAGCGTCCAGCCACCGTCGATGACATGCGCGACACCCGTGGTGAACGCGCTTTCGTCGCTGGCGAGATAGACGGCGAGCGAAGCGATCTCCTCGGCGGTGCCGAGCCGTCCCATCGGCTGCCGTGAGATGAACATCTCGCGTCCGTTGGGGCCGGCGGCGGCGGCGCGATCGAGCATCGAAGGGGTTTCGATGGTGCCGGGGCAGATGCAGTTGCATCGTACGCCCTTGCTGACGAAATCGACGGCGACCGAGCGCGTCAGCGCGGCGACGGCGGCCTTGGTCGCGCCGTAGACGTAGCGGTTGGGTGCTGCCTTGAACACGCCGGCGGCGGAAGAGATGTTGACGATCGCGCCGCGGCCATTTTCCAGCATGCCCGGCAGGAATGCGCGGATCGTGCGGTGCATCGACTTGACGTTGAGGTCGAACGAAAAATCCCAGTCTTCGTCGGAGCAATCCAGCACGGTACCGTGATGCACGAAGCCGGCGGCATTGAGCAGGATGTCGGTGTTGCCGGCGCGCTTGGCCATGGCGGCAACCGCTGCGCTGTCGCGCGCATCGAGCCTGGCCACTTCCGCGATTCCTTCGCTCTTGAGCGCGGCGAGCTTGGCCTCGTCGATGTCGGTGGCGAACACGGTCGCCCCTTCGCGCGCAAAAGCCACTGCACAGGCGCGGCCGATGCCCACGGCGGCGGCGGTGACGAATGCGCGCTTGCCCTTCAGACGGTCTGACATTTTTTTCTTCTCCTTATCCTTTCGTCATTGCCTGCGACAAACGCGACGCGTTTGCACAAGGGAGCGAAGCGACGAAGCAATCCATTCTCGCCTTGCGGCACGATGGATTGCTTCCGCCTTCGCTCGTTGAGCTACGGCGGACAAGTCGCTGCGCTCGCAATGACGGCAATGGTCAATGATTATCCCGCGCCACGCCGACCGTGCCCGCAATATTTTGATAGCGCGTGGCGAGCTCCATGCAGGCGCCGGTGGCCTGCTGGCCGACGGTCGAACGATAGAGCTCCTGCCACGGTGTCTGGTTGGCCGGGTAGGGGAAGCCGCCCTTGTCCTTCAGCTCGGCGCGACGCTTCTTCAACTCATCGCTCGTGATCAGGATGTTGGCGTCGCCCTTGTTGAGGTCGATGCGAACCTTGTCGCCGGTCCTTAAGATCGCAAGCCCACCGTCGGCGGCGGCTTCCGGCGAGGCGTTGAGGATCGACGGTGAGCCTGAGGTACCGGACTGCCTTCCGTCCCCGATGCAGGGCAGCGACAGGATGCCGCGTTTGATCAGCGCCGCCGGCGGCTGCATGTTCACCACCTCGGCGCCGCCGGGATAGCCGATCGGCCCGGCGCCGCGGATGAACAGCACGCAGTGCTCGTCAATATTGAGCGCGGGATCGTCGATCCGGTCATGATAATCCTCAGGCCCTTCGAACACGATGGCGCGGCCTTCGAACGCGTTCGGGTCCTTGGGATTGATCAAATAGCGGTCGCGGAATTCCTTCGAGATCACGCTGGTCTTCATGATCGCGGAATCGAACAGGTTGCCGCGCAGCACCAGGAAGCCGGCGTCCTTCACCAGCGGCTTGTCGTAGCTCCAGATCACGTCGCCGTCGGGCTTGGGTGCCTCGCGGCAGTTCTCGCCCATGGTGCGGCCGTTGACCGTCACGGCGTCCTCATGGATGCGCTTGTGCGCCATCAATTCGCGTACCACCGCCGGCACGCCGCCGGCGCGATGATATTCCTCGCCGAGATAAAAACCGGCCGGCTGCATGTTCACCAGCAGCGGAATGTCGTGGCCGTGCTTCTGCCAGTCGTCGATCGAGAGCTCGACGCCGACATGCCGGGCCAGCGCGTTGATATGGATCGGCGCGTTGGTCGATCCGCCGATCGCCGAATTCACCACGATGCAGTTCTCGAACGCCTTGCGGGTCAGGACGTCGGAAGGCTTGAGGTCCTCCCAGACCATCTCGACGATCCGCTTTCCCGTCTCGTAGGCGATCTGGCCGCGCTCGCGATAGGGCGCGGGAATCGCCGCGCAGCCCGGCAGCGACATGCCGAGCGCTTCCGCAAGCGAGTTCATGGTCGAGGCGGTGCCCATCGTGTTGCAGTGGCCGACCGACGGGGCCGAAGAGGCCACGATTTCGATAAACTCGTTGTAGTCGATCTCGCCGGCGGCAAGCCGTTCGCGTTGCTTCCAGACGACGGTGCCTGAACCGGTGCGCTCGCCGTTGAACCAGCCGTTCAGCATCGGGCCGCCCGAGAGCACGATCGCGGGCAGATTGACGGTCGCCGCCGCCATCAGGCAGGCCGGCGTGGTCTTGTCGCAGCCGGTGGTCAGCACCACGCCATCAAGCGGATAGCCGAACAGGATTTCGACCAGGCCAAGATAGGCGAGGTTGCGGTCGAGCGCCGCGGTCGGCCGCTTTCCGGTTTCCTGGATCGGATGCGTCGGAAATTCCATCGCGATGCCGCCGGCCGCGCGGATGCCTTCGCGCACCCGGTGCGCCAGTTCGAGATGGTGGCGGTTGCACGGGGAGAGGTCGTTGCCGGTCTGCGCGATACCGATGATCGGCTTGCCGGATTGCAATTCCTCGCGGGTCAGGCCGTAATTGAGATAGCGCTCGAGATAGAGCGCGGTCATTCCCGGGTTATGCGGGTTGTTGAACCACTCGAGGGAACGTAGTTTCCGGCCCTTGCCGTTGGTGGCAGTTTTGTTGTCGTTCTTTTTCATTGGTTCCTCCCGCACTGCAAACTCGTGGACGGCTTAAGTCACGGCAGCGACCATGCCAAGAATTTCATCCGCTGCAACGCGCTTGCCTTCTCCCGTCCGAGCAATCCGATCTTAGTTCGACCCAAAAGGTAGCGCTACCATTTTCTGTCCACGCGCAATCCAAGCCGCAGACGGCGATCAAGTGCTTTGCGGCGTCGAGCTCTCGCGGACCATCAACTGAAAACCAAGGTTGAGAACCGGCTCCCGCGGGCGACGGCCCTCGATCGCGTCGATCACCATCGTCACGGCGTGCCGGCCCATTTCGTAGCGATTGGTGCGCACGCTGGTGAGTGAGGGGACCGCGGAAGCCATGAACTCCAGGTCGTTGAAGCCGACAATGGCCAGGTCACTGGGAACCGATATCTGGCGGCGCTGGCATTCAAACAGAACGCCGAGAGCAAGGTCATCGTTGACGCAGAAGACCGCGTCGATGTCGGGCGCTTGGGCGAGAAGATCGGCGAACAGTGTGCCGCCAAGCGTGACGGTGGTTGGTACGGAGGTGGTGACAACGAGGTTCGGATCGAACAGGGAGACCGCTTTCATGGCATCACGATACCCTTCGAGCCGCCGCTGGACGCGAGGATCCATGCGTGCACCGAGAAATCCGATACGCCGGCACCCTTGCTCGAGAATGTGGGAGATGGCCGCAAAACTCGCATCGTAGTGCGAGAAACCGACCATCATGTCGACCGGACTGTCGCCGATCTCCATGATCTGCGTGACCGGACAATTCATGGACTCCAGAATCGCGCGCGATTCCGCGGTCTGGTTGATGCCGGTCACGATCAGTCCCGCCGGCTTCTGCGCCCGGAACAAACGCAGGAGCTTCTCTTCCTGCAATATACTGTAGCGGGTGTTGGCAAGCTGAATACTATAGCGGCTGCCTTCGGAAGAATCGTAGACACCGCGCAATACATCTGCGAACACGTTGTTGGTGAGGGAAGGGATCACGACGCCGATGACTTCGGTACGGTGCGAGGCCAACGCGCGCGCCGCGAGATTGGGTACATAACCCAGTTCCTTCACGGCGCTATCGACGCGTTCCCGCTTGCTCAACGACAGCGCTTCGGGGTTCCTGAAAAAACGCGATGCCGTGATTGGGCTGACGCCAGCGAGCTTGGCGACCTCGGTGAGGCGGATTTTGCCAGACTTTGTCTGTTTTCGTCCCATCTTGCGCTCATATCACAACAGATTAGACGTTTGAACAATTATTGACAGCGCTACCATCGGATTGCTAAAAACCGCCAAACTGCGGATGATGATGACGGTTGAATTCGGCTTCCGGCATTAAAGTCGAAAAAGACAGCAGAGCGCCGCCGCCCACCCGTGGCGCGCCACAAAACAGAAAATGAGGGGAGAGAGTTCGATGTCGTCGGTACAGATTCGCGACGTGCGGAAGTCGTTCGGCAATTTTGAAGTTTTGCACGGCGTGTCGATTCCGATCGAGGATGGCGAGTTCGTCGTGCTGGTCGGCCCATCCGGCTGCGGCAAGTCGACCTTGTTGCGGATGCTCGCGGGCCTCGAAAACATCACCTCGGGAACCATTTCGATCGGCGATCGCGTCGTCAACAATGTCCAGCCGAAAGAGCGCGACATTGCGATGGTGTTCCAGAACTACGCGCTCTATCCGCACATGACCGTCGCCGACAACATGGGCTTCTCGCTCAAGCTGCGCGGCGCGAGTGCCGATGAAATCTCGAACGGCGTCAAGCGCGCCGCGGAAATCCTGGCCCTGACGCCGCTGCTCGAGCGCTATCCCCGGCAATTGTCGGGCGGCCAGCGCCAGCGCGTCGCGATGGGCCGCGCCATCGTGCGCGATCCGCAGGTGTTCCTGTTCGATGAACCCTTGTCCAACCTCGACGCCAAGCTGCGCGTCGCGATGCGCACCGAAATCAAGGAGCTGCACCAGCGGCTGAAGACCACGACGGTCTACGTCACCCACGACCAGATCGAAGCCATGACCATGGCCGACAAGATCGTCGTAATGCATGACGGCGTCGTCGAGCAGATGGGCACCCCGCTCGAGCTCTACGACACCCCGGCCAACCAGTTCGTGGCGGGCTTCATCGGCTCGCCGGCGATGAACTTCCTCAAGGGCCAGGTGAAGTCGAACGGCAGCGCGGGCTTTGAGGGACCGAATGGCGTCAAGCTGCCGCTGGCGTCGGCGCCGGCCAATTCGGAAGGGCGGCCCGCAGTTTATGGCGTCCGTCCCGAACATTTCACCATCGCCGATGACGGCGCCGAAGCCGAGATCGTCGTGGTCGAGCCGACTGGCTCGGAAACCCAAGTGTTCGCCAAGCTCGGCGGCGAGCAGGTCGTCGCCGTATTCCGCGAACGTCACCAATTCAACCCGGGCGACAAGGTCCGGCTGAAGCCAGACCCGGCGCTCGTGCATCTGTTCGACGAGCAGACCGGGAAACGACTGAACGCCTAAAAAATAAAGTCAAAATTATAAATCAACGGGAGGATGGACTATGCAGGATTTTACTCGCCGCACTCTGCTTCAGGGCGGCACCGCGCTCGCTGCGGCCGGCGCACTGACCGGGCCGGCGCTTCTTGATTTCGCCAAGGCCTGGGCGCAAGCCGCGCCGTGGAAGCCGGAGAAGGGTGCCAAGCTCACGGTGATGCGCTGGAAGCGCTTTGTGCCGTCGGAGGACGACGCGTTCAATGCGATGGTCGCGGCATTCAAGGCGGCGACCGGCGTCGAGATGAACGTATTCAGCGAGGGCTTCGAGGACGTGCAGCCAAAGGCTTCCGTCTCCGCGAACACTGGCTCGGGCCTCGATCTAGTCTGGGGCCTGCATACGACGCCGCAGTTGTTCCCGACCAAAGCGCTGAAGATGAACGACGTCGCCGATTATCTCGGCAAGAAGTATGGCGGATGGACCGACGCTGCCGCAAAGACCTGCAAGCAGGGCGACGACTGGCTCGCCATTCCCGTCGCGACGGGTGGCGGTTACATGACCTACCGCAAGTCGGCAACGGACAAGGCAGGCTTCAGCGAATTCCCCAAAGACCTCCCGGGCTTCCTTGAGATGTGCAAGGCCCTCAAGAAGAACAACACGCCAGCCGGCTTCGCGCTCGGGCATGCGTCGGGCGACGCCAATGCATGGCTGCACTGGATGCTGTGGGCGCACGGCGCCTACACCGTCGACAAGAACGACAAGGTCATTATCAACTCGCCGGAAACCGTGAAGGCGCTCGAATACTGCAAGGCGCTTTCCGACACCTTCATTCCCGGTGTCGCTTCATGGAACGACGGCTCCAACAACAAGGCGTTCCTGGCGGGCGAGCTCTATTGCACCTCCAACGGCATTTCGATCTACGTCGCCGCCAAGGACGACCCGACCAAGAAGGAAATCACCGAGGATACCTATCATGCGCTGTGGCCGATCGGTCCGGTCGGAAAGCCGACCGAACTGCAGCTCTGCTTCCCGATTATGGCGTTCAATTTCACCAAATATCCGAACGCTGCAAAGGCCTTCGTCGCCTTCATGCTGGAGAAGGAAAACTTCGATAAGTGGCTGACCGGGTCGCGCGGTTATCTGACCCACACGCTCAATGCCTATGACAACTCGCCGGTCTGGACCGCGGACCCGAAGAACCAGGTGTTCAGCCAGGCCAGCAAGCGCTCGCTTCCCGCCTCCGGCATCGGCACGGTGGGCGAGAAGGCGGCGACCGTGATCGCCGACTTCCTGGTGGTCGATATGTTTGCCAACTACTGCACCGGCCGCGAAGACATCAAAGGCACGATCGCGGTGACGGAACGGCAGTTGAAGCGCATCTATCGCTAACGACACTGAAGCGAGCCGCGAGCGATTGCGGCTCGCTTCAACAAGAAAAATGCGGACGACGGTAATGCCGTCGATGACATCGCGGGATTTCGCCAATGGCTGACATCGCACTGCAACCCCGGACGGCCAAGCGGCAGATTCGCGAGGCCACCGCGTGGGATCAGCTCAGGACCAACCGCAACTGGCTCGGTTTCTGGTTTATGATGCCGGCGATGGCGTTCCTGATATTCTTCTTGGCCTATCCGTTGGGCCTCGGCGTCTGGATCTCCTTCACCGACGCCAAGATCGGCCGGCCCGGCGAATTCATCGGCGTCGAGAATTATGAGTGGTTGTGGGGCGACACCATCTTCTGGCTGTCGGTATTCAACACACTCCTGTACACATTCATCGCAAGCGCGATCAAATTCGGGATCGGGCTTTATCTGGCGCTGCTGCTGAACGAGAACATGCCGTTCAAGGCGATGCTGCGCGCGCTGGTGCTGATCCCCTTCATCGTGCCGACCGTGCTGTCGGCGCTGGCGTTCTGGTGGATTTTCGATTCGCAATTCTCGATCATCTCGTGGTCGCTGAAGCAGATGGGCGTGATCACCGAGAACATCAACTTTCTCGGCGATGTCACCTGGGCACGGATATGCGTGATCTTCGCCAATATCTGGCGCGGTGTTCCCTTTGTCGCGATCACGCTGCTCGCCGGCCTGCAGACGGTGCAACCCTCGCTCTACGAGGCGGCAACGCTCGATGGCGCCAGCAAATGGGAGATGTTCCGCTTCATCACCTATCCGCTGCTGACCCCGATCATCGCCGTGGTGATGACGTTCTCCGTGCTCTTCACCTTCACCGACTTCCAGCTGATCTGGGCGATGACGCGGGGTGGTCCGGTCAACGCAACGCACCTGATGGCGACGTTGTCGTATCAGCGCGCCATTATCGCCGGCCAGCTCGGCGAGGGCGCTGCGATCTCGAGCGCGATGATCCCGTTCCTGCTCGCCGCGATCATGGTTTCCTGGTTCGGGCTGCAGCGTCGCAAGTGGCAGCAGGGTGAAAACAATGACTGATCTTCCCACCTCGCGGATTGATCTCAAGGCCGTACTGCATGGCTCGGCGCCGACCGTTGCGAAGGACGATCACAGCGAGGGCATGAGCTATCTGCAGTCGGTGCCGCGACGGATGGTGACGCTCTATATGCCGCTGGCGATCATCGTGTTCGTGCTGCTGTTTCCGTTTTACTGGATGGGGCTGACGGCGATCAAACCGGACGAGCAACTGCTCGACCTCGACAAGTACAACCCGTTCTGGACCTGGAATCCGACCCTCAAGCACTTTTACAAGCTCCTGTTCGAAAGCCACTATCCGATGTGGCTCTGGAACACGATGTATGTCGCGGTCTGCGCCACCATCCTGTCAATCATCGCCAGCGTACTGGCGGCCTACGCGATCGTACGGCTGCGCTATCGCGGCGCGCAATGGGTCGGCGGGCTGATCTTTCTGTCATACTTGGTGCCGCCCTCGATCCTGTTCATCCCGCTTGCGACCGTCGTGTTCCAGTACGGTCTGTTCGACTCGCCGATGGCGTTGATCCTGACCTATCCGACCATCCTGATCCCGTTCTCGACCTGGCTGCTGATGGGTTATTTCAAGACCATCCCGTTCGAGCTGGAAGAATGCGCGCTGATCGATGGCGCCAGCCGCTGGCAGATCCTGGTCAAGATCGTGCTGCCGCTGGCGATCCCCGGGCTGATTTCGGCGTTCATCTTCTGCTTCACGCTGTGCTGGAACGAGTTCATCTATGCGCTCACGTTCCTGCAATCGACCTCCAACAAGACGGTGCCGGTCGCGATCGTCAACGAATTCGTCGATGGCGATGTCTATCGCTGGGGTTCGCTGATGGCCGGAGCACTGGCGGGCTCGCTGCCGCTGGTCATCCTTTACGCCTTCTTCGTCGAGCATTATGTGTCGGCCATGACGGGAGCCGTGAAAGAGTGAGCGCTTGAGGCCCGTGTCGGACATTATTTCTTGACGCGTTTTCTTCACGCGAACCGGTTCCCACTTCGCTTGAAAACGCTATAGAAGAATTCAAAAAGGAGACGGGTCTTGCACATTCTGATTTTGGGCGCCGCCGGCATGGTCGGCCGCAAGCTGACCGAACGGCTGCTGCGCGAAGGCCGCCTCGGCAAGCACGACATCACCCGCATGACGTTGCAGGACGTGGTGACGCCAGCCAAGCCCGCCAACGCGTCGATTCCGATCGAGGTCGTGGCCTCTGATTTCGCTGACGCCGGGGCGGCGGCGCCGCTGATCGCCAATCGGCCGGACGTGATCTTTCATCTCGCCGCGATCGTCTCCGGCGAGGCCGAGGCCGAATTCGACAAGGGTTATCGGATCAATCTCGACGGCACGCGATTTCTGATCGATGCCATCCGCCACGCCGGCGGCGGCTACAAGCCTCGGCTGGTGTTCACGTCCTCGATCGCGGTGTTCGGCGCGCCGTTCCCGGAAAAGATCGGCGACGAATTCTTCCACACGCCGCTGACGAGCTACGGCACGCAGAAGTCGATCTGCGAACTCCTGATCAACGACTACACTCGCAAGGGCATGCTCGACGGCATCTCGATCCGCCTGCCGACGATCTGCGTGCGGCCGGGCAAGCCGAACAAGGCCGCTTCCGGCTTCTTCTCCAACATCATCCGCGAGCCGCTGGCGGGCGAGGAGGCGGTGCTGCCGGTCTCCGAAGACGTGCGGCACTGGCACGCCTCGCCGAAATCGGCGGTGGGTTTTCTGATCCACGCCGGCACCATGGACCTCAACGCGATGGGGCCGCGGCGTAACCTGAGCATGCCCGGCATGTCGGTGACCGTCGGCGAACAGATCGCAGCCCTCGATCGCGTCGCCGGCAAGAACGTCACCGCGCGCATCAAGCGGGTGCCCGATCCGACCATCATTGGCATCGTCTCTGGCTGGCCGCGCGACTTCGTCGCCGACCGCGCGCTCAAGCTCGGCTTCACCACCGCCGAGAAGACGTTTGACGATATCATCCGAATTCACATCGAGGGTGAGCTGGGCGGCAAGTTCGCAGGCTAACGTGACTTCACGTTTCTTCACGCGAATGCGGTCATGAGCAAGGTAGCCTGCATCGGCGAATGCATGGTCGAGCTGAAGCAGGCTGACAGTGGCCTGTTTTCGCGCGGCTATGGCGGCGACACGCTCAATACCGCCGTCTATCTCGCCCGGCTCGGCGTCGGCGCCGACTATGTCACCGCGCTCGGCGACGACAGCCTCAGCGACGAAATGATCGCCGGCTGGGCGGCGGAGGGGATCGGGACCAGGCGGGTGATGCGGCTGCCGGGCAAGCTGCCGGGCCTCTACATGATCCAGACCGACGACAAAGGCGAACGCCGATTCTTTCACTGGCGCGATAGCGCAGCGGCCCGCAGCCTGATGGATTTGCCGCAGACGCCGGAGATCCTGAATTCGCTCGCTGGCTATGATTTGATCTATCTCTCGGCGATCACGCTCTCGCTTTATGGTGGAGAGGGCCGGGCGCGGCTGTTTGCGGCGCTCAAGGGCGCGCGTGAAAGTGGGGCACGTTTTGCCTTCGATACCAATTTCCGTGCGCGCGGCTGGCCCGATCTCGACGTCGCACGCGCCGTTTTCCAGGAGGCCTTTGCCGCAGCCGATATCGTGCTGGCGTCCAGCGAGGACTTGCTGCCGCTCTATCCCGGCGAAAGCAATGAAGCCTTGCTGGCGCGGATTCCGGGTGCCGAGGTGGTGCTGAAGCTTTCGGAACCGGCGAGCATTCTTCGCCTTCAGGGCACGCTTCATCCGGTCAAGGCCGAGCCGTTGAAGGCGCCCGTTGTCGATACCACGGCGGCCGGCGACAGTTTTGCTGCCGCCTATGTTGCCGCGCGCCTCCTTGGCGCGGAGCCGATCGAAGCCGCGCGGGCGGGGCACCGCCTCGCCGGGGTTGTGGTATGCCATCCCGGTGCGATCATCCCGCGCGCGGCGATGCCGCCCGGACTCATTCCCGCTATCTCTCGCAAGGCATCTCCATGACCGCAGCCACAAGGCAGGAAAAACTCGCCGCCATCTTCAAATCCGCCACGGTGATCCCCGTGCTCACCATCGAACGGCTTGAGGACGCGGTGCCGCTGGCGCGCGCGCTGGTTGCAGGCGGGGTGCGCGTGCTGGAGGTTACCCTGCGAACGCCGGTCGCCGCAGACGCAGCCAAGGCCATGATCGCGGAGGTGCCGGAAGCCGTCGTCGGTATCGGCACGATCCTGAACGGCGACGATCTGGCGCGAGCCTGCGCGCTCGGAGCCAGATTCGGCATCAGCCCGGGGGCGACGCCGGAACTATTGAAAGCCGCCGCCGCGAGCGACCTGCCGTTTGCGCCGGGGATCGCGACAGCTTCGGAGCTGATGCAGGCGCTGGCGGCCGGCTTCGATCTCGTGAAATTCTTTCCCGCCGAGCAGGCCGGCGGTATCAAGGCACTTCGGGCGCTGGCCGGGCCGTTTCCGAATATCTGGGTTTGCCCGACCGGCGGCATCGGCGAGGCCAATGCGGCGAGCTGGCTGGCCGAGCCGAATGTGGTGGCGGTGGGCGGTTCCTGGCTCTGTCCGGCCGCCGATATCAGGTCCGGCAACTGGGCTGGCATAACCGCCATGTGCGCACGGGCCCTGAAATCGCTGAAACCGGCGTGAAGTCTTTTTCCCGATAGGCTACAAAGGCTTCAGAACCGAAACAGGGAGAACGACCATGACAGCCAGCATCGTCGGATGGGCGCACACGCCATTCGGCAAGTTCGACGCGGAAACCGTCGAGAGCCTCGTGGTCAAGGTTGCGACCGATGCGCTGGCCGACGCCGGCATATCAGCCGAAGACGTTGACGAGATCGTACTCGGGCATTTCAATGCCGGCTTCTCGCCGCAGGATTTCACGGCCTCGCTGGTGCTGCAGGCCGACCCGAAATTGCGCTTCAAGCCGACGACGCGCGTCGAGAACGCCTGCGCCACCGGTTCGGCAGCGGTGCATCAGGGCATCCGGGCGATTGCTGCGGGCGCGGCCAAAATCGTGCTGGTGGTCGGCGTCGAGCAGATGACGCGGACGCCCTCGGCCGATATCGGGCGTTATCTCCTGAAGGCGTCCTATCTGCCTGAGGACGGCGACACCGTCGGCGGCTTTGCCGGAGTGTTCGGCAAGATCGCGCAAAGCTATTTCCAGAAATATGGCGACCAGTCGGACGCGCTGGCGATGATCGCGGCCAAGAACCACAAGAACGGCGTCGCCAACCCCTATGCGCAGATGCGCAAGGACTTTGGCTACGAGTTCTGCCGCGCCGAGAGCGAGAAGAACCCGTTTGTCGCCGGCCCCCTGAAGCGTACGGACTGTTCGCTGGTGTCGGATGGCGCGGCGGCGCTGGTGCTGACGGATTCGGAGACCGCGAAGACGATGGCCAAAGCCGTCAACTTCCGCGCCACCGCGCACGCGCAGGATTTCCTGCCGATGTCCAAGCGCGACATCCTGCAGTTCGAAGGCTGCACGGTTGCCTGGCAGCGCGCGCTGGCGCAGGCCGGCGTGCAGCTCTCCGATCTGTCGTTCGTGGAAACCCATGACTGTTTCACGGTTGCCGAACTGATCGAATATGAAGCGATGGGCCTGACGCCGCGCGGGCAGGGCGCCCGCGCGATTCTGGAAGGCTGGACCCAGAAGGACGGCAAGCTGCCGGTCAATCCGTCCGGCGGCCTCAAGGCCAAGGGCCACCCGATCGGCGCCACCGGCGTCTCCATGCACGTGATGAGCGCGATGCAGCTCGTCGGCCAGGCGCCCGAGGGCATGCAACTCAAGAACCCCAAGCTCGCAGGCATCTTTAACATGGGCGGCGCGGCGGTGGCGAACTACGTCTCCGTGCTGGAGCCTGCGAAGTAGCCAGAAACGTGCTACCGTAGGGTGGGCAAAGGCGCGCTAGCGCCGTGCCCACGCGTTAAGTGCCGTCGGATGAGGCTGGTGGGCAGGCTTCGCTTTGCCCACCCTACAATTTCCGGAGCGTGCATCATGAGCAACGAAAGTTCGTTGTCATCGGCAGAACTGAACAGCCGGATCAGGATTCTGGAAGACAATATCCGGCAGTTGATCGAACAGGCTGCCGCCGCCTCCGGAGAACGGAACGAAGCGCGCATCGCCGACCGCCTCAGCCAGCAGAATGAAGAGCTGGAGCGCCTGACCCGGGAACGCGACGCCAGGTCCAAGAAATAGCCGCTAACACCGCTCTATCGTCGTCCCTGCGAACGCAGGGACCCATAACCACAGGGTGTGGGTTAAGGCAGGCCGGGGCGAAGGCAACCAGAACTTCCCGTAACCACCGGCCGCACGGCGTATGGGTCCTGTGTTCGCAGGGACGACGTCGGTTATTGGTCTCCAGCGCATACGCCCATACGCCAGGCGCGCTTGATCTTGGTAATATCCTCCCGCTACTTGGCCGGAACGACAATCCGGGAGCGAATTGACCATGGGACCATTGGAAGGCATCAAGGTCATCGACATGACGACCGTGCTGATGGGGCCCTATGCGACCCAGATGCTCGGCGACTACGGCGCCGACGTCATCAAGGTGGAATCGCTCGACGGCGACGTGACGCGGCAGATCGGGCCGACCCGTCATCCCGGCATGGGGCCGGTGTTCCTCAACACCAACCGCAGCAAGCGCTCGATCTGTCTCGATTTGAAGAAGCCGGCCGGGCGCGACGCCGTGCTGCGGCTGATCAAATCCGCCGACGTGCTGGTCTACAATGTGCGCCCACAAGCGATGGCGCGGCTGAATCTCGGCTACGACGTGGTGTCGGAAATCAACCCGCGCCTGATCTACGCCGGTGTGTTTGGCTTCGGCCAGGACGGGCCCTATGCGGCAAAGCCCGCCTATGACGATCTGATCCAGGGCGCGACCGCACTGCCGGCGCTGATGGCGCAGACCGCCGACGGCGTGCCGCGCTATGTCCCGAATGCGCTGGTCGACCGTATCGTCGGGCTCACTGCGGTCGGCGCGATCTGCGCCAGCCTCGTCGATCGCAACCGCACCGGACGCGGCCAGCGCGTCGATATCCCGATGTTCGAGACCATGGCCGGTTTCGTGATGGGCGATCATATGGGCGGTCTCACCTATGAGCCGCCGCTCGACAAGGGCGGCTATGCGCGGCACCTGTCGCCGGACCGGCGGCCGTACAAGACTTCGGACGGCTATATCTGCGTGATCGTTTATAACGACAAGCAGTGGCAGAATTTCTTTGATGCCACCGGGCGCGACGACCTTCGCGTCCACCCGAAATTTGCGACCTTCGCCGGCCGCGCCGTCAATATCGATACAGTCTATGCCGAACTGGCGCGCATCCTCGAGACCAAAACCACCGCCGAGTGGACCGCTATCCTGGAAAAGGCCGACGTGCCGGTCATGCCGATGCACGACCTCGAAAGCTTGTTGCAGGATCCGCACATCGTCGCGACGGATTTCTTCCCGGTCGTCGATCATCCGACCGAGGGCCGCATCCGCAACATGAGGCCGTCGGCGCGATTTTCGGAAACGCCGGTGGAAACGAACCGGCTGGCCCCGCGCCTGAGCGAGCACGGCGCGGAAATCCTCCAGCAAGCAGGCTTTTCGGCGGATGAGATCGCAGCGCTGGTGCGCGATGGCGTCACCAAGACCGCTTCAAACACGTAAGGACGGATAGATGGATTTCGCACTCTCAGCCAACCAGGAATCGATCCGGGATGCGGTCGGAAAAATCTGTTCGCGCTTCGACGATGCCTATTGGTTGAAAAAAGACAAGGAGGGCGGCTACCCCGCCGACTTCCATCGTGCGCTGGCGGACGCCGGCTGGCTCGGCATCTGCATCCCCGAGGAATATGGCGGGTCGGGGCTCGGCATTACCGACGCTGCGATCATGATGCGGACGATTGCGGAATCGGGCGCCGGCATGTCCGGTGCTTCCGCCGTGCATATGAACGTGTTCGGGCTCAATCCCGTCGTCGTGTTCGGCACCAAGGAGCAATGCACGCGCATGTTGCCGCCGATCATCGACGGTCGCGACAAGTCATGTTTCGCCGTGACCGAACCCAATACCGGGTTGAACACGACGCAGCTGAAAACCCGCGCAGTGCGCCAAGGCGACAAATACGTCGTCAACGGCCAGAAGGTCTGGATTTCCACCGCCCAGGTCGCCAACAAGATCCTGCTGCTGGCGCGCACCACGCCGCTGGAAGAGGTGAAGACGCCGACGCAGGGCTTGAGCCTGTTCTACACCGACTTCGACAAGCAGCGCGTCACTGTGCATGAGATCGAAAAGATGGGCCGCAAGCCCGTCGATTCCAACGAATTGTTCTTCGAGAATTTCGAGATCCCGGTCGAGGATCGCCTGGGCGAAGAAGGCCGCGGCTTCGAATATATCCTGCACGGCATGAATCCCGAGCGCATCCTGATCGCGGCGGAAGCGGTGGGGCTCGGCCAGATCGCGCTGTCGCGCGCCGCGGCCTACGCCAAGAACCGCATCGTGTTCAACCGCCCGATCGGCATGAACCAGGGCATTCAGCATCCGCTGGCGAAAAACTGGATGGAGCTGGAAGCCGCGTGGATGATGGTGCTGCGCGCGGGCTGGCAATACGACCAAGGCATGCAATGTGGCCCGGCTGCCAATGCTGCAAAGTATCTCGCAGCGGAAGCCGGGTTCCACGCCTGCGAACAGGCGGTGATGACCCATGGCGGATTCGGTTATGCGAAGGAATATCACGTCGAGCGTTATTTGCGGGAATCCCTGATCCCGCGCATCGCGCCGATCAGCCCGCAGCTCATTCTCAGCTTTATCGCCGAGAAGGTGCTGGGTTTGCCGAAGTCGTACTGAAGATGAGATTACGGTTTCCCCACAGCGTCATTCCGGGATGCGCCGTCAGGCGCAGGCCCGGAATCCATTGCAATGCATGCGACGGCGGTGAAATGGATTCCGGGCTCGCGCTCCGCGCGCCCCGGAATGACGGGGAGAGACGATCATGAGCTTCATCACCGGCGTCGGACTCACGTCCTATGGCAAGCACGAAGGATCGTCCTCGCTCGATCTCATGAGCAAGGCGGCCGAGCTTGCCATTGCCGATGCCGGGCTGAAGCGATCTGAGATCGACGGCATTCTCTGCGGCTATTCGACGGTTTCGCCGCACATCATGCTGGCGACCGTGTTCGCCGAGCACTTTGGCATCCAGCCATCCTATGCGCATGCCGTGCAGGTCGGCGGCGCCACCGGGCTCGCCATGACCATGCTGGCGCATCATCTGGTCGATGCCGGCGTCGCAAAGCATGTGCTCGTGGTCGGCGGCGAAAACCGCCTCACCGGGCAGAGCCGCGACGCTTCGATCCAGGCGCTGGCGCAGGTCGGCCATCCCGATTACGAAGTGACCTTGGGACCGACGATCCCCGCTTATTACGGCCTTGTGGCGTCGCGCTACATGCACGAATATGGCGTGACCCAGGAAGACCTCGCCGAGTTCGCGGTGCTGATGCGCGCCCACGCCTTGACCCATCCCGGCGCGCAGTTCCGCGAACCCATCACAGTCGCCGACGTGATGGCCTCAAAGCCGGTGGCGATGCCGCTCAAGCTGCTGGATTGCTGTCCGGTGTCCGACGGAGGTGCTGCGTTCGTGGTCAGCCGCGAGCCGACCTCTGCGACCGGCATTCGCGTGCGCGGTTGTGCGCAGGCGCATACCCATCAGCACATCACGGCAGCGCCCGCACTGAGCGAACTCGGCGCCGAGATCGCGATCGCCAAGGCCAAGGCTGAGTCCGGCGTCGCGATATCGGATGTGCGTTACGCCGCGGTCTATGACAGCTTCACCATCACGCTCGCAATGCTGCTGGAAGACCTCGGTCTTGCCAGGCGCGGCGAGGCGGCGGCGCGGGTACGGGCAGGGCATTTCAGCCGCGAAGGGGCTATGCCCCTCAACACCCATGGCGGGCTCCTGAGCTACGGCCATTGTGGCGTCGGCGGCGCGATGGCGCATCTGGTGGAGACGCATTTGCAGATGACGGAGCGCGCCGGCGCCCGGCAGGTCCGCGACGCCTCGGTCGCGCTGCTGCACGGCGACGGCGGCGTGCTGTCGTCGCATGTCAGCATGTTCCTGGAGCGGGTGCGATGACCGACCAACTGGCTGACTGGACCAAGGGCGCCGAGGCCATCGTCTATCAATCCTGCGATGCCTGTGGAGCCGTGCAATATTTCCACCGCAGCTTCTGCGCCGCCTGCGGTGCGCCGAATCCGGTAGAGAAGCGTGCCAGCGGAACCGCGACGGTCTATGCGACCTCGCTGGTGTGCCGTGCCGCGACGCCGGAGACTCGCGCGCATGTTCCCTACAATATCGTGCTGGTCGATGCGGCGGAGGGCTTTCGCATGATGGCCCACGGCGACAACGATCTGGCGATCGGCGACGCCGTCATCGTAAGCTATCGGCCGTTTGCGGGAAGGCTGGTGCCGTATTTCGAGAAGGAGGTGAATGACAGGCATCAATGCTCACGCTACGAAGCAACCCAGAATTACGCGGAACAGGTGAAAATCTGAGTGCTTCGACGCGTCAACATTCAGTGCCAGTAGAACACGACGCTGGCGATAACGAGCATTGCTGTTACCGCCATCATCTGCGCAAGCGCTTCCGAGGCCGCCTTTTTGGTGGCTTCCTTCATGCCTAACTCCCTAGACTTGGGCATGAGTCATCAATGCCCGCGAAGGCTTGATGGCTCAGTCGGTTTTTACTCGGAACACCCCGCGACGAGTATTCGCTCTTTTGAGTCCCCACTCAGCGAATATCGACAGTCCTGAGAATCGACCAGCATTGAGGCGGCAATTTGGCTCGCTCGCAGCCGGTTTGTGCACGAGAGAGGGAGTTTTTTGGCGCGACCAGAACCGCTTGGGCGCAGGCGCGAACCCGTGGCGGCCGCGTTTCGACAGTTGATCAGCTTCCTGCTGCGGTGCATGATCCCGCTGTCAACAAATCAGAAAATCCCCAAACCCCAAGGTGATGCATGGCCCGCGTCGAATACAGCGATCCCGCCAAGCACAGCGAGCGCACCCGCGAATTGCTGGGCAAAAACCGCAATGCCAACATCTTTCGCATGATGGCGCATTCGCCGAGCTACCTCGAGCAATACTGCCGACTCGGCGGGGCAATCAGGCACAAGGGCGAACTGGACCCGATCGTGCGCGAGCTCGCCATCACCCGCACCGGCATCCTGTGCGAGGCGCCCTATGAAATTGTCGCCCACAAGCGGATCGGCAAGAATGTCGGCGTCACCGACGAGCAGAACGAGGCGCTGGAGAACTGGGAAGCGGCGACCTGCTTCAACGAAGTACAGCGCGCGGCGCTCGCCTTCACCGATGAAATCGTCAGGCGTCACAAGCCGACGGACGCGACCTTTAACGCCATTGCCGCCAAGTTGACCCCGGCCGCATTGGTCGAGCTGCAGCTCTCGGTCGGCTTCTACATCATGACGTCGAAATTCCTGGAAACGTTTGCCATCGATCTGCAACCGGTGACGGAAGTGGTGGGCTGATCGACGGTCGTTCTCAGCTCAAAGGCCCGTATCGTCGTAGCGCCTCCAGCGTCAATCCTTTTCCGACGGCGCCGAAGATGTCGCCTTCGACGACCCGGGCCGACGGCACGGCTTTGGTGATCGCCTTGTGGACGTGAGCGAGGTTCACCGAGCCGCCGGTCAGGAACACGGCGTCGATATCACCGGCAGCCAATCCCGCCTGAACAAGGCAGTTGTTGATTCGCGCCGCGATGCGATCGGCCAGCTGCTTTGTATGGCTGACGAGATCGGGGCGGCTGATATCAGCGCCAAGACCGGGGGTAACCCACTCCAGCGGGATGTCCGCCCGGCGCTTCTCGGACAGGGCGATCTTGGCGTCTTCGACTTCCATCGCCAGCGTATGGCCGCGCTGTTCGTGCACCACGCGTATCAGCCGGTCGAGAAGTTCCGGCTCGCTCGCCTCCTGCCGCACCTGGCGGATATCGGCCATCACGCGTGGCTCATACATGCGGTTGATGCTCGACCAGGTCGCGAGATCGTGGAAGTAGCTCGACGGCACGTCAAGCCCGGGACGCTTCATGGTGCTGCGGAAGCCGAACAGCGGCATGACCACGCCGAGGCTGAGCTGGCGGTCGAAATCGGTACCGCCGATGCGCACGCCGTCATTGGCGAGAATATCGGCTGCGCGATCGGCCTTGCCGTGGCGCTCGGGCCCCAGACGCACGATCGAAAAGTCGGACGTGCCTCCGCCGATATCGGCGATCAGTGCGACTTCCTCGGATGTGATCTGTCGCTCATAGTCCAGCGCCGCAGCGATCGGTTCGAATTGAAACGTGACCTCGTCAAAGCCAATCCCCCGCGCAATTATCCGCAGCATTTCCTCCGCCTTGCGATCGGCGTCCGGCGCATTGTCGACGAAGTGAACCGGCCGTCCGTGGACAACATTACGCAGTTCATGGCCAGTGGCCTGTTCCGCGCGACGTTTGACCGCACCGAGGTAATAGGCGATCACATCGCGAAAGCTGACCCGTGCGCGTCCGAGCCGGGTGGTTTCGTCGATGAGCGAAGTTCCGAGCACCGACTTGAGACTCCGCATCAGGCGGCCGGGCGCACCTTCGACATAGGCTTCCACGGCCCTGCGGCCGATCAGAACGCCCCCGTCCACCTCATAGAACATCGCACTGGGTATAGTGGTCTGTGCGGCCTCCAGGGCTACCAGAACCGGCGCATGGCCCTCGATGGTGCCAAGCGTCGTGTTCGACGTTCCGAAATCAAGGCCACAGATTGACATGGGTGCTCCTGGAAGGAGCGTCCGTTTACACACTACAACGTCATCGATCCACCTTTATCTTGTGTCATCGCAACCGGTTGTTCGCACATATTGAATTGTTCGATTAAGG
The DNA here is from genome assembly GCF_023101085.1 of Bradyrhizobium sp. 170. Classification (NCBI taxonomy): domain Bacteria; kingdom Pseudomonadati; phylum Pseudomonadota; class Alphaproteobacteria; order Hyphomicrobiales; family Nitrobacteraceae; genus Bradyrhizobium; species Bradyrhizobium sp. 170. The sequence continues at coordinate 5,194,196 of NZ_CP064703.1, read as the reverse complement.
CCATCCACAGATCAATTTGTTTCCCGCGACGCCTTGATGAAATAATCTGCGATGGTCCATAAGCGGCCTCCGGCAGCGGGGGGCGATTCACCTGCCGCCCTGGTTTCGGGAAAGATTTGGCCGTGGCAAATATCAATCGACAGATCGCGGAAGAACTCGGCGTTCGCGAGCAGCAGATCGTGGCGACGGTGGAACTGCTCGACGGCGGCGCCACCGTGCCGTTCGTGGCGCGCTATCGCAAGGAAATCACTGGCGGGCTCGACGACGCGCAATTGCGCACGCTGGAAGAGCGGCTGACCTATCTGCGCGAACTCGAGGAGCGCAGGACCACCATCCTCAACTCGGTCCGCGAGCAGGGCAAGCTCGACGCCGCGCTGGAAGCCGCCATCATGGCGGCCGACAGCAAGGGGCGTCTGGAAGACATCTATTTGCCGTTCAAGCCGAAGCGCCGCACCAAGGCCGAGATCGCCAAGGAAGCCGGGCTCGAACCATTGTCCGAACTGTTGCTGATGCAGCCGCAGAACGATCCGCAAGCCGTGGCCGCGACCTTCGTCGACGCCGAGAAGCAGGTGGCTGATGTCGCCGCGGCGCTCGAAGGCGCGCGTGCAATCCTGGTGGAGCGCTTTGCCGAGGATGCCGATCTGATCGGGCGCTTGCGCGAAGAAATGTGGTCGAACGGGGTGATGACATCCACCGTGCGCAAGGGCAAGAAAACCGAAGGCGAGAAGTTCAAGGACTATTTCGACTACAACGGAGCCCTCCACAAGCTACCGTCGCATCGCATTCTCGCGCTGTTTCGGGGCGAGAAGGAAGAAATCCTCGAGCTGCAGATGATGCCCGAGGCGAATGTTCCGGCGGCCGGCGTCCCCAGCACGTATGAACTGAAAATCATGCAGCGCTTTGCGATTACCGATCAGGGCCGCCCGGGCGACCGCTGGCTGATCGAGACCGCGCGCTGGGCCTGGCGCACCAAGATCCAGGTGCACCTCAACATCGACCTGCGGATGCGGCTGTGGACGGCGGCGGAGACCGAGGGCGTGCGGGTGTTCGCCTCGAATTTGCGCGACCTGCTGCTGGCGGCACCGGCCGGCGCGCGCGTTACCATGGGGCTCGATCCCGGCTACCGTTCCGGCGTCAAGGTCGCCATCGTCGACGCCACCGGCAAGGTGGTCGCGACCACCGCGGTCTATCCGCACGAGCCACAAAGGCAATGGGACGCGACGTTGGCGACGCTGGGCAAGCTGGCGGTCGCGCACCGCGTCGACCTGATTGCGATCGGCAACGGCACCGCCTCGCGCGAGACCGACAAGCTGGCGACCGAGCTGGTCAAGCTGCTGCCGGACCTGAAAATGTCGAAGATCGTGGTGTCCGAAGCGGGCGCGTCGGTCTACTCCGCCTCGGCCTTTGCATCAGAGGAATTGCCGGAGCTCGACGTCACCTTGCGCGGCGCGGTGTCGATCGCGCGGCGCCTGCAGGATCCGTTGGCCGAACTCGTCAAGATCGACCCGAAGGCGATCGGCGTCGGGCAGTACCAGCATGACCTCGGCGAAACCAAACTGGCGCGCTCGCTCGATGCCGTGGTCGAAGACTGCGTCAACGCCGTCGGCGTCGATGCCAACACGGCTTCCGCGCCGCTGCTGGCGCGGGTATCGGGCATCGGCGCAGGGCTGGCGCAAAGCATCGTGCAGCATCGCGACGCCAACGGGCCGTTCAAATCGCGAAAGGCGCTGAAGGAAGTGCCGCGGCTGGGACCGAAAGCGTTCGAGCAATGCGCAGGCTTCCTGCGCATCAACGGCGGTGAGGACCCGCTCGATTCGTCCGGTGTGCATCCGGAAGCCTATCCTGTGGTGCGGCGGATACTCACCGCAGCCAAGAGCGACATCAAGGCGCTGATCGGCAACGCCGAGATCGTGCGCCAGTTGAAGCCGCAGGCCTTTGTCGACGACACGTTTGGTCTGCCCACGGTGACCGACATCCTGCGCGAGCTGGAAAAGCCCGGCCGCGACCCGCGTCCGGCATTCAAGGCCGCGGTGTTCAAGGAAGGCGTCGAGGAGATCAAGGACCTCAAGCGCGGCATGATCCTGGAAGGCACGGTGACGAACGTCGCGGCCTTCGGCGCCTTCGTCGATATCGGCGTGCACCAGGACGGCCTCGTGCACATCTCGGCGATGTCAAAAACCTTCATCAAGGACCCGCGCGAGGTGGTGAAGCCGGGCGATATCGTCAAGGTAAAGGTGCTGGAGGTCGAGGTCGCCCGCAAGCGCATCGCACTGACGCTGCGGCTGGATGACGAAGTGGGCGAGAAGGGCCCCAAGCTGTCGGAAAACAAGATGCGCGAGTATTCCAAGGCGTCGATGACGTCATCCGCGCCGCGCAAGGCACAGGAACAGGGCGGTGCACTGGCTGATGCCCTGCGGCGTGCCGCCGAGAAGAACGGACGGGGCAAGGCGGGGTAGGAAATGCGCCTTGCCGCAGGTGGCTTCATCCTTCGAGACGCCGGTGCGCGGCTCTTCGTAGGGTGGGCAAAGGAGCGAAGCGACGTGCCCACCATCTCTCACCGAGCGCGGTGCGAAATGGTGGGCACGCTGCGCTTTGCCCACCCTACGAATCGAACCATGTGGCCCGAGATCAGCTCGACGTCAACACATTCAACTTGGCGTTGGCCAGGATCAGGCGATCGGCCAGCAAATGCGCAAGATTGCGCATGATCCGCTCGCCGGCGTGCGGATGCTGTTTTCGGAATCGCTCGAAATCGCGCAGCGGCACTTCGTACGCGGTCGCGGCCATGTCGGCCAGCACATCGGCCGAGCGGCGCGGCTCCAATAGTGCCATCTCGCCGAACGGCATTCCCGCCGTCAGCGTCGCCAGGCGGATGCCGTCGGGCAGGGTGACATGCACCACGCCGCTCCGCAGAAAGAACACCGAGGTTGCGGGATCGCCGGCGGCCATGATCTTTTCGCTCGCCTGATAGGTCCGGATCGACGCGAGCGAGGCAAGATCGGTCAGTTCCTCGTCCGTCAGTCCCGCTAGCAGCGCCTGTTCGGAGAGGTGGGTCGCCTCGAAGAAATCGATCGCGCCGCCGTAACGATAGACCACCTGGTCTTCCGCCCATTCGATGGCGGCATCGAGCAAATAGTAGTTGCGGATGTTGCTGAGGCCTTCCGTCCATTCCCCGATCATCTTCCATTCCGGCGAGGATCGCCTGATGCCGGACAGGATCACGGTCACGTTGTACGCGGCGAGCTCGCGGAATTCCTCGGCGAGCAGGCGGGCGCCGGCGCGGGTCATGGCCGTGACACGGCGCAGGTCGAAGATGACGAGCTGCGGCCGCGGCTTGGCAGCGAGCTGGCGCGAGACATAATCGACATTGGAGAACGACAGCGTGCCCACCAGTTCGATGACGCGAACGTCCTGGTGGTGCGCGGCCAGGATGTTCTGTTCCTGCGCGCGCCGCACACGCCGCGACGGGCTGTTGCCGATGTCGTAATCGGCGATGATGCTGTTGCGCGCGTCGTCGCTGCGGTTCAGCATATGCAGGTCGTAATGCGATGACAGCGCCTCGCAGACCTTGATGCCGCGGACGCTGTTGCCGTGCTTGTCGAGTTTCGGCGAATAGCTGCCGAGCCCGAGCCGCGCGGGTAGCGCCGCGAGGATGCCGCCGCCGACGCCGCTCTTTGCGGGGATGCCGATCCGGTAGATCCATTCCCCGGCGTAATCATACATGCCGGAGCTCGTCATGACGGAGAGTGTCCGCGAGATGGCATACGGCGTCAGCACCTGTTCTCCGGTCACGGGATTGATGCCGCGGTTGGCCAGCGTCGCAGCCATCACAGCGATATCGCGCGCCGTCACCAGGATGGCGCATTGCCGGAAATACACCTCCAGCACGGCTGCCACGTTGTCTTTGATCACGGCGTTGGTGCGCAGCAAATAGCCGATCGCGCGGTTGCGGTCGCCTGTAGCGCTTTCGGAGGCATAGACGGCGTCGTCGACGTCGAGATCGCGCCCGGCAAACCGGCCCAGCGCTTGACGGATATAGTCGAACGCGGCGTCGCCCTTGGCCTCATGGATCAGGCCGGAGCAGGCGATCGCGCCGGCATTGACCATCGGGTTGAAGGGATGGTTTTCAGCGTTGAGGCGGATCGAGTTGAAAGGATCGCCCGACGGTTCGACGCCGATCACGCTCTCGACCCGCGCCGCGCCCAGCGTGTCCAGCGCGAGCGCGAACACGAATGGCTTCGACATCGACTGGATGGTGAAAGGGACTTGTGTGTCGCCGACCTCGTAGACATGGCCGTCGAGGGTGGCGAGGCTGATGCCGAAATGGGCAGGGTCGGCCTTGCCGAGTTCGGGGATGTAATTGGCGACCGCGCCGCTGGTCTCGTCAGCGAATTCCGCGTGGCACGCATTCAGGAACCGCAGCAAGGGCGGCTTTGAACTGGTCCAAGCCGCGGGGCTGGCGTTAAGCGGAGGAGGCGATTGTTTCATCGCCTCCTCTTGTGCAACGCAATCAGGGAGCGTGCAACTGGTTCGCCGCTGGAGGCTGGCGCCGTATCAGCACCAGCGCGATTAGAACGGTCGGGATCAGGATCGCCAATCCAAGAGAGGTGATCTGCCATTGCGACAGCGGCATGATGCCGCCGCCGGGCGTCGCGATCACGAAGCCGCCGATGACGAGCAATACCCGCAGCGGCCATTCCAGCATGCCTGCGCCCCGGAGGTCGCCGACAAACACCTGGTAGCCCTGAATGCCGCCGCAGATGAATAACGTGCCGAAGCCCGCCAGCGCCATCAGCCCGAGCCCTTCGAGATACGGGCTTGGTCCCTGCAGCACCAACGCCGGGTTCAGCACGAAGAAGAACGGGATAAAATAGATGATGCTGCCGACCCACATCGATTCCCATCCCGTCTTCATCGCCGGTGAGCCGGCGATGCCGGCCGCGGCAAAGGAGGCGATGGCGACCGGTGGTGTGATCGAAGACAACATGCCCCAGTAGAAGATGAACATGTGCACGGCCATACGGTTGAGGCCGAGTTTTTCCAGTGCGGGCGCCACCAGGATGGCGAGGAAGATGTAGCAGGCCGTCGTCGTCAGTCCGAGCCCGAGGACGAGGCTGGTAAAGGCGCACATCACGAGCAGCAGCAACGCATTGTCGCCCGCGATCCGCAACAGATCGTTGGCGAGGCTGGAGACCACGCCGGTCATCGAGAACGCGCCGATCAGGAGGCCGCAACCAGCCAGGATGCCGACCAGCTCGACAAAGGTGCGTCCGTTGACCTCGAAGAACTTGTTGATGGTCGAGAGCGTCCAGCGCGTGTCCTTCGAGAAAAGCTGGTTCAAGACCAGAAGCAGCGCGGTCGCGTAGAACGGCGCGTGGCTCTCGCGCTTGAAATACAAGAGCATCACGATCAGGAGCGCGATGACGAAGATGTAGTACCATCCTTCCTTGATGGTGTCCCAGACCTTCGGCAGTTCGGCGCGCGGAATGCCTTTCAGGTTGTGACGCGCGGCATAGGAATCCACCTGCATGAACAGTCCGGCGTAATAGAGCACCGCAGGAATGATCGCGGCGAGCGCGACGTCGGCGTAGCTGATGTTGAGGAACTGCGCGATCACGAATGCGGTCGCGCCCATCACCGGCGGCGCCAGCACCGCGCCGGTCGACGCGCAGGCCTCGATCGCGGCGGCATAGGAGGCGCGGAAGCCGCTCTTCTTCATGACCGGAATGGTCATGGTGCCGGCGGTCAGCACGTTGGAGATGATCGAACCCGACATCATGCCGAGCAGCCCGGAGGCGAAGATGCAGACTTTTGCCGCGCCGCCGCGGAAGGTGCCGCATAGCGAGAATGACAGGTTGATAAAAAACTTTCCGGCGCCCGTCATCATCAGCGCGGTGCCGAACACCAGAAAGCCGATTACGGTGTCGGCAAAAGCCTGGATCGGGATGCCGAGCAGGCTTTCCCCCGACAGCACGTGATAGGACGTTGCCTGTTCAAGCGTCGATTGCGTGCCGCGGAACGGTCCCAACCACTTCGCGTCTGCAAACAGCGGATAAACCGTAAATGGCAGCACGCTCAACAGCAGGCTCCAGCCGCCGGTGCGCCGCAACGCTTCCATCAGCACTACCCACATGATGACGCCGGCGACGATGACGTCCGTCGGCGCGCCGCCGAATTCCCAACCAGCTTCCGCCGCCTTGCGGACGCTGCGCATCAGGAGAATGGCGCAGGCGAAGGTGACGACGAAAAGCAGGATGTCATACCAGGGAATGCGATCGAGCGGCGAGCGCTCGGTTCCTGGAAAGATCAGGAACGTGAACGGCAGCATCAGCGCGATCAACAGATAGAAATACTCGGTGTTGAGCTGCGTGTAGCCGAGGAAGAAGCGCAGCGAGAATTGCTGGTTGATGCACAGCAGGATGGTTACCGCGGTGGCAACAACCAGCGCCCAGCGCCAGGCCCCACGCAATGTTCGCACCCGCGTGACTTCGGCTTCCTGCATGTTGGCATGCGGGTCGTCGAACTCAATTCGTTTTGCTGGCGCGACGATGCTATCGCTCGCAGAAGGTGACATCATTTCCCCCGAGACGGTGTTGGCCTTCGACTTGAGCGAGTAAAGGCGGTACTATTGTTCAAAGCCGTTCGACATATTCGCCTTTGCCAGCGCCGCAGCGCGCGCCTTCATCCAGCCGTCAAGAAACGCCTTGTCATCCGATGGCGGATTGGCCTTGCCATAGTCCGTCCATGCGGCGGCTAGCACTTGCTGGCGCTTCAGCAATTCCTTGTTGTGGGCTTCCTGTGCGTCGGTCCACTGACCGGCTTCCTTCAGCGCCTTGGCTGCGCCCGGATGCACCGGGACCACCCAGTTCTTGGTCTGGCGGTCGGCCGCAAGGCCGCCCGCGCCCGGCGCGGCATCCTTGTAAGCGTCGTAGCCCGTGATCATCGCCTTGGTGATGGCATAGACCTCGTCGGCGCCCAGCGATCCGTAAGACACGAAGATCGGGTAGGGGTAGTTGCCGAGCTCGATCGGCTTGTCCTTGGTGATGCCGGCACCGCAGGTCGCGGTGTGCGGGAAGAAGAACGAGCCAACCTTTTTCACGCGCTCCCAGCCGGCCTTGTCGCTGGCGGGCAGCGGCGGCCAGATGATGCCGCGCGGTGATGTCTCAAGTTCTTTCGCCGGGCCGGTGATGGTGGTGGCGAAGGCGGCATCGACGTCGTTGTTGATCATGCCCTTCCACATCGCGCCATAGCTCGAGAATTCGACGATCTTGACGTCGCTTTGCTTGAGGTCGCCGAACGCCAGGATCGCGAGCGCATTTTGGTTCAGCGCCGGCGAACCGACGACGAAGCCGACGCGCTTGCCCTTGAGCTGCTTGATCTCGGTCACGCCGGTATCCTTGGCGACCCCGAGCGTAGCGGCGTTGCAGTCGACGGTAGACAGCACCAATTGCAGGGCTTGCGGACCCCATTCCTTGGTGCCGAATTCGAACACGCCTTCCTGAGCGAAATAGGAGCCGGAGCCCATCGCGGACATGGCCGCGCGCTTGGCGCGCAACGGTGCCAGTCGCGCCACGTCGTTGCCGGCGGGCAGCACGCGGACATCGGTACCGTATTTGTCCTTCATCATCTTGCCGATGCCGACGGCGATGTTGAAGCCCGCCGTTCCGGTGTCATAGGCGGTGACGACCATGGTCGGTGGCAGCTTGACGTCTTGGGAATAGGCCGGCGAGGCCAGCAGCGAGATGCCTGCCAGGGCAATTGGCGCGAGCGCCGTCAACCGATGAATCATAGTTTTTCCCTCAGATGGTTTTCGCTTTGCGAAAGTCTCTTGTTAGCGTTGATCATGTCATCGGCCGCTGGCGATGGCAACGTTAGGTGCGCAGACGTCTACACCCGAGCTGGACAGATTGTCGCGGAAATCGTCGCAAGCACGTCGCAAGCACATCTATGCCGTGATCCGGTTAAGCTTCGATGATTGCGACGACCTGTCCTTCGGCGATGACGTCGTCGAGTTTGACCAGGATAGCCTTGATTCTTCCTGCCGTCGTCGACGTGACCGGAATTTCCATCTTCATGGCTTCGACGAAAGCAATCTCGTCGCCGTCACCGACATCTCCGCCGGTTGTGACGGGAAGTGCGCACACGCGACCGGCGACTTCGGTGACGATCTTGATGTCTGGCATTTCCGTTCTCCGGGGACCGTCTGACGGACTGGTGTCCTCGCGAACGGCTTTTTGTTGTGGCCGCAGATTGCCTGAGGTAGTTTGTTCTGCAAGTGGAATTTTGTTCCGCAGGGCGGAATTAGGCCATGGAGCCATAACAATGGGAAGACGCTCGGAACGGCTTAGCAAGCAGGGAATGCTCGCCAGCGATCTCGCAGGCGAGGGTGATGTGATCCAGGTGGTGTCGCGGGCCTTCGATGTCCTGCGATGCTTCGAGGGTCATGAAGCGAGACTGGGTAATCTGGAAATTTCCAGCCGTTGCGGACTGCCGCGATCGACGGTGTCGCGGCTGACCCACACGCTGACGCGGATGGGCCAGCTCGTTTATCTGCCGCGCGATCAGAAATACCGTATCGGTCCAAGCGCGGTGGCGATGAGCACCTCGATGATGAAGGGGTTGCAGCTTCGCAACCTGATCAGGCTGCGGCTGCAGGACGTCGCCGATCAATTGCCGGGTACCGTCGGCTTCGTGATTCCCGATCGCTATCATCTGGTCTATCTCGAATTCGCGCGTGCCGCGAACGCGCTCGGCCTGCATGAAGGCACCGGCAGCCGCATCTCGATGACGAGCACCGCGGCCGGCTTTGCCTACACCGCAGCGCTCGATATAGATGTCGGCGATGCCTTGATCGCCGAAATGGAGCGCGAGATTCCGGGAAACTCGGGATTGTTGAAGTCGCGCATCGAGGACAACCGCCGCCATTTGCGCGAACACGGCTATGTCGTGGGCTGCGGCACCTGGAGTCCACACATCAACGGTTGCGCGGTGCCGGTGTGGTCGCCGCAGTATCAAACCTTCGTCGTTGTGACGATCGGCCTTCTCGCCGCGATGTTTGACGAGAAGCGGCTGCACAGGGAAGTGGCGCCGCAGATGCTCCAGCTCGGCGTTGCGATTGGCAGCCTGCTCGAAGGCGCCGAGGGCGACATCTTCGCCAACCGTATCGAAAGAAAGCCGCTTCCGGTACCGATCCATAATAACAACAAGATCATCAAGACGGAGGATACGAATGAACTGGAAGCCGGAGCTCGACGACCTCGCTCGGCGCGAAGCGTTCGCGCGCGAGATGGGAGGCGTTGACAAGGTCAAGCGCCAGCATGACCAGGGCCGGCTCACGGTTCGTGAGCGCATCGACAGACTGATCGACAAGAATTCCTTCCACGAGATCGGCGCCATCTCCGGCATCGCCGAATACGACGACAACAGCGAACTCAAGCACCTGACGCCGGCGAACTGCGTGTTCGGCCGCGGCAAGATCGACGGCCGCACCGTGGTCGTCGTCGGCGACGATTTCACCGTGCGCGGCGGTTCGGCCGACGCCTCGATCTCGGCCAAGCCGCTGATGGCCGAGGAAATGGCGCATGATTTCCGCCTGCCGATCATCCGCGTGATCGAAGGTTCGGGCGGTGGCGGCTCGGTGAAGACAATTGAAACGCGCGGGGCGGCTAATCTGCCCGGCGGCGTCGGCGGCACGCGCTGGTACTGGTTCACGACCGCGAACATGGCTCGCGTGCCCGTGGTCGCCCTCGGGCTCGGTTCGGTCGCGGGCCTTGGCGCGGCGCGGCTTGCCGCCAGCCATTATTCGGTCATGACCCGGAATTCCGCGATGTTCGTCGCAGGTCCGCCGGTGGTGAAGCGCCTCGGCCAGGACCTGACGAAAACAGAACTTGGCGGCGCCGAGATCCAGACCCGCGCCGGCGGCGTCGACGATGCCGTCGATACCGAGGAGGAGGCGTTCGAACGCGCCAGGCGCTTTCTGTCCTATCTGCCGTCATCGGTGTACGACCTGCCGCCGACCACGCCCTGCACCGATGATCCGGAGCGCGCGGAAGAATCGCTGTTGAAGGCAGTGCCGCGCAATCGCCGCCAGGTCTACAAGATGCGCCCGATCATCGACGCCGTGGTCGACAAGGGCTCGTTCTTCGAGGTCAACGCCAATTTCGGCCGCCCTGTTATCACCGGGCTTGCGCGGCTCGAGGGGCGCGCGGTGCTGCTGCTGGCCAGCGATCCCTTCCACTATGGCGGGTCGTGGACCGCGGAGGCCTGCCAGAAGGTGGTGCGCTGGGTCGATTTCGCCGAGACCTTCCATCTGCCGGTGGTCTACTTGATGGATTGTCCGGGCTTCATGATCGGGCTTGAGGCCGAGAAGTCGGCGACCATCCGTCACGGCGTGCGCGCGATGGCCGCCGTCAACCAGTCGACCGTGCCCTGGTGCACCATCATCGTGCGCAATGCCTTTGGTGTTGCCGGCGTCGTGCACCAGCCCGCCAATCGCTATTCGATGCGCTATGCCTGGCCGTCGGCCTATTGGGGTTCGCTGCCGCTGGAAGGCGGCATCGAGGCGGCCTACCGCGCCGACATCGATGCTTCAGATGATCCGGCCGCGAAGCTGAAGGAGATCGAGGATCGCCTCAACAAGCTGCGCTCGCCGTTCCGTTCGGCCGAGAAATTCTGGGTCGAGGAAGTGATCGATCCCCGCAAGACGCGTTCGCTGTTGTGCGAATTCGCACGGCTCGCCGAACCGATCCGCACCGTAGGGCCGGCGACGAACATGGCGATCCGGCCGTAGTTGACGCCCAGATTGTAGGGTGGGCAAAGCGAAGCGTGCCCACCATTCTGTGCCGATGAGAAAAGATGGTGGGCACGGCGCAAGTGCGCCTTTGCCCACCCTACGAGATACTCACGCCGCCACCGGCTTCGGCCGTGAGATCGCCAGTACAATCAGCGCGGCGACAATGCAGAGCGCACCGGCGACGAAGAACGCCGGCAGATAGGTCTGCAGCATCGTTCGCGACAGGCCGGCGCCGAAGGCCGCGACGCCCGCACCCAACTGATGGCCGGCAAAAATCCAGCCGAACACGAGGTTGGCGCGCTCCGGGCCGAATCGTTGCGCGGTGAGCCGCACGGTCGGCGGCACGGTCGCGATCCAGTCGAGCCCGTAGAACACCGCAAATAGCGACAGGCCGTAGAGCGTGAAATCGGAGAAGGGCAGGAACAGCAGCGACAGGCCGCGCAGCCCGTAATACCAGAACAACAGCTTCCGATTGTCGTAGCGATCCGACAGCCAGCCCGAGGCAATGGTGCCGACAAAATCGAAAATTCCCATCGCCGCGAGCAGGCTTGCGGCCTGCACTTGCGGAATGCCGAAGTCGAGGCACATCGGAATCAAATGCACCTGGATCAGGCCGTTGGTGCTGGCGCCGCAGATGAAGAACGTCGCAAACAGGATCCAGAACACACCCGACTTCGAGGCATCGCGGAGAGTGCCGAGCGCTGCCGCCATGATCGGTGCGTTGTTCGGCGGTGGCGCCGGCAGCGGCTCGGTGCCTTCGTCGCCGTACGGCCGCAGGCCGACGTCGCTCGGCCGGTCGCGCATGACCAGCAGCACGGCGAAGGCGGCCACACCCAGCATCACGCAGATCAGCGCCAGCGCGATCCGCCAGCCGTAATGATCGGTCAGGCTTGCCAGCAGCGGCAGGAACGCGAGTTGTCCCGTCGCGACGCTCGCGGTGAGAATGCCGACGACGAGGCCGCGCCGCGCCACGAACCAGCGCGCGGCGACCGTTGCGCCCAGCACCAGCGCCGTCATGCCGGTACCGAGCCCGATCACCACGCCCCACAGCAGCATCAGCTGCCAGACCTTGGTCATCGCCAGCGACGCGACGAGCCCTGATACGACGATCAGCAGCCCCGACAGCGCCACATTGCGCAGGCCGTAGCGGTTCATCAGCGCCGCGGCAAATGGCGCCATCAGCCCGAACAGGATGAAGCGGATCGAGAGCGCCGAGGAAATCTCCGCGGTGGTCCAGCCGAACTCCTTCTGCAAGGGCACGATGAAAACACCGGGCGCGCCGACCGTGCCGGCCGAGATCAGGGCGGTGAGGAAGGTCACGCCAACCATCGCCCAGCCGTAATGGATGTTGCGGCGGGAGAGGGCGGCTGACAGCCAGTTCGAGATCATTGGGCCTCAGAGAATCCAGTGGGAAGGTTTGTCTGGTTTGCTGTGTGCATTCTGACCCGACGGCAGTCTGACATAAATGTCATACTTCCCTCGTTTCAGGACACGAAATGGGAACGCCCTGCGTCAGCATTGATCCGCGCGCGGGTCAGCTGCGCCCATTGAATTATACTTATAATATTATGCGCGGCGGAGAATCGCAACGGATCATTCCATGAAAAAACGCGGCCATTCGCATGAGAGAAATTGATCGATCTCCGTCCGGGCAAGGTTTGTCGAACGCTCGCTATTCCAGTCCGTCGAGCGCGGTCTCGATGGCTTTCCTGAAGGCCGCGACGTCGCCGAGTTCGTGGCCGAGCACGAGCGCAAGCCGGGTCAGGAACAGCGCTTCGCGTGCGGCCCCCGCCTGATCGATCGCGGTCGCCAGCGTCTCATAGGCGGTCTCGAAGTCTTCGAACGGCATGGCGCTCATGGCGTCTCGCTTCCCAGGCAAAGGCCTGCGGTTTTCAGGATCTCGCCGGGAGCGACGGCCTTCCATCGCCCGGCAATATGCAGGTCGGGCCGCAGCAGATAGAGCGTACCGGGCACGGCAGCGAACACGCGGGCGATTTCGCCGTCACCGTCCGCAATGGCTTTCGCTTCGAAGGCGGAGCCGCTTGACGTGACCACCACCGGAACGAAACGCTTGTCGATCCGGCCGAGTTGCGCGAGCAGCGCCGCCTGTTCGGCAGTGGGTTGCCCCTCGCAGAACAGGATCGCCGTCATGCCGTTGCCGGCGCGATCCAGCAGATAGCTTCCGTCAGCGAGCCCAGCGTTCGGCGCGGCGCTGCCGCAAGCAGGGCCGCCGGCAAATTCAGCGTCGCGTCCGGCATAGGGCGTCAGCAGGCTTTCCGAATAGGTGTACGGCTGCATCTGGCGCGGATTGGCGAGCCCGCGCGGAAACTCGTGCTTCAAGCTGAGCGACAGGGCCGCCTCGCGCGCCAGTCGCCAGCCGCGCGTCGGCGGCGTCATGAAGCGCGTGCTCTTGGTGGCGTTGGCAAACACATCCAGCGTGGCGCCGCGCCGTTCCGGCGAATAGCTGTCGAGCAGGCGGTCGTCCGCCTCGCCATGCAGAACAAGCGCGAGCTTCCAGCCGATGTTTTCGGCATCCGCCAGGCCGTTGTTCAGTCCGCGCACGCCGAAGATCGGCACGATGTGCGCGGCATCGCCGATGAAGAACACGCGATCGTGCCGGTAATCGTCGAGGCAGAGGGTGTTGGCGGAGTAGACGCTCCACCAGTCCAGTTCCCACGGTTTTGTGTGGCCGATATCGGCGAGGATCGCGCTGACGCGTGCGCGGATGTTTTCCTCCTTGAGAGCTTCTTCCTCGCTCTCGCCTTCGCGAAGCTGATAGTCGACGCGCCAGATATCGTCCGGCTGCTTGTGGATCAGCACAGTGCCTCCGGGGTTGCCGCTTGGCTCAAAGAACGCCCGCCGCTCGGTCGGGAAGTCATGATCCATGCGGATGTCCGCGATCACATAGCGGCCTTCGTAATTGTCACCTTTTAGGCGGAGCCCGAGCATCGACCGGATCGGCGAGCGCGCGCCGTCGGCCGCCAGCAGATAGAGAGCGTCGAGATAGTAGTTTCCTTCCGGCGATGAAATACGGGCAGAAACCCCGTCTACGTGGCGCTCGAGGCCGGTAAGTTCGCTCTGCCAGCGCATGTCGATGAGTTCGCTGGTCGCGACCGCATCGTGCAGGAATTTTTCGATGTACTGCTGCTGCAGATTGTACATCGGCAGATATTTTTCGCCCGGCGGTTGCGGCATCTCCAGCCGGAAAATCTGCTCGCCGCGATAGTAGCTGCGGCCGAACCGCCAGCCGAGCGCCTTTTCGACGAACGGCGCGATCGCGCCGATCCGTTCCAGAATATGCATGCTCGGCCGCGCGATGCAGATCGCGCGGCTGCCGTCATTAAATGTGTCCTTGCGATCGATCAGGACGCTGCGGATGCCGTAGCGCGCCAGCACCAGCGCCGCGGTCATGCCGATCGGGCCGGCGCCCGCGATCAATACCGGGCGTCGTGTCGTGGCGCCGTCAAGTTCGGGGACACGCCGCGCAGCGAACCTAGGATATTCGAAATAGAGCGATTCCAGCGCTCCCTTGCCGGCAGGTCTCATATCTCTCTTCTCTCTCCGTCTATTTCTTGCGGTCGAGAAACCCTTGCATCAGCCGCTGCGGCTCGCCGGTCAGGAAGGATTTTCCGAAGACGCCGACGCTTAAGTTGACGGATTCGGTCAGCGGCAGTTCCTCCCACTGGCGCATCAATGCCTTCTGCGCGCGCAGCGCTTCGGGACCGCATTCGAGCAGCGCGTTGACCGTATGCTCGACCGCATCGTCGAGCCCGCCTTGCTTCGCTACCACGTCGACCAGGCCCCAGGCGAGCGCGGTGGGCGCGTCGATATTCTCTGCCGTCATGACAAGCCAGCGGGCGCGGCCCCAACCGATCAGCCGCGGCAGCAGCGCGGCATGGATCACCGAGGGGATGCCGACCCGCACTTCCGGCATGCCGAACTTGGCATCATGGGCCGCAATCCGGAAATCGCAGGCGGCGGCGACTTCGAGGCCACCGCCGAGGCACCAGCCCGGAAGCCGCGCGATCACGGGCGCCGGAAAGTGGCGCACGGCCTCGCAGAGGTCGCGCAGCCGGGTGATGAAGGCTTCCGCGGATTTCTGGTCGAGCTTTGCCATCTCCTTGATGTCGGCGCCGCCGATCATGCTCTTTTCGCTCTGGCCGGCGAGGATCACCGCGCGAATGTCCTTGTCGCCGGCGAGATCCTCAAACCCTTTGCGGACCCCGTCGGTGACGGCGGAGGAGAGGATGTTGAGGGAGCCTGCGTTGCAGATCGACAGGCGAATGACGCCTCTGCCGTCGCGGTCGACGCCGCAATGGGGATTGAGCATTTCCATTTTGTTTTTCCCGGACTTGTTCTGGCGGTTGGCGTCACTTCCAAGACATTACGCCGGCTTGTCAAGGGCAGGCGGATGGGCGTTGCGTGGCGGAATATGCCGTTATAAAATGACGATCATCATTCAAAGGAGCTGCCATGACTACGACCGAGACCGCCGATCTGTTTTCGTTCGATACGCGCAGGCACCGGGTGGTGGACTGGCAGGCGCCGGGGCCGGTGGCGAAGGCGGCCTCCGGCATGTCCGGGCTGGAGACGATGTGCGCGATCCGCGACGGCATCCTGCCACCGCCGCCGATGGCCCGATTGATCGGTTTCGAGATGCGCATCGCCGAACCCGGCCGTATCGTGATGGAACTGGACCCGGATGAAAGCCTCGAAAATACCATCGGACTGCTCCACGGCGCGACCGCCGCGGCACTCCTGGATACCGCCATGGGTTGCGCCATTGCCACCATGCAGCCGGCGGGGCAGACCTCGGTCACGCTGGACCTCAAGCTGACCTATCTGCGGCCGTTGTCGGTGCAATCACGCACGATCTCGGCGGAAGGCAGAGTGGTAAAACTCGGCCGCCAGACCAGCTATGCCGAAGGCTTCGTCCGTGACGGCGCGGGCAATCTTGCAGTGCACGCGACCGCCACATTCACGATGATCGGCGTTGAAAAAGCGAAATAGATGCAGCTTTTCGCCCGCACAACTGCTATTATATGACTGCAAACATTTCATGGGACGCGTTGATGCGTTATTCGAAAGAGCACAAGCAGGAGACCCACGCGCGGATCGTGAAGAAAGCCTCGGTGCGGCTTCGCGAAAAGGGCGCGCATGGCATCGGTGTCGCCGACCTGATGAAGGAGGCAGGCCTGACCCATGGCGGCTTCTACGCGCATTTCGATTCCCGCGACGCGCTGGTGATCGAGGCCTTTGCCTATGCGATGGACCGCTCGGCCGAGCATTGGCGGAAGATCGCCGCCGAGACGCTGCCGGAGAAGCGGCTCTCGACGATCGTCGATTCCTACGTCTCGACGGTGCATCGCGACGATCCCGGCCGCGGCTGCGCGGTCCCGACGCTCGGCGCCGAGATCGCCCGCGAAAGCGCCAAAACCCGCAAGGCCTTTAGCGCCAAGCTCGAACAGTTGATCGATGTGATGGCCGAACAGATTCTGGATGTGCCGCGAAAGACGGCGCGCAAGCAGGCCATGGGCACGCTGGCGACCATGATGGGTGCCCTGGTGATGTCCCGCGTGGCCGGCAGCGGTGAACTGTCGGACGAAATTCTCGTCGCCGGCCGCGAGGCGGCGCTGGCCCGTGCCGAGGCGACGAAGCCAGCCGTGAAGAAGGCGCGGGCGAAGGTGAATTGAATTCGAAATTCGCCGCCGTCATTGCCTGCGACAAACGCGAAGCGTTTGCGCAAGGGAGCGAAGCGAAGCAATCCATGCTTCGGCTTGCGGCGCTATGGATTGCTTCGCTTCGCTCGCAATAACGTGGTGAGAGTTCACCTTCCTCCAAACAGCGCGCGCTCGCTGTCCACCGTCTCGTGGATGTAATCGGCAACCGCCCTGATCCGCGCCAGATCCTTGCTGTCGGCGTGCATCAGCATCCAGAAGCTGCGCGAGATCCTAATCTCATCAGGCAATACCGGGCGCAATTCCGGATGCGCCGTCGCCATGAAGTGGGGCAGCACGGCGATTCCAAACCCCGCGATGGTGGCGTTGAGCTGCGCGATCAGGTTGGCGCTGCGGAATTTGGCGGAAATCTTTGGCGAGACCTGGGGCAGGTAATCCAGTTCCGGCGTGAACAGCAGTTCCTCGATGTAGCCGACGAAGCGATGCGCGGGCAGGTCGCCGCGGCTCCTGATCGCGGGCGCGCGGTCGAGATAGGCGGGGGCGGCGTAGAGCCCGAGGCTGTAGTCGAGCAGCTTGCGCCCGACGATCCGGCCTTCCTTCGGCATCGTCAAGCTGATGGCAATGTCCGCTTCGCGCTTCGACAGGCTGAACAGCCGCGCGGTCGCCACGAGCTGCAGGTCGAGATCGGGATACCGTTCGGTGAATTTGACCAGCCGCGAGGCCAGAAAATGGCTGCCGAAACCGTCGGGGGCGCCGATCCGCACGGTGCCGGTCAGATGCGCGCGCGAGCCGCCGACCGCCTCCTGGTTGGCGACGATGGTGGATTCCATCGCTTCCGCGCTGTCGGCGACGCGCTGGCCGGCCTCGGTCAGGAGATATCCGGTCTTGCGGCGATCGAACAGCTTTGCCGTGAGATGCCGTTCCAGGCGGTCGACACGCCGGATCACTGTGGCATGATCGACGGCAAGCTGCTTGGCGGCAGCGGAAACCGATCCGCCGCGGACGATCGCCAGCACGAAACGGAAGTCATCCCAATCGATCGTCTTGGTGCCTTGATCCAGCATTTCCGCACATCTAAGGTGCAATATATCGGACTTGTATCCTAAGAAATGCAGGTCAAAAAGGGCTCCATAGCGCTTTCGAGCGAAGTGGGTACCGGTTCGCGTGAAGAAAGCGCGTCAGAACATCGTTTAGAGCCTCGGTTCGACCGAGGCTCGGCTCTCAGGGAGATCATTCATGCGCTCAATCGGACATTTCATCGGTGGTAAAGAGGTCAAGGGCACGTCCGGGCGGACGGCTGACGTTTTCGAGCCGATGACCGGCGACGTCCAGGCCAAGGTGGCGCTGGCCTCCAAGGCCGAGGTTCGCGCCGCCGTCGAAAACGCCAGGGACGCGCAGGTCGAGTGGGCCAACACCAATCCGCAGCGCCGCGCGCGCGTGATGATGAAATTCCTCGAACTCGCGCAGCGCGATTACGACAAGCTCGCCGACATGCTGGCGCGCGAACACGGCAAGACCGTTCCCGACGCCAAGGGCGACATCCAGCGCGGCCTCGAGGTCGTCGAGTTCGCCTGCGGCATCCCGCATTTGATGAAGGGTGAATACACCGAAGGCGCCGGTCCCGGCATCGACATCTATTCGATGCGGCAACCCTTGGGCGTCGTCGCTGGCATCACGCCGTTCAATTTCCCGGCGATGATCCCGATGTGGAAATTCGCGCCTGCGATCGCCTGCGGTAACGCTTTCATCCTGAAGCCCTCGGAGCGCGATCCTGGCGTGCCGATGATGCTGGCGGCCTTGATGATCGAGGCAGGCCTCCCGCCCGGCGTCCTCAACGTCGTCAACGGCGACAAGGAAGCGGTCGACGCCATTCTCGACGATCCCGACATCAGGGCGATCGGCTTCGTCGGCTCTTCGCCGATCGCGCAATATATCTATGAGCGCGCAGCCGCCACCGGCAAGCGCGCGCAGTGTTTTGGCGGCGCCAAGAACCACGCCATCGTGATGCCCGACGCCGACATGGACCAGACCGTCGATGCACTGATCGGCGCCGGCTATGGCTCGGCGGGCGAGCGCTGCATGGCGATTTCGGTCGCGGTGCCCGTCGGCAAGACCGCCGCCGACCGCCTGATGGAAAAGCTGATTCCGCGCGTGGAGTCGCTCAAGATCGGCACCTCGGTCGATCCGTCCGCCGATTTCGGCCCGCTGGTGACGCGCGAAGCGGTCGAGAAGGTGAAGAACTACATCGATATCGGTGTCAAGGAAGGCGCGACGCTTGCCGTCGACGGCCGCGGCTTCAAGATGCAGGGCTACGAGAAGGGATTCTATCTCGGTGGTTCGCTGTTCGACAACGTCACCAAGGACATGCGTATCTACAAGGAAGAGATCTTTGGCCCGGTGCTGTCGGTGGTGCGCGCCCACGACTACAAGGAAGCGCTGGCGCTGCCATCGGACCATGACTACGGCAACGGCGTTGCGATCTTCACCCGCGACGGCGACGCCGCCCGCGATTTCGCGGCCAAGGTGAATGTCGGCATGGTCGGCATCAACGTGCCGATCCCGGTGCCGATCGCGTACTACACCTTCGGCGGCTGGAAGAAGTCCGGCTTCGGCGATCTCAACCAGCACGGTCCGGATTCGATCCGCTTCTACACCAAGACCAAGACGATCACCTCGCGCTGGCCGTCCGGTGTCAAGGAAGGCGCGGAGTTCTCGATTCCGACGATGAACTGACGCATCACAGCGCGAGGCGCGGAGATGCAGTTCGCTCTCAATGAGGACCAGGTGGCGGTTCGCGACATGGCGCGCGAATTCGCCGCGGAGAAGATCGCGCCGCATGCGTTGCGCTGGGACGAGGAGAAGCATTTTCCGGTCGATGTGATGCGCGAGGCCGCAAGCCTCGGCATCGGCGGCATTTACATCAAGGACGACGTCGGCGGCTCCGCCATGACCCGCTTCGACGCCGCGCTGATCTTCGAGGCGCTGGCGACCGGCTGCCCGACCGTGTCGGCCTTCATCTCGATCCACAACATGGCGTCGTGGATGATCGATGCCTATGGCAATGACACCCAGCGCCAGAAATGGCTGCCAAAGCTCTGCACCATGGAGCTGTTGGCGAGCTATTGCCTGACCGAGCCGGGCTCCGGCTCGGACGCCGCGGCGCTGCGCACCCGCGCGGTGCGCGACGGTGACCATTATGTGCTCAACGGCCAGAAGCAGTTCATCTCCGGCGCCGGCAAGGGCGATCTTTATGTGGTGATGGTCCGGACCGGCGCCGACGGTCCCGGTGGCATCTCGACGCTTGTCATTCCGGCCGACACGCCGGGCGTCTCGTTCGGCGCCAACGAGCGCAAGATGGGCTGGAACGCGCAGCCGACCCGCGCGGTGATTTTCGAGAATGCGCGCGTGCCGGTCGAAAATAGACTTGGCGACGAGGGTATCGGCTTCAAGATCGCGATGGCCGGGCTCGACGGCGGCCGCATCAATATCGCGGCGTGTTCACTCGGCGGCGCGCAAAGCGCGCTCGACAAATCGCTCGCCTACATGAAGGAACGAAAAGCCTTCGGAAAACGCCTCGACGAATTCCAGGCGCTGCAGTTTCGCCTCGCCGACATGGCGACCGAACTGGAGGCGGCGCGGACTTTTGTGTGGCGTGCGGCGGCTGCGCTCGACCGCAAGGATGCCGACGCCCCCATGCTGTGCGCGATGGCCAAACGTTTCGGCACCGACGTCGGCTTCGAGGTCGCCAACCAGGCGCTGCAACTGCATGGCGGCTACGGTTACCTCAGCGAATACGGCATCGAGAAGATCGTGCGCGACCTGCGCGTGCACCAGATCCTGGAAGGGACCAACGAAATCATGCGGATGATCGTGTCGCGCAAGATGATCGAGGGCGCGCGATGACAGCAACTGCTGCAGCCGCGCTCATCGAAGGCGACGTGATCGCGCAGCGCGAAGGTGGCGTTGGTGTGATCCGGCTCAATCGGCCGAAGGCTATCAATGCGGTGACGCTGGAGATGTTTCGCGACATCGACAAGGCGCTCGATGCCTTCGAGGCCGATCCCGCAGTCGCCGTGATCCTGCTGGAAGGCGCGGGCGAGCGCGGTCTCTGCGCCGGCGGCGACATCCGCGCGCTCTGGGAGAGCTCGAAGGTCAGGGGTGACCTCGGCAAGATCCTCTGGCGCGAGGAATACATCCTCAACGCCCGCATCAAGAAATTCCCGAAACCGTACGTCGCCTTCATGGACGGCATCGTGATGGGCGGCGGCGTCGGGTTATCGGCGCACTCCAGCCACCGCGTCGTGACCGAGAAAACGAAGCTGGCCATGCCCGAGGTCGGCCTCGGCTTCTTCCCCGATGTCGGCGGCACCTGGCTGTTGTCGCACTCGCCGGGTGAGATCGGCACTTATTTCGGATTGACCGGGCAGACCATGAATGGCCCCGACGCGATCCATGCAGGCTTTGCCGATCTGGTGGTGCCGTCCGAAGAACTGGCCGCCCTGCGCGAAGTTCTCACTCGGGCCGGACCCGGTATAACGTCCGGCGAAATCAGAACCCTCATCGAAACCTTTGCGACAGGCGAGACCGCCGGCCCCGTCGCAGCGATGGAATCGAAGATCGACGCATGGTTTGCCCATGATCGCATGGAAGATATCGTCGCAGCGCTGCAGCGCGATGGGTCGGAACTGGCGCTGTCGACGTTGAAGACGCTGAACGAAAAGTCGCCGCGTGGCATGGTGGTGACGCTCAAGTTGTTGCGGCTGGCGCGTACGGCCCGCTCGCTGGAGGAATGCCTGGTACGGGAATATCGCGCCGCGCTGGAAGTCTTCGCCAGCGACGATTTCCGCGAGGGCGTGCGCGCGGCCGTGATCGACAAGGACCGCAGTCCAAAGTGGTCGCCGCCGCGGATCGAGGACGTGACGCCGGCAATGGTCGCGCCGTATTTCGCCGAGATCGGCGCCGCCGAATTGAAATTCAGCTGATCAAAATAGAAAAGTTTCAAGCGGAGGATTCGAGATGGCAACTATCGCATTCATTGGTCTCGGCAACATGGGCGGGCCGATGGCGGCCAATCTGGTCAAGGCCGGCCACAAGGTCACCGCGTTCGATCTGGTCGCGGCCTCGCGCGATCAGGCCAAGGCCGACGGCGCGGCCATTGCGGAGAGTTCGGCTGCTTCCGTGAAGGGCGCCGACGTCGTCGTCACCATGCTGCCTGCGGGCAAGCATGTGCTGTCGGTCTGGAACGAGGTGATCCCCGTGATGACCAAGGGCACGCTGATCATCGATTGCTCGACCATCGACGTCGAGAGCGCCAAGCAGGCGCACGCGCTGGCGTCCAAGAGCGGAATGCTTTCGGTCGACGCCCCGGTGTCGGGCGGAACCGGCGGTGCCAAGGGCGCAACACTGACCTTCATGTGCGGCGGCGAGGACAAGGCGTTCGCGGCAGCAAAACCGGTGCTGGAGAACATGGGCAAGAAGCTCGTGCATTGCGGTGGCGCGGGCGCGGGGCAGGCGGCCAAGATCTGCAACAACATGATCCTGGGCATTTCCATGATCGGCGTCGGCGAGGCCTTTGCGCTCGCGGAAAAGCTCGGCCTGTCGCATCAGGCGCTGTTCGACGTCGCCTCGACCTCCTCGGGGCAGTGCTGGGCGCTGACGTCCTATTGCCCGGTGCCGGGCCCGGTGCCGGCCTCGCCGGCGAACAACGGCTACAAGCCGGGATTTGCCTCGGCGCTGATGGTGAAGGACCTGACGCTGGCGCAGGACGCGGCCAACGCCGCGGGCGCTGCGACGCCGCTGGGCAAGCACGCGCAGGAGCTCTACAAGGCGTTCGACGCCGCCGGCCACGGCGGGGTGGATTTTTCCGGGATTATCCAGCACGTTAGGAGTCTCGCCGGGAAATAACGGAGACCTGATGACGACCTTCCAGGAAGCGCGCGCCTTTCTGCTCAAGCACCGCACGGATTACGATACGGCCGTAAAAGGGTTCCGCTGGCCCGATCCGGTTCCGTTCAACTGGGCGCTCGACTGGTTCGATGCGGAACTCGCACGCAATGCCGACAGCCGGGATCGCACGGCGCTCTGGATCGTCGATGCCGGCGACAAGGAGACAAAACTCTCCTTCGCGGCGCTGTCGCGCCGTTCCAACCAGGTCGCGAACTTCCTGCGTGCGCAGGGATTGAAGCGCGGCGACCATCTGTTGTTGCTGCTCGGCAATGTTGTGCCGCTATGGGAGACCATGCTGGCGGCGATGAAGCTCGGTGTGGTGGTGATCCCCGCCACCACGCTTCTTACCCCGGACGAATTGCGTGACCGGCTCGATCGCGGCAAGGCGAGGGTGGTGGTGGCTTCACAGGATCAGGTCGCGAAGTTTGCTGGCCTTGGCGCCGACAATCTGGCGCGCATCGTGGTCGGCGCGACCTCGAAGCACGACGGTTGGCTCCCCTTCGAACAGTCGGCGAGCGCATCCGAAACCTTTGCGCCTGACGGTCCGACCAACGCCGACGACCCGATGCTGCTCTATTTCACCTCGGGCACGACCGCAAAACCAAAGCTGGTGCGGCACAGCCAGCGCAGCTATCCGGTCGGCGCACTGTCGACGATGTTCTGGCTCGGGCTGCAGCCGGGCGATGTGCATCTGAATATTTCCTCGCCGGGCTGGGCCAAGCATGCCTGGAGTTGCTTCTTCGCGCCATGGAATGCGGGGGCCACTGTGTTCGTGGTCAACCAGCCGCGTTTCGATGCAAAAGCCTTGCTCGCGACCATCGGGCGCTGCGGCGTCACCACGCTGTGCGCGCCGCCGACGGTGTGGCGGCTGTTCATCCAGGAGAAGCTTGCCGAGTTCAAGGTGAGCCTGCGCGAGGTCTGCGGCGCCGGCGAGCCGCTCAACCCGGAAGTGATCGATCAGGTGAAGACGGCGTGGGGCCTGACCATCCGCGACGGCTACGGCCAGACCGAAACCACCGCACTCGCGGGCAACTCGCCGGGCCAGAAGGTCAAGGTCGGGTCGATGGGGCGCCCGCTGCCCGGCTACCGTGTGCAGATTACCGACAATGACGGCCACGTCACCAAGGAGGGGGAGGTGACGCTGGTGCTCGGCGCCGACCGCCCGGCAGGCCTGATGCAGGGCTATCAGGGCGAGGATGGCAAGCTCTCCGGCGCCGACGGCGATCTCTATCGCAGCGGCGACGTGGTGTTCGCCGACGACGAGGGCTACCTCACGTTCGTCGGCCGCTCCGACGACGTCTTCAAATCATCCGACTACCGCATCAGCCCGTTCGAGCTGGAGAGCGTGCTGCTGGAGCATGAATCGGTGGCCGAAGCCGCAGTCGTACCGAGCCCCGATCCGATCCGGCTGGCGATCCCCAAGGCCTATGTGCTGCTGGTATCGGGCGTGGAGCGTTCGCCCGAAACCGCGCTGTCGATCTTCAAGCACCTGCACACCCGGCTCGCGCCGTTCAAGCGCATCCGCAAGATCGAACTGGTCACGGAACTGCCGAAGACGATTTCCGGAAAGATCCGCCGCGTGCAGTTGCGCCGGCTCGAACATGATAATGTCAGAAGCGATGCGTTGCGCGGCGCCGAGTTCCGCGAAGAAGAATTCCCGGAGCTGCAGAAGGTGCGGACCGCCGGGCTGGAGAGCTGATCAATGAATGAAGTCTGGAAGAAACCGCCGGTCTCGTTTGAGGCCTATCAGGCCATGGTCGGCAAGGAGATCGGCGTGTCGTCATGGCACTTGATCGACCAGAGCCGGATCAACGTTTATGCCGACGTGATCGAGGACCATCAGTTCATCCATGTAGATCCGGAACGGGCGAAGAAGGAAACCGCGTTCGGCAACACCATCGCGCATGGCTTCCTCACCATGTCGCTGATGAGCATCATGTCCTATGAGGTGATGCCGGTCATCGAGGGCACCGCGATGGGCGTCAACTATGGCTTTGACAAGCTGCGCTTCCTCTCGCCGGTCCGTGCCGGCTCGCGCGTCCGCGGCCGCTTCACGCTCATGGAGGCCAAGCTGCGCAAGCCGAAAGAGCTGCAGTCGCGAACCAACGTCACCGTCGAGATCGAGGGCGAGGATAAGCCGGCGCTGGTAGCCGACTGGATCGGGCTGATCTATTTCAATTGACTTCGGCCCGTAATGGCCGGGCTTGTCCCGGCCATCCACGTCTTGCTATGCAGCAACCAAGAAGACGTGGATGCCCGGCACAAGGCCGGGCATGACGAGAGAAACCCACATCCAGGAATTCCACTCATGGCAATCAGGTTTGACGGACGCGTCGCTATCGTCACCGGCGCGGGCAATGGTCTGGGACGGGCGCATGCGCTGGGGCTGGCAAGCCGCGGCGCCAAGGTGGTGGTCAATGATTTCGGCGGCGCGCGCGATGGCACCGGCGGCTCGCTGACCCCTGCCGAGGCCGTGGTCGAGGAGATCCGCAAAGCCGGCGGCGTCGCCATGGCCGACGGCGCCGACGTCTCGAAGTTCGGACAAGTCACGGCGATGGTCGAGCGGGCTACGAAGGAGTGGGGCAGCGTCGATCTCCTGTGCGCCAACGCTGGCATTCTCCGCGACAAGTCGTTCGCAAAAATGGACATCGCCGACTTTGCCAAAGTACTCGATGTTCATCTCGTCGGCACTTTTTACTGCTGCAAGGCGGTGTGGGATGGCATGCGCGAGCGCAACTACGGCCGCATCGTGCTGACCACCTCGTCGTCGGGCCTGTTCGGCAATTTCGGTCAGGCTAATTACGGCGCCGCCAAAGCCGGCATGGTCGGCCTGATGAACGTGCTGGCCGAGGAAGGCCGCAAGAACAACATCCGCGTCAACACGATTTCGCCGACGGCCGCGACCCGGATGACGGAAGAACTGCTGCCACCGCAGGCGCTGGCCCTGATGCGCCCCGAGGCGATCACGCCGGCGGTGGAATTCCTGCTCAGCGAGGACGCGCCCACCCGCACCATCATGGGCGCCGGCGCAGGCTCGTTTGCGGTGATCAAGATCATCGAGACCGAAGGCATCAACCTGGCTCAATCCGACTGGACGCCGGATGCGATTGCCGCGCATTTTGCCGAGATCGACGATGTTTCGAAGGCGAAGGCGCTGCAAGGCGCGTTCGAGCAGACACAGAAGTATGTAGCGCAGGCCGCGGCGCGCGCGGGGATCAAGCTGTAGCTCGCCGGCCAATTCGTAGGGTGGGCAAAGGCGCACTTTGCGCCATGCCCACCACGCATCTCCGATGCCGGTGAATATTGGTGGGCACGCTTCGCTTTGCCCACCCTACAAACTGTGAATCCGGCTTACACTCCCGCCATGTCATCACCTCCCAAGAACGTCGCCATCATCGGCGCCGGCCCGGCCGGCCTGATGGCGGCGGAAGTGCTTGCGCAAGGCGGCGCTGAAGTCACCGTCTATGACGCGATGCCCTCCGTCGGCCGCAAATTCCTGATGGCGGGGCGAGGCGGGCTGAATCTCACGCATAGCGAGCCATTGCCGCAATTCCTTGCGCGCTACCGCGAGGCGATGCCGCATCTGAAAGCCGCGATCGAAGCGTTTCCGCCGAGCGGCTTGCGCGACTGGAGCGAAGCGCTGGGACAGGAAACTTTTGTCGGCTCCAGCGGCCGGGTTTTTCCAAAGGCCTTCAAGGCGTCGCCGTTGCTGCGGGCGTGGCTGCGGCGGCTGGATTCGATGGGCGTAAAACTGGCGCTGCGTCACCGCTGGACCGGCTGGGACGAGCAGGGCCCGCTGCGCTTTCAAGCACCGGATGGACTGCATGCCGTCAAGGCGGGCGCGACGGTACTGGCGCTCGGCGGCGCAAGCTGGCCGCGGCTGGGCTCCGACGGCGCATGGGTCGAAACGCTCGCCGCGAAAGGCGTGCAGATATCGCCGCTGCGCCCGGCCAATAGCGGCTTCACCGTCGCTTGGTCGGATATCTTTCGCGACCGGTTCGAAGGTCAGCCGCTGAAAGGCGTGGCATTGAGCTTTGGTGCGCACACCGTGCGCGGCGAAGCGATCATCACCCGAGCCGGCATCGAAGGCGGCGCGATCTACGCGCTGTCGGCCGATTTACGCGAAGCCATTATCCGTTCAGGTCGGGTGACGCTGTACGTGGCGCCGCGGCCCGATCTCGACCTGAAAGCGCTGATCGCGAAGGTCTCGGTGCCGAAAGGCAAACAGTCTCTGTCGAATTTCCTGCGCAAGGCCGTTGGCCTCTCGCCCGTTGCGATCGGATTGCTGCAGGAGGCGGCCAAGGCATCCGGCGCTTCGCTCGCGTCGTTGTCGCAGCCCGACCTTGCCAGCCTGATCAACGCCGTCCCGATCGAACTTACGGGCGTCGCGCCGATTGCGCGCGCGATTTCCACCGCGGGCGGGATACCGTTCAGCGAACTCGACGGCGACTTCATGCTGCGCCGCTTGCCCGGCGTGTTTGTCGCCGGCGAAATGCTGGACTGGGAAGCGCCGACCGGCGGCTATCTGCTACAGGCGTCGTTTGCGACCGGGGCGGCCGCAGGGCGGGGCGCACTGAAGTGGCTAAGAACGTAGGATGGGTAGAGCGCAGCGAAACCCATCATCATGCGGAAACAAATTGATGGGTTTCGCTGCGCTCTACCCATCCTACAAGATCAACGCAGCTTCCCCCGCGCCGCGACCGGCAGCGTGCCGATGATTTCGTCGCCGCGCACCATCACCACCTCGTCCATCATGTTGACGACGACGCAGACGTGATTGGGAACGATCCGCACGACGTCGCCGACGACAGGCCGCGTGTTGCTGCGGGCCAGATCGAGAAAGCCGTGCTCTTCGGCAAAGCGTGCGATCTTGGCTTCCGGGTGCTCCAGGATCAGCCCGTAACCGTCGAGCCCGCCGCCGGGGTCCGAGGTCAGCGTTTTCGAGCCCGCATCCAAAATGCCGCGATCGGGACCGGCGCGGCTCACCACGGTGGCATAGATGTTGAGCGCGCAATCGTCCCATTCGGCGACGCCAGCCGCGACCTGCATGCGGTCGTTGTAGATATAGGTACCGGGACGATGCTCGGTCGCGCCCTTGAGCTTGCCGAGGTTTTTAAGGTTCGGCGAGCCGCCGGTTGAAACCATCGTCGCATCCAGCCCGTGCGCGCGGACGCCGGCCAGCGCCTCGTCGAAAAATTTTTGCGCCTCGGTCCAGCCGGTCTCGGTCGGGTACAGCATGAAGCCCGCAAACTTCAGCCCCTTCGAGGCCGCGATCTCGCGGGCCAGCGCGATGGCTTCGGCCGGCGTCTCGACGCCGGCACGCTTGCGCCCGGTGTCGCATTCGACCACGACCGAGAGCGGACGGCCCGAAGTGGCGGCGGCCTGCGGCAGGCCCGCGATCACGGTCGAATTGTCGGCGGCGACCGTCATGTTGGCCTTGGCCTGCAGTGCCGCGAGCCGGGCCATCTTCTCCTCGCCGATCAGATTGTAGCTGATCAGGATGTCGTCGATGCCGGCTTCCGCCATCACCTCGGCCTCGCCGAGTTTCTGGCAGGTGATGCCCTTCGCGCCGGCCGCGACCTGCATCTGCGCCAGCAAGGGGCTCTTGTGGGTCTTGATATGCGGCCGGTTGGCGACGGCTGCCGTATCGCAGGCCACCTGAACCCGCGCGATGTTGCGCTCGACCCGGTCCATGTCAATCACGGCGCAGGGCGTGCCATATTCACGGGCGATTTTGGCGGCGAGGGGCGTTGTCATGCTCTTCTCTCTGTTCGAAATCGATGGACCGTAGGATGGGTGGAGCGCAGCGATACCCATCAGTCTTGTCGATGCCACGTGATGGGTATCGCTTCGCTCCACCCATCCTACAAACTACGCCTGTTCTATCTCTTCCCGCAAAACCTCAAGCTCCAGCCACCGGTCTTCCGCAGTCGCGAGTTCTTCCTGCGCCTTTGCGATCGCTGATGAAGCCGCGTCGAATTTCTTTCGATCCTTGGTGTAGAGATCGGGATCGTCAAGCAGCTTTTGCTGTTTTGCAATCTCGGCATGCAGTTTCGCGATCGTTTTCGGCAGGGTCTCCAGCGCGTGTTTTTCGTTGAAGTTCAGCCGGCGCTTTGATGCCGCGGAGGGGGCGGCAGCCTTGGTTTCCTTCTTTTCCTCGACGGGAGTCATGCTGGGAGCCTCGCGCGCGAGATCCTCGCCGCGTTGCGCCAGCATGTCGGTGTAGCCGCCGGCATATTCGATCCAGCGGCCATCGCCCTCGGGCACGATCACGGAAGTGACAACGCGGTCGAGGAAGTCGCGGTCGTGGCTGATCAGGATCACGGTGCCCTCGTAGTCGCCGAGCATCTCCTCCAGCACGTCGAGGGTTTCGAGGTCGAGGTCGTTGGTCGGCTCGTCCAGCACCAGAAGATTGGAAGGCTTTGCCAGCGCGCGCGCCAGCATCAGCCGGCCGCGCTCGCCGCCGGAGAGCACCTCGAGCGGCGTGCGCATCTGTTCCTGGGCGAACAGAAAGTCCTTCATGTAGCTGACGACGTGCTTCGGCTTGCCGCCGACCATGACATGGTCGCCACGCCCGCCGGTCAGCGCCTCGGCCAGTGTCGATTTGGGGTCGAGGCTTTCGCGATGCTGGTCGAGCGTCGCCATCTCGATATTGGCGCCGAGCCGGATCGTGCCGCTGTCGGGCGGATCGTTGCCGATCAGGAGATGAACCAGCGTGGTCTTGCCGGCCCCGTTCGGTCCGACGATGCCGATGCGGTCGCCACGCTGGACGCGGATCGAAAAGCTATCGATGATCGTGCGATCGTCATAGGCTTTGGCGATGTTCTTGGCCTCGATGACGAGCTTGCCGGATTTGTCGGCCTCCGCGGCGGCGAGGTTGGCATTGCCGGTCGCGCCGCGATAAGTGCGCCGCTGGTCGCGCAGCGCATGCAGATTGCCGAGCCGCTTGACGTTGCGCTTGCGGCGGCCGGAGACGCCGTAGCGCAGCCAGTGCTCTTCGTTGACGATCTTGCGGTCGAGCTTGTGCTGGTCGCGCTCTTCCTCCGCCAGCACCTCGTCGCGCCAGGATTCGAAGGCGGAAAAGCCGCGGTCGATCTGCCTGATCTGACCGCGGTCGAGCCAGGCGGTCGCGCGCGAAAGATTGGACAGGAAGCGGCGGTCGTGGCTGATGATGACCAGCGCGCAACGTCGGCTTTCCAGTTCGCCTTCCAGCCATTCGATGGTCGGGAGGTCGAGATGGTTGGTCGGCTCGTCCAGCAACAGGATGTCGGGCGAGGGCGCCAGCACCCGCGCCAGCGCCGCGCGGCGGGCCTCGCCGCCCGAGACATGCGCGGGGTCTTCGTCGCCGTGCAGCCCGAGCTGCTCCACCAGATAGCGCGCCTGGTAGTGATCGTCGCCGGGGCCGAGGCCAGCCTCGACATAGGCCAGCGTCGTCTTGTGGTCGCCGAAATCAGGCTCCTGCGGCAGATAGCGGATGGTGGCTCCGGGCTGCACGAAGCGGCTGCCGCCGTCGGACTCGACGATGCCGGCGGCGATCTTCAGAAGCGTCGATTTGCCGGAGCCGTTGCGGCCGATCAGGCAGACGCGCTCGCCCGCGGACACGGATAGCTCCACGCCCGACAGCAGCGGCGTGCCGCCAAAGGTCAGCCGGATATCTTTTAACTGGATCAGCGGCGGCGCCATCGTTCAATCCTGATTTGGCGCAGGCTGTTGCGCCTGCTGGCGCTGGATGCGGCGGATGGTTTGGTCGAGCGCCGACAAAAATGCCGAGCGGTCGCGCGGGGAGTAGGATTTCGGACCGCCGGTGACTTCGCCCGATGAGCGCAGGTCGGTCATCAGATTGCGTACCGCCAGCGTCATGCCGATCGATTGTTCGGTAAACGGCTTGCCATTCGGTGCGATCACCTCAGCGCCCGATTTCACGCAGCGGCTGGCGAGCGGGATATCCGATGTGATGACGATGTCGCCTTTGCCCGCGCGCTCGGCGATCCAATCGTCGGCGGCATCCATTCCGGAACCGGCGGCGATGCGCTCGATCAGCGGATCCTGCGGCACGCGGATGAAATTGCCCGCGACCACGCTGACCGGCAAGCGGTGCCGGATCGCGACGCGATAGATCTCGTCCTTCACCGGGCAGGCGTCGGCATCGACATAGATGCGGGTGGGGTTCAATTCAGGCATATCTCAGCGGTGTCTTCTTTCCCGCGTGGTAGCCTATTCGATGCCCGAATGCGAGGAAAACAGGGGTGGGAACACGCTTGCCACGATACATTCCTTGCGTACGATAAATGGCTGAAAACAACCAAGAATAAGAGGAAACCGGCATGACTATCGAGCCGTATCGCGTCCAGGCCTACAACACCGCCAAACAATCCGAAAACAAGATGCATGACGACACCGTGGCAAAGCGGTTCGGATTCTCGGGTGGGCTGGTCCCGGGCGTGGACGTGATGGCCTACATGATGCATCAGCCGGTCGCAAAATGGGGCCGCGCTTTCCTCGAACGCGGCCTGATCGACGCCCGTTTCATCAAGCCGGTCTATGATGGCGAACTCGCGGAGCTGGCGGCGGAGGAAAGCAATGGCGTGCTTTCGATAGAAGTGCAGAGCCGCGGCGAGCCTTGCGCCACTGGCACGGCGTCATTGCCGGCATCTGCGCCGGCTGTTTCGATTGCGGACTACTCGGAAGTTGTAGCCGTGGCAGAGCGCAAGCCCGTCAGCGCTGCTTCCTACGAAGTCGGTAAATGGCTCGGCACCACGCCGCTCGACTGGGCGGACGGTGCGGCCAGTGAATATCTCAGAAATATCAGGGAAGCCGATCCGATCTACGCCAGGGAAGGTCTCGGTCATCCCGGCCTGCTGCAGCGGGTGATGAACCGGGCGCTGGTCGACAACGCCATTCTGGGGCCATGGATTCACGTCGGCAGCCGCATGCAGCTTCTTTCCGCGGCAAGGATCGGTGACGTGATCACGGCCCGCGCAAAGGTCATCGGCAATTACGACAAGAAGGGCCACCGCTTCGTCGAGCTCGACGCGCTGGTGGTTGCCAACGGCAAGACGCCACTGGCGCATTGCCATCACGTCGCGATCTACCAGCCGCGCGAGCAGGCTGCGGCGTAACACGACGTGCTATTGCCGGGCTTGACCCGGCAATCCATCCGCCGCGAGAGGCTGTTCCTCCCTGGCCTGCCGCCATGTAGCGGGCGGCGAGCCGACCACCCGCCGGAACGCCCGGTTGAAAGCCGCGTCGGAGTCATATCCGACGCGTCCGGCGATCTCGGCCACGCCAAGCGTGCTGTCTTGCAGCAGGTGCTGGGCCAAATGCATCCGCCAGCCCGCGAGATACTGGATCGGCGACTCGCCGACCAGTTCGACGAATCGTTTGGCGAGCGCCGCACGCGAGACCCCGACTTCCCTTGCAAGCGCTTCAACGGTCCACGGCCGTTCCGGCTGCGCATGAAGCAGGGTGAGCGCGGGACCCACCTGGGGATCATGCAGGCCCGCCAGCCATCCGCCGCCATGGCCCTGTGTCGCAAACTGCAACTGCCACCGCAGCAGCTCGAGGAAAAGCGACTCGGCCAATCGCGCCAGCACGGCACGATTGCCGGGACCCGGCGTCGCGGTTTCGCTCATCAGGTAGCGCACCGACGCCCGCCACCACTCCTTCTCCTGCGGATGCGTGATCGCCTGCACACGCCTTCCGGTGGCGTCCAGCGTCTCGAGCGTAAGGGCGTCTTCGCGCGAGCGGACGCAAAGAATCGCCGGCAGCGATTTCAGCAGCGGATCGAACCGCTGATCGGCGTGCAGAAAGCCGCAGATGAAGCGCGCCGGCGGGCCGCCGCCGCCGTGATTCACGACCGTGATCCGCTCCGCGGACGGCTGCGAATAGATGTCCTGTATCGGGACAGGCGCCAGTTCAGGGTCGCTGGCCATCACATGCTGGTCGCCGCGCGGGAACACGATCACGTCGCCGCTTTCGATGTGGATTGGCGGCAATGCCCCCGATGTCACCAGGCAATTGCCCTCAGTGACCACATGAAACGGTGTCACCGATCCTTCGGAGGATTGCAGGCGCGCCGCAAGCAGCGCCGGCGGGGATGAAAGAATGGCCCACGGATGCGTGAATTCCGCGCGAAAATGAATCGTTCCGGACAAACGGACGACGCGCAGGACTTCCGACAATACGTCCACAATCTGATCCCAAATTCCTGCTGTCGGCGCGCCTGCGGGCTGGGCGAAAGCTTTTCAGAATGCACGCTCCAGTCAAGCGCCATAGCGTCGCGGCAAAGCTTCCTGGAGCCGTGGTCATTGCGCTATTGGCCAAGCTTCGCCACATACTGCGCACATTATCTGTACCTAACGATAAAACAGCATACGGGAGAATACGATGCCGAGTTCAGTGAAGGATTTACTTGCAGCGGCTAACAGCTCCGTTCCAGCCATCAGCCCACAAGACGCGAAAGCCCTGATCGAGCGCGGCCAGGTCCTGGTGGTCGATGTGCGTGACGGGCTTGAGCTACAGAGCACCGGCAAGGTTCAGGGCGCGAAACACGTCGCGCGCGGCATGCTCGAGTTCAAGGCGGATCCTGACAGCCCTTATTATGACAATGCATTCGATCGGGAGAAAACCGTGATCGTCTACTGCGCCTCCGGCGGTCGGTCCGCGCTTGCCGGCAAGACGCTGCAGGACATGGGCTACAAGGACGTGCGCAATCTCGGTGGCTTCAAGGGCTGGGCCGAAAGCGGCGGCGCGGTCGAGAAGGTGTGATCAATAGCGAACAGGCGGCTCGGTTATGGCCGGGCTTGGCTCATCAATCCACCAGTCGTCATGCCCCGCGAAGGCGGGGCATCCAGTACGCCGCGGCCTCTCGATCCTATCGCAAACGTCTCTGGTATACTGGATCGCCCGCCTTCGCGGGCGATGACAGTTTTCTATATGGCTAGTAGTGGAGCGCTCACGCCGCCTTCGCCTTCGCATCCTGGATCGCCCGCCACACCCGCTCCGGCGTCAAGGGCATATCGATATGGGTGATGCCGTAGTCCGACAGCGCGTCGACCACCGCGTTGACGATGCAGACGAGGCTGCCGGCACAGCCGGCCTCGCCGCAGCCTTTGGTGCCCAGCGGATTGGATTTTGCGGGCGAGGGGTGGTCGCCGACTTCCATCGGCGGGATGTCCTCCGCGCGCGGCAGCGCATAGTCCATGAACGAGCCGGTGATCGGCTGGCCGCTTGAATCGTAGCTGACTTCCTCCATCAGCGCCTGGCCGATGCCTTGCGCCACGCCGCCATGCAACTGGCCGGCGACGATCATCGGATTGACCACGGTGCCGAAATCATTGACCGCGAAATAGCGCACGATTTGCACGACGCCGGTCTCGGGATCGATTTCCACTTCCGCGACATGGCAGCCATTAGGGAAGGTGGACGGCGTATCCTTGGTGGCGTGGTCGACGTCGAGCGACAGCGGCACGCCCTCGGGCATCTTGCCTTCGCGCAGGCGCTGCGCCAGCTCCATGATGCCGATCGACCGATCAGTGCCGGCGATGGTGAAGCGGCCACTGGCAAATTCGATATCGCCTTCGGACGCCTCCATCAGATGCGCGGCGGCCTGCTTGCCTTTTGCGATCACGAGCGCGGAAGCCTCCACGATCGCCTGACCCGTCGCCGTGATCGAGCGCGAGCCGCCGGTGCCGTTGCCGAAGCGGACGAGATCGCTGTCGTTCTGCTCCATCGTCACCTTGTCGAAGGGAACGCCGAGCTGCGCCGACAGCACCTGCGCGAACGGCGTGGCGTGGCCCTGGCCGTAATCGAGCGTGCCGGTCGTCAGCTTCACCGAACCATCCGGCTCAAACGTGATCTTGCCGAGTTCGCCGCTCGGCGGCGCGGTTACTTCCAGATAGGAGCCGACGGCGATGCCGCGCAGCTTGCCGCTCTTCTTGCTCTCCTTCTTCCGCTTCGCAAAATTGGCGTGATCGGAAATCTCCAGCGCCTTGTTGAAGACGCCCGCGAAATCGCCGCTGTCATAGGTGACGCCTGAGGCCGCCGCGAACGGCAGTTGCGACGGCTTGATGAAGTTACGCTTGCGCAGCGTCAGCCGGTTGATGCCCATCTCGTCGGCGGCGCGGTCGATCAGCCGTTCCATGTAGTAGTTGGCTTCGGGCCGGCCGGCCCCGCGATAGGCGCCCATCAGCGTGGTGTTGGTCAACACCGTCTTGATGTCGACGCCGAGCAGCGGCGTGCGATAGACGCTGGCGAGATTCTTGCCGGTGTTGAGCGACAGCGGGCCCGGTGCGACGCCGGTGATGTAGGCGCCGAGATTGCCGTAGCCCTGCAGGCGCACCGCGAGAAACTTGCCCTCGGCATCCAGCGCCAGTTCGGCGTGCATGAGCTGCGCGCGGCCGTGGCTGTCGGACAGAAAACTCGTCGAGCGCTCGTCGGTCCACTTCACCGGACGGCCCAAGATCTTCGCCGCATGCAGGATGCAGGTATATTCGGGATAGCTGACGTTCTTCATGCCGAAGGAGCCGCCGACATTGGCGGTCAGGATGCGAACCTTGTCGTTCGGCACGTTGAGGATTTTCGCCAGCGTCACCTTGTTGCCGGAGACGCCCTGCGTCGCCACCTGCAGCGTGAAGCGTTCGGCCGCCTTGTCGTAGGCCGCCAGCGCCACGCGCGGCTCCATCGACACCACGGCAACGCGGGTGTTGACGATGTCGAGCTTGGTCACATGCGCAGCGCTGGCAAACGCCGCGTCGATTTTGGCGATGTCGCCATAGTGATAATCGAGCGCGACGTTGTTCGGGATGTGATCGTAGAGCAGCGGCGCACCGGGCTTGGTCGCTTCAGCCGCATCGGTCACGGCGGGCAAAGGCTCGATGTCGAGTTCGACGGCCTCCGCCGCATCGCGCGCCTGCGCCAGCGTTTCCGCGACCACAAAGGCAATGGGGTCGCCGACAAAGCGCACCTTGTCGGTCGCCAGCGCCGGACGGTTGGTCTGCAACAGCGGCGAGCCGTCGCGGCTCTTCAAGGGCAGGCCGCAGGTGAAGGGGTTATAACCGGCGGCTTCCAGGTCCTTGCCGGTCCAGACGCCGAGCACGCCCGGCATAGCCTTGGCGGCGGCGGTGCCGATCCCCTTGATGATCCCGTGGGCATGGCTGGAGCGCACCATCCAGCAATAGGCCTGGCCGGGCAGGGTGAAATCGTCGGTGTATTTGCCCTTGCCGCGCACCAGCGTGTCGTCTTCCTTGCGGCGCACAGGCTGCCCCACCCCGTATTTTTGCAGTGCGATAGCGTTGTCCAGGGAGGAGGCCGACGTGTGATCTTGCATCGAAAAACACCTGAAATGCTGGATTTTCTTGGATTTATAGGGTTCCGCGGGTTCCCGCTGAGATAACGCACTGCGTCATGCCCGACAACGCCTGATTGGGCATAGTCCTATGTGATGGGTTGTTGCGTAGCCCCTTGGCGCTGCTAAAGTTTCCGTGAACGGTAATTTTCTTCGGCGGCCGGAAGCGGCCGCGGAAAGACAGTTTTGATGAATGACGATACGCGGCTGCGCGCGGGTCTTGAGGCCTGCGCAAGCCCGTCAGGGTCGGTTGTGGCGGCCACGGCAAACGGTGTCTATGCCGCGCTCGACCTTGGCACCAATAATTGCCGGCTTTTGATCGCCAGTCCGGCCGGCGACAGTTTTCGCGTCGTGGATTCGTTTTCGCGGATCATCCGGCTCGGCGAAGGCATTTCTGCGACCGGTTCCATCAGCGAGGCGGCGATCGACCGCGCCATCGCGGCGCTCAGCATCTGCAGCGACAAGATCCGCTACCGCAAGGCCCACCGTCTGCGGCTGATCGCAACCGAAGCCTGCCGCGCCGCCGCCAATGCCGACAGCTTTCGCGCCCGCGTCGCGAGCGAGACCGGCATCCGCCTTGAGGTGATCGATCGCGAGACCGAGGCGACACTTGCCGTGATCGGCTGCTCGCCGCTGCTCGACGCAAGAGGGCGGGGCGCAATCCTGTTCGATATCGGCGGCGGCTCGACCGAATTGGTGCGGATCGAGCGCGATCCGGAAGAGCAGAATGCGCCGCCGCGGATCAAGGCCTGGATGTCGATCCCGCTCGGCGTTGTCACGCTCGCCGAGCACTTCGGCGGCAGGGATGTCACCACGGAATCCTATGGGAAAATGGTGCGCGAGGTCGCGCAGTATGTCGCGCCGTTCGCGGCCGAGCACGGCACGGATTTGCGCGACATGCACATGCTGGGCACCTCGGGCACCGTGACGACGCTCGCCGGCGTCCATCTCAATCTGGCGCGTTACGATCGCCGCCGCATCGATGGCATCTGGATGAACGGTTCCGACGTCACCACGGTGATCCAGCGGCTGCGCGGCATGAGCTATCAGGAGCGCGCCAACAATAATTGCATCAGCGTCGAGCGCGCCGATCTGGTGCTGGCCGGCTGCGCCATTCTCGACGCGATCCGCGATGCCTTCCCGCTGCCGCGGCTGCGCGTCGCCGACCGGGGCCTGCGCGAAGGCATGCTGGTCGAGATGATGCGCGAGGACGGCGCGCTCCGCGCGTGCTAATGCGCGAGCGAAGAGCGGCAGAGAGTCAGCCGCTCTTCGTTAGGTCCGACCGCGGACAGCGCTAGGCGGCTCGCCGGATCTCTTCCATATTCTGGTTGATCTGCTTTCCGGCATCGTCGGCCACTTTGAGCGACATGTCGGCTATCCGATGGCTGCTCTCCAGAACAGTTTCCACGGTCTCACGCACCATGTCACTTTGTATGGCTACAAAATCGTGAGGAGTTCGGCAGGCCCATAGTTCATGCATGTGGTCCATGTTCTTCTCGACCTGGCGCCGAACCAACTGGAGGTACTCTTGAGACATTCCACCCATCACTTTGGCAGCGGCGGTGCTGGTGTAAAGTATGGTTTGGGCGTTGCGGGCCGACCGTTCGGTCGCCTGTTGCACCCCGTCGCCGGACAAGCCGAGCGTGCGGCCAAATTGCTCGGTAGACCGGCCCATGACCGAGGTCGCCATTTCCAGCCCGGAGCGCCAGGCGTTCTGGAATGTCTCGGCGTTTTGCTTGAGCAGATTACCACTTGCCCGAGCCACTTCCTCTCCGGCCGCAGCCGCAGCCTGCCCGACACGCGTCGTCTGCTCGGCAGCAGTTTGACCTAAACGGCCGGTCTGTTCGGCAGCCCTCTCGCCGGCGCGACGGGCTGCGTCTTCCATGCCTTGCGTAGACCTTTCCTCTTGGCGTGGGTTTGCCATCTTATTTCTCCGCGATTGCAGGTTGATGACTTGCCCCAGCTCCTTCCCGAGCAACGCGATCTGGGTGAGACCGTTCCCGGCCTGCCGATCTTTTCCCGCGACCCTCGCCATTGCGCTGGGAAAGACCGCTGCATTTCCGGTTATGCCGTAGACCGGCTCTTCCACTGCCGCAATTGGCTGGCTAAGCACGTCACGAGGCTGAGCAAATGTCCGCTGCTGAAACCGTCCGCGTTATCGTTGTGGTATTCTCCGCAATGGCGGGGTAGGCACGTCGTCATACTCCCTTCAATGCCGATCCGGTTCCGTGTTATTGATTCCAGGCGCCGGGTCTCGGATGACGTTTCAAGACAAGCACGAATATGGCAAAAGACACCACCGGACGGCTGCACGTCACGGTCAAGAGCGGTGGCAAGCGCAAGCTGTCATCGAAGCTCTGGCTGGAGCGGCAGCTCAACGATCCCTATGTGGCGCAGGCCAAGCGGGACGGCTATCGCTCGCGCGCGGCCTACAAGCTGATCGAGATCGACGACAAGTATCATTTCCTCAAGCATGGCATCGCGGTGGTCGATCTCGGCGCCGCCCCCGGCGGCTGGAGCCAGATCGCCGCCAAGCGCGTCGGTGCGACTGGCGGCAAGGGCAAGGTGGTCGCGATAGATCTGCTGGAGATGCCGGAAGTCCCCGGCGTCGATTTTGCGCAGCTCGATTTTCTTAGCCAGGACGCGCCGGAAAAACTCATCGCCATGATGGGCGGTCGCGCCGACGTCGTAATGTCCGACATGGCGCCCAACACCACCGGCCACCGCAAGACGGATCAGTTGCGCATCGTCGGCCTGATCGAAACTGCGGCTGCGTTTGCCACCGACGTGCTCAATCCCGGCGGAACGTTTCTGGCCAAGGCCTTTCAGAGCGGCGCCGATGCCGAACTGGTCGCGCAATTGAAGCGCGATTTTTCCAGCGTGCGCCACGTCAAGCCGGCGTCGAGCCGGCAGGATTCGTCGGAGCGCTATGTGCTGGCGATGGGATTTCGCGGGCACCGCGACCAGCCGTGAAGCGCAACCCTGACGGCGCGACGACTGGACAGCGTCTCCCATGGTTGCGGTATGCGGGGTGGCAGGCGCCGGGCCCTGAGCGAATCCCGCTGGAACTTTCCCCCATAGGGCGTATTCTCTAGCCAGGCGCGGTCTGTTTATCCGCATGCAGCTCTGCCGCCACCGGGAATTCTGCAGCGAGCCGCGCCTCCGTCTGGGAAGGAGTATTCCCGTGATGGAGCAGAGGGCCAGAGTTGGTAATCGACTGTTAGCTGCGTTGCCGCCAGCAGACCTCGATTTGCTTGTGCGTCATTTCCGACTGGTTGAGCTTGAACGGGATGCCGTGCTGGTGCGGTCGGGCGATCCAACAGAACGGATTTATTTCCCCCTTAGCGGCTTGATCGCCTTCATCATGGAAATGCCAAACGGCCAAACGGTCGCGACCGCCGTCGTCGGCAATGAGGGAGCCGTCGGCGTCCTGTCGACACTGGGGCCCACCCGCTCTCCGATGACAGCGGTGGTGCGGGTAGCGGGGCTGGCATTGCAAATTTCGCCAACACGATTTCATGCGGCGCTCAGCCGCAGTAGAGCCTTGAACGGCGCGGTTCAGACCCTCAACAGGGCGCTGATGGCGCAATTCCAGCACGTCGCGGCCTGCAATGCGTTGCACTCGGTCGAGGCGCGTCTGGCGAGGTGGTTGCTGCAGGTGCGCGATCGGGCAGATGGAGACGTGCTGCCGCTGACCCAGGAGACGCTTGCGGAATTTCTTGGCGTGCGGCGGACGACGGTGACGCAGGTCATTTCCAAGCTTCGCGATTCGGGCGCCATCCGATCCAATGCGCGCAGCTCGATCGAGATTGACAGGCCGGGGCTCGAAGCGGCGGCATGCGAATGTTACCAGCTCATGCGCCGCAGGATCGATCGCATCGTCCTGACGGAGGAGATGAAACCGCAGCCGCTTAGGGCTGAAGTCCCCCTGTTTGCCGACGCGGACGAAGTGCAGCGGCGCACAACGACGCCGGGAGCGACCGGCCAACGGCCACGGGGCCATTGACCGGAGTGCAGGGCATCAACGGCTCTACGCCGGTTGCAGGGCGAATGCGGGCTCGTGCATGCGCCCTTTCTCTTCAGGCTCGTGAACCCAGGCCTCCCGGGCAAACCATTCGTGACTGGTCTGGCAGATCGAGCAAAAGGTGCGCGCGAAAAACACCGGGCTGCATCGAAACCTCTCCCGGTCCGCTTTCATGCCTGTCGGGATAGCTCGTCCCGTCCCGGGGCACTTGATCATGACCACGCCCATTTTTCCTCCTTCGTTGCTGGATTTTTTGTGCCGACGGCAAGTTGCTTCGCCATCGGCTGGAATGCGCCCTTCTCACGGGGGAAGCGCTTGTTCCAGCCGATCCCGGCGGGCTGCAAAAGGTTCGACTAAGAACTAGGCCGCCTTCTGCAGCACGCTGGCAAAGCTTTTCTTGATCGGATCGGCGGTCTCGCTCGCGACCTTGCGCGTGAGCTCCCAAAGCTCCCGGCTCTGCGCGGCCGTGGCTTGGAAGTTCTTGCAGCCTTGCGCGGCGGAGAGCTGCAGGATTTCCGAGGGCAACTTCATGCCCAGGAGATGGGTAAGAAAATCAAAGGCGGAACTGGTATTGGCGCCGGAGAACTCGATGACTTTGGAAGCGTAGTCCGCAGCGCCCTTTGCGTTGGCCGAATAGGCTTGCAGGAGAGCGTCGTTGATCGCTCCCGAGGCCATTTTCATCTTCTCGATGTTTTCCTTTGCCCGGGTCATGTTCTGCTCGGCGAGCCCATCAAAAATGCCCGGCACCGCAAGGAACTGCATGCCTGAGGGCTTCTCGTCGGTGCCGGCTTTCGGATCGGCATTCGTTTCCTTCGTATTGGCTTGATTCACGCGTCTTCGTCCTTTCAATCGAAACTGAATTAAGGGAAGAATTCCCAACATGGTGGGTCCCGGCACGGAACGGCTCCGCGCCGCGTCTGACCAGATATGGCTGACAGTTGCGGAGGCTTCCGTTCGCTTTCTGACTCTCACGTCAGATTTTTTACGGCGCGGATGCCCTGCGGTCAGGGAGTGAAGCTAATCCGGCGCTTGAGCCACGTGAAACGCGGTGAACCTTGAGAAGCTACCCCAGCCGCTGGTCCCGCGCGTCCTCGGTGCCTTCGCTGGCGGCCTTGGTCGCCGCCTTTGCCGCGCCCTTGCGGCTGGAAATCTCGACCGCCTTGCGGCCGGAGATTTCGTGGCCGGCGTCATCGGGCATCTGCCAGAAGAAATACGCCGACACGGCCGAGATGACCGCGACCACGAGGAACGCCGGCGGGAATACGCCGGCGCTCAGTTCGGTGACCTGCTGATACAGCATGGTCGATTCCACGGAGAACGCACCGACCGCGACGCCCGCGGAAATCGCCAGTTGCTGATTGACGCTGACCAGCGTGGTGGCGCGGCTCATCTGCGCCGGCTCGACCTCGGCATAGGCGACCGTATTGATCGCGGTGAATTGCAGCGAACGGAAGAAGCCGCCGACGACCAGGATGATGAAGATCAGCAGCAGCGGCGTCGTCACCGTGAACAGGGCGCAGGCGGCGAGGAAGACCGCGCTGACGACGGCATTGACCGTCATCATGTAGCGGAAGCCGAAGGCGCGGATGATGCGCGCGGCCAGCGTCTTCATCCCCATGGCGCCGACGGCCGAGGCAAACGTCACCAGTCCCGATTGGAATGGCGACAGCCCAAAGCCTTCCTGCATCAACAGCGGCAGCAGGAACGGCAGTGCGCCGATGCCGAGCCGGAACAGGAAGCCGCCGATGATGCTGGCGCGCATGGTGGAAAGGCGCAGCAGCGAAAAATCCAGCACCGGCGAGCCGGTTCGCTTGGCGTGCATCACGTAGAGCGTCATCGAGATCGTACCGACCGCGACGAGGCCGGCGACAACAGGCCAGGGCAACAGGCCGAGTCCGGCGACCGAGAGGCCGAAGGCGATGCCGGCAAGGCCGATGCCGGCCAGCACCAGCCCGTAGAGATCGAAGCGCTCGGGATCCTCGCTCTTGATCGGGTCGATGTACTTCATCGCCATGAAGATGCCGAGCAGCCCGATCGGGATGTTGATCAGGAAGATCCAGTGCCAGGAGAAGTAGGTGGTGATGAAGCCGCCGAGCGGTGGGCCGATCACCGGCCCGATCAGCGCCGGCACCGTCACCCACGTCATCGCGTTAACGAGTGCGCTCTTGTCGATCGAACGCAACAGCACCAGCCGCCCGACCGGCGTCATCATCGCGCCGCCCATGCCCTGCAGAATACGCGCGATGACGAAATGGGTCACGTTCTGCGACAGCGCACACCCGATCGACCCGATCATGAACACGCCGATGGCGATCGAGAACACCATGCGCGCGCCGAAGCGATCGGCGGTCCAGCCGCTGGCGGGGATGAACACGGCGAGCGACAGCAGATAGGATGTGATCGCAAGCTTCAGCGTCAGCGGGCTGGTGCCGATATCTGCCGCGATCGCCGGCAGCGACGTCGCAATCACCGTCGAGTCCATGTTCTCCATGAACAGGGCAGTGGCCACGATCAGCGGGATCAGGCGTTCTTTGGTCATCGGGTGAGGCAGACCGGAAGAGAGGCAGGCAAGGGGCCTGTATCATTCCGTTGCCATGCAAGCCATTGCGGAGCCGGGCAGACCACCTAAATCCTGCGTGACGCTGGTATGCACCGCCAGCCGCTGGAGGTCCGCATGATCTATGTACTTGCTGCCTTGTTGCCGCCGCTCGGGCTGCTGCTGAACGGGCAGCCGTTTTCGGCGATCTTCAACCTGGTCCTGATCGTGTTTTGCCTGGTTTTCGGGCTGATTTTCCACGTCCTGCTGCTGGTGCCGTCGGCGCATGCGCTGATCGCGGTTCACATGAAGCGGGAGGACCGCCGGCACCGCGAGGTGGTGGAGGCGATCCGCCAGCACGGCCCGCCGCCGGGATATCGGTCCTAAGGCTGCCGCTAACCCCTTGGGATTGCGGCTTTTCC
The DNA here is from genome assembly GCF_023101085.1 of Bradyrhizobium sp. 170. Taxonomy (NCBI): domain Bacteria; kingdom Pseudomonadati; phylum Pseudomonadota; class Alphaproteobacteria; order Hyphomicrobiales; family Nitrobacteraceae; genus Bradyrhizobium; species Bradyrhizobium sp. 170. Next base: position 5,151,453 of record NZ_CP064703.1, on the reverse strand, counting down.
CGAAAAGCCTGTGCATAGCTGGCAAACGCTTTGATTCGGCGTCCCGCCATGCTATCGACCACCGTCAACCCCACCGATGGGCTTCGATTCGACGGCGATGCCGATAGCATCGCCGGAGGCGGCGTTCATCCATAAGAACTGATCGCGGCGGTGAGCCGCCGAAAGGAGTTGGCAAATGGCGCAGGGACTTCAGGGTATCCGTGAAGCCTTCACGTTCGACGATGTGCTTCTGAAACCCGGTCTCTCGGATATCCTGCCTTCTGAGGCCGATATCCGCTCCCATGTGACCCGCGCGATCCCGCTCAACATCCCGATCATCGCGTCCGCGATGGACACGGTCACCGAAGCGCGCATGGCGATCGCGATGGCGCAGGCCGGCGGCGTCGGCGTCATCCACCGCAATTTCGATCCGGAGGGACAGGCCGCCCAGGTGCGGCAGGTCAAGAAGTATGAATCCGGCATGGTGGTCAATCCGCTGACCATCGGCCCCGACGCGATGCTGTCCGACGCGATGGCGCTGATGAAGGATCACGGTTTTTCCGGCATTCCCGTCGTCACCGGCGCGAGCAAGAATTCTCCCGGCAAGTTGATCGGCATTCTCACCAACCGCGACGTCCGCTTTGCGACCGATCCGAAGCAAAAAGTGTCGGAACTGATGACGCATGAAAACCTCGTCACCGTGCGCGAGGGCGTCAGCCAGGACGAGGCCAAGCGGATGCTGCACAAGCACCGCATCGAAAAGCTCCTTGTCGTCGACGACCAGTATCGCTGCGTCGGCCTCATCACCGTCAAGGACATGGAAAAGGCGGTCGCGCATCCGCTCGCCTGCAAGGACGCGCATGGCCGTCTGCGCGTGGCGGCGGCGACCACGGTCGGCGAGGGTGGCTATGAGCGCACCGAGCGGCTGATCGACGCCGGCGTCGACCTGATCGTGGTGGACACCGCGCACGGCCATTCTTCCCGCGTGCTCGAAGCCGTCAACCGGATCAAGCGGCTTTCCAACGCCGTGCAGGTCATCGCCGGCAACATCGCGACGAAAGAGGGCGCGCAGGCGCTGATCGATGCGGGGGCGGACTCGATCAAGGTCGGCATCGGCCCGGGCTCGATCTGCACCACGCGCATCGTCGCCGGCGTCGGCGTGCCGCAGCTCACCGCGATCATGGACGCGGTGGAAGCGGCGAAGAAGGCAAACGTGCCCGTCATCGCCGACGGCGGCATCAAATATTCCGGCGATCTGGCCAAGGCGCTTGCCGCCGGCGCCGACATCGCCATGGTCGGTTCGCTGCTCGCCGGTACCGATGAGACGCCGGGCGAAGTGTTTTTGTGGCAGGGCCGTTCCTACAAGGCCTATCGCGGCATGGGCTCGGTCGGCGCGATGGCGCGCGGCTCGGCCGACCGCTACTTCCAGCAGGACATCAAGGACACGCTGAAGCTGGTCCCCGAAGGCATCGAGGGCCAGGTGCCTTATAAAGGCCCGGTCGGCAACGTCATGCACCAGCTCGCCGGTGGCCTCCGCGCCGCGATGGGCTATGTCGGCGCGCGCAACCTCGCCGAATTCCACGAGAAGGCGCAGTTCGTCCGCATCACCGGCGCGGGCCTGCGCGAAAGCCACGTCCACGACGTCACCATCACCCGCGAAAGCCCGAACTATCCGGGCGGAGTTTAGTTGATTATGGTCGATTGGTCGGACGACAGGATTGCCGCGCTTTCAAAACAGGATTTGAAGAATCTGCTCGCCAATGCTGAGCGGAAATCCGCCGCCGAAATCATCGCGCGATGCAAAGCCGAGATGGATAAGCGGGATACGTCAAAGCCGCGCAAGGCATCGAAGCCGCGTACCGAGCTGAAAGAGTTCGAGCACGCCATGTCGGAGCAACTCGCTGAAATCGGCAAGGCGATGGCCGCGAAATACGATCTGTCGGAGGAGACCGCGAAAGCAAGATCGGCGGGCGTGAAGGGCTTCAAGGCGCACAAACTGCTGGACTCGAGTGGCTATGCAAAACTGGGCGGGATGCAACGCGACGGCTCGGTCGCGGTCGACCGCTATATTTCATACCGGCGTGGCAAGGATATCGTCTCGATCGGGGTCTTCCTGCTGAAAGATCAGCCCATCGAAGCCCATGAGTTTCACGTGATCGCGCCCCTGGCCGTGCTCAATGGTGGAAAGCCGATCGCGGAGATTCGCCCTTCCGCGACGGAAGCGCAGAAGCAGACCGCCGATGGCGGGCTTGCCTTCACGGATTTGCCGAGCGCGACCGCCGCGTTCGAGGCGGCGCTCTCCAAAATCGCGGCCTGATATTTTGGAGTTCAGGCGGTAATTGCGATCAAAGACCGTCATTGCCTGCGACAAACGCGAAGCGTTTGCGCAAGGGATCAAAGCGACAAAGCAATCCAGCTTTTGTTTGGCAAGAATGGATTGCTTCGCTACGCTCCCAATGACGAAGAACAACAAGCAAAAATTGGAGGAACCATCATGTCCCAGGGCAAACGCATCGTTCTTGCATCCCGTCCCGTCGGCGAACCAAAACCCTCCGACTTCCGCCTTGAGGACTGCCCGGTCCCGACGCCGGGTGCCGGCGAGGTGCTCCTGCGCACCATCTGGCTCTCGCTCGATCCCTATATGCGCGGCCGCATGAGCGACGGGCCGTCTTATGCCCAGCCGGTTCCGATCAACGGCGTGATGGAAGGCGGCACGGTCAGCGAGGTGATCGCCTCGAACAATCCTGGCTTTGCCAAGGGCGATATCGTGCTGTCGCGCGCCGGCTGGCAGACGCATGCGGTTTCCGACGGCAAGGGTCTGGCAAAAATCGATCCGAAGATTGCGCCGATCTCGACCGCCGTCGGCGTGCTCGGCATGCCCGGCATGACCGCCTACACAGGCCTGCTCGACATCGGCAAACCGCAGGCGGGCGAGACCGTCGTTGTTGCGGCAGCTTCCGGCGCGGTCGGCTCGGCCGTGGGCCAGATCGCACGCATCAAGGGCGCCCGCGCGGTCGGCATTGCCGGCGGCAAGGACAAGTGCGCCTACGTCAAGAATGAGCTCGGCTTCGATGACTGCCTCGATCATCGCGATCCCGATCTCGCCGCGAAGCTGAAAGACGCCTGTCCGAAGGGTATTGACGTCTATTTCGAGAACGTCGGCGGCGCGGTATTCGAGGCGGTGTTTCCGCTGCTCAACGCGTTCGCGCGCGTGCCGGTCTGCGGCCTGATCGCGCATTACAATGACACCCAGGCCGTGGCGCCGAAATGGGCGGCGGCGATGATGCGCAACGTGCTGACCAAGCGCCTGACCATCCGCGGCTTCATCGTCAGCGACTTTGCCGCGCGTCACGCCGACTTCCTGCGCGACATGTCAGGCTGGGTGCGCGAGGGCAAGGTCAAGCACAAGGAGTTCGTCACCGAAGGCCTCGACAGCGCGCCGGCAGCGTTCATGGGCCTTCTGAAGGGCGCCAATTTCGGCAAGCAGCTGGTGCGCGTCGGGCCGGATAAAATTTGAGCCAACTGGAACCTGCAACGCGAACCTCACAGCCACTTGAGATGGATGGGGGAACGTCCCTTCGAAAGCATCGTTTGGTTTTGACATCCAATGGAGAAGCCAAATGATGAACTGCAAGAAACTATCGCTCGGCCTGGTTGCCGCCACGATGCTGGCCACTCCTGCAATGGCTCAAGTGGTCTATCAGGAACCCGGCGTGACGGGCTCCAACTATCCGAACTCCGCTTACGTCACAGGAGGCTACGGTGTCAGGGCAACGCCTGGACCGGGCTACTATTACGGTAACCGGTTTCACCCGGCCCCACGCGTCGGCGCCTTTGCGACCGCGCCATGGGACGATCGTTCCTACTCCTCCTATGGCCTCGTTGAGCGCCAGTGGTGATGCGCTCTGACGTGTGAAGCATGATCCGAAAATCTTTCGAGCGAAAATCTTTCGAGAGGGTCATGCTCAAATCAGAGCGATGGAGCGGGTGACGATTTGAAAAAGTCATCCGCTCCGGGATTTCCTGCCAATCAGTGAATCCAGATCAACATCGGTCTGTCCCGGCGCCCTGACGTGGCGGACCTCAAAGGCGTCGGGCTGGAAACGATACTCCACCAGCCCGACTTCCTTTGTGCCGATCACTTCCTGCATCCGATCAGGAATGATGAAGCCGGCGGAGGGAGCCCAGACATGGCGGGTATGACCATAAGTGAAGTCTCGCCGCTGGTGAACGTGGCCGGAGGCAACCAGCCGCAGATCGACCGCCGAAAACATCTCGATCAAGCTCCTGCGCCGGGGCTGCGGCACATAGCGGATCGCCGTTCCCTCCGTCTCGGGATCATCAGGCGTGTTCAGATAAAGCGGCTTGTGCAGGAAAAGCGCGACCGGCCTGCCGTTGATGCGCGCAAGCTCTGAAGCCAGCCAGCCGAACTGCTCGGCCTCGCTCTCGATCCCGGTGTTCATGATCAGCGAGTTCAATCCAATAAAGCTCCAGCCGGCTGCGTCGAAGCGCCAGCGGTCTTCGCCGATCACGGACAGATAATTCTGTCGCTCTTTCTCGGTCGCCGGTTGCTTCGGCACGGGACCGACCGCCGTCGGGTTGTCGCCGATGTCGTGATTACCCGGCAAATGCCGGCACGGCACCGGCAGCGCGTCGTGCAGCTCCTTGGCGAATTCGAGATCGCTGCGGCTGGTGGGTCCGTCGAAGGAGATATCGCCGCTGTTGATCACGATATCCGGGCGTGTCGCGTCGATATGCTCGCTGACGCGGTGAAAATTGTCGGTGAGCTTTTGCAGGCGGCGGGCGAGGTGGGTATCGGAAATTTGCGTGAGGCGAAATTCGGTCATGCAGTAGTCCTTTCGGGCTGATCATAGCGAAACCCGAAGTCGGAACGATGACGATAATTGAATTGCCGCCTCAACTTCAATCGTCGTACCCCGCGAAGGCGGGGTACCCAGTACGCCGCGGCCTATCGGTTCAATCGCTGTCGTCTCTGGAATACTGGATCACCCGCTGGAGCCTGTCATCGGGCGGCGCTTTGCACCGATCCGGTGACGGGTGATGACGACTGTTTGCGTGGCGCACGCTCCCTCAAGCGTCTCACCCCAGCGTCCTTCGCCAGAACGCCAGCATGTCCGCCTTGAACAATTCTGCATCGCCATCGCGACTTCCAATTCTCGCGCCCTTGCGGCCATAGCCGGCCTTCAGCGCATAGATCATCAGGTCGCGATCGACGAGCTTGCTGTCCGCGACGCCCGTGAGCGGATGGATGAAGGCGCCGTCATTGGCGATATAGGCCGTCGGCGCAGCGGGAGAGACGGATGCGTCGGGAACGTTCTCGATATCGGTGCCGCGGTCAAAACTGTGCTGCGCGCCGCCGATCAGCCGCATCGTCGCTCTTCCGCCGGAGAGGCGGATGGCCTGGCAGTGGCCCTGCACCTGCATCGGCGAGCACCATTCATCCGCATCGCCCATGATGACGCGGATTTCGGTTTCGTCGACGGATGGATCGAGAAACTGGTGGCCGCTCCAGGGGTAGGCGGCGAGCACGCTGCGAAAACCTGCGCCGGCGCCGACCACCGCATCGGCAAAGCGACGGGTCGCAGCGGTCAGCACCGCCGAGCCGCCGCGGCTGTGGCCTTGCGCGCCGATGCGGGAGGCGTCGATCTCGGGATGAACAGACAGCACCTGCCAGGCCGCCAGCACGTCATAGGCGCTGGCGGCAAAGGAGAACTGGGTCTGGTTGGCGACGGTGGACGTCACGCCGCGCGCGCCAAAACTGTCGAGCACAAAAGCCGCAAAGCCGTCGCCGACCACCGTCTCGGCGTGCGCAAGGTGCGAGGGCGCGACGCCGAGGCTGCCCGGCACCACCATGACAAGCGGCAGCTTTCCGTTGCGTTTGCGATGGTCCGAGGCCGGCAGGAACAGCTTGCCGTCGATCGCAAGCTTCGGCAGCTCGGCGGAATTACTGATGACGTGGAAGTAATTGGCCGGATTGGCGGTGGGAATTTCGAAATTCTGTCCCTTGCTGGGTGCTGTGGCGCCGTGGGCGAAAACAATGTCCTGATCGCAAAATCGCAAGTTGTAATCCTCCTGCGGCCGCTCTTTTTCGGCGGCCGTCAGGGATAGAGTAGAGCGCTGGTTGTTCCCGTCAAAGCAAATGTCCCCCCGGTCTTGCCGTCTTTGCTTTCTTGATGTTTCCGGGCAACGCCATCTGCATGTTGGCGGGCACAGCGACGCGCGCGCCGCAGATCGACTCCGATATTAGTTATGCCACCGAAATCGCCGGCATTGGCGGCCTTCTCGGTCCATATCGGGTCTTGGTGATGTCCGGATTGATCGCGTCGCCGGCAATTGTCGTCGGGCTTCGCAGGTACCGTCTGCGAATTAAATGCATACTACCCATCGGTAGATTTGCGGTTGAAGACATTGAGCGCATGGTAACTGGGATCAGCGATTGTCCTGAACATGGCGTTGGCAATCTTTTGCGATCCTTCCGCTTGCGATCCTTGGCTCGCCTGTCCTCTCGCGTGGAAGGTGCGCTTCGTGTGGACAGGCTTTTGGGGCGTGGTCGAGTCTTTGATCGAAGCGAGCGACGGCAATGCATTGCGGCGGTGTGCTCTTCTTGCTTTCGCGCGCTTCTCACCTCCATCTCAGCGATGGCGCCTTCGTATCGGCAAATAGAGCGAATGACGAACTCACAGAAATTATAATCAAACTTGACGATTAAAAAATTCATTTGCAACGTTAGAAAGTGTGACTTACGAATACAGTCGGTCGTTGAGTCTGCACATGGCGGTCTTGGGCGACCCTTGGAGTTCTTGTGACTGGGAATTCAGGCCTCTCGCTTAGTCCAGGATCGGGCGAAAGCGTATATGTGCAGCCGGCGAGAAAACGCTTGCTCGTAGCCAGTTGGCGGTGCGAAGCGCAGCACTGGACTTCTTTCATCGATGCTTTGAAGCCTCCAAATCACTGTTCAGCTAAATTGTCTTCCGGTAAGCGTTCCCGGATGTTCGGGATTCGAGCTTCGATTAAGCGATATGGGACAAAGTCGGTGAGTTTCGCAGATCGCATATCGCGCGAACGAGGCTGTCTGTCGTGATGCCCTTCAGCCGCAAGCGTGGCGACTCCAATCCAAGTCAAGCGGTTCGCTTGATCTGGTTTCATTTGTTTTTCCTGTCGCCTATGGCTGCGATCGCCTATGTAGCCACTTATGAGCTCAAGGGCGCGGGCCAAGATGCGTTGATCAGCGTCTTGTTCATACTTGCTGTTTCGCTGATTGTGAGCCTCTTTTGCGCAATTGCGCAGCCGATCCAGATCATCGACGAATCTTTAATGACGAGTGCGGGGCGCGCCAACCTGTGTCTTGCCGTCGTTGATACGATCATCGTAGAGGACGCTAATGACTTGGCAGGTGAAATCGGAAGCGGGCATCACGTGGTCAACGTTGACAATTCGAACTACGCTTCCAGGGCAGGATGGACTGCAGGGCAGCTCCAGGACGAGAGTAGCGTGATAGGCCAACGGATTAGGAAGTTCGCATGATAAGATTTGTCGACCGCTTGCCCTATGCTCTTGTTGTGGCGATTTGTGCAGCGGTCGCACCTCTGTTGGTTATGTTGCCCTTTGCCACCACGGAAGTCCGGCCGTTGGTTGTCGTGCCCGGCATGGGGCTAGTCCTTGGATTTTTCGCAGCGATCATCATCCTATGGAGCAAGAAACTTCGCTGGTCGGCGACCACGGGCGAAATGATGTCAGCGATACGCGCGGAAGGTGGAGCCGACAGCGGGGCGATCTCGTTGTCGTTACGAGAGAACCATGAAGTCGAGAATGGAAGTTATTGGACGCGCGCAGTCAGCTTCAGTGATTTCTATTTCCTGAACCGACCACAAATTACTCGGATGCTGATGATCGATTGGCTCACCGGAATTCTGGGTTGGAGCGTGGCCTTTCTTCTTTTCAGCCGGCCAAGTTTTGCGCTGACTGTGACACTAGCCGGCTTGCTGGCAGTACATATCGCCCGGATTGCGTGGCTAATACGCCAGCACAATTTATTGCTGACACTCTACCAATCCACAGTGACAATTGTAGTTGGAGGAACCGCGGGGGTAACAATTGTACTTCTCGCCTATGTGGGCAGTACGCTGGACCTGATAGGATCGTGGCCAGTGTACCGCCACGTCAGCCTCGCACTGCTGCTCCTTCTCGTTTTCTTCGTGTTTGTTGACATCGCGATCGCTTCGATTTTGCGTAAGTTGCTGAGATAAGAAAAGGAAGGCCGTCATGTCGGTGCTTGAGCTTTTGGACACAATTACAGGCGCTTATAACAACTGGACGGACGGCATTAAGAATGACGATCCAACATTCATCAGTCAAATAAAGGGAGCCTACATCTCTTCAGCGTTGGTATGGCCACAGGAACAATTTTCGCGAAATTCGGCGCCTATGTTTTGGAGGGAGGAACCGTAGGTCAGTTGGCAGCAGGGATCGCTCCCTCCTTGGAAGTCTTTGGTAGGTTCGGGCTGGCGGCAGACGTTGCCTCCAGTGTGATTGGGATAGGCATTGCCTATAACAAATACAACGCAGATCCAACGGCCGCAAACCAGCAGGCGGTTACGGACGCCTTTATCAAGTTCGCGATGCAAGGGTTGCTCGCCCTAGCGGTGGGTTCCTTGGGGGGTGGATTTGTTGCCGCCGCAGTGACCTTCGGGCTTGTGGGACTGGCGATTGATCTAATGGACCCAAAGAACTTAGTAAACCTCTTTGAATTCTTCGATAATGTTCCCAATTTTCTTCATCTGGCGCTGCGCGACCCCATTGTTTTGGACCTCAACGGAAATGGTATCGAGCTCACGGGCCTTGCAAACTCGAATGTTCATTTTGACTTCGCAGGAGATGGATTCGCGGAGCGAACAGGCTGGGTCGCACCGTCCGATGGGATGCTTGCGATCGATGCGAACAACAACGGTCTGATCGACAACGGATTCGAACTCTTCGGTTCGCCGACTGAGGACGGGTATGCCATCCTCGAGAAGCTCGACACAAACGGCGACGGAAAGATTGACGCGCAAGACGTCGACTTTGCTAAGCTAAAAGTTTGGCGTGACCTCAATCAAAACGGACTTTCAGATCCGGGCGAACTCCAATCTCTGGCTGAGGCTGGCATCGCATCTATTTCGCTCGCCACACAAAAACTGGCTGGAGATAACGCGGGGCATGCTTTGGGTTATCAAAGCAGTTTCACACGGACTGACGGAACGGCGGGTGTTGGGCAAACCATCTACTTTCAAACCGATAATCAAGACTCGCTCTCGGACAATACGCCAGGTTTCACGCCTTCTGAGGAAGCTCAGAAAGTTCCTCAACTTGCGGGATCCGGCCTGATTAACAGTATTGCCTACAAGGCGACAAATGATGCCGGTTTTCTCGCTGATTGGACTGCCCTTGCAGACAACGCAGGCAACTTGGACCCGGCTGAGCTGCAGGACGCTTTTGAGCAGCTTATGCTGCGGTGGGCAGGCGTTGAAGAGATTGATCCACAAAGTCGCGGTCCGTATGTAGATGCGAGACACTTAGCTTTTATTGAGAAGTTCTTTGGAGACACCTACCGCTTTTTTGAAGGCGATACGGAAGCAAGCACATATCCAAAGAGCGTTCGTGTTGGTGGCATCGTAGAAGCTGGTTTTCAGGAGATTCTCTCGATCTACAAGACTGCGTTTTTGGCGCAACTTACCCGCAGCGCGTTATTGCGTGGCACTGCCGACGTCGATGACGCTATTGCAAACCCATACTTCTATTATGGTTTATTGGATTTTGGCTCTCACGCCGCTAATGACCCCGCAGCGCCCAATTCTCCAGGCAATGTTGGTATGGTGGTGGATTTCATAATAGCAGCCGCGCCTTCCGCCAGCGGCGCTCAAACGATTTACCTTATTAAGGCGCTAGGTGGCCTGGAGGGAGTAGTCGAAATCATTTTTGCGGGCGATAGACAAGCGTACGTAACAGCGGTCCAGCCGCACCTTGACGCTATCAGCGATGCTACGGTTCGAGACCTTGCTGAAAGCATTATCTCAGGTTTCGGACGTTTCGGAACGAGTTCTGCCGAGGGCATCAACGGCACCTCCGCCAGCGACGTCTTCATCGGCGGCGGTGGCGGCGACGTTGAAAGCGGCGGCGCGGGCAGCGACATCTACGTCTACGCCAAGCATGACGGCAATCTCTGGATCAAGGACAACGGCGAAGCCCCCGCGGACAGCGACAAGCTCGTCCTCACCGACCTGAATGCGTCCAACGTGACACTGGACCGGATCGGCAACGACCTCCTCATCCGCGTCACCGAAACCGGCAAGACGATCGCGGTCACGGGTTTCTTCGCCGGCCAAGGCATCGAGGTGTTGCGCTTCGCCGACGGCACCGAGTGGAGTCGCACCCAGATCAAGGACGCCAGCGTCTTTCGCGGCGATGGCCACAACAACGTTATTCTCGATTCCAGTTCCGATGACGTCATCCATGGCAGCCAGGGCGACGATTACATCCAGATTGGCGCCGGCAACGACAAAATCCTGTACGGCAAGGGCGACGGCTACGATATCGTCAACGATTCATCGAGTTCGCCGACCGAGCGCGACACGGTCGTTCTCACCGACCTCAACGCGTCCGACATTCAATTGTCGCGGGTTGGCGGTCACCTGTTCCTGACGGTGAAGTCGACCGGAGAGTATGTTGATTTCGTCAATTTCTTCCCGGGCAACGCCGAGGTGTGGAGCACGACGGCACCCAACATCGACGAGATCAAGTTCGCGAACGGCGAGTCGTGGAGCCGGCAGCAGATCCAGCAGTATGCCTGGTTTCGCGGGACCGATCGCGCAGACAATATCTTTGCCTCCGAACTGAACGACACCATCGAGGGTGGAAGGGGCGACGATGTCCTGGAGGGGTGGAAAGGAAGCGACACTTTCGTTTGGAAGAAGGGCGACGGCAGCGACCAGATCTCGGATTTCTCGTCCAAGATCGGGGATCCCAGCAATTCCGACATCGATACGCTTTGGCTGAAGGACGTATTGGCGGGGGAAGTTTCTTACTCCTATCAGGGCCGCACGCTGGTCCTGACGATCAATTCAACCGGCGAAATCATCACCGTTCCGAACTTCTTCTCGGGCGTGACCGATCTTTTGACGGGCGCGGGCGACAACCAGGTCGGCATCGACGTCATCAAGTTTGCGGACGGCAGCACCATTGGCCGGCAGCAGATTATCTATAATTCCGGCGCGCAATACATGGGGTGGAAGCCTGTCGTGTCCACCTATGTCATTCAGGGCGCGATCCAGTGGCAGGTTTTCGTCGATGAGTTCGGGCATGAAGGCAATATCGTTGGCCACTTCGTGCCTGGAATCAACGATATTTGGAATGCCTCCTCGTTAGGGGGGCTTGGCGGCACCCTGGGCAGCCCGGACGCGTTGCAGCCTCAGCCGTTCCATGGCGGCGGCAACAACGTCCTGAACGGCAACAAGGGTAACGACGTCATGGCCGCCGGCGGCGGCAAGGACATCGTCAACGGCGGCGAGGGCAACGACATCCTGTATGGCGATAGTGCCGGCGACGATATCTTCGGCGACAACGACGTCATCGACGGCGGCTCCGGCGACGACGCCATCTATGGCGGCGGCGGCATGGATTTGATCTTCGGCTTTACCGGGAACGACTATCTCTCCGGCGGCGCCGGGAAGGATTACATCTATGCGTCCTCTGGTGACGATATTCTTGTCGGCGGCGCCGGCGACGATGTTCTCATCAACAACGACGCGGGAACGTCGGGCAGCGACACCTACATCTATTCGAGAGGGGACGGCAGCGACACCATTTACGAATCCGGCAGCGGCGACTCGGCAGGCGAGACCGATGTTCTGGTTCTCACGGATATCGAAAGCGCGGACGTGCAGCTCACGCGCTCGGGAGACAACCTTCTCATCCTGATCAAATCGACCGGCGACATCATCACCGTCGCTTCCCACTTCTCGGCTCGGTACCCGAACAACTTCGCCGCCGGCAACGGCCTGGAATTGATCCGCTTTGCGGATGGCCAATGGGATCGAAAGCAGATTTTCGAAGCGGCATGGATCCGCGGCACCGACGGCCGGGACGTTCTCGAAAATCTTTCGACCCTCCAGGGAGATGACACGTTTCATGCCGGAAAGGGCAACGATGTCATCCAAGCGGGGCAGGGCACGAATACATTCATCTACGCCAGTGGCGACGGCAACGACGTTATCTCTGACGGCGCCACGAATTTTTACGGGCCGACAGCAATCGATATGCTGAAACTGACCGATTTGAACGCTGCCGATGTCGAATTGAGTCGCTCAGGCAACGATCTGCTGGTCAAGGTCCTCGCCACCGGCGAGATCATAACGGTGCTCTCGCAGTTCAATTCGCTCTCGACGGCGCCGGATCCCGGCCTGGAGGCGATCAGGTTTGCCAACGGCGAGGAATGGGGACGTCAGCAGATCCTGCAGAATGCATGGTTTCGCGGCACCGACGGGCGTGATGCCATCAGCCTAGATGCCCGGTCGAACGATATCGTAGAAGCCGGGCGGGGCGACGATCTCATTTCGTCGGGACTCGGCAGCGATACGTTTGTGTATTCCAGGGGCGACGGCAACGACGTCATCGAGGCGGAAGCCTCGAGCTTTTACAGTACGACGGACGTTGACATCCTGAAGCTCAAGGACATCGACAGTTCCGATGTCCGGCTCAGCCGCTCGGACGACAAGCTCATTATAAAGATCATCTCGACGAACGAGACGATCAGCGTAATGGGACAGTTCAGCGGATCCGCGGCCGCCAACGGCACCGGCCTCGAATACATCCAGTTCGCCAACGGCGATCAATGGGGGCGTGAGACGATTCTCAGCATCGCAACGAGTTCGGCTCCGTTCATCGCGGGGACGAGGGGCGACGACACGCTGGTCGGGTCTTCGGTCGCGCAAAACATCTATGGCGAGGCTGGCAATGACCGCATCGACGGGCTCGGCGGAAACGACCTGCTCTATGGCGGCCAGGGCGACGATACGCTTCTGATCAGCGTCAATGCGCCGGGTGATTTCGTCACCGCTGACGGCAGCCTCGGTACCGATACGCTGGATTTGTCCGGCTTCGGCGCGGCCGCATGGGTCGATCTGGTGACGAACGGTGCGGAGGTCAGAACAACGGATCAGGCCGATCTGACCGCAGGAACATGGCGGGACGTCGCCGATGTCGCGCGGGTCGAAAACGTCACCGGCACGACGTATGCCGACCAGATCTCCGGCGACGCCGGAAACAATATTCTGATCGGAGGTGGCGGTGCGGACATTCTCGATGGCCGCTCCGGCAACGACACCGTCCTCGGCGGTACGGGCAGCGACACCCTGACCGGTGGAATGGGGGCCGACCTGCTCGATGGCGGCGACGGCGCTGACGTTCTGAACGGAGGCCTCGGGACCGACACGCTGATAGGCGGCGCCGGCGACGATGTGCTGACCGGAGGGACCGAAGCCGACGTGTTCGTTGTCGGTGCAGGTTCGGGCTCCGACACGATCACCGATTTCGTTGCGGGAAGCGGCGCGGATCACGATGTCATCAGGTTCGATCGGGCTGTGTTCGCCGATTATGCCGCGGTCTTGGCTAATGCCAGCCAGGTCGGCGCCGATGTCGTCGTTTCGCTCGGCAACGATTTCAATCTTACATTGCAGAATGTAAATATATCCGCAATAGTTGTGGAAAATTTTGAATTCCGCCGCCTGGACAACCAGGCGTCGACGGCGATTTCGGTAACCGGTGGCTCGGTGGCGGAAAGCGCGGCGGCCGGCACGGTCGTCGCCACCTTGGCCGCCGTCGATGCCGGCGACGCCGGAACACACACCTTCAGCCTGATCGGAGGCGACGATCTGTTCGAAATCGTCGGCAACGAGATACGGGTGAAGGCCGACGCCAACGTCGATTTCGGGGCCGGCTCGCAGCACCAGATCAGCGTGCGGGTGACCGATGACGATGGGTTGTCGGTTACATCAGCCATCACGATTCACATTGTCGATCAGACGGAAACGCTGACGGGCACGGCCGGCAACGACGTCCTGACCGGCGATGCCGGAGCCGACGTGCTGGTCGGCGGCGCCGGCAACGATCGCCTCCTCGGCGCCGGTGGGGCCGACGAGTATCGATACAACGCAGGCGACGGAAGCGACCGCATCGTCGATACCGGCGGCGCTTCCGACATCGATCGGCTCGTCCTTGGGGCCGGTCTCGATCCTTCGAGCGTTGTCGTCGGCCGTTCGTCCCTTGGCAATTCCGATGTGGTTCTGCGGTTCGCAAACGGCGAAACCATTGTCCTGCAGGATCAATTGTCCAATCTGCCTGGCGCCGGTCTCGAGGAAATTAGGTTTGCCGACAACACGACGTGGAGCCGATCGGATATCCTGAGCCACCTCAATCCTCATTTGATCATTGGCAGTACGGACAACGCAGCGCTGATCGGCAACGAAGGTGCCGATATCTTTGTAGCTGGAGCCGGAAACGAATCCCTTGCTGGCTACGGCGGTTCGGACACTTACCGCATCGGAGCAGGGGCCGGCAACGATGTCATCGTCGAAGGCGGTACAGGCGGAACGGATCGTATCGAGCTTGTCGGCCTGAACCGCGGCGACGTCCAGTTTTCACGAAGCGGCGCCGATCTGTTGATCACGATCACCACGACGGGCCACACGGTTACGGTGCTCGGCCAGTTTGGCCTGACCTCTGCCGGCGTCGAGGAAATCGCATTTGCCGATGCGACGGTCTGGAGCAGGGCGCAAATTTCCGTCAACTCGGGAACCCCAGGGACATCCGGCGCCGACACCGTCGTGGGCACCGTGGGAGATGACGTTGTTCGGCCGGGCGCTGGAAACGACCTGATCCAGGGCGGTGCCGGCAGCGACACGCTTCTCTATGCTCTCGGCGATGGCAGCGACACGATCGACGATGGTGTCAACGCTCCGGCACAGGTGGACGCTCTGCGGTTCGTCGATTTGAATGCGAGTGATGTGACGCTGGTGCGCCGGGGCAACGATCTTGTCGTCAATGTCCTCAGTTCCGGCGACACAATCACGGTCAAGTCGCAGTTCACGTCTCCGACGGAGTTCTGGGGGATCGAGCAGATCCAATTTGCGAACGGGACCGTCTTGGACAAAGCCGCAATAGCGGCCGGCGCGTTGAGCCTCGTGCTGGGCACCAACGGCGCGGAAACGCTGACCGGAACGTCGGACGCCGACCTCGTGAACGGCCTTGGCGGTAACGATACCCTGCAAGGCGGCAACGGTGGCGACACTTACCTATACGGCGTCGGCTCCGGCAATGACGTGATTTCCGAAGGCAGTGCAAATACGGGAGTCGATATCGTCAAACTGGTCGGTCTCAATGCCTCGGACGTCGAGTTCATGCGTTGGAGTAACAACCTCTACATCACGATCATCGCGACCGGCGAGCGCATCCAGGTCAACGATCAATTCTCCGGCGGGGCCGGCATCGAGCAGGTGAGTTTCGCTGACGGCTCCACGATGGGCCGCGCTCAGATCTCTTCCGCAGCGTGGTACCGCGGTTCAGCGAACGGCGAGAGCATCAGCGGCAGCTCGGGCGATGACATCATTGATGGCAAAGGCGGCAACGACAGCCTGACCGGCTATGGCGGCAGCGACACCTACGTGTACGGCGTCGGCTACGGCAACGACACTGTTGCCGAAAGCGGGTCGGATGCCGGAACGGATAGTATCAGACTCGTCGGACTCAATGCATCGGACGTCGAGTTCATGCGTTGGAGTAACAACCTCTACATCACGATCATCGCGACCGGCGAGCGCATCCAGGTCAACGATCAATTCTCCGGCGGGGCCGGCATCGAGCAGGTGAGTTTCGCCGACGGTACCGCGTGGGATCGCGCTCAGATCTCTTCCGCAGCGTGGTACCGCGGTTCAGCGAACGGCGAGAGCATCAGCGGCAGCTCGGGCGATGACATCATTGATGGCAAAGGCGGCAACGACAGCTTGACCGGCTATGGCGGCGGCGACACTTACATCTACGGCGTCGGCTACGGCAACGACACTGTTGCCGAAAGCGGGTCGGATGCCGGAACTGATAACATCAGACTCGTCGGACTCAATGCATCGGACGTTGAGTTCATGCGTTGGAGTAACAACCTCTACATCACGATCATCGCGACCGGCGAGCGCATCCAGGTCAACGATCAATTCTCCGGCGGGGCCGGTGTCGAGCAGGTGAGTTTCGCCGATGGCTCTTCTTGGGATCGCGCTCAGATCGCCAGCGCTGCATGGTACCGCGGTTCAGCGAACGGCGAGAGCATCAATGGAAGCTCGGGCGATGACACCTTCGATGGCAAAGGCGGCAGCGACACCCTGAGCGGCTTTGGCGGTAGCGACACCTACATCTATCGCGTCGGCTCCGGCAATGATGTGGTTTCCGAGAGCGGGGCGGATGCCGGAACAGATGTCGTCAAGCTGGTCGGCCTCAACGCCTCGGACGTCGAGTTCATGCGTTGGGATAACAACCTCTACATCACGGTCATCGCGACCAGCGAGCGCATCCAGGTCAATAATCAATTCTCCGGCGGGGCCGGTATCGAACAGGTGAGTTTTGCCGATGGCTCCACGTGGGATCGCACTCAGATCGCCTCCGCTGCATGGTTCCGCGGTGCGTCCGGCAACGACACCATCTCGGGAACGTCGGGTAACGACACGATCTTTGGCGGTGCAGGTAACGATTCCATGACCGGAGGAGCGGGCAACGATACCTTCGTTTTCCGCGCCAACCTCGGCCAGGACACCGTTACGGATTTCACGGTCGGCAGCGACGTGCTCGAATTTCGAGATGGCATTTTCGCAGATGCCGCAGCGGCGCTCGCAGCCGCGACGGTCTCGGGAAGCGATACGCTAATCACCATCGACGCCGGTAACACCATACTTCTGAAGAACGTGGCGGTCGCCAACCTGCATGCGGGAGACTTCCACATCATATGAGAAGTGGCTGAAAGCGAACGGCGGTTGCGCGAGCGCCCGCGCGCGTGCGTCAGAGCACGCGGTAGCGGATCGCAAAGTCGTCATGAAGCTCTGACGTCACCGTGCCGCCATTGACGGGGACGATGCCGTCGGCCAGATGCCACGGGCCGAACTGGGGGGAATGCGAGGGAGACGCCGGCAGCCGCAGCCGGAACGTGCTTTGGGCCCGGCCGGGCAGGTTCAGCACCATCACGCGCTCGGTGGTGCGGTAATCAAGCGTCACGGTTCCCCGCAAGATGCTGCGGCCGTCGGGGGCGGAGTCCAGCGCCTCCTGAACCTTTGCCAGTTTCTGGTTCCGGTCGGTCAGCAATTCGACCTGGGTGTCGGCGGCGGTGGTCAAGACCGCCTTCGGCAGGCGGATTTCAAATTCCACCGCGGGCTTCGCCGGATTGAGGCCGAGATAGGCCAGCGCCGCCTGCCGCATGTCCGAGATCGCGAACGCGACCAGGACCAGCACCGCGGAGGCGGCCAGCCCGTGCCTGAACAGATCGTGGCGGCTGCGATAGCTGCTGCGGAAGTAGACGGAGAGCACGATCGCGACCGCCAGCGCCGCGGCGATGCCGGCCAATGCCGACATGACGATGCCGAGGCCGCCATCGGGGCTGTCGCTGAACCCGAGCCCCCGGAGAAAGGAGGTCACGGAATCGCCGGGCAGTTCGGCGGCGCGGCCGGCGCCGGTCAGGATCGGGGAGGTGATGTTCATCGCCTGCTCGCGGGTTACTTTGGGGCCGGTTCGAGACCAGAACCATCGGAATTCTCGATAGTTGGTCGCCGAGGCTTCGTCCGTGGTTCAAAAGGCTCGGGCGGCGGTTCAAGCGATCGTCGGCAAGTGGATTTGTCAGGTGAGAGGCCTCTCGTTATTGCTAGAGGTCTGGCGCAGGTTTCGGGGGAGATTCTCATGTCGGTTCAAATGGTTTTGCTGCCGGTCTTTGTTCTGGTCGGGCTCACTTTCTTCCTGATGCTGTGGATGGTGACGGCCCGCACACGCGCGGTGAAAGCCCGGGAAACCAGCCTGAAGGACATTGCGGCGGGACAGCCGAAATATCCGGCCCGCGTGGCCCAGATCGGCAATTGCTTCAGCAATCAGTTCGAAGTACCCCTCCTGTTCTACATGCTGATCGCGCTGGCGCTGCCGCTGCGCCGGGCTGATCTCTTCATCGTGCTGATGTCCTGGGTGTTCGTGGTGACGCGCTTCGCCCATGCCGGCATTTTCGTCACGTCGAACAACATCCAGCAGCGCAGCCTGGCCTGGTTTGCCGGCGTGCTGGTGTTGTTCGCGATGTGGATCTACTTCGCACTGAAGCTGCTGCTTCTGATCTAGAAAGCTTTGAATGACTCCTGCTGCCCGGCTGTCTGCCGCCATCGAACTGATCGAGACCATCGACGCGCAGCGCGTTCCCGCGGCGAAGGCGTTGAAGGAGTGGGGCACCGCGCATCGCTACGCCGGCTCGGGCGACCGCGCGGCGATTTCCGGCCTGATCTGGGACGTGCTGCGGCGGCGGGCGTCGAGCGCCTGGCTGATGGAGGCGGATACGCCGCGCGCGCGGGTGCTCGGCATGCTTCGGCTCGAGCGCGGCATGGATGCCGATGCTATCTCCAATCTGTGCCACGGCGAACGATTTGCGCCGGCGCCGCTGAGCGGGGCCGAGCGCGCGGCGCTGACCTCGCGCACCCTCGATGGTGCGCCGCCGCACATCGCGGGCGACTATCCGGAATGGCTGGATGCGCCGCTGGCAGCCGTGTTCGGCGACGAACGCGTGGCGGAGGCGACCGCAATGGCGAGCCGCGCGCCGCTGGATCTCCGCGTCAACACGCTGAAGGCCAATCGAGAAAAGGTTCTGCCGCGGCTATCGCATCTCGGCGCCACGCCGACGCCGTGGTCGCCGATCGGCCTGCGCATCGAACTCGGCGCCGATGCGCGCAATCCCGGCATTCATGCCGAGGAGGATTTCATCAAGGGCGGCATCGAAGTGCAGGACGAGGGCTCGCAGCTCGCGGCGCTGTTCTCGGCCGCAAAGCCCGGCGAGCAGGTGATCGATCTCTGCGCCGGCGCCGGCGGCAAGACGCTGGCGCTGGCGGCGATGATGGGTGGCAAGGGCCGGCTGATCGCGACCGACCGCGACAAGCGCCAGCTCGCGCCGATCTACGAGCGGCTCTCCCGCGCCGGCGTTCACAACGCCGATGTGCGCGCGCCGAAAGGGGACACTGATCCATTGGCCGACATCAAGGCCTCCGCCGATCTGGTGCTGATCGACGCGCCCTGCACCGGCACCGGCACCTGGCGCCGCAATCCCGACGCCAAATGGCGGATGCGCCCCGGCGCGCTGGAAGTCCGGTTGAAGGACCAGGCGGAAGTGCTTGATCGGGCAGCCGCGCTGGTCAAGCCCGGCGGCCGGATCGCTTACGTTACCTGCTCGGTGCTACGAAGCGAAAACGGCGACCAGGTGCGCAGTTTCGTTTCGCGCCATCCGGAATTTTCGATTCAGCCATTGAACGAGACGGCGAGCGTGCTCTGGGACAAGGCGGAAGATTTTGAGAAAGCAGCGCTGAAGTCGGCCGAAGGCTGGTTGATGACCCCTCGTCGTACCGGCACCGACGGGTTTTTCGTTTCGGTGCTGAAGAAGGCATGATCGCGTAGGGTGGGCAAAGCGAAGCGTGCCCACCATCTATCCGCGACCGTTGTCTTGAATGGTGGGCACGCTTCGCTTTGCCCACCCTACGATTCCTGCGGAAGGCGCGCGGTTAGAGCATCAATCCACAATGAACAGCTTCGCTCCCGTCTCCGTCGATGAGCGATGCGCGGCGTCGCCGAAATCCGACACCTGATAGCTCATACCCGGCTTGAGCTTGAACGTGCGCCCGTCACGCAATTCGGTGTCGAGCTCGCCTTCGAGCACGTAGAGTACATGCCCGCGGTCGCACCAGTGATCGGCGAAATAGCCCGGCGAATACTCGACCATCCGCACGCGCAGATCGCCGATATCGAGCGTGCGCCACAGCGCTTCGCCGGTTTCGCCGGAATGTTTCGTCGCGGCGACCTGGCTCCAGTCGGTGACGGTGAAGGGCAGTGTCGGAATCTTCATGCGGGAGGTCCTTGGTGAGCTGTGTAGGGTGGGCAAAGCGAAGCGTGCCCACCATCTATCGACAGAGTCATCGCGAAATGGTGGGCACGCTTCGCTTTGCCCACCCTACGATGCCGGTGCTAATGCGCGAGATGATTGGCCGAACCCTGCCTTATCTTTCCCCTCGCATCGAGTCGAAGATACTCGCAGATCTGCGCGCCGCGCTCGTTCTGGTAAAACACGACCACGCTGTCGGGGCTCACATAAGTGTCGATCAGGTCGAAATGCAAATTGGGCAAAAGCTCGAACGCCTTGCCCCAGTACATTCGAAGCTTGTCCTTCCCGCGCAGCGTGCCGCTGGCCTCGAGCCCGAGCGCCTGAATGCGGTCGGAGGTCATCTCGGCATCCTCGGCATAGAGCGCGAGGATGCGTTCGAGGTCGTGCGAGTTCCAGGCGGCGATCCACTCCCGCCCGAGCGCGGCGAGGTCGGCCGCCGCGTAGTGCTGGCTTTGCATGGTTTCCTCCGCTTCTCCCGATTTGCGCTGTGCAAATCGCCCGATCGGCTCTTGGGCACCGTCGGAGCAAACTAGGTCAATAATACTTACCTATATGAATTTGTCCATCCCCGCAGAAGAATGTGGGCCACGGCCTTCTCGCGGTTGCGAGGTCGCCCCCCGTCGCGTATCTGCTTGCCATGACAGCCCCACAGAAAGCCCGCGAGCAGACCACCACAGTGGCCTCGGCGCATGACAAGATTCTGATTGTCGACTTCGGCAGTCAGGTGACGCAACTGATCGCGCGCCGGGTGCGCGAGGAGGGCGTCTATTCCGAAATCGTGCCGTTCCAGAAGGCCGAGGCCGCCTTCGACGAGATGAAGCCGAAAGCGGTGATCCTTTCCGGCGGCCCGGAATCGGTGCATGAAAAAGGCTCGCCCCGCGCGCCGCAAAAGATCTTCGATTCCGGCGTTCCCGTGCTCGGCATCTGCTACGGCCAGATGACCATGGCCGCCCAGCTCGGCGGCGAGGTCGAGGGCGGCCACCACCGCGAATTCGGCCGCGCTGACGTCGAGGTCAAGGCGGCGAGCAACCTGTTCGAGTCCACCTGGGTCTTGGGCGAAAAGCATCCGGTGTGGATGAGCCATGGCGACCGCATCACCAAAATGCCGCCGGGCTTCACCGTGGCTGGCGTCTCAGCCAACGCGCCGTTCGCCGTGATCCAGGACGAGAAGCGCAAATATTACGGCCTGATGTTCCACCCCGAAGTGGTGCACACGCCCGACGGCGCCAAGCTGATCCGCAATTTCGTCCGCAAGGTCGCTGGTCTCACCGGCGACTGGACCATGCGCGCCTTCCGCGAGGAAGCGATCGAAAAGATCCGCGCGCAAGTCGGCAAGGGCAGGGTGATCTGCGGCCTCTCCGGCGGCGTCGATTCCGCCGTCGCAGCGGTGCTGATTCATGAAGCGATCGGCCACCAGCTCACCTGCGTGTTCGTCGATCACGGCATGCTGCGGCTCGATGAAGCAAAGACCGTCGTCGACCTGTTCCGGCATCACTACAACATTCCGCTGGTGCATGTTGATGCATCAAAGCAATTCCTCGGCGAACTCGCCGGGGTCACCGACCCCGAAATCAAGCGCAAGACCATCGGCCGCCTGTTCATCGACGTGTTCGACGCGGAAGCGAAAAAGATCGGCGGCGCGGATTTCCTCGCCCAAGGCACGCTCTATCCCGATGTGATCGAGAGCGTCTCCTTCACCGGCGGCCCCTCGGTGACCATCAAGTCGCACCACAATGTCGGCGGTCTCCCCGAGCGCATGAACATGAAGCTGGTCGAGCCCCTGCGCGAACTGTTCAAGGACGAGGTCCGCGTGCTGGGCCGCGAGCTCGGCCTGCCCGAAATCTTCGTCGGCCGCCACCCGTTCCCGGGCCCCGGCCTCGCCATCCGCTGCCCCGGCGACATCACGAAAGAGAAGCTCGACATCCTGCGCCAGGCCGACGCCGTCTATATCGACCAGATCCGCAAAGCCGGCCTCTACGACACCATCTGGCAAGCCTTCGCCGTGCTGCTGCCGGTGAAGACGGTGGGCGTGATGGGCGACGGCCGCACCTACGAATACGTCGTCGGCCTGCGCGCGGTGACCTCGACCGACGGCATGACCGCCGACTTCTATCCCTTCGACATGAAATTCCTCGGCGAAACCGCGACGCGGATCATCAACGAGGTGAAGGGCGTGAATAGGGTGGTGTACGATGTGACGTCAAAGCCGCCGGGGACGATTGAGTGGGAGTAGGGCGCAGGATAGTGGAGGATGCGTTAGGACAGTATCGCGCATCCAACCGAATGATGGTCTTCGATAGACCTTGAGCGTTACCGAACGACCGCTGATTGCTCAGCTCCACGAAGTTGCGCGGCGCATGACCAACATCACGACCTTCTTCATGTTCGACGTGCCGCCGAAGCGTGGTCACACCGACAAGGCGGCGCGCAGACTGTGTCCAACCTCACTTCTGCGCAACGTCCGCAGCGCCGATGTTCTGGTTGGCGACTCCTGCCGTGATGCCTTCCAGGCGTGGCCGCTGGATGACGCCGGCGGCCATCGAGTTGTCCGGCGTCTGGCTGCTGTCCAGCAGGATCAGCACTTGCGATCGGCCTCTGCCGGCCGATCGCGGTTGTGTTCGACTTAAATACCGGGCAATGCCACCTGCAGCGCCGTCTCCAGCGCCACCATGATCTGCTCGCGGATGATCGATGATAACAAACATATTAGACGCTATGGCTCCGACGGCGATTGTCTTGCACGGTACTACAAGCGCGGGCAAGTCGAGCATCGCCAAGGCGCTGCAGGCGACCGCACCAGTGCCAGCATTCCACATCTCCCTGGATGCATTCGTCACAATGTCGAATCGCCGCGATATGCGGAGCGACGCGGAACGCGCTCAGGCCTACAGCATCCACTGCGAAAACCTGCGCTCGACACTTGCACGTGTCGTGCAAACGCACTTCGACATTGTCCTGGACTTCGTCTTGCGGGATGAGGTCCAAATAGATGCATGTTTGAACGTGCTTCGCGGACGGCCCACTTACGTCGTCCGCGTCTGGGCTCCGCTTGACGTTCTTGAGGAACGAGAACGGTCGCGCGACAACCGCGCGCCTGGGATGGCCCGTGAACAGGTCGATCATCCGGCATACCGTCGCGCTTACGACCTGGAGGTAGACACCTCGCTGTGTACCCCGGAAGAAGGCGCGGTTGCGGTGCGACGCCTCATCGGAAGCATCTAGCCGGGTAATACATCATTAGATGATCCCGCTCTGGGCGGGCTCATGATTCCCGCGGGTCCAGGCCCGACGGCTAACGGCCGGATCGCGCGCTCGGTGAATTACGGTGACGGTGCACTAAATTGCCAAGCTGCCGGGCTTAGCCGGTCTTATCTATACTGGAAGCGTAGCCCCGGGTGGGCGCGCCAATACCCGGACTTCTCCTTCCGCATATCGCTGCGCTCATGCGGCCTACAAATCTGCTCGCCACGCAGATCATCCCGCTCAAACGCCGGCTGCACACCCTAGGCCGCCGTGTTACGACTCTGCATCGCCCCTCCGGAGCCAGCCTTCATGTCCGTCGCGACTGCACCCAGCCAGACCGTCACTCCAACCGCCGCCGAGACCGATCCACAAAGGCTCGGCTGGATGCAGGGCTTTCCTCCGCCGCGCGATAAGACCATCACCTTCCAGGACGGATCGTTCCGCAGCTTCCCCGAATTGCGCTGGGCGTGGAGCAATATCCGCCAGCTGGTGCCGACGGTGAATGTCTGGCGCGGGGCGGGGCCGGCGTCGGTGTTGCCGCGCGAGGAGCATGATATCGGCGCGTCCGCTTCGGTCACCATGGACGGGCGGCCGATGACGTTTGAGCGCATGCTCGAGGAGACCTATGCCGATGGCATTGCCGTGCTGCACCGGGGCAAGCTGATCTACGAGCGCTATTTCGGCGCGCTGAAGCCGCACAAGCCGCATATCGCGATGTCGGTGACAAAATCGTTCACCGGCACGCTGGCCGGCATTCTGGTGGCGGAGGGCAAGATCGATCCGCAGGCGCCGATCACGGACTATGTGCCGGAGCTGAAGACCAGCGCGTTCGGCGACGCACGCGTGCACGAGACGATGGATATGACCACGGGCCTCGAATACACCGAGGTCTATACCGACAAGAATTCCGGCGTGTTCGGGCTACGACGCGCGAACGGCATGGCGCCGATCGAGCCGGGCTATGCGGGCGCGACCAATATTTTCGATTTCCTGTGCGCGCAGAAGAAGCAGGGTGAGCACGGCAAGGCCTTCGCCTACAAGACCGTCAATTCCGACGTGCTGGCCTGGATCTGCCGGCGGGCGAGCGGCATGACGCTGTCCGATCTGCTCTCGATGCGCATCTGGATTCCGATGGGCGCGGAGGAGGACGCGCATTATCACGTCGACCGCATCGGCACGGAAAGCGGCGGCGGCGGCCTTTCGACCAGCTTGCGCGATCTCGCCCGCTTCGGCGAGACGATCCGCAACCACGGCCGCTTCAACGGCCGCCAGATCGTGCCGTCGGCCGTGGTGGAAGACATCGCGCGCGGCGGCGATCCCGCAAAATTCAAGCCGGCCGGCTACAGCACATTGCCCGGCGCCTCCTATCGCAATCAATGGTGGATCACGCACAATGCGCACGGCGCCTTCATGGCGCGCGGCGTTCACGGACAGGGCATCTATATCGATCCGAAGGCTGAGATGGTGATCGCCCGCTATGCCTCGCACCCGGCGGCCGGAAACGCCGCCAACGACCCCGTGACGCTGCCGGCCTACATGGCGCTGGCAAAGGACCTCATGGCGGGAGGCTGAAGCCGTATGCCCGCTCCGGATCAGGCCCGTAGCCCGGGTGAGCCAACGGGTCGCGCGAATGCGCGCCCGATGACAGGCTCCGCGATACCCGGGACTGCTATTCCCGCATATCGCATGCGCTCATGCGGGCTACGAACTCTGACGCCGCTTCGCTCTAGCCGCGCACCGCCGCCTCGATCTTCGCAACGTCGATCTTCTGCATCGTCAGCATCGCCTCGAACGCGCGCTTTGCCACTTCGCCGCCCTTGGCCATCGCGTCGGTCAGGACGCGCGGGGTGATCTGCCACGACAGGCCCCATTTGTCCTTGCACCAGCCGCATGCGCTCTCCGTGCCGCCATTGCCGACGATCGCGTTCCAGTAACGGTCGGTCTCCGCCTGGTCGTCGGTGGCGATCTGGAACGAGAACGCCTCGCTCTGCTTGAAGATGTCGCCGCCGTTGAGGCCGATGCAGGGCACGCCGCACACGGTGAACTGCACCGTCAGGACGTCGCCGGCCTTGCCGCCCGGAAAGTCGGACGGTGCTTTATGAACCCCGTCGACGCTGCTGTCGGGAAAGGTTTTGGCGTAAAACCGCGCGGCCTCTTCGGCGTCATGGTTGTACCACAGGCAGATCGTGTTCTTGTTCACCGTTGTTCTCCTTACATTTTCCGCAGGCGCGAGGCTTGCCCGCGCCGATACCAGCAGAGGACGATCGAACAAGTCGCGTTCCGACATCGCTGAACTCTTTTTTTGCCAGCGTGAAGCAGGGTCCGCTGCCGGCAGGGGTTGTTTGGCCGGCGGGCACGGTCATGCCGGCTTCGATTACGGCATCACAGGCAAATCACTTCTGATTTTCCGAAATCGTGTCAAGCCCGGGGATCAAAAATATTCTGCTTTCGTTCTCACCCAAATCAGTCGCATAACTCCGCCCGTCTCACGGCAGATGAGGGGCGCTTCGCGATCGTCACGAACGTGCGGTGAGATGCGGTGGACGCTGAGGGCGCGATAGACGTACGCGCCGGAAGCGTACGGCGAAGTCGTGTGGTTCGGGCGCCGCGGTGCTGGCGTTAAGTTGGCGGTTGCGCATCGATCCTATCGGATCGAGCGCGGTATCCCGCCGGCGACGGAGGCAAAAGAGCCGTTCTCCGGGAAGAGCACGAAGTAAGCCGTAAAGCCATTGCGCAGGGAAGGCCGGAGTGTTCCCGCTGCCCTGTATGCTCGTGTGCAGCTTTGTTTGCGCAAATTGCACGCGAGACCGCGGGTGCAGCAAGCACCCGGTCTTCCCTGCGCCCTCTGATTTCGAAGAGGGCAAACGAAGAGACAAACCTCGGGCGCAATTGCGCCGCGAGAAAGCGGACCCATGTCCCACGCCGTTAAAATCTTGGATCGAGGCCTTGCCTTGCATGAACGATCGCACGCAACTTGCAGCGTTCGACCTCGGGCACGGTTGCAGGTCTGCCATTCTGGTCGAGAGGCTGCGGCCCACTGCCTGTCGTGGCATGTTCGGCGGAATGTTCGAAGGCTTCACCACATTTTCGGATCGGGCGGCATGTCTGACGATTTGAACTGGCTTTCCGCCCGCGAGATGGTGCGGCGCTTCGCCAAAGGCGACTTGTCGCCGGTTGATGTGCTGGAAGCTACCCTGGCGCAACTGCATACGGTCAATCCGGTTCTCAACGCCACCTGCCTGCTGGATGAACCGCAGGGCCGGCGCCTGGCCGCGGAGTCGGCGGAACGTTGGCGCCGCAGCGCACCGCTCGGGCCGCTCGACGGCGTGCCTGTCGCGATCAAGGACACGGCGCATGTCGCCGGCTGGCCGACGCGCATCGGCTCGCACGCGACGGCAGCGGCGCCGAGCGCGGAGGATACGCCCGGTGTCGCCCGCCTGCGTGAGGCCGGCGCGGTGTTCTTCTGCAAGACATCTACGCCCGAATTCGGGTGGAAAGGCATCACCCACGGCCCGCTGACCGGCATCACGCGTAATCCCTGGGATACATCCCGCACGCCCGGCGGCTCCAGCGGCGGCTCCGCCGCATTGGTGGCAGCAGGCGTTGTACCCTTGGCCACGGGCGGCGATGGCGGCGGCTCGATCCGGATTCCGGCGGCGTTCAGCGGCGTGTTTGGATTGAAGCCGAGCTACGGCGTGGTGCCGAATTTTCCGGGACCAATGGGCACGCTCGCGGTCTATGGCGGCCTGTCGCGTGACGTCGCTGACAGCGCGTTGATGTTGAACGTGCTCACGCGGCCGGACGCGCGCGATTCCTTTGCCATTCCCTATCGCGGCATCGACTATCTCGATGGCCTCGACAGTGGCGTGGCGGGCATGCGGATCGCATGGTCGCCCGATCTCGGCTTCCCGGTCGCCGATCCAGCCGTCGTGGCTGGCATGCAGCCCGCCATCGACGCGCTGGTGAAGGCCGGTGCTGACGTGCAGCGTGTCTCTCTCGATCTTTCCGGTGCGCAGCAATACGCTGGAAGTGATCTGGGGCGCATCGCATGCCGCATTGGTGCGTGATTTCGACGGCGCGCAATTGGCGGCGCTCGATCCGGGCCTGCTGCGGCTGGTCATATCAGCCCAAAATATTTCCGCGAGCGAATTGCAGGCCGCCTATGCCGAGATGCGTGCGCTGAGCCAGAAGATGCAGTTGTTTCATCAGGACTATGATTTCCTGCTGACGCCGACCGTTCCCATCACCGCTTTCGCAGCCGGCGTCGACACGCCCGACGCCACGCACTTCCCGCAATGGTTCGATTGGACGCCGTTGACATGGCCGTTCAACCTCACCCGCCAACCTGCGGCCTCGGTGCCCTGCGGATTTGTCGAGGGTCTGCCGATCGGGTTGCAAATCGTGGGGCCGATGTTCAGCGAGCAGAACATCCTCCGGGCCAGCCGCTGCGTCGAGCAGGCCTGCGCCAGCGGTGCGAGGCCGAGCCTTGGCGCAGGCGGGCATGCCCGCGACATGACGTGACGAGCAAGCCGCCGGGGACGATTGAGCGGGGATAGGGCTGGTTGCAGGCCAGGATGCCTGCTATCGAAGGGTTAGCTAATGGAATGCGGTGGCAATGGTAAACTTTCCTTATGAGGTCGTGGAGACGAGCGGCGAAGACGCGTTGGCCACGTGGGAGAAACTCAAGAACGCCGGCCGCGGCACACCGGTCGTGCTCGGCAGCGGGATAGAAAATTATCTTCCCACCCCGGCGCAACGTGCGCAGCTTCCAACAGTGCAAGATATTCTTGCAGTCGCCGCCACGATCAAATTTCCCGATGATTTTTTGAGATTTCGTCGCGACGAACTCGCGGCGGCCATGGCGAGCCTCAGCGAGATGAATCTGCCGACGGGCGCCGCAGATGAAGAATATGAGCCGCCTTTGGGCGAATGGCCCACAGAAACCGGGGAGTCGACGGGGCTGTCGGTCTTATATGATTATGCGACTGGACTTCGATCGCGTGTGCAGATCGCGCTGATACCTACAGATGATCCAGCGGCTATCCCGGCTTATCTTCATTGGGGCGATTGGAACGATTGTCCTTCGCCGGCCTATCATGTTGCTGCGCTGCGCGCCTGGCGTGCGCAATATGGTGCCGAGCTCGTCGGTATCGACGGCGATACGATGAATTTGCGAGTCTTGCGAAAGCCCGTCACGCGCGAAGAGGCTCTCGACCTCGCGCGTGTGCAATATGCCTATTGCAATGACATCATCGATCAGGGCGTTGGCTCCTACCGGGCACTCGCTGCCGAATTGATGGCGCATAACTGGTGGTTCTTCTGGTGGGATTGATCGATAAAAGACATGACCGGCACGTATGACGTGACGTCAGAGCCACTGGGGACGACTGAGTTGGGGGGAGGGGCACAAGCGGAATGAGCGATATCTATGATCCGCAGTTCGTAAAGGCCGTCTTCGATCGCTGCTCGGATCGCTACATCACCTTCAGCCTGATCTGCTCGTTCGGTTTCACCGAGCGCTGGCGCCAGCAATGCGTGGCGGCGATGCCGGCGCTCGGAGCCGGCGGCGCGCGCGGCTACGATCTGATGGCGGGGACCGGCGAGGTCTGGCCGCATCTGTTGAAGCGCTTTGACGATATTGGATCAATCACCGCCGTCGATATCTCCTCGGGCATGCATCGCCGCGCCATGGAGCGGCTTCATGCCCACCGTGCCCACCGGATCGAATTCATCGAGGACGACGTACTGGCAAGCGATCTGCCGTCGGAGAGCGCGGACTTCGTCATCTCCACCTTCGGGTTGAAGACATTCAATCCCGAACAGCATGCGCGCCTGGCCGCCCTGATCGCGCGCGTGCTGAAGCCCGGTGGCGTCTTCTCCATGATCGAGGCTTCAGATCCGAAAGGGTGGTGGCTGCGGCCGCTGTACCTGCTTCATCTCAAGGTGGTTCTGCCGCTGGTCGAGCGCATCCTGCTCCGCGGCGCACAGGATTTTGCGATGATCGGCACCTACAGCACCAATTTCGGCAGCGCCGCGGAGATCGCGGCTACGTTGCGCAGCCACGGGCTTGAGGTGGAGTTCTCAAAATACTTCTTCGGCTGTGCAACGGGCGTTTCGGGCCGCAAGGTCGGGCCCGGCTCGTAGGGCACACCATGTTCCGAAAACTACTACCGAAACTGCGGACAACGATGCACGTAATCCCAGGGAATATCATACACGCACGTGTAACGGAGATCGTCTGATTGCTTTAGCGGCGGAGCCACTGCTACCGGTTCGCGAACCTCATTCGGTAGACCATAGAAGACGCCGCCGCCCGCAGGGAAGAAACCGCCGCCGCGGTGATGGTGATGATGCCCGGGTCGGGGGAATGACGGGAAAGCCGGACGCGACGGAGCAACCCCCGCGCCCGCACCGCGTGCTACGCCCGGATCGGCAATTGCCTCGCTCGCGGCAAGGACAAGCGCGACTACACCGAGGGACGCGATAATCGTCGTTCTATAGGTCATGGCACTCACCCATTGGTAGGTTACTGAGCAGCATTCCCAAAACGCTAAGCCGTGGCTTTCGTGCCCGCAAAGGCATAATTAATTATTAGTTAAGACGTAATCTTAACGGAGGGACGCATTCATCTCAACTGCGCGACATCTTCTCAAAACGCTTGATCAGCCGCTCGCGCCTGAGGCGGGACAGCCGCTTGATCCAGAACAGGCCGTTGAGCTGATCGATCTCATGCTGGTGGCAGACCGCGCGCAGCCCCTCCGATTCCTCGGTCTGCAGGTTGCCGTGGACGTCCTGATAGCCGATCCGGACCCGCGCATGACGGCTTACCTCGTCGTTAACCCCGGGCATCGAGACGCTGCCTTCCTGATGCAGGATCATCTCTGATGATGCCCAGATGATCTCCGGATTGACGTAGGTCCGCGCGCCCTCGGTTGCGTCGAGATCGAGCACCACGACCCGCTGGGAGATGCCGATATGCGGAGCGGTAATCCCGATCCCCGGCGCAGCGTGCATGGTCTCCAGGAGGTCGCTCGCCAGTTCGCGCAGCGCGCCGTCAAACACGGCCACGGGCTGCGCCGGGAGCGCCAGCCGAGGGTCGGGGTAACGGATGATGGGGCGGATGGTCATGATATGTTACGCTTTGCCGTTGCACCCCACGAGCTAACGATGCCCGTAAAGCCGCTCATCCCACCACACCGGCTCGGGCAGGGCATGCGTGATGCCCCTGGCGTCCGGGTGCGCCGGGTTGATCAGAAAGTTGCGCTCCAGCCGCGTCGGGATGGAGGGGACGATCAGGAGCGCCGAACGCTTCTCTTCGTACCAATTCTGACCGAAAGTCTTGCAGGTCGTTTCATTCCGTGAGTCCCAGCCGGGATGCGCTGCGGTCTGGAAAATCTCATACGAGACGCCGTTTGGAATCGTGATCTCGATGAAGTGCTGATTGGCCGGCATCACCAGATTGGCGTGCACCAGCTTTTCCAGGAGCGCGGTGGAATAGTGCTCCGAGGTGTAGATCACCGGGCTCGTATGCGTATTCCAGCGGCCCGGGTAGAGCCGCGCGCCCTCGGAATCATAGATCGGGAAGGCGCCGTCCGGGTCCCCGATGCGATAGCATTTCAGGACGCGGTCGGTCTTCTGAACGCTCATACGCCGCCGCTATACGCCGCCCGGCCCATCAGGTTGATCACCGCATCGGCGCCGGGGCCGGTCGCGAGCGCCAGTTCGAGCGGCGCCTTGTCGTCCAGCATCGGGTGGGGCCGCTCGAGAAAGGCGCGGACCTTGGCTTCGTCACGGAAGACATCGATCCCGAAGGCGAACACCTTGGCGACGCGCGCGAGGCGGTCGCTTTCTTCGCTGGTCAAGAGCTGCTTGTGCTTGCGCCGCCGTTCGAGCGTTGGCTTGGGCACGATCCGATAGGTGAAGGTGCGGACATCGTTCGGGCTGACACGGTCAGCGAACTTGTCCAGCGCCGAGACCGGCAGGCCCTTCTCGACGGAGTAGGCCAGCGTCAGCGTCGTCTCGGTGTTCTTCGGTTTGACGCCGAGCAGTTCGGCGGCGGTTGCAGCCTGATAGCGCATGAAGCCCTCTGCATCAGTTGAGGCAAAGATATGCCTCATGTGAGGCGAGGTCAAGGGCCCCCTTTGCCGCGGGCGGCCTCGCTACGCCTCAGGCCGGATCAACTTGATGTCTTGGTCGGCGGCCCATTGCGCGACGTCCTCGCGCTTGAGTGCGGTCGCCATCAGATCCGGAAACTGGTCGGGCGTGCAGGCGAACACGGGGATGCCGAGTGCGGCGACCTTTGCCGATAATGCAGGATCGTAGGAGGGGCGCCCGGTATCGGTCAGCGCCAGTAGCACGATCACGTTGACGCCGCGCACCGACAACCGCGCCAGCCGGTCGACCAGCGCGTCGGCGTTACCGCCCTCATAGAGGTCGGTGATCAGGATCAGATGCGCTTTGGTCGGCCGCTCGATCCGCTCCTCGCAATAGGCGACCGCGCGGTTGATGTCGGTGCCGCCGCCGAGCTGGACGCCGAACAGCACCTCGACGGGATCGGCCAGTTCCTCCGTCAGGTCCACGATCGCGGTGTCGAAACACACCAGCTTGGTCGCGACGACAGGCAGCGACGCCATCACAGCCGCAAAGATCGAGGCATAGACGACCGACGTCGCCATCGATCCCGACTGGTCGACGCACAGCACCACCTCTTCGAGATCGACGATGCGCCGCTGCTGGCGCAGGAAGCCGATCAGCCGCTCGGGGACTACAGTGCGATGCTCGGCCTGATAATGGCGGAGATTGGCCTTGATGGTGCGCGGCCAGTCGATATCGGAAAAGCGCGGGCGGTTGGTGCGTTGCGACCGGTTCAGCGCGCCGCGGATCGCATCCGCCGTGCGCCGCTCCAGCCGCTCCATCAACTCCTTGACCACCTTGGCGATCACGATCCGCGCGGTTTCCTTGGTCTTGTCCGGCATCACGCCGCGCAACGAGACCAGGTCGGCGATCAGGTTGACGTCGGCCTCGACGGTGGCGAGGAATTCGGGTTCGATCAGCATCTGGCGCAGGCCCTTGCGCTCGAACGCGTCCTTCTGGATCACCTGCACCACGGGGGCGGGGAAAAATTCGCGGATGTCGCCCAGCCATTTCGCGACGCGCGGCGCCGATCCGCCGAGGCCGCCGCGGCCTTTCTTGGGCGCGTCATCGCCGTCGCCATAAAGCGCCGTCAGTGCGTCGGACATGCGGCGGTCACTGTCGGATAGGGCAAAGCCGCTCTCGGCATCAGGGTCGACACCGAGCGCGAGCGTCCAGCGGCGATTGCGTTCGTCGGTCTCGCTCATCGCGCCGCTCCGGATTTCAAAAGTTCGATCACCCGCGCCTGATGCTTTGGCCAGATATCCGCCGCGCCCGCGATCAGGCGATAGCCTTTGGCGCCGCCGCCGCGGCGTTCGAACAGCGCGTCCATCAGCCGCCGCCGCTCGGCAGGGTCCAGCGCCGAGAACACCCGGCGGAACAGCGGCAGGTTGGCGGTGAAGGCCTCCTCGTCGAGCGCCATCAGCCAGGCGTCGACCGCGCCGCGCAGCGCCGCGTCGTGGATCAGTCGCTGGCCGGCGCCTTCGAAAAAACCCTCGAAGAATCCAGCCGCTTCAGCGACCGGCGTGCCCGGCGAGAGCATCCGCGCCAGCAGGTCCGAGGCTTGCCCGGCGGTGAGCAGTTCGACCTCATAGAGCAGCCGCGCGGCGGTGCCGGCGACCAGCCGCGTCGCCTGATTGTCGCGCAGCAGCGCCTGCAGCGCGTCGCGCCAGCCGGCCACCACGTCCGCCTCGAGCTGCGCGAGCTGTATCGCGCTGTCGGCGGCGAGGATTGCGCCGCGCAGCTTGCCCGCCGCAGCCGCATCCAGATTGCGCGCGGCGTAGGGCAGGGCAAGTGCTGCCTGCACGACGATGCGCGGCATCAGCGTTGCCAGATGCTCGACGGTGCCGGCGCGCGCCTCGCCATAGCGCAGGATGTCGGCCATCGGCGGCAACGCGGCGAGCAGGGCTTCGCAGTCGCTGGTGAGCGCCGCCTTCTCCTCCAGCGCGGCGATGCCGAATTCGGTGGCGCGCGGCAGATCGGCGATCATCGCGTTGCGCACCTGCGTTGCCAGCGCGCCGAGTTCGGCCGCGCTGCGCATCGCTTCCATCAGGCGGCCGCCGGCGGCTTCAGCGATGGTCGAACCGTAGATCAGCTTCTCGACAAGCTGCACCGCGAACTCAGGCTCCCAGCGCAACTGCCAGTTCTCGCGGAAGGTGCCACGGCTGCGCCCGGCGTCGGTCAGCCGTCCCCAGGGCACATCGAGCGCATTCAGCCTGTGCAACAGTGTCGAGCGCATCAGCCCGCTCTCGCTGCGCAGGTCGAGCGTCAGCGCCCGCTCCAGCGCCTCGGGCTTGAGACGGGTCGCCTTCTGCTGGCGCTGCAAATCCTCGAGCAACGGCGCGAGCGGCGTCGCGGCGGGGATCGATCCGACGCCAGATCCGATCAGGAGCTCGGCGGCGACATCGTTCCAGAGCGCGCGCTCGCCGCCGCACAGGCAGGCGATCGCGGCCTCCCGCAATTCCTCGAAGCCGGGCGAGGGGCGGTCGCGAAGCGCTGCAAGCGCAGTACCCAGCCGCTGCGCCTCGATCACCGAGGCGGTCGAGACGAAATGCCCGCGATCGCGCAGCACATACGCGACCCTGGCAAGCCACACCGCACCGCGATCGGCACCGTCGCGCGTCGCCCACAGATGCGCGCACCAGCCGGGCGCGACCACGCCTGCGCCATAGCCGCTCGCGCGTGCCAGCCGCGGGGCGGTCCACGGCGCCCACGTCGCCTTGATCTTCGCCTTCGGCCGCCCCTTGAGCAATTCGCGATCGGCCGCGAGGCTGCGGCGCTCCGCAAGTGCCGGCACATGCCAGGCGCCGCACACCACCGCGATCGCGCCCTCGCACTCCTTCGCAGCCTTCGCGATCTCGATCCGCATATGCGCCTCGCGTGCGGCTTCGCGGGGCGAGAGCGGTTTCGATTCCGCGCGCAGCGCCGTCATCGCATCGGCGACCGCAGCGAACACCGGCCCCGACGCGGGATTTTCCTCGATCACGTCGGACCACCAGGATTCGCCATCGTCATATCCCGCCGCCGTCGCCAGCACGCCGATCGGGTCGCGGCTGATCGGATCGTCGTCGGCAGTCGCCACCGCCTCATCCTCGATGCCGCCGCTGGCCACGCCCAAGCGGTCCGATGCCGGCAGGTCGATGAAGCGCAGTGCTGTGCCGTGGCGGACCGCCCAGCGCGCGGCCTGATATTCCGGCGAGTATTCGGCAAAGGGAAAGAAGCTGGCGTTGGCGGGATTGTCCTCGGCATAGATCAGCAACGCCACTGGCGTCGCCATATCGGGATCGGCCAGCATCGGCAGCAATTCGGACGCTTCCGCAGGCCCCTCGATCAGCACCGCTGATGGCCTGAGGTCGTCAAGCGCCTGCACCAGCCGCCGCGCCGATCCCGGCCCGTGGTGGCGGATACCGAACAGGAATATCTGGCCCGTCATGGTCTCAGATCAGGTCGGTCAGCGATGCGTAATAGCCCTCGAACCCGCGCCGCTTCTTCAGCACGGTCTCGAGATATTCGCCGAGCACGGCCGTATCCTGCACCGGGTCCTTCACGACAGCGCCGAGCATGTTGGCGGCGAGCGTCTCCGGCGTCAGCTTGCCGTCGTTGAAGAAGGTAGCCTGGCTGATGCCGCCGATCATCACGGCGATTGCTTCCGCAGTCGAGAGCCCGCCCGAAGGCGATTTGAGCGCGATCTTGCCGTCCTCGGTCGCGCCGGAGCGCAGCTCGCGGAAGATCGACACCACCCGCGCCACCTCGTCGGCGACGTTCTTCGGCGCCGGCAGGTCAAGGCTTTGCGCCATCTCGCCGACGCGCTTGACGATGATCTCGACCTCCTGCGCGGCATTGTCGGGCAGCGGCAGCACAACGACGTTGAATCGGCGCTTCAGCGCCGAGGACAATTCGTTGACGCCCTTGTCGCGGTTATTGGCGGTGGCGATGATGTTGAACCCGCGCTGCGCATAGATGGCGGTGTTCAGCTCCGGGACCGGCATCATTTTTTCGGAGAGCACCGTGATCAGCGTGTCCTGCACGTCGCTGCCCATCCGCGTGAGCTCCTCGAAGCGGCACAGCTTGCCACCCTCCATCGCCCGCATCAGCGGGGTAGGGACCAGCGCCTCGCGGCGCGGCCCGTGCGCAAGCAACTGCGCATAGTTCCAGCCATAGCGGATCTGGTTCTCGTCGGTGCCCGCCGTGCACTGGATGACGAGCGTCGAATCGCCGGTGATCCCGGCGGCGAGATGTTCGGATACCCACGACTTGGCCGTACCCGGCACGCCAAGCAACAAGAGCGCGCGATCGGTGGCAAGCGTCGCGACGGCGGTCTCGATCAGCCGCTTGTCGCCGACATATTTCGGCGTGATGACCGTGCCGTCACTGGCCTTGCCGCCCATCAGATAGGTCACGACAACCCGTGGCGAGAGCGCCCAGCCCGGCGGGCGAGACCCGCTGTCGCCGGCGGCGAGCGCCTTCAGCTCGGCCGCATAGCTCTCCTCGGCGGGCAACCGTAGTTTCTCGCTCATGGTTTTGCTCCATTGTCGTCCAACGCGGCGTTGAGCCGCAGCATGTCGAGGCGCGGATCGCCCTGCAGCAACCCTGCGCCGTTCAATCGTTCCAATACCTGACGCGCCGCGGCGCGCGAGGCGATCAGGCCGAGCGCAAAGAGCTCCGTCAGTTCATCGGAGGGTTTTGCATCGTCGCGCCGGAGCGCGGTAAGCAGCACCTCGCCTGCAGGTACCGTCAGCGGATTTTCCAGCCGCGCCGTCCCGCCCGCAATCGTCTTCGCCACGTCGAAGCTGAAGCCGCGCGTGCGCAAAACCTTTTCGGCGAGTTCAGACCGCCGGCCGGGCGGAAGGCGCGGCGTCAGCGCGGCAAGGAAGACACTGGCATCGCCTTGGCTCATGGCTTCGGCGGTCTGGGCGACCAGGGAGTCCGTACCGGTGCGCGAGACCAGGTCAGCCAACGCGGCGTCGGCCTGTCGATCCACGTCCCAGCTCCAGGCGTCGACCAGCTCCTGCGGGGTGAGGGTGAGCGCCCGCGCAAGGGAAGTGATATCGGCACTCGCGAGCAGCGCCGCCCGGCGCTGCGCCTGTGCGTGCGTCTTGTTGTTCTCGAACTGGATCACGCGCGCGCGGCGCAGCAGGCCCTTCATCTTCACCGAGAAAAAGCCGGCGAGTTCTGCGATATCCTCGCCGACCGCCGGGCCGCGGCCGAGCCGGGCAAGCAGCGATGCCGCAAGCGCCTTGACCTTGGGTGCGCGATCGTTCGCCGCGAGGCCCTCGAGGAAGGGGACATCGGCTTCCGACAATCCGGTTGCCAATAGTGAAAGCAGGGGCAGCCGCACGTCTGCATTCTCGTTGGCGAGTTTTGCTTCCAGCACCATGCGCGCAGCTTCGGGATCGCGGCGTCTGAGTTCGGTCAGCGCCACCTTGCGCGCCGCCGGCCAAAAGTCCTCCCAATTATCAGCGGTGAGCTGGTCGCCTGCCTGCCGTCGCACAACGCTGTTGGATGCCGCGATCCCGGCCCAGTCGCGCCACGGCGCGTAGACGTCGGGTGCATCCTCGTCATTCGCCGTCGGCATCCATTCGGCAGGATGCGTGGTCCAGCCGCGCGCAGCGAGGAAGTCGAGCAGCTCGGTCTTGCGCTGCGTCTCCTTGAACGCGGCCAGGATGCGCTGCACGAGCGGGCGCAACGCCTCGGGCACCGTCGGCAGCGCGAGAGGCGGAATATCGGGCAACACGCGCAGCTCCGGCGGCGGCTCGGCCGTCACCGCGATGCCGAGGAACTGGCCCGACAGCGCCAGCAGGCGCAACTCGGCCTCGGCAGGTTCAGTGCCAAGCTCGGCGCTCCATACCGGGGCGGCGGGCGCCGCGGCCGATCCCATGGTCCAGCGCGTCAGGACCGAACCCATCGCATCGTAGATTGCCTCAGCCATGGCCGCCGATTCGCCCCCATGAGGTCTGCGCGGCGAGGATCGTCAGCCGGTTGCCGGACCAGATCGCGGCCGTGCGTTTCAGATCGGTGCCGCACAACAGGCCTTCGGCACTGCCCGCGATCGGCAGCGTGTTCGCGCCATCGGCCGACCGCCACCAGGGATGGCCTGCGTCGTCGAGCGCGATCCGCCCTGCCGGCAGCAGCACCGGAATTTCGATCGTCCATGGCTCGGCGAGCAGGGGCCCCGTCAAGGTCTCGGCAAGGGCTGTCTCCGGCGTCGGCCATTCCGGCTTGGCGGCGTCTTCCGCGGCTTCGCGAGCGACGAGCAAAGCGCGCAGCGGCTGTCGGGACGGATAGAACGCGAGCTCGCCCTGAAACCGTTCGCCCGGTGTAAACACCGAGCCGCGCCGGCCCACACTCGCCGGGAAAAAATCGAGCAGCATCGCAAAGCGGGGGTCACCATCATTGAGGCTGAGCAGCCATGTGGTCTGCGACACCAATCCGTCACGCCGCGTCTGCACCTGTTCGGCGAGCACTTCCCAGCACGCCTTGACGCGCAGCGTCTGCGGATTGGTGAGCACGGCCTCGCGTGTTTCCGAGGCCGCAACCGCGCGCCGGATCTCGGCGTCGCGCGGCGTAGTGCGGAAGGCACGCGCGAGCAGCACCAGCTTGCCGAGTTCGACCACCGCGCCGCGCGGCCGGTCGCCCGGCGGAAGCGCGAGGATCCGGCCCGGCAGCTCGTCGATCCGCCCGGCCAGTACGGCTGCCTTGCCGTCGACCAGCCGCGCCGCGATCCGCCGGCAACGCGCGGTCACGTCGTCGACAAACGCGGAAAGGCCCATGCGCAGTTGATCGCCGATCCATTGTTCGAGTGCATCGAGCGCATCAAAAATCGCGCGCTCGGTATCCTCGCTTCGCTTGGCCGCCGCGGCTTCACGACGCGCGGCATCCTTCGGGTCTTCGACCGCTTCCGGTTCGGCCTGCTGCGCGGCGCGCAGATCCTTGGCGGCGGATGGTGCAACGCTGGGCGGCGCTTTGGGTGTGCCGGCGCCGGCGCGCCGCCGGCCGAGCCAATCGCTGACCCAGGCAGGCGTATCGGCCGGGGCAAACGGCATCACCGTCTCCGCCTTCAGCCACAACAGGCCGAGTACGTGCTTGCATGGGAATTTGCGCGACGGGCAGGTGCATTTGTTGCCGAGATCGCGCAGATCGGCCATCACGCGATAAGGATTGGCGCCGGAGCCCGCGCATTCGCCCCAGACCAGCGCGCCGTCATGGCTCACGCCAACGCCCGACCATTTGGCCGGCTTGGCGAGCCCCGCCGCTGCCTTGAGCGAGGATTGATCGGTGGCGAGTTGCTCGATTGCTTTCAGATCAATCGCCACGCAGTGATCCCAACCGAATCCAACTGAGCCATTATATATCGGGATATATCGGGCGACAATGAACGCCCCATGTCGGTGGCATCGTGAAAGTGGCGGGCGTGTGACAGGGGCAACACCCTGTCCCGAGCGTTCAGTTATTCTCAACGCGCCATCGCCGACCCGTTTTCCGAACCGCCCAGTCCCTGCTTCACGCAGTTGCAATCCAGCCGCGCCAGGTAAAAGCGGCGTAGAACAGCTCCACATCCCTGAATCCGGCCTCACGCAGAATTTGCGCGTCCTGTTCCGGGCTGAACAGGTTCAGGTTTGCGTCGACCGCGGCACGCGCATTGTTGGCCTGGTCCGGATCGGCGCCGGAGGCGATCGCATAGGCGGCATAGCGCGACAGCCACCGCGCACGCTCAGCGTCGGCTTGCGGAAAACTGGAATGGGCCGCCACAAAGGGCGCGCCGGGCCTGAGCCGCCGGTGGATTTCCCTTGCCGTCCGCCGCCGTTCGTCGGCATCGAGGAAATGAAACGTGAGCAGGCAGGTGGCGGCATCGAACGGCCCGTCGGGCGCATCATCGATGTAACCTTGCTGCAGCTCCACGCGCGCGTTGAATGGCCCGAGCGTCTGCTCGGCGAGCTTCAGCATCGCCAGAGCGGGATCGACGCCAACGAAGCTCCAGCGAGGCTCGGCCTCCGCCAATGCCTTCAATTCCAGGCCGCCACCGGCGCCAAGCACCAGCACCCGCGCATCTTGCGCAACCTGTTCCGCCAGCAAGATGCGAGTCATGCGGTGAAGGTCCGCAAACCCGGGCACGAAGCGCGGCGGCCCATCCGCATAATGCCGCACCGCCTCGGGATCGGAGAAGTGGGCCAGCCAGGGCTGGACGGCTGTGTCACGATGCATGGGCGGTCTCCAGACGATGGCGGTTGCGCCGGTCGCCCAGGCGCTTTTGAAAGTCGGCGCTCAGCATCGCAAGCGTCACGTCGCCCAGGCGCGACAGCAGCAGCGCCTCCGCGTCATCGAAAGCCCGGTCGAGCGCGGCATTGACGGCCTGCTCGACAAGACAGCCCGGTGCTTCCGTTCGGTTTCCTACCG
Source organism: Bradyrhizobium sp. 170 (assembly GCF_023101085.1). Classification (NCBI taxonomy): domain Bacteria; kingdom Pseudomonadati; phylum Pseudomonadota; class Alphaproteobacteria; order Hyphomicrobiales; family Nitrobacteraceae; genus Bradyrhizobium; species Bradyrhizobium sp. 170. The sequence goes on along the minus strand of NZ_CP064703.1, from coordinate 5,111,507 downwards.
CGAACAGCGAGGGCTGACCGAGAGCCTCATAGACATCCCGCAGCGATATCGTCGCGAGGTCGCGGGTGAGGGTCCATCCGCCACCATGCCCTTTCTCCGATCGCACATAGCCCTGATCGCGCAGCCCGGACATGATCCGCCGGATCACCACCGGATTGGTGTCCATGGCCTTTGCCAGCACCTCGGATGTCACCGGCGCATCGCGCTCGGCCATGTGGAGCAGGACGTGGAGCACGCCTGACAATCGACTGTCCCGTTTCATGTAACTATCGATATTACATGAGTGGTCGCCGGTCAAGACACGTTGCAACGCATCGCCTCGCAAAAAAGTGAGCCAGCGGCGGTCTCGGCCTGTCGGTTCCAGCCCATCCCGTTCGTCTTCCACCAGAGAGCGCTACAGTGGAGATCAGGAATGGAAGATTCTCGCTATCGCTGGGTCATCGTCGCGGCCGGTGGCCTTCTTGGCTGCGTCGCGATCGGCGGCATGTTTTCGCTGCCGGTGTTTTTGCAGCCGATTGCGCGGGATACCGGCTGGTCGGTGACCGGCATATCCAGCGCCATGACCATCGGCTTTCTCGCCATGGCCTTCTCCAGCATGATCTGGGGCACCTTGTCCGATCGATTTGGGCCGCTGCCGGTGGTGTTGACCGGATCGGTCGTGCTGGCGGTCAGTCTCGGGCTGGCCAGCCTTGCGACATCGCTGGTTGTATTTCAATTCGTCTTCGGGCTGTTGGTCGGCTGCGCCATTGCTGCGATCTTCGCGCCGATGATGGCGTGCGTCACAGGCTGGTTCGATACCCATCGCAGCCTCGCGGTGTCGCTGGTCTCGGCCGGCATGGGCATGGCGCCGATGACGATGTCGCCGCTCGCCGCTTGGCTGGTCTCGAACCATGACTGGCGGACCTCGATGCAGATCGTGGCTCTTGTCGTCGCCGCGATCATGATTCCGGTCTCGCTGCTGGTGCGCCGCGCGCCCGCGCTCGAGAGCGGGGCGTCCACGCCGTCTGGCGATCCTTCACAACCGGACATGACGCTCGCGCAGGCGCTGCGCTCACCGCAATTCATCATCCTGCTGCTGACGAATTTCTTTTGCTGCGCCACCCATTCGGGCCCGATCATCCACACCGTGAGCTACGCCATCAGTTGCGGCATCCCGATGATCGCGGCCGTGACCATCTACAGCATCGAGGGTCTGGCAGGGATGGGCGGCCGTATCGCCTTCGGCCTGCTCGGCGATCGCTTGGGGGCCAAGCGCGTGCTCGTGTTCGGCTTGCTGGCGCAGGCGTTCGGTGCGCTCGGTTATGTGTTCGTGCGCGATCTCGCCGCGTTCTATGCGGTCGCGGCGCTGTTCGGCTTCATCTATGCCGGCACCATGCCGCTCTACGCCGTCCTCGTGCGTGAAAACTTTCCGCTGCGGATGATGGGCACCGTGATCGGCGGCACGGCGATGGCCGGCAGCCTCGGCATGGCGACAGGCCCTCTGGCGGGCGGTTTGATCTACGACACGTTTGCCAGCTACGCTTGGCTCTATATCGGCTCGTGGATCATGGGTCTCGGCGCGTTCCTGATCATCCTGACGTTCCGGCCGATGCCGGCGGTGCGTGCTGCTGCGCCGGTGCCGGCGTAAGACACCACACGACGCCTCTCCGTCATTGCGAGCGCAGCGAAGCAATCCACGTCTCCGCGAGCCGCGCTATGGATTGCTTCGCTGCGCTCGCAAGGACGTGGAGGGGGCGCGGCGTACTGGATCGCCCGGTCGAGCCGGACGATGACATCGGGGCTGTTTGAAAACTGAATCGGAAACGCCGCCTACTTCTCCACGTGCTGATGCACGAACGACGCGAGCGGCTGACCTTGCTCGACGATGTAGGTCGACAGCATCCGTCCCGTCTCCGGACCGAGGTCGCGCGCATTGTGCGGGGTCCGCGGCGGGATCAGGAAACCGTCGCCGGCGCGCAGGATGACGGTGGGACGTCCCTCGACCTTCATCTCGACCTCGCCGGCGATGATGTAGCCGACCTCTTCGCCGGGATGAACGTGCCATCCGGACTCGACGCCTGCGGGAATCTCCGTCTCCACCTGCACGATCTCACGGCCTGGGATCGAAGACGGCGCGCGCTGGATGATGCGCCGGACAAGCTTGCCGGCCAGATCGTCGCGCGGCCGCTCGGATGCCGCCGAGGTTCGATCACCCGCGGCGCCCTGTGTCGTCTGAGCCGATGCCGGTGCGGCTGAAAGCATTAGAGCCAGCGCGAGCGCGGTCACCGGAATAAGAAAGAAGCCCTTGGATAGCGTACGCATTGCAAATCTCCATGATGGGTTGGCTGATGCATCGGCGGCTAAATCGCCAGGAGCTGCCGCCGTTGCCTGCCGTCACAAGCGCTGTTCATGCGGCCTGCTGCTGGCCGCTCTGTTCGTTGACGATGTAGTCGGCGTACCAGTCCGGCCAGTTCTCATCGTGCTTGCCGCCGTTGCGCTTTTCGTATTCGCCATGGGCGGCAGCCGCCCGGCGGAACGTGGCGGCGAGATCGGCCGACGAGGTGAACGACGTGCCGTTGCCGTCGATGCGGCCGGGCAACCGCGCGGTGACTTCCTGCAGCAGCCAGCCATTGCCGTCGGGATCGCTGAACGAGGCATACGAACGATAGCTGCCGCGTGCCGGATCCGGGCCGCTCAGCCGGACGCGCCCGAACAGATAGGGCTCGTCCGCACCAACGTGCACGTCGCCGCCGGCGTGAAACGCTTCACTGATCGCAACGCCACGGCCGAGCAACGCGTTGCGGGCGGCCTCGATGTCGGAGACGATCAGGTACAGGCCCTGCGCGGAGCCGGGCGCGGCAGAGGTGACGTTCTTGCCGAAGATCACCGAGGCGTTGGAGCCGGGCGGGGTGAACTGGATCACGCGATAATCGTCCGGGCCGGCGAAATCGGCATCGAGCCGCCAGCCGAGTTTTGCATAAAACTGCTTGGCGCGTTCGACGTCGGAGACCGGAAGGACGACGATTTCGAGCTTCAGGTCGATCGCCGGCGCATTCGAGGTCTGGTTTGCAGATGTGGTGGTCATGGCTTTCTCCTCTGATTAGATCGCGTGCGATGTATTCGCGTGCGGCCTATAAATACCTGGGAGGCCCGACTGTCAACCCTTCCGATTTAATCGGATGCGATATATATGGATGCGAGACTTCACATGTTCGTGTCAAAAAGGACGACCTCCATGAAATCCAATGATGGTCCCAAATCCGGTCAGGCCGGTTCCAGGGACAATTCCCGAGACAATTCAAAGGCCGGCCAGAAGGGGAAACCATCAGGGGCCGACCGGGGCCTTGGCGATTTCCTGTGCTTTGCGATCTACTCGGCCAACCTCGCCTTCGGCCGGGCCTACAGGAAGGGCCTTGAGGATCTCGGTCTGACCTACCCGCAATGGATCGCGATCGTGGCCTTGTGGGAGCGGGACGGCCAGACGGTGAGCGAGCTTGGCGAAAAGATGTTCCTGGAATCCAACACGCTCACGCCGGTCCTGAAAAAGCTCGAGACCATGGGTTACCTGCGCCGTCAGCGCGATCCCGCGGACGAACGGCAGGTGCGCATCAGCCTTACCGAGGCCGGCCGGCTTCTGCGCGAGAAGGGCATGCACATGAACCTCGTGGCTTCGACCGGACTCAAGGAAGATGAATTCGCTCGGCTGCAGAAAAGCGTCATTGCGCTCCGTGACAATCTGATCGACGCGACGGCGCAGCAGGAGAAGTGATGGCAGCATCGGAGGCTCCGCTTCGCGGACGTATCGCCGTCGTGGCGGGCGCGACGCGCGGCGCCGGCCGCGGCATCGCCACCGCGCTCGGCGAGGCCGGCGCGACGGTGATCTGCACAGGGCGCAGCAGCACGCGCGCCGATGCGCCGACGCGATCCGACTATGACCGGCGCGAGACGATCGAGGAGACAGCCGAACTTGTAACGGGGCTAGGCGGCAAGGGCGTCGCCATCGCCGTCGACCATCTCGAACCGGCACAGGTCGCGGCGCTGGCCGAACGCATCCGCAACGACCATGGCCGCATCGACGTGCTCGTCAACGGCATCTGGGGCGCCGAACGGCTCAAGGGCGGGCCCGCCGAATGGAATACGCCGATCTGGAAGCTCGACCTGCAGAAGGGCTTGCGGATTCTGCGGCTCGGCATCGAGACGCATCTGGTGACGTCGCATTATCTGTTGCCTCTGCTGGTCGCGCAGCCCGGCGGCCTGCTGATGGAAGTCACCGACGGCACCGCCGATTACAACGCGCAGCATTACCGGATCTCGGTGTTCTACGACCTCGTCAAGCAAAGCGTGAATCGTCTCGCCTTCTCGCAAGGTCATGAACTCGCGCCCCACGGGGCGGCGGCGGTGGCGATCACGCCGGGCTGGCTGCGCTCCGAGATGATGCTGGAGAATTTCGGCGTCACCGAAACGAACTGGCGCGAGGCGCTGACGGAGCGGGGAGGCGGCAGGCCACAGGCGCCGCCGGATTTCGCATTGTCGGAATCGCCGCGCTATGTCGGCCGCGCCGTGGCGGCACTCGCCGCCGATCCCGATCGCGGCAAATGGAATCAGAAGTCGGTCAGCTCCGGCGAACTCGCCCGCCACTACGGCTTTACTGATATCGATGGTTCGCGGCCTGACATCTGGCGCTACACGGCCGAGGTCCGCGAGGGCGGCAAGGTGGCGGACCTTGGCGACTACCGTTAGGGTTGTCGTGCCATTGAGTGAGAATGAAAGCAGCCTGATGCCCGTTCACAACAACTCCAGCCATCCCCTCGATTATCCGATCTGGACCGCGCTGACGACCACGCATCAGGCGTTGGCCGAAGGCGATGCCCGCGCGCGGCGCTATCCGACAGAGATCACGCCCTTCGCCGCGACGGCGGACATGTCGCCGGAAAGCTTTGCAGCGCTTCGCGCGCTGATGTCGCCGCAGGACATTGCCGTGCTGTTCACGCCGGATGCCGTCCAGCCGCCTGCCGAATTCAAGGTCGTGCTGGCAGACACCGGTGAACAGATGATTGCTGGAGCGCCGGTTGAAGCGCCGACCAACGGCGTCGATATCGTCACCCTCGGTGTCGACGACGTGCCAGCGATGATCGAACTGACCGCGCTCACCAAGCCGGGACCGTTCTACGCGCGGACCCATGAACTTGGCACCTTCCTCGGCATCCGCGTCGACGGCCAGCTCGTCGCGATGATCGGCGAGCGGATGAAGCCCGCTCACTACACCGAGATCACCGCCGTCTGCGTGCATCCATCCCTTCGCGGCCGCGGCTACGGGCAGATGCTGCTATCTGCCATCTCCCGCCAGATTGTGTCGCGCGGAGAAATTCCCTTCCTGCACGTCTTCACCAACAATCATTCGGCCATCGCGCTCTACCGGCGGCAGGGGATGGAAATCCGCCGCCGTCTCCACGTGACGGTGTTGAAGAAAGAGGAATGATCGCCCAGCGATGCACGCCTTGACCGATATCTTCCTCACGCGTTGCGGGTGCCGCCCGGACCCCGATCCGGGCCGGGATCCTCGCCGGAGGCCGCCTTGGTCAGCCTGTCGATATAATGGATCCAGCCCTTGGCGTGGCTCGCCTGGTGAGCCGCGCTGGGAAGCCCGCTATGGGTCATGCGCAGCAACGTGCCGCCATCCTGTTCGATCAGGTCGATTTCGATCAGGCCCGATCCCGGCGGCACCTCGTCATTGCCTTCCCAGCCAAAGCTGTAGGCAAGGCGATGCACCGGCACCACCTCGCGGAACGTGCCGCGCGCCGTCGCGCTGCCGACGCCCTTCAGGAGATAAAGCCCGCCCGGATGCATCTCCGTCACGGCCTCGCTGCCCATCCATTGCACGATCTTCTCAGGGTCCGTCAGGAAGGCGAACACACTGGCGCGCGGCGCCGCGATCTGCGTCTCGCGCTGGACCACAAATGATTCAGGCATCGAAAACCTCACTGGTCGTTGACATGGCGGGGGCTGCAACCCGTACGAGAACATATGCCGGCGCGAGGATTTACCAAGTGCCGATGATGACAATCGATGGTCCCTGCCGCATGGTCGGCCCATGCAACTGAGTTCGACGCTGACATGGCTGGTCGATGCGGCCAGCGCTTCGCCGGGCGCCGACCGGTTCCTCGCCGAACTCGGCATGCGCTTGATTGCGGACAACATGCCGCTCGCCGGCGGCGCGCTGACGCTCGCCGTACCGCACCCGATCATCGCCCGCCGCACCTGGCTGTGGCGGGCCGAAAATGGCGCGGTGATCGAGGCGGTGGGATTTGCACCGATGGGATTTGGGGGCGCGGGGAGTTCGTCCGGCGATGCGGGCCGGAGCTGGTTGGCCGGGCTCGCGGGCGGTGCGGTGCATGAAGACAGCGTTGGCGCGGGAGAAGGCGGGCCGGTGCTTGGCTGGATAGGGCCGCGCCGGTTCACGGAATCGGAAGTAGATCGGTTGCGCGAAGCCGCCCGCTTTGCCGCAGCGCCGCTCGCCGTACTCTCGGCCCGCGCGACGCTGTCGGCCGCGCTTGAGGCTTATCTTGGCCGGCGCAGCGCCGCGCGCGTGCTGGCGGGGCCGCTGCGGCGTGAAGTCGGCGAGACCATTCGGGCGGTGTTGCTCTATGGCGATCTGCGCAGCTTCACCGCGCTGTCCGAGGCCGAGCCTCCGGCCGCCGTCATCGCCGCACTCGGCGGCTGGTTCGACTGCGTCGGCGGCGCCGTCCACGCCTTTGGCGGCGAGGTGTTGAAATTCATCGGCGATGGCGTGCTCGCGATCTTCCCGGTCGGCGAGAAGCCGCGCGAAGCCTGCGATGCCGCGCTGCGCGCGGTTGCTTCCGCGAAAGCCGGAATGGCGCATCTCGATACGAGCCGGCGAGAGCAGGGGCTGCCGCCGCTGTCATTCGGCGTGGCGCTGCACCTTGGCGAAATTCTGTGGGGCAACGTCGGCGCGGCCGACCGGCTGGATTTCACTGCGATTGGTTCTGCGGTGAATCTGGTCAGCCGGCTGGAAGGGCTCTGCCGGCCGCTCGGTCACACTGTCCTGATCTCCGGTGCGGTCGCCACTGAGACAAGCGCGACACTGATCCCGCTGGGAACGCATGCGCTGCGCGGCATCGCATCTCCCTGCGCCGTCTACACGATGTCGGACGGTTAGTTAGGGCGGGGCCGGAACTCATCACGAAAACGTTAAACCGATCGGTTGACTATCGGCGCTGCGTGTCTATACTAAACCACATGGTTGAGTATTCGACACATCTCGATGCTGTTTTTCACGCGCTGGCGGACCCGACGCGCCGGGCGATGCTTGGTCATCTGGCCGAGCGGGAGCTCACGATCGGGGAACTGGCGACGCCATTCCACATGAGCTTCGCCGGCGCGTCGAAACATGTGCGGGTGCTGGAGAATGCCGGGCTGGTGAAGCGCACGATCCGTGGCCGCACCCATCTGTGCCGCCTCGAGGCGGCGCGGCTCGCGGAAGCCGATGCGTGGCTCCGCCGTTACGAACGTTTCTGGAGCGAAAAACTCGACTCGCTGGAAGCCCTGCTGCGTGCAGAGGACGAGGCGAAAGCAAAGCAGGTGAAGGAGTAGACAATGAATGCAACGACAAAGCCCGATGCCTATGGCGAGTTGATCGAGCCGACCACACTCAAGATCCAAAGGCTTCTGCCCGGTCCGATCGAGCGCATCTGGGCCTACCTCACCGACAGCGGCCTGCGCAGCAAGTGGCTGGCGGCGGGCCAGATGGAGATGAAGGTCGGCGCGCCCGTCGAATTCGTCTGGCGCAACGACGAGCTCAACGATCCCCCGGGCAAGCGGCCGGAGGGATTTCCGGAAGAGCATCGCATGCAGAGCCGGATCACCGAGCTCGATCCGCTCCGCAAGCTTTCGATCGCCTGGAACAACAGCGGCGACGTGACGTTCGAGCTGGAGCCCAAGGGCTCGGGCGTGCTGCTCACCGTGACCCATCGGCGTTTGCCCGATCGCTCGACCATGCTCAAGGTCAGCGCCGGCTGGCACATGCATCTCGATGTCCTGGTCGCCCGTGCCAACGACAAGGAACCGGCACCATTCTGGGACGGCTGGGCCCGCCTGCAGCAGGAATACGACAGCCGGCTGCCGGCCTGACGTGCAACGCAACAAGCACTGCAACAAACAGGAGACTAAGCCATGCAGACTCACGTCGTATCAGCGCAGGAGTGGGAAGCCGCGCGCAAACAGTTGCTCGTGAAGGAGAAGGAATTGACCCACGCTCGCGACGCACTGGCCGCCGAGCGTCGGCGGATGCCGTGGTTGGCCGTGGAGAAGGAATACAAGTTCGAAGGGCCTGCGGGCACGGCAAGCTTGCGCGACCTGTTCGAGGGCCGCCATCAGCTGATCGTCTACCGCGCCTTCTACGAGCCCGGCGTGTTCGGCTGGCCCGACCACGCCTGCCGCGGCTGCTCGATGGTCGCCGATCAGGTCGCCCATCTCGCTCATCTCAACGCCCGTGACACCACGCTCGTATTCGCATCGCGCGCGCCGCAGGCAGACATCGCACGCCAGAAGGCGCGAATGGGATGGGAGATGATCCCCTGGTACACCGTCACGGACAGTTTTGACGCCGACTTCGACGTCGGCGAATGGCACGGCACCAACGTGTTCTTCCGCGACGGCGACAAGATTTTCCGTACCTACTTCATCAACAACCGCGGCGACGAGCAGATGGGGGGCACCTGGAACTACCTCGACATCACGCCGCTCGGGCGCCAGGAGGAGTGGGAGGATTCTCCCGAAGGCTATCCGCAGACGCCGACCTACAAGTGGTGGAATTGGCACGACAGCTACGTCGAAGGCGCAGCGCCCGACAAGAGGTGGGTCGAGGTGTCGGACGCCGGAGAGGCCGCGTTCCGAAAACAGAGTGCGGGTGCGAAGCCATGAGCCAAGGCTATTCCGGCGGATCCGGCGGCGTCTCGCCCCGCCGGAATGCCGTCGCACGTAGGGCGGCCAACGGGCTCTATCTCGCGGCCGCGCCGACCTTCGCGACAATGGCGTTACTGACGGGGGTGTTTGGCGGCGGATCGCCGGATGCGTTGTGTTCGACCGCGAGTGCATCACCCCTCGGTGGAATGGTCCCGATGTATTTGCTGATGAGCGCCTTCCATCTGGCGCCGTGGCTGAAGCTGATCTCCAGCCGCACGCCGATGTCGCAGGTCGGCGTAAGCCGGGCATGAGACGCACGGCGGCGCATTCGAAAAGTTCGTGGTCCCCCCGTGTTGTTTTATCGAAGGAAGAAAAACATGAGTGAAGCTTACACCGGCGGATGCGCCTGCGGCGCGATCCGATATGAAATCTCTGCCCAACCGATCGAGATGAACGATTGCCAGTGCCGTCAGTGCCAGCGCAAGAGCGGCACCGGCCACGGATCCTATTTGACGTTTCCGCGGCCGGCCGTGAAGGCCGAGGGCGAGGCGAAGCATTGGGACCTGGTCGGTGACGGTGGAACGGTCAAGTCCCGCGCCTTCTGCCCGACATGCGGCTCACCGGTCTATCTGACATTCCCCGGCATTCCCGAGATCTTCATCGTCCACGCGGGAAGCCTTGACGATCCCAGCCGATACAAGCCACAGAAAGTTTTATGGACCGCTGCCGGCCACGCCTGGGATCATCCCGATCCGGCCGCGCGAAAATTCGACAAGATGCCGCCCGGCTGAGATGCAGACGGCGTGATTTCAATGAATGCCCGGGCGCGTGTTGGCGCGCCCGGGGTACTTGTTGTCACAGATGGATCAATGCTTCGTCTCTTCCGAAGCCGCGATCCACGCGATCACGGCTTCCGAGAAGCCGTGCACACGCGTCCACGCATCGTATCCGACACCGTGCTGGTACGAGGCCACATTCACCATGGTGCCGCGACCCCTGGGGTCGGGGACGGTGTCGTGGCTCTGCTCGTCGGTGAAGACGATCAGGCGATCGCCCTTGCGGTCGATCTCGCGCGGCGGAATCTTCACGACCTCATTGCTGAACGTGAAGGTCTCCACCTCGTCACAGACTTCGCGGGCGAGGATCGCCAGACCGCAGGCCGCCTCAGCGCGGGTCATCTCCGACTGCGCCGAGAGCGGATAGAACATCGATCCCGACACGTCGATCAGGAGCCGCGTGCGGCCCGGAAGCCGCGCATAGCCCTTGATCGACTTCAGCATCGCGGATTCGAGCTCGGGCTCGAAATCCGGCGCATAGCGCGCCGCCGTGATGAAGCGGTAGGGAAGGATGCGGTCGGTCCGCATCGCCTCGATGGCCTCCGCGATGGTGCTGCGCGGCACCTCCGCCTTCTGCATCAGGCGCAGATTGCGGAGCAGCGCGAGGCCGCCCAGCCTGTTCTCGGCGATCAGCCGCTCGAAGGTCGCGCGCTTGTCCTTGCCGGACGAAAGCGAAACCTCCCAGGTGTCGGGAGAAGCCAGTTCGCCGTCGACGAGCTGCTTCCACACCTTGGCCTGGTCCGCGTCCTTCGGCTTGGCGTGGACCAGGAACAGGACGTCCCTGATACGCACCGCGCCGTCGCGGTCGTACTTCGCAAGCTGATAGGCGTCGAACTTGGTCACCGCGCGCGCCAGGCCCTTCTTGACCTGCGCCGAGACGGGCTGACGCTTGCGCTGCTGCATCGGTCCGAGCGCATCCGCCCAGTAGATTGCAAGCAGCTCCGTCATCTCGTCGGGGCGCTGGATCAAATGGGCCAGGGTATCGGCGACGAGCGCACGATGCTTCTCGTGCCGCGCCATCTCGCGCACCACCAGCAGCGGCGCATGCCGAAGCTTCATCACCTCGCGCGCCTCGATGGCGAGCGCCGCGACGCGCGCGGGATCGACCTGCGGCACCAGCGCCTTGATACGCTCGGCGATCGCAACGCCATCCTCGTAGAACTGGCTCTCCCACGGGAGGCAGTTCATCAGCGCGCGCCTCAGCGCCATCTCTGGCGTGAAGCGCTTGGCCGGCGCGCCCTCGAAGGTGAGAGCGCGAACGATCTTGTTCAGTCTGACCATGACGGCCTCCTCTAGGGTTGATTATTGATCGGAAAGGGCGCCGGGGAACGGGCGAGGCTGTACTGCCCTTGCGGGCGTTGTCACACGCTCTCCCTCTGAGCTACGGACTTATCGTCCGGAAGGAATCGAACCTTCGACCTTGTGAGTGCGAAGTAACAGAACTCTTCACCACCGGCATTTTGGAAACCACGATCCGGGAACAGGCGATGCTGAGACCCCGATCGGCAGCTTACCCTGCCGATTGGGAAGCGCTCTACCACTGAGCTACCAGCGCACATGACGCCGGGCGGGATTCGAACCCGCGACCTCTCGTTCCAAAGACGATGTAACAGCGATCTTCACCACGGACCGTGGAGAGAGTTGGCGGGGAACGGACGATGCTGTTGCCACCCTTGCGGGCGTACGGGCCTTGAACCCGCCCGGCGCCATAGCGCCCTACCGAAGTAACAGCCATCTTCACCACCGCCCTGCCGATGCCTGCGCATCGGCAGTTGAAAGGCACGCTGGGGAACAGGCAATATCGGCGTCAGTGACAACAACGCAGTTTCGCTCCTTGCGGAAGCGAAACTGCGCCGGGCCGCGTGCAAGCCCTCGCGAGGCCGCATCCCGGTGCGTGCGTCAAGGGCGGGATTCGAACCCGCTCTTTCCATGGTGCGAAGTATCCGAAATCTTCACCACCAGCGTCGGTTTAGCCGCAAGAGGCGGCAAACCGGATTGGAAAACAAATTTCATTCGCGGCGCTCTGAACGGCGCCGCTGCTGCGAACCCCCTGGGGTTCGCTCTGCCATCGGTATCCGGCTTGCGCCTCGTTCCCTCCGACAGGCCCCGCGCTTCGGGGCACGCGCCTGCCGGCGCGAGCCCCGGGATCCGGGTCTCCCGTTCCGGCTTGCGCCGGGATGTTTCGAATGAGCCTGCTTCGGACAACAAAAAACCCTCCGGAGCGGTTGGCTCAGGAGGGTCCGAATAGAGCGGACTGTCGATCTCGCTTAAGCGAGATCGCTCCCATGAGCCGGGCGTGCGTCATCGAGTGGCCGATAGCCATTCGATAGTCTGACGCGCTTTGCGCAACTGTGGTTCATCACACGGCTCATGTTCAGTCGCGAACCCAATGCTCGCGAAGGGCGCGGGAAATACGCTTGTAATTTTGGATTGTCAACCCGAAGAATGGACAAAATTGCAAACGCCACGCGACACCGGCGGTAGCTCGCGTGATCAGAAGCCGATGTCTCGCTATCGGCAACGCCTGAAGAATTGCTATTCTTCCTGCACCCCGTCGCTACGCGTGGCAAGCGGGAGTAAGGTGCCCCTGATTTTATGAAAAGCAGGCGCTAGATTGGTGCCCCATCCAAAACGACAAGAAAGAGCTTCGCGGCACGCGTGCGTTGTATTGCCAACTGGGAAATGAGATGCGTCTGAAAAACTGCCACAACTTTCACGATTTTCGTCAAATGGCCAAGCAGAGCCTTCCTGCACCGATTTTCAACTACATCGACGGTGCGGCCGACGACGAAGTCACGCATCGTCGCAATACGCGAGCCTTCGAAGATTGCGACCTGGTGCCGAACGTGCTGCGCGGGGTGACCGATGTGGACATGTCGGTGACGATCATGGGGCAGAGGCTGGCCATGCCAGTCTATTGCTCACCGACTGCGCTGCAGCGATTGTTCCATCCCCAAGGCGAGCGCGCGGTGGCGGCGGCCGCTGGCAAATACGGCACCATGTTCGGCGTTTCCTCACTCGGCACCGTAAGCCTCGAGGAAGCGCGCAAGATCAGCAGCGCTCCGCAGGTTTATCAGTTCTATTTCCACAGGGATCGCGGCTTGAACCGCGAGATGATGAATCGCGCCAAGCAGGCTGGTGTAGAGGTCATGATGCTGACCGTTGACAGCATCACCGGCGGCAACAGGGAGCGCGACAAGCGCACCGGCTTTGCCATCCCGTTCAAGCTGAATCTGGCCGGCATGGCGCAGTTCGCGATCAAGCCGGCCTGGGCGATCAACTATTTCATGCATGAAAGCTTCAAGCTGCCGCAGCTGGACACCCATGTCGACATGGGTAGTGGCACCATGTCCATCAGTCGCTACTTCACCGAGATGCTTGACCCGTCGATGAATTGGGACGACGTGGCCGAGATGGTGCAGCACTGGGGTGGGCAGTTCTGCCTCAAGGGTATCATGTCGGCGGCAGACGCCAGACGCGCAGTGGAGATCGGCTGCACGGGGATCGTGCTTTCCAACCACGGCGGTCGGCAGCTTGACGGTTCGCGCAGCGCCTTTGACCAACTGGCGGAGATTGTCGACGCGGTGGGCGACAGGATCGACGTCATCATGGACGGCGGCGTGCAGCGCGGCAACCATGTGCTCAAGGCGCTGTCGCTCGGAGCCAAGGCAGTAGGCGTCGGCCGCTATTATCTCTTCCCCCTGGCTGCTGCTGGCCAGGCTGGCGTGGAACGCGCGCTTGAGCAGATGCGGACCGAGATCGAACGGGGCATGAAGCTGATGGGCGCTACATCTCTCGACCAGCTATCGCGCGAGAACCTGCGCTTCCATGCTAGCAGCTTCACTTCTTCGCGCTACTCGTCGTAATATTGATGAGCTGCGGCCAGCGCCTCGCTGGCCGCTCGCGTGAATTGCGGACGGCTAATATTTCTTGCTCAAACGATCGAAGGAAACCTGATGGCACGCGTGCGCTGTATCACCGAAATGGGCATGGGCGTCGACGTTCACGGCCGCGATGCCACCAAGGCTGCCAAGCGCGCCGTCTCGGACGCCATCCGCCATTCCAGCCTCGGCTTCTTCCGGATGCTGGGGAAGACCGCCAACGACATGTTCGTCGAGGTCACCGTCGCGGTACCGGACCCGAGCGGGGTCGACACTGCGGCAGTTGCCAAGGAATTGCCGTACGGCACCGTAAACGTGACGGCGGTCAAGGGCGGGCTGGAAGTGCCTGCCGAGAGCGGAAGCGACTCCATTATCATCGCGAACGCCGCCGTGATTGTGAGCTTCGACGACGGCAAACCTGGCTAAACAAGACCGGCTAACAAGACTGGCTAAATCGTTTAGTGCCAATCAGGCCGGACGCCGAAACCGCGATCAACCAGAAGATCTGGAGCACCCCATGACGACGCAGGACAGCAGCACCTACTGGAAGCGGGGGCGGGTTGAGCTGCGCGCCGCCGGATTCGATCCGGACCGCGCGGCGGAGACCAACGCGGTGGTGACGATTGCCAGCGCCTACACCAATGCCCATCGCTGCAACAACCGCGTGCGCGCTATCACCGGCCTGCTGGTCGATATCCTGGCGGAGCGCGGCGGGCAGGGGTTGATCGTCGGTGCGCCGGCGGTGTCGGATGCCCTGACGCAGGGCACGCCGACGGCGGGCTATAGCCTCGCCTCGCGCGACGTCGTTGCCGATTGCTTCGAGATCGGTCACTACGCGCATCACGGCGACGCCATGATCGTGATTTCCGGCTGCGACAAGACCGGTGCGGCCGCGCTGATGCCGCTCGCGCGCACCAATGCTTTCGGGCTCGTGCTCTATCCCGGCACCGGCACGCCGGGCCGCGTCTCGTTCGGGGCATGGGCCAGCAAGGGCAACAACATCACGATCCTCGATTACGCTGAAGCTCGCGCCGCAAACGAGTCCGGCCGCATCTCCGGTGAGGAGTTGCTGGAAGTCGAGCGCAATGTGATGCCGGGCAGCGGCACCTGTGGCGCGATGTTCACGGCCAACACCATGAGCACGATCGCGGAATCGATCGGCATGATGCTGCCGCGCGGCGCATCGCATCCCGCCGACTACGACGCCGGCAGCGACATCCACGCCGACGTCCGCGCGCAGGCCCGCGCCTCGGTCGATGCGCTGTACCGGCTGATGGAGGCCGGCATCCGGCCACGCGACATCATGACCGAGCGGGCGTTCGAGAATGCGATCACGACCGTCTACGCGATGGGCGGCTCGACCAACATGTATCTGCATCTGCTCGCGGTCGCGCGCGAGGCGCAGGTGCCGATCACCATCGAGCGCATTCAGGCAGTCGGTGAGCGCGTCCCGCTATTGGCCAATCTGCAGCCGCATGGCCCGTTCGCGATGGGCAGCCTGCATGCGATCGGCGGCGTGCCGGTTGTGATGAAGGAACTGCTGCGCGCGGGCCTTCTGCATGGTGACGTCATGACGGTGACCGGCAGGACGCTGGCGGAAAATCTCGCTGATGTTCCGACGCTCGAACAGATGCCGCCGCAGGAGATCGTCCTTCCGGTGTCGAAGCCGATCGCGCCGGCGAACAATCACATCAGCGTCCTCAAAGGTAATTTGGCGCCGGAGAGCTGCTTGCTCAAGCTGTCGGGCAAGGCGCTCGAGAAGGGCCAGTTCCGCGGCACGGCGCGCGTCTTCGAGTCCGAAGCCGATACAATGGCCGCGATCCGCGCCGGCGAGATCGTGGCTGGCAATGTCATCGTGGTGCGCAATGTCGGCCCGGTAGGCGGACCCGGCATGCCTGAAATGGTGATGTTGACGATCCAGCTGCAGGGGCGCGGCCTTGGCGAGGACGTCGCGCTGATCACCGACGGCCGCTTTTCCGGCGTCTCGCACGGCATCCTGATCGGCCACGTCTCGCCGGAAGCGGCGCGCGGCGGCCCGATCGCCGCGGTGCGCGACGGCGATGCCATTGTCATCGACCCCGGCGCCCGCACCGTGAACCTTGAAGTGCCAGCGGAGGAGATCGCCCGCCGCATGGCCGACTGGCGCGCGCCGGCTTCTGTTGCGGCGGTACGGCCGGGATCCGTGCACGACAAATACATCCGGCTGGTGTCGTCGGCGCATTATGGCTGCGTGCTGTGAAGGAGCTTGGTACAGTGGCGGCATCAGAACTAATTCGCTAGACTTTCAACCCATCCTCTGGCCGAGACCCGGCCATTTGCTGCAACGACGCATATGCAAGCCAAGGATCAATCCCGCTTCAGTATCGATGCATTGCGAGACCTCGCCGGCGATAAGGCGTTTGCGCGCGGAGAGGCTTATCATCGCGGCGGTCAGGTGCAGATTCTTACGATCGAACCGAAGCGCGTGTTGGCGCAAGTCGCGGGCACCGAGGATTACCGTACCGAGCTCACCGGACGCGGCAGCAATATCGGTGGCCATTGCTCCTGCCCCGCATTCAGGGATTGGGGAGTTTGCAAGCACATGGTCGCCGTGGCGCTGGCGGCCAATGCCTTGGGCCCCGAGGCGGAGGCGGAAGGCGCGGGTGTGCTGTCGCGCATTCGCGACCATCTGAAACAAAAAAGCGTCGATGCACTCGCCGGAATGATCATGGAACTGGCAGAGCGGGATCCTGCCTTGTTGAGCAGGCTGGACGTGGCGGCGGCGGTCGTGCACGCCGACGACGGGACGCTCCGGACGCGCCTGCGCAAGGCAATTGACGCGGCGACGCGGACACCGGACTATTTGGAATACGGCGAGGTGCCGGACTGGGCATCAAGCGTGGCGGCATCGCTCGATGCCATCGCCGATCTTGCTTCGGGATCCCGCGCCGGCCTCGCGCTGGAACTTGCGGAATACGCGATCGACCGGATCGAACGCGCCATCGACAGCATTGACGATTCCGAGGGCGGTTGCAGTGAGCTGTTGGATCACGCGCGCGACATCCATCTCGCCGCGGCCGAGTCCGTGCGGCCCGACCCCGTGCAACTCGCCCGCGACCTCTTTGCCCGCGAAGTGGATGGCGACTACGGTACGTTCGGAGATGCCGCACAATTTTACGCCGACGTGCTCGGCGAGCCGGGCCTCGCCGAATATAACCGCCTTGCCGTGAAGGCATGGGAGAAGCTGCCCAAACGCAGCGGGAGAGGGCACGACGACGAATTCCCCGCCGGCTACGAGCGGCTGAAAGGAATCCTCGACTTCTTTGCCGAGCGCGCCGGCGATGTCGATACACGGATCGCGTTGCGGGCCCACGACCTGTCCTCCGCTTGGCGCTATCTGCAACTGGCGCAATTCTGTCATTCGCAGGGCCGCGTCGATGAAGCGCTGCGCCGGGCCGAGGAGGGCTTGTGGATGTTCGAGGACCAGCAACCCGACGAGCGGCTCGTATCGTTCACTGTCGAACTGCTGTCGAAAGCCGGCCGGAAGGCAGACGCCGAAGCGCTCTTGTGGCGGGCTTTCGAAAAGGCGCCGAGCTTCGAGTTATACAAGCAACTCCGGGAGCTTGGCGGCAAAGCCGCACTCCAGCGCATCATTGGAATCCTCGAGATGCGATCGGCCGGCAAGAAGCGCGCGGGCTGGTACACTACCGCCGATCTTCTCGTCAGCATCCTGATCGAAGAAAGCATGTTCGATGCGGCGTGGGCCATTACGCGCAAGGACGAGGTATCATTCGGAGCGAGGATTGCCCTCGCCGACGCGAGCAAGACCAGGCACCCGCGCGAAGCGCTCGAAGTCTACGCTGAGCGCGTCAACCAGTTCGTGAGCACGGGTGGCAATCACGCCTATGGAGAGGCGGCGAAGCTCATCGCCCGGATGGCTGCCTTGCAAAGCGAGGCTGAGCAAGCAGCTTACGTCGCGACGCTGAAGGAACGCCACAGACAGAAGCGCAACTTCATGAAGCTGCTGGGGTGAGGCGATGCGGCGCGCGAAGATCGAGCAGCAGAACGAATATCTTCTGATTCAACAACGCCGGTTTCGCGTGGCCGCAGACGTCGTGACGGATGCGTGGATGGCGTTTCCGGAGGTCCATGCGGTTGCTGTGATAGGCTCGGTTGCGAAGGCGCTATGGAAGGAGATTCCGCGTTTCAGCGATTTCCGTCGCGAGCGCATCGAGGTTTGGCATGAATGCCGCGATCTCGATCTGGCGCTCTGGATCGAATCCCAGCAAAATCTCCGCGAAATACACCGGGCGGCTAATCGTGCTTTGAGCAACGCATTTGAGTCCGGTGCCGACACCAGCGTTGTCCCCCATCAGCTCGATATCTTTATGTTCGATCCGGCGAGCGACGCCTATCTGGGCAGACTCTGCTCGTTCAACCAATGTCCCAAGGGAAAACGCGATTGCCTCGTTCCCGGTTGCGGCGCAATCGCGTTCAACAAAGTGATCGACGGATTTGTGCCGCGCGCTGATCTTTTGGCGCCGGCCCAGTATGCGATGCTCTATCGGCGCGGCGTCGGGCGATTGCGGTCCGCACTTGATTTGCCGGGTGTAGAAGCCTGACCCAGAGACGGCTCTCCACAGCAAAATTCGTAGACGTCGCGAGCGGCTGCAAGCAGCACCGGCTCGGAAATAGCCACGGCTCACTTCTCGGCTTTTGCCTCCCTGGACTCCCACGGGGCGGTGCGTTGAAAGAGTTCGACCATTTCAGGTACTGGGCGCACAGGCTGCGAAAGGACTTCAACAAGGGCCTTGAAGCCGGTCGGACTCATCCGAATGACCACTGCTTTCCATCAGAACAATCCTCCGCTGCACGTACCTCTGCCTCGCGCATGAAATCGGCGCGCGAACGGCCTTGTCAAACAAATATGTTCATGTTCTGTTCTAGTCTACCATGGACGAGTTTGCAAGCAGTGGTGGTGCCCGCTTATTTCTCGCAGCCGTTCCCGACGCGGGCACGGCCGAGCGAATCCACCAATTGGCCGGCGTGCTCAAACGCGCCCATAAATTCGACGGCAAACTCATCGCGCCGCAGCGCCTGCACATTTCGTTGTTCTTTCTCGGCGGCTTGCCCGAGCGCCATATTCGGGCGGCTTGCGAGGCTGCTACCGAGGTGCGGACGGAGCCGTTCGAGGTTTCGTTCGACCGCACCGCGAGCTTCCGGGGCAGGCCGGGCAATCGTCCGTTTGTCCTGATCGGAGAGAGTGGATTGCGCCGGTTGGAGTCATTTCGGCGGATGCTCGGCGCTGCGCTGACGCGAAGCGGGTTGAGACGGGTGGCGAACACGAATTTTACGCCGCATATCACGCTGTTGTATGACGCGCGCAGTGCCGACGAGCATCCGATTCAACCGATCTTCTGGACCGTGACGGACTTCGTGCTCATCCACAGCATGAAGGGCCACGATTATCGCGGGCGCTGGCCGTTGCTGGCATGACGGGAATTGGCGCGAGGCTGGCGTGGATGCATTCGGCTGCGCTATCTCGCCCCGGCAAGCCGCTGCGTCATCTCTTCAACGGAATTGAACAGATGTGTCGGCCCAGCCGCCTGCAACGCCGAGGGGAGAGCGTAGCCCCACGCTACCGCACCTGAATCCATGCCGGCGGCTTTCGCGGCTTCGATGTCGCGGATCTCGTCGCCGATGCAGATCGTCTCCGAAGGCTTCGCGCCAAGCTTCCGTGCGACGCGTCGAAATTTCCAGTGCTTTCCGAACACCGCCGCGCCGCAGTCGAAGCGGGTGATCTGGGCGGTGGTGGGTCCGAGTACCTGCCGGACGGATGCTTCGCTATCGGAACTGACGATGGCGGTCTTGATGCCGAGGTGTTGCAGGTCGGTCAGTATCGCCGGGATGCCGGAGAACAGCGATATCTCGCTCGCTGCCGCGAGCTTGCGTTTTCGCATGTCGCTGACGATGGCCGGCAGTTGCCACATGGATACATTGAGCCGCGCCATGATTTCGCGCGCCGACATTCCGCGCAGCCCTTCCACCTCGTCGTCGCGGACGGGCGCAAGATCGAACCGCGTAATCATGTCCTGGAACGAGGCACGAAACCAGGGAAGCGAATCGGCCAGCGTACCGTCAAAGTCGAAGATGGCGAGGCGATAGCGGGTCATGAGGAAAGGGCCTTCAGCGGGTTACGTGTCATCGCCGCCGAAATAGGCGGGCTTGCCCGTGGTCCAGGTTTCGCCCCAGAGCTGGCCGCCGCCGTCGACCGTCAGCGTCTCACCGGTCACGAATTTCGCGGATGGTCCGGCGAGGAAGACGCTGGCCTCGGCGACGTCCCATGGCGAGCCGACGCGCATCATGGGGTTCGAGCGCGGGTAGGCGGCGCGGGCTTCCGGCGAGTAGACGTTCCAGCCTTCGGTTTCGATCGCGCCGGGCGCCACGCAGTTCACCCGGATGTTCAAGGGAGCCCATTCGACCGCGACGGCGCGGGAGAGCCCGATCACGCCGCTTCGCGCCGCGATGGTGTGGGCAATGCCGTAGAGGCCGTGCGTCGTTACGACCACGATGTTGACGATGCTGCCGGGATGCTTGTGGTCGCGCCAGCGTTGCGCGGCGGCCTGCATCATGTACCAGGTGCCGTTCAGATTGGTGTTGATGACGGCGTTCCAGCCCTTCACGGAGAAATCGATCGCAGCTTGCGGAAATTGTCCGCCGGCACTGTTGATGAGACTGTCGAGGCGGCCATGCGCGACCCAGATCGTGTCGAACAGCGCGTTGACCGCATCGGGCTCCCTGATGTCGGCGACATGCGCGGATGCCTTGAAGCCGCGGCCGGCCAATTGGGCGACGAGCGCATCGAGCTTGCCCCCGTCGCGCCCGATCACGGCGACATGCGCGCCCAGCCGCGCGAACAGCCAGGCGATCGCCCGCCCGATGCCGCCGGCGCCGCCCGTGACGACGACGACCTGATCCTTCAGCGAACCGGCCGCGAACATGGTCGGATGAGCCGCAAGCTCTTCATCAGTGAGGCCGAGCTTCGCCGGAGACGGTTGATCGGTCATGTACGGCGCGGGCCCTTGTTATATGCGGCATCAGCCGTACATTAGCCGCGCAGCAGCAACCATGCAAAACGAGTTTCGATGTCCGATCTCTCCGCCTTCCCGATCACCACACGCTGGCCCGCCAAACATCCCGACCGCCTTCAGCTCTATTCGCTACCGACGCCGAACGGCGTCAAGGTCTCGATCATGCTTGAAGAGATCGGATTGCCGTACGAAGTGCATCTGGTCGACTTCAACAAGGACGACCAGAAGACGCCGGAGTTCCTGTCGCTGAATCCGAACGGCAAGATCCCGGCCATCCTCGATCCGGACGGGCCCGGCGGCAAGCCGCTGCCGCTGTTCGAGTCCGGGGCGATCCTGCAATATCTCGCTGACAAGACCGGCAAGCTCCTGCCGGCCGATCCGGCGCGGCGATACCAGACCATCCAGTGGCTGCACTTTCAGATGGGCGGGATCGGACCGATGTTCGGGCAGGTCGGCTTTTTCCACAAATTCGCCGGCAAGGAGTATGCCGACAAGCGGCCGCTCGAGCGTTATGTAGCCGAGTCAAAACGTCTGCTGGATGTGGTGGAGACGCGGCTTGCCGGACGGCAGTGGATCATGGACGACGAGTATTCCATCGCCGACATTTCCATGCTCGGTTGGGTGCGCAACCTGATCGGCTTCTACGGTACGCGCGATCTCGTTGCGTTCGATACGTTGAAGCAGGTACCGGCATGGCTGGAACGCGGGCTCGCCCGGCCGGCGGTGCAGCGCGGGCTCGACATACCGAAGCGGTCTTAAGCCGTGCGCTTGAGCAGTTCGTAAACGACGGGGTTGTCGGCGCAGGCGCCGAAGCCGCATTCCAGCAGCGTCGTCACCACGTTGGCCGCCGTGAGCGCGATCACGAGCCACACCGCGGTTTGCGCGAAGCCGCCGGTGGCCGGCAGCACGGCTTTGTCTTCCCCGAACTGGCGGTCGAACAGCAGGATCGCGGCAAGCAGGACGATGGCGGCAATGAAGCCGAGCAGTGCCCACGTATAATAATGGTAGCCGAGCAGCGCCGAACCATAGCCGGCGTCGCCGGGCATGATGTGCAGCAGCACCTGCCGGGTCGACGCCACCGCGCCGGCGACCGCCGCCAGCAGCGACATCGCATAGTGGCTGGGGCGGGGGCCGAAGCGGATATTGAGGATCGGACCGACGGCCAGCGCCGCGAACAGGATACGCTGCAGCAGGCAGAGCGGGCAGGGCAGCTCACGAAGGATGAACTGCGCCGCATAGGCCGCCGCCAAGACCAGCGCCACCGCGTAGAGGCTGAGTGCATTCAGCGTGATGGCGCGCGCCGGGGTCATGCGTCCCTCAGAACGACAGTTTCAGCGTATCGGTCGCGTGGTGCAGATAGGTGGCGACGCACGCGATCAGGATGGCTCCGAACAGGCCGAGCGCCAGTGGACGTTGACCGCGCCAGGCGATCAGCATCACGATGGCCGTGGCCAGAAACAATACGGTGAATTCCATCGGTTGGTCCCGGCAGAAAGGGATACGCCAGTCTATGATAGATTCGCCGATCCGCTTAACTCTAATCCGGTCCGACAGGACCAATAACGCCAGTCCGGAATGCAACGAAAATGCCCATCACGATCTACGGCATCAAGAACTGTGACACCATGAAGAAGGCGCGCGCCTGGCTTGACGATCACGGCGTGGCTTACGACTTTCACGACTATAAGCTTGCCGGCATCGCCAAGGACAAACTCAAGCAATGGTCCGACGAACTCGGTTGGGAAACGCTGCTCAACCGCGCGGGCACGACGTTCAAGAAGCTGCCCGACGGCGACAAGGAAGGCCTCAACGAGCGCAAGGCGCTGGCGTTGATGCTGGCGCAGCCTTCGATGATCAAGCGTCCGGTACTCGATCTCGGCGGCAAATTGCTGGTCGGATTCAAGCCGGAGGTCTACGGCAAGGAAGTGCCGTCCAAATCGCGCGGGCGCAAGGCCTAGAGCCTTTTCCGTTCCGATGGAATCGGAACGGGGCTCTAGATTTTTGATTTGACGCGTTTCCTGACGCGAACCGGTCGCCACTTCGCTGGAAAACGCCCTAATCGAACTCGACGATCTCGTCGGACGACGACGCGTCCGCCGGGGCCGCAGCCGGCACGAACTGGCGATCGATGATCGCCCTGACAAGCGTCACCGGCCCGGCCTTTGGCCTCAGGCCCATCAGATTGCTGATCTTGAATCCGCCTTCGATGCTGATGCTCTTGAAGGATCCGACGATCTGGCTGACCACATTGCCGTCGCCGAGCGGCATCAGCAGCCGTTCATAGGATACGTCCTTGCCGTCGGCGTCCTGTACCGTCGAAATGGAATAGGTCGGCCGCTGACGGGCCACGCAGGCCCGGTACAAGGCAACGACGTTGGCATATCGTTCGGGTCCGATCGCATCGTCGAGATAGCGGTTGGTTCGCTGTGTGGGCTCGATATGGTCGCTGCCGTAGGTGGTAGCGAGCCTGGCGCCTTCATGCGTGATTAGAAATCGCGCGCCATCGCCCTGGCCGACGACCTCATATTGCATCATGTCGACCAGTTCGTCGGCGACCTGCTCCGGCTGAAAATCACCGGGCGGAGGCATGGTTCGCTGCTTGCCGGCCGCGCGCAGCCATTCGTTCAGGAGATAGCGCTGCCTGATCGACTTGACGACCGAAGGATCGGCACTTTCGAATTGCATCGCGGCTTAACTGAATTCGAGTTCGTCGCCGGACGGAATGCGGCCGGGCGCGCGATGGAAGAGATCGCGGTCGATGATGGTGCGCAGCTTCGGCACCGGCAGCTTGTCGTTTCCGCGCATCAGGTTCTTGATCTCGAAGCCGCCGTCCTCGCTGATGGTCTTCAGCGAAGCGATGATGTGGGTAATGCCGCCGCCGTCGGAGAACGGCAGCAACAGCCGCTCATAGGCGACGATTCGCCCGTAGATGTCATCGATATTGGCGATGGTATAGGCGGGAAGGCGGCGCGCGATGCATTCATGATAGACCGGCATCACGATCGGAGCGAGCCTTGCGCCCAGATACTCGTCGAGATAGCGGCCTTTGCCGGTATTCCCATAAGCCGTCGACATCCGCGTCCCGTCGCTCTGAATGGTCAGGCGTGGCGGCTGCGTGCTGGTATCGACGGTGTAGAGTACCAGGTCGGGAAGTTCGTCCTCGATCCGCGCCGGCTGGTATTCCGACATGCGCGGTATCGACTGGTCGCGGGCGTATTGCCGCAGCCAGGTGTTCAGCAGGTCGCGCTGTTTGATAGATTTGACGACCGACGGTCCGGCGCTTTCAAATTCCAAGGCGGCAATTCCTGGCTGTCTAAATCGCGTGATGATGCGGCTGAGGCGGAAATATTGTATGAAAGCGCCCGATTGCAGCAGAACACCGTTAACGATGGCTTGCCGGCGCAAAGATCGCGGTTGAGCACGGATAGCGGGCCAGCCAGGCCGGGCAATCGGCGCAATTCGACTTATGGCGCATCCGGAACCGGCACGCGCGTTTTCCCCGTGGCAGCTTTCCACCTTGCCTAACCCATACCGTTGACGGCATATTCCGGCCCGGAGGCGGCGGGCTCGGGACGGTTTCCAGGACGTCCGGCAGAGCCTGCCCGAACAGGAAAAATTGGCCGCGCGCGGGCGAACTCGCGGAGACGGCTGACGGGGGAAATTTGTTTGGCTGATGAGTTCATTCTCGAAACCCACGGATTGACCAAGGAATTCGCAGGTTTCTTCGCCGTTCGCGATGTCGCCCTCAAGGTGCGTCGCGGTAGCATTCATGCGCTGATCGGGCCTAACGGCGCCGGCAAGACGACATGCTTCAACCTGCTGACCAAGTTCCTGAGGCCGTCGGCAGGCCAGATCCTGTACAAGGGACAGGACATCACCGCGATGGCGCCGGCCGATGTGGCGCGTCTCGGGCTGGTGCGTTCGTTCCAGATTTCGGCGGTGTTTCCGCACTTGACGGCGCTGGAGAACGTCCGCGTCGCCTTGCAGCGCCAGCACGGGGCTTCGTTCGATTTCTGGCGTTCCAAGAGCGTGCTCGACCGCTTCAACGGCCGCGCGCATGAGCTTCTCAACGATGTGGGCCTGAGCGAGTTCGCCAGCACGCCGGCGGTCGAGATGCCCTACGGACGCAAACGGGCGCTCGAAATTGCGACGACGCTGGCGCTCGACCCCGAGATGATGCTGCTCGACGAGCCGATGGCCGGCATGGGCCATGAAGACATCGACAAGATCGCGGCGCTGATCAAGCGCATCTCGGCGAAGTACACCATCCTGATGGTCGAACATAATCTCTCCGTGGTCGCCAACCTGTCCGACATCATCACGGTGCTGACGCGCGGGCAGGTGCTGGCCGAAGGCAATTATGCTGAACTGTCCAAGGACGAGCGCGTCAAGGAAGCCTATCTGGGGGCCGGTCATGCCTGAGTTGAAAATGGCCGAAGCCGCCGCCAAGCCGGCGGGCGGGGAAATTCTTTCCGTTTCGGACCTGCAGGCCTGGTACGGCGAATCCCACATCCTTCACGGCATCAACTTCAATGTGAAGGCCGGTGAGGTGGTTACGCTGCTCGGCCGCAACGGCGCCGGCAAGACTACGACGCTGAAGTCGGTGATGGGAATTATCGGCAAGCGTACCGGTTCGATCCGCTTCAACAATGAAGACATCATCCGCGCCTCGTCCGACAGGATCGCGCGGATGGGCATCGCGTTTTGTCCCGAGGAGCGGGGCATTTTCGCAAGCCTCGACGTGCGCGAAAACCTGCTGCTGCCGCCGATCGTGCGCAGCGGCGGGCTCTCGCTCGACCAGATCTTCGAACTGTTTCCGAACCTGAAGGAGCGCCTCAACAGCCAGGGCACCAAGCTTTCCGGCGGCGAGCAGCAGATGCTCGCGATCGCCAGAATCCTGCGCACCGGCGCGCGCTTCCTGATGCTGGACGAGCCGACCGAGGGTCTCGCGCCTGTCATCATCCAGCAGATCGGCCACACCATCGCGCGGCTGAAATCGGAAGGCTTCACCATCCTGCTGGTCGAGCAGAATTTTCGCTTCGCCTCCACGGTGGCCGACCGCTACTACATCGTCGAGCACGGCAAGGTCATCGACGGGTTTGCGAATTCGGAGCTGTCGGCCAACATGGACAAGCTCCACACCTATCTCGGCGTCTGATTGTTACTGCGACTGCACTCAGGATTAATGGAGACAATATGAAACATCGCATTTCAGCTCTTTTCCTCGGCACCGCCCTGGCGTTTGCCGCAGGCGGCGCCCTGGCACAGGACAAGAACGTCAAGATCGGCGTTCTCACCGACAATTCCGGGCTTTACTCCGACCTCGGCGGCGCCGGCTCGACGTTGGCGGCGCAGATGGCGATCGAGGATTCCGGCCTTGCGGCCAAGGGGTGGAAGATCGACCTGATCTCCGCCGACCACCAGAACAAACCCGACATCGGCACCACCGTCGCGCGTCAATGGATCGACGTCGAGAAGGTCGATATCTTCGTGGATGTTCTGAACTCCGGCGTTGCGCTGGCGGTGAACAATCTGGTGAAGGAAAAGAACGCCATCATGATCAATACCGGCGCGGCGACGTCGGACCTCACCAATGCCCAGTGCTCGCCGAACACAATTCACTGGGTTTACGACACCTACATGCTGGCGAACAGCACCGGGCAGGCGCTGGTGAAGGCCGGCGGCGACACCTGGTACTTCCTGACCGCGGACTACGCGTTCGGCCACGCGCTGGAACGCGATACCGCCGCAGTCGTGGTTAAATCGGGCGGCAAGGTTATCGGCACCGTCAGGCATCCCCTGAATTCGTCGGACTTCTCCTCGTTCCTGCTGCAGGCGCAGGCCTCCAAGGCCAAGATCGTCGGCATGGCCAATGCCGGCGGCGACACTACCAACACCATCAAGCAGGCCGCGGAGTTCGGCATCGTCTCGGGCGGCCAGAAACTCGCGGGACTGCTGCTGTTCATCAACGACGTTCACTCCCTCGGCCTCAAGGTGGCTCAGGGCCTGAATTTCACCGAAACGTTCTACTGGGATTTGAACGACGGCACTCGCGCGTTTTCGAAACGCTTCTCCGAGCGCATGAAGAACAAGGCGATGCCGTCGATGGTGCAGGCTGGCGTGTATTCGGGCCTGATCCACTATTTCAAGACGATCGATGCGATGGGCGGCAATCCTCATGACGGCGTCAAGGTGGTTGCGAAAATGAAGGAAGCGCCGACTGACGACCCGCTGTTCGGCAAGGGCACGATCCGCGCCGACGGCCGCAAGCTTCATCCGGCCTATCTGTTTGAAGTCAAGAAGCCTTCCGAATCCAAGGGACCGTGGGACTATTACAAGCTGGTCGGAACAACCCCGGCGGACCAGGCCTTCCGACCGCTTTCGGAAAGCGCCTGTCCGCTGGTAAAGAAGTAAGAACGATAGCCCGCCGGCATCCGTGCCGGCGGGCGCCCTCTCGCGTCACAACGCGATTTGCGTCATAAACGAGATTGAGTGCGAAACCGATGCAAGCTCTTTACGCCCAGCTCTTGGTGGGATTGATCAACGGATCGTTCTACGCGCTGCTCAGTCTCGGGCTCGCCGTGATCTTCGGCATGCTCAACATCATCAATTTCGCCCATGGCGCGCTCTATATGATGGGTGCGTTCTGCGCGTACTTTCTGTTGAACATCGCCGGCATCGGCTATTGGCCGGCGCTGATCATCGCGCCCATCGTCGTCGGTATCTTCGGCATGATCCTGGAGCGGACCATGCTGCAATGGCTCTCCGGCCTCGACCATCTCTACGGATTGCTGCTGACCTTCGGCATCGCGCTGATCGTGCAGGGCGTGTTCCAGAATTATTTCGGCTCTTCCGGGTTGCCTTACGCGATCCCGGATGAGCTGAAGGGCGGCATGAATCTCGGCTTCATGTTCCTGCCGATCTATCGCGGCTGGGTGGTGGTGTTCTCGCTCGTGGTCTGCATCGCGACCTGGTTCCTGATCGAGAAAACGCGGCTCGGCGCCAATCTGCGCGCCGCGACCGAAAATCCGACCCTGGTGCGCGCCTTCGGCATCAACGTGCCCAGGATGATCACGCTGACCTACGGGCTCGGCGTCGGTCTTGCCGCGCTGGCCGGCGTGTTGTCGGCCCCGATCAACCAGGTGCGGCCGCTGATGGGCGCCGATCTGATCATCGTCGTGTTCGCGGTGGTGGTGATCGGCGGCATGGGCTCGATCATGGGATCGATCATCACCGGCTTCGCCCTCGGCGTGATCGAGGGACTGACCAAGTATTTTTATCCCGAGGCTTCCAACACCGTGGTGTTCGTCCTGATGGTGCTGGTGTTGCTGGTGAAGCCTGCGGGACTGACCGGACGGGCTGCCTGACATGAGCGCATTGACTGACGACACACTGCCGACAAGCCCGCGGGCCATCCGCGACGAAATGATCGTGTTCGCGGCGATGGCGGTGCTGCTGGCCATGGTGCCCGCGACCGGCATCTACCCGTTCTTCGTCATGCAGGCGCTGTGCTTCGCGCTGCTCGCCTGCGCGTTCAATCTCCTGATCGGCTATGGCGGCCTGCTGTCGTTCGGCCACGCGATGTTCCTGGGCACCGCGGGTTACTGCACGGCGCATGCGCTGAAGGTTTGGGGTTTTACGCCTGAACTCGGAATTCTGGTCGGAGTCGCCGCCGCCGCGGCTCTTTCGGTCGTCACCGGCTTCATCTCGATCCGTCGGCAGGGCATCTATTTCTCGATGATCACGCTGGCGCTGTCGCAACTGCTGTATTTCATCTATCTGCAGATGCCCTTTACCCATGGCGAAGACGGCATCCAGGGCATCCCGCAAGGCTATCTGTTCGGTGTCTTCAATCTCGCTAACCCGACCGTACTTTACTACGTCGTGCTGGCCGGCTTCCTCGGCGGATTCCTGCTGATCTACCGCACCATCAACTCGCCGTTCGGCGAGGTGCTGAAGTCGATCCGCGAGAACGAGCAGCGCGCGATCTCGCTGGGCTACAAGACCGACCAGTACAAGCTGCTCGCCTTCATCCTCTCCGGGACCATCGCGGGCTTTGCCGGCTCGCTGAAGGTGTTCGTGGCGCAGAACGCCTCGCTCACCGACGTGCACTGGACGATGTCGGGCGAAATCGTGCTGATGACGCTGGTTGGCGGCCTCGGAACGGTGTTCGGCCCGGTGGTCGGCGCCTTCGTCATCATCGCCATGCAGCAATATCTGGCCGGGTTCGGCCAGTGGGTGACGGTGATCCAGGGCGTCATCTTCGTCGCCTGCGTGCTGACCTTCCGCCGCGGCGTGATCGGCGAAATCGCGCATTATTTCCGGAGATCGCTGTAAAACTGCCGGTTTTGACGCCTGTTTCGGTGCCACAAAGCGGTGGATGACCCGTTTCCCGGGGCCTGCCGTCGCGCGCTTTGTCTTCGGATGGTCTATGACAGCTTCGTGACGGGCCGCCCCGGGCGGCCGTTCCTGAACGATGGATAGTACCTATGCTGCGCTGGTTTCGTGCCTTTTTGCCCAAGGAGGAGCGGTTTTTTGACCTGTTTGACCGGCACGCCCAGACGGTGCTGCAGGGGGCGTTGGCGCTGCAGGACATGCTGCGCGGCGGCGACGAGACGCCGGTGTTCTGCCAGCGCGTCAACCAGTTCGAAAATGACGCCGACGGCATTACCCGCGAGGTGCTGACAGCGGTCCGACGCACTTTCATTACCCCGTTCGACCGCGGTGACATCAAGAACCTGATCACCGCGATGGACGATGCGATCGATCAGATGCAGCAGACTGCGAAGGCGGTGGTGCTGTTCGAGGTCCGCATCTTCGAGCCGCCGATGCGCGAGATCGGGACCCTGCTGGTCGAGTGCGCCAATCTGGTCGGTCGTGCGCTGCCGCTGATGCAGTCGATCGGAAACAACGTCGCGATGCTGACCGCCATTACCGAGGAGATCGGAAAGCTGGAGGGCCGCATCGACGATCTCCACGACATCGGATTGAAGGAACTGTTTCTCAAGCACCGAGGCGGCAACTCGATGGATTTCATCGTGGGCGCCGAAATCTACAAGCATCTTGAGAAAGTATCCGACCGCTTCGACGACGTCGCCAATGAGATCAATTCCATCGTGATCGAACAGGTATAGGGCAGGGCCAATCAAGTGGACGCCTCGCTCGGTCTTCCGATTCTGGTCTTCCTGATCGCGGTCGCGCTGCTGTTCGACTTCCTCAACGGGTTGCACGACGCCGCCAATTCGATCGCAACGATCGTGTCGACCCGCGTGTTGCGCCCGCAATATGCGGTGATCTGGGCCGCCTTTTTCAATTTCATCGCCTTCCTGGTGTTCGGGCTCCACGTCGCCAATACGATCGGCACCGGCATCATCGAACCGAGCGTTGTCGATGCCACCGTGATTTTCGCGGCACTTGTGGGCGCCATCGTCTGGAACCTGATCACGTGGGCGCTCGGGATTCCCTCGTCCAGTTCGCACGCGCTGATCGGCGGGTTGGTGGGCGCCGGCATGGCAAAGGCCGGGATTTCGGCGGCTGTCTGGACCGGCCTGTCGAAAACGCTGCTGGCGATCGTGCTGTCGCCGCTGGTCGGGTTCCTGCTGGCGCTGGTGCTGGTCGCGATCGTGTCCTGGCTCTCGGTGCGCTCGACGCCGTTTGCGGTCGACCGCGCCTTCCGCATCCTGCAATTCGTCTCGGCGTCGCTCTATTCGCTCGGCCATGGCGGCAATGACGCGCAAAAGACCATGGGCATCATCGCGGTGCTGCTCTATTCGCAGGGTCACCTCGGCGCGGACTTTAACATCCCGTTCTGGGTCGTGATTTCCTGCCAGGCGGCCATGGGCCTCGGCACCCTGATGGGAGGCTGGCGGATCGTCCGCACCATGGGGCTGCGGATTACGAAGCTGACGCCGATGCAGGGTTTTTGCGCTGAAACCGGCGGGGCGGCGACCCTGTTCATGGCGACCTTTCTCGGGGTTCCCGTATCCACGACCCACACCATTACCGGCTCGATCATCGGCGTCGGCGCGGCGCGGCGGGTTTCGGCGGTGCGCTGGAACGTGGCGAGTTCGATCGTCTATGCCTGGGTGATCACCATTCCGGCTTCCGCGATCGTGGCGGCGTTGACCTATTGGGCGGCACTGCTGTTGCGCTGATCAGGTGACAAGCTTGAGCCCGGCAATGCCGGCCACGATCAGGCCGATGCAGGCGAGGCGGGCGGCGGTAGCAGGCTCGCCGAACAGGGCGATGCCCAGGATGGCCGTTCCGACCGCGCCGATACCGGTCCACACCGCGTAGGCGGTTCCGATCGGCAGCGCTTTCAAGGCAAGGCCGAGCAGGAGGATGCTGCCCGCCATGCAGGCGAGCGTCAGGACGGATGGAACGAGGCGTGTGAAACCTTCAGTATACTTGAGGCCGATAGCCCAGCCTATTTCCATGAGGCCGGCGACGAACAATACGATCCAGGCCATCACGACCCTCCGAACCAGGCAGGGTCGTCCCCGCGGATGAGCTGTGAAATGGAAGGCCGTCCTTCCGCTGCCGATATGGGTCTGGCCAACGCCCTCCGCAACCACCAAATGAGGCTTGATTAGCCCGGTTTTCCCTGCCAAACGCTCGAGCCTCATGTCCGACATTGCCGTCACTGCCGAATCGCCGTCCCGCTCGCCGCTTGCCGATGAAGTGGCGCGGCGGCGCACGTTTGCGATCATCTCCCACCCGGACGCCGGCAAGACCACGCTGACCGAAAAACTCCTGCTGTTCGGCGGCGCCATCAATCTGGCGGGACAGGTCAAGGCCAAGGGCGAGCGGCGCAATACCCGTTCCGACTGGATGAAGATCGAGCGCGAGCGCGGCATCTCGGTCGTGACCTCGGTGATGACGTTCGAGTTCCAGGACCTCGTCTTCAACCTCTTGG
The DNA here is from genome assembly GCF_023101085.1 of Bradyrhizobium sp. 170. Taxonomy (NCBI): domain Bacteria; kingdom Pseudomonadati; phylum Pseudomonadota; class Alphaproteobacteria; order Hyphomicrobiales; family Nitrobacteraceae; genus Bradyrhizobium; species Bradyrhizobium sp. 170. Next base: position 5,079,904 of record NZ_CP064703.1, on the reverse strand, counting down.
ATACGCCGGGCCACGAGGACTTTTCCGAAGACACCTACCGCACGCTGACCGCGGTCGATTCCGCCGTGATGGTGATCGACGCCGCCAAGGGCATCGAGGCGCGGACGCGAAAGCTGTTCGAGGTGTGCCGGCTGCGCGACATTCCGATCATCACCTTCATCAACAAGATGGATCGCGAGAGCCGCGACACGTTCGAACTCCTGGACGAGATCGAAAAGACGCTGGCGCTCGACACCACGCCGATGACCTGGCCGGTCGGCCGCGGCCGCGACTTCCTCGGCACCTACGACGTCGTCAATGGCGGTGTGCGCCTGCTCGAAGGCGGCGGCGCCAAGACCGGCGCGACCGAGCAGATCGACATCGCCGATCTCACCGGCCGCAACGCCAATCTCGACGTCGCCGAGATCAAGGATGAACTCGCGCTGGTCTCGGAAGCCTGCAAGCCGTTCGAGCTGCAGGCATTTCGCGAAGGCCATCTCACGCCGGTCTATTTCGGCAGCGCGCTGCGCAATTTCGGCGTCGGCGACCTGCTGGAAGGTCTTGGCAAGTTTGCGCCTGCGCCCCGGGCGCAAGATTCGAACCTGCGCAAGGTCGAGGCGGCCGAGCCGCGCATGAGCGCGTTCGTGTTCAAGATCCAGGCCAACATGGATCCGAACCACCGCGATCGTATCGCCTTCGCGCGCCTATGTTCAGGCAAACTCAGCCGCGGCATGAAGGCAAAACTGGTGCGCACCGGCAAGAACATGTCGCTGTCGTCGCCGCAGTTCTTCTTCGCCCAGGATCGTTCTGTGGCAGACGAAGCCTTTGCCGGCGACGTCGTCGGCATTCCCAACCACGGCACGCTTCGGATCGGCGATACGCTGACCGAGGGCGAGGATATCACCTTCGTCGGAGTTCCGAGCTTTGCGCCGGAAATCGTCCGCCGCGTGCGCCTGACGGACGCGATGAAGGCGAAGAAGCTGAAGGAAGCCCTGCAGCAGATGTCGGAAGAGGGCGTGGTGCAGGTGTTCCGGCCGCGCGACGGCGCACCGGCGCTGGTCGGCGTCGTCGGTCCGCTGCAGCTCGACGTGCTCAAGGCGCGGCTCGACGCGGAATATTCGCTGCCGGTGGAATTCGAGGTCTCGGAGTTCCAGCTCGCGCGCTGGGTCTCGTCCGACGATCGCAAGAAACTCGACGCTTTCATCGCCGCCAACGGCTCCGGCATCGCCGATGACGTCGACGGCGATCCGGTATTCATGGCCAAGAACGAGTTCTATCTCGGCTATACCCGCGAACGGGCCGAGGGGATCAATTTTTCCAACGTCAAGGACGTGAAGAAGAAGGCGTAGTCGGAGCGCTGTCGCTCCGCCCCATCTGTCGTCCTCCGCGAAAGCGGGGACCCAGTACGCCGCGGCCTCACGGTGAATCACTATTGTCTCTGGAATACTGGATCGTCCGGTCAAGCCGGACGATGACGCCTCTTTGCCGGGAGCCAGCAGGCATTCGCCGAGACATATGCATCCAGTGGATGCCAGCATGCATTTCCCGTCTGGAGAAATCCCTTGCGCCGGATCCGTGTCCGCTAAAGTATCCACTGGATACTTATAACGACAGGGAGGCAAATCATGACTGATCTCGCGACCTATTCCCGTTCCGGCCCGGTCGGCGCCATTGTGATCGACGACGGCAAGGCCAATGTGATGTCGCTTGCGATGCTGAATGCGCTGCACGCGGCGTTCGATCAGGCGGAAAAAGACAAGACCGTCGTGATCCTGAAGGCGCGGGGCAAGCATTTTTCCGGCGGCTTCGATCTTAGCGTCTTCGCCAAGGGGAGCGCCGAGGACCAATATCTGATGGTGAAAGCGGGCGCAGAACTGGCGCTGCGCATCCTCTCGTTCCCGACACCTGTGGTGGCGGCCTGCCAGGGCAACGCCTATCCGATGGGGGCCTTCCTCATCATGTCCAGCGACCATCGCATTGCCGCCGAGGGCGACTACCGGATCGGCATGAACGAGGTCGCGATCGGGCTTACCGTGCCGCGCTTCGCCATCGAGATCGCGCGACAGCGGCTGACGCCGGCCTGTTTCAGCAGGGTGGTGATGACAGCGGAAATGTTCGGCCCCACCGAAGCCGTCACCGCCGGCTTCTTTGACCGCGTCGTTCCGGCTGACGCGCTGGAGCGCAGCGCCGAGGAGGCCGCGCAGGCGCTCGCCACCCTCAACATGACCGCTCACGCCGCCACCAAGGCACGAGCGCGCGGGGCCGTGATCAAGATGATCCGAGGCATGATCGACGAGGACATCACGCCGCAATATGGCGAGGACCGTGTTGCCCAGCGGGCGTCGGCCTGAGACGCCAACTTCGACCCGTCCGGTGGTGGCGTTGCGTCCCGTGCCTTTGTATGAAGGAGGCATGACAGTGAAGCCACGCCGGGCGACCTATCGCCATGGCAATCTGAAATCCGCGGCGCTGAAGGCCGCCACGCGCCTCGTGGCCGCGGCCGGCCATGAGCAGCTGAGCTTGCGTGAGGTCGCGGAGGCCGTCGGCGTCGCGCATCGCTCGCTGTACAATCATTTCGCCGACCGCGAGGCGCTGCTGGATGCGGTGGCGACCGAGGCCTATACCCGGCTCGCCGCCATCCTCGTCAAGGCAGAGACGCCGCAGGACTATACCGCGAAATATGTCCGTTTCGCCCTGGCCAATCGCGCGCTCTACGCTCTGATGACCAGCCGCCCGCACGCGACCATGAAGCACAATCCGCCGCTGCAGGCCGCGGTCCACAAGGTCATCACCCAGGCCATGCGGATATTCTGCCAGGATATCGAGAGCCCGGCCGATCGGCGCCGCGCGGTGATGAAGGTCTACATCACGCTTTATGGCGGCATCTCGCTCTATACGGCCGGCGTCCTCGACCAGCCCGGCGAGAAGGCCCTGATTGCGGAACTGTCGGCCATGAACGCAGGGATGTGAACGCCATCAGCCTTGATGCGGACGAATATGCGCACCAGCTTGGTTGGGTCGTCCATGAGGACCCGCCCGCATGCTTCGGTGCATCATCGTCTGTCTGATCGGCCTGTTCGTCGGGATGAGCACGGCCGATGCCCAGTCGCGGCGGCAGATCGACGCGACGCCGTTTGCGCATGCGCCCTGCAGCGTGCTCGACGGCCAGCCCTGCACACCGTCGTTTTGCAGCGTGTTCAATGATGGTCCGTGCATTCCCGAGATCGATTATCCCTACGGCCAGAACCTGCAACTCACGATCGAAACCGTGCCACCGCAGGACCAGGCCGCGAAATATCGCAAGCCCGACCACGATCTCGATACCATCGGCGACCTGTTTGCGGCGCTCCGGTCCTGCTGGTCGCCGCCGCCTTCCGATATCGCGCGGCCGGGCATGCAGATGTCGGTTCGCTTCAGCTTCAAGCGCTCGGGCGAGATCATCGCCGCCCCGCGCGTGACCTATGCCACGGCCGGCGCCCCGGCAGATACCCGCGCTGCCTATCTCAAAGCGATCAACACCTCGCTCGCGGGCTGCGCGCCGCTCAAGTTCACGTCCGGACTGGGCGGTGCGCTGGCCGGGCGGCCGATCGCGATCCGCTACGTCGACAACCGCGATTTGGCAAAGCAGGCGGAGAAGCCGTGACGACGTCCGCGTGGCGCATTGCGCACCAAGCCCCTAAGATGATACGCGGATAATACCGGCAAACCAGCCGCGCAACGGGAGGACATCATGGGACTGCTGGTGTTGATCCTGGGCCTGCTCCTGTTCTTCGGCGTCCACACGCTCACCATCCAGCGCAAGCTGCGCGCGCAGGTCATCGCCGCGACCGGCGAGGGCGGTTACAAGATCGGCTATGCGCTGGCCTCGTTCGCAGGGCTTGCGCTGATCATCTGGGGTTTTGCGAAGTATCGTGCGACCGGCTGGATCGACGTCTGGACCCCGCCGACGGCGCTCAAGCACATTACGCTGGCCCTGATGCTGCCCGCGGTCATCATGGTGGTTGCGTCCTACATTCGCGGCCGGATCTATACGACGCTGAAGCATCCGATGCTGACGGGCATCAAGCTGTGGGCTGCGGCGCATCTGCTCGCCAACGGCGATCTCGGCTCGATCATCCTGTTCGGGTCGTTTCTCGCATGGGCGGTATATGACCGTATTTCGCTGAAATCTCGTTCCGACGCCGGCGCGCCGCCGATCCCCGTCGGTGGTCCCGGCAACGATCTGATCGCGATCGCGGTCGGCCTCGTCGCCTATCTGGCGCTCGCATTCGCGTTCCACCCGGTCGTGATCGGCGTCCCCGTGGTTGGAGTCTAGCATGTCGGTTCAATCTGCGATCAAGCGCAAAACTGCGCCGGATATCCGCGCGCGCAAGAACGGCGAGCCGATCGTGATGCTGACGTCCTACCATGCGCATACCGCAGCGCTGGTGGATCGCCACTGCGACGTCATTCTGGTCGGCGATTCCCTCGGCAACGTCATGCACGGTTTCGAGACCACGGTGCCGGTGACGCTCGACATGATGATCCTGCAGGGGCATGCGGTGATGCGCGGGTCGCAGCACGCGCTGGTCGTGGTGGACATGCCGTTCGGCTCCTATGAGGCCTCGAAGGAGCAGGCATTTCATTCCGCGGTGCGGATATTGAAGGAAACCCATTGCGGCGCGGTGAAGCTCGAAGGCGGAGCGCGGATGGCGGAGACCGTCGCGTTCCTGTCCGAGCGCGGCGTTCCTGTCATGGGCCATATCGGGTTGACGCCGCAATCGATCAACACGCTCGGTTCGTTTCGCGCGCAGGGCCGCGACGAGGGCAGTTGGGACCCGATCCTGAGGGATGCCCAGGCGATTTCGGATGCCGGGGCATTCTCGGTCGTGGTCGAGGCGGTCGCCGAGCCGCTGGCGCGAAAGATCACGCAGACCATCGCCATTCCGACCATCGGCATTGGCGCCAGCTCAGCTTGCGACGGGCAGGTGCTGGTGCTGGAGGACATGCTGGGCCTGTCGCCCAGGACGCCGAAATTCGTTCGCCGCTACGGCGATCTCGGCCCCGCGATCGAAGCCGCGGTCCAGGGCTACGCCAGCGACGTGCGCTCGCGCGCTTTCCCGGGGCCTGAGCACGTCTACGAGATGAAGAAGAGCTGACGAGGCACGCCATGGACTGGTCGCAGCATTCCATTCCGGCGATGCGGCTAGAACCGCGCTTCGGCGATCGTATCGTTCCGGCTTTTTGCGAACGGCCCAAAAGCATCCCGGCGATGGTAGCCGATGCAGTTGCTATGAATCCGGACGGCGAAGCGCTGGTCTGCGGTGACAGGCGAATGACCTGGCGCGAAGTCGCGCAGCAGTCTGCGCAGATCGCGGCAGGCTTCGGGAAGTTTGGCCTCAAGCGCGGCGACCGCGTCGCGGTGCTACTCGGCAACAGAACCGAATTCGTGCTGACGATGCTGGCCGCGGCGCATGCCGGGCTGGTCACGGTGTTGCTTTCGACCCGCCAGCAAAAGCCCGAGATCGCCTATGTGCTCACCGATTGCGGCGCGCGGCTCCTGATCCACGAGGCTGCGCTGGCCGACCGTGTGCCCGATGCGGGCGACATTCCCGATGTGACGCACCGGATCGCGGTCGATGATGATCCGAAACTCTCGCGCTTCTCGGATCTGGCCGATCACGCGCCGCTGGCTGCGCCGGTCGAGGTCGGCGAAGAAGACACCGCCATGATCCTCTACACGTCGGGCACGACCGGGCGGCCCAAGGGCGCGATGCTTGCCCATTGCAACATCATTCATTCGGCGATGGTGTTCGTGTCGTGCCTGAAGCTAACAGCGGCGGATCGTTCGATCGCCGCGGTCCCGCTCGGCCACGTTACAGGCGTCGTCGCCAACATCATGACCATGGTCCGCTGCGGCGGTGCGCTGATCGTCATGGCGGAGTTCAAGGCGGCGGAATATCTGAAGATGGCGGCGCGTGAGCGCGTCACCTACACCGTGATGGTGCCGGCGATGTACAATCTCTGCCTGCTGCAGCCGGACTTCGACAGCTACGATCTGTCGAGCTGGCGGATCGGCGGCTTTGGCGGCGCGCCGATGCCGATCGCCACGATCGAGCGGCTGGACGCCAAGATTCCCGGTCTGAAGCTGATGAATTGCTACGGCGCGACCGAGACCACGTCGCCGTCGACCATGATGCCCGGCGAACTGACCGCCAGCCACATCGACAGCGTCGGCTTGCCCTGTCCGGGCGCGCAGATCGTCGTCATCGATGCCGAGGGCCGTGAGCTGCCGCGCGGCGAGATCGGCGAAATCTGGATTCACGGCGGATCTGTCATCAAGGGCTACTGGAATAATCCGAAAGCCACCGCCGAGAGTTTTACGGCCGGCTTCTGGCACTCCGGCGATCTCGGCTCGATTGACCAGGAGAACTTCGTTCGCGTATTCGATCGGCAGAAGGACATGATCAACCGTGGCGGATTAAAGATCTATTCGGCCGAGGTGGAGTCGGTACTCGCCGGTCACCCCGATGTGTTCGAGAGCGCGATTATCGCCAAGCCGTGCCCGGTGCTGGGTGAGCGCGTGCATGCGGTCGTCGTCATCCGCGGCGCGGCCGGGGCCGAGGTGCTGCGCGCCTGGTGCGCCGAGCGGCTGTCTGATTACAAGGTGCCGGAAACCGTGGATGTGCGGACGGACCCGTTGCCGCGCAATGCCAACGGCAAGGTGATGAAACGGCAGCTCCGCGACGCCGCTGATCAAGCCGAGGTTCTGCCTACGAATTCCTCCAGGTAGGCAGGCACTTCGTGCCCCTCGATGTCGCAACGACAGCGGATTTCTCGCGCGACATCCTTGGACAAATCGTCGGTCCAGTGCTCCAGCGTGTTGAAAGCAACGACCTCGATCGGGTCGTTGAATTGTCCCGACAGAAGATCGGCAATGACCGTCTCGATGTCAGCGCGCTCGGTTTGCCGAGCGGTGCCATGCGGCCCTGGACCTTCCACGACCAGATATATTGTCTGATCAGCGCCATACGGCACAGTCGGAGGAAATCCGCGCATTGCCCGAACTCCATGTAACGGAGATTCAATGACAGCGCGGGCGATAGGTTCCCGTGACGCGTTTCAAAAAAACGTCTGGCGGATGGCACCGATGAACGCGCCTACCGTCGCCGCGTGTCGGCGCGCGCGAGGGCTAGAGTTTCGGCGCGCTGCCCTTGGGCATTGAGCCTTCGCTCGACCCGCCGGCAAGCGCCGCACTGTCGATCGCGGCAGCGCTGACGAGCTGCTTGACGTCCAGCAGGGTGAATTGCGCGATGCCGACGCGGTCGGCGGGCGTGCCCGGGACGAACTGCACGCTCAATACGCCGTCGCAATTCGCACCCTTGGCCTCGGCGAGCATGGCGCTAGGTTCTTTGGCCTTGGTCTGCGCGCGCTTGACGACCGCCACGCAACTGCCGCGGACGGTGTCGCCGTTGAGCTTGACGGCGGCCCTGGGGTCAAGCGGCTTGTCGATCGCTTCCAGCGCGGTCGCTTCCTTGTACTTGCCGCCGACCGACATGATCGAGCCCTTGCGGTAGATGTAATACAGATGCTGATCGCCGACGATGGTGGGCACGCCGTATTTGCCCATGACTTCCTTGATCATGTCGGCCTTCGACGGCTGCTGGTCCTGGGCGAAGGTCAGGTTGCGCGCGACGAAATAGGCGCGGTTGGCGCTCGCGGGCGAGGAGAAGCTGGTCGAGAGCATCTCGCCGTTCTGTTTCGAACCGGCGGGGAGGCTGAAACTCAACGCAGCGACGTAGCTGGCGCTGCCATTGCCGAATTTTTGCTGCTGGATGTCGGTCTTGGTGTCGGTACGGCCCTTGAACAGGGAATCAAAGATGGCGCGCGCGGATTCGGCGTTCGATTCGGTCGAGATACCCAAAATGTCGGGGCGCAATTTGCCCGAGAACGCCGTCTCGGGCGCCTTCGGCTTGATGTCGTCGGCCAGTGACGCCGCGGGCAGGGATGCCAGTCCCAATACCAAGCTCATGGCAAGCATCGAAACCAACGCATGGCGAGGCATGAAACACCCAGGAAATCGGGATAAGATTCGAAATGGAAGCGGGCGGGATTACGCCAAACTTTGAACCGCGATGTCAACATTGTCAGCCGATTTCGGAGGCATATCGAGCCGCTGTTAACGCTTTGATCCACCTCGCTTTGCCTTGCCACCGCCATATCGATAGGCTACGTCGCGGCCATGCGGGGATCGGGCGCACGATGCTGCCGCCCAAGGCGCGGTTCCTCGGGGATGGGATATCTTTAAGTGTCTGAATTATTTGATGAAGTCGACGAGGAGGTCCGTCGCGATCAGCTCAAGAAGCTGTGGGACCGATACTCGCTTTATATCATCGCCGGCATGATTTTGATCATCGCCGCCGTGGGTGGCTGGCGCGGCTACCAATATTTGGAGGCCAAGAAGGCGGCCGAGGCGGGGGCTGCGTTCGACAAGGCCGTCGAGCTTTCGGAAGCCAACAAGCACGCCGAGGCCGAGGCGGCCTTCGCCGATCTCGTCGCGAAGGCGCCGTTCGGCTATCGCGTGCTGGCGCGGTTGCGCATGGCGACGGAAGTCGCCAACCGCGATCCGCAGGCCGCGGCAAAGATGTTCGATGAGATCACCGCTGATCGCAGCGTCGGCGTCGCCGAGCAGGATCTGGCGCGGATTCGCGCCGCCCAGTTGCTGTTGGAAAGCACGAGCTATCCCAACATGAAAGAGCGCCTCGAAGCTGCTGCGGCGCCGGGCGCGACTTTCCGCCATACTGCGCGCGAATTGCTGGCGCTATCGGCCTGGCGCGCCAACGATGCCTCCGCGACGCGGCAATGGCTGGATATGATCGCCAATGACGGCCAGACGCCGCCGAGCCTGCGTTCGCGCTCTGAGGCGCTGCAGGCCTTGCTTCCGCCGGTCGCCAAGAGCTGACGGAAAAAGAGTTGAGTGGGAAAACAACCATGCGCCGCCCGCAACGTTTGATCGCAGCCGCCGTTCTCGTCGCACTTTCCGGCGCGCTGGCGGGCTGTGGCGGTGGCGGCATCGGCAATTTCGATCCCTCCGACATGCTCGACTTCCTCGATACCAAGAAGAAGCTGCCCGGTGACCGCAAGCCGGTGTTCCCCGAAGGCGTGCCGGGCCTCGAGCAGGGCGTGCCGAAGGATCTCTACAAGGGCTCCCGTCAGCAGGTCGACGACCCGAACGCGCAGGCTGCCGCTGCAGCTCCTCCGCCGGAAGAGCCGAAATCGAAGCGTGGCGCGAAATCCAAGGGCAAGCAGGCTGCCGCACCCGCGGCCGTGGACCCCGACGCCGCGCCCGAGGAAGAGGGCAGCACCGCCGCCGCGCCGCCGGCGCCCAAGCCGGCCAAGATCGTGCGCAAGCGCACCACCGCGCCGCCGCCCGATCAATCGGCGGCGCCTGCACAATCCCCGCAACAATCCGCGTTCCCGGCGCCGGTGCCGAGCGGTACTTTCACGCGCTGATTTGTCCTTTTCGTTCGATTGACACGCCCTTCAAAAAAGGGCGTTTGGATCATTTATGTCCTTTACGATCGCCATCATCGGCCGCCCCAATGTCGGCAAGTCGACGCTGTTCAACCGGCTGGTAGGGCAGAAACTCGCGTTGGTGGATGACGAGCCTGGCGTCACCCGCGACCGCCGCGAGGGCAATGCGCGTCTCGGCGATCTCGAATTCACCGTGATCGACACCGCCGGCCTCGACGAAGGCGCCAGGGGCTCGCTCACCGCGCGGATGCAGGAGCAGACCGAAACCGCGATCGGCCTTGCCGACGCGCTGATGTTCGTGATCGACGCGCGCGCTGGGCTAACGCCCAACGATCGCGCCTTTGCCGATTTCGCGCGCCGCGCCAACAAGCCGGTGGTGCTGGTCGCCAACAAGAGCGAAGGCAGGCACGGCGAAGTCGGCGCGATGGAATCCTACGCGCTGGGGCTCGGCGATCCCATCCAGATTTCGGCCGAGCATGGCGAGGGCATGAGCGATCTCTACGACGCGCTCGCTGCGCTGATGCCGGAGCCGGTCGATCAGGATGAAGAGTTCGACGACGACGACATCATCATATCAGATGAGGAACTCGCGCAGCGTCCGATCCGCGTCGCCATCGTCGGCCGCCCCAATGCCGGGAAATCCACGTTGATCAATCATCTGCTCGGCGAGGAGCGGCTGCTGACCAGCGCCGAGGCCGGCACCACGCGCGATTCCATTTCGGTGGAGATCACCTGGCAGGGCCGCGAGTTCCGCGTGTTCGACACCGCGGGGCTGCGACGGCGCTCGCGGATCGAGGCGAAGCTGGAAAAGCTTTCGGTGGCGGACGCGCTGCGCGCGGTGCGCTTTGCCGAAGTCGTCGTGATGATGATGGATGCGCAAAACCGGTTCGAGGAACAGGACCTGCGCATCGCCGATCTGATCGAGCGCGAGGGGCGGGCGATCGTGCTCGCGGTCAACAAGTGGGACCTGATGGAGCGGAAGGGAAATCTGATTTCCGCGCTGCGCACCGATGTCGATCACTGGCTGCCGCAGGTCAAGGGCGCGCCTGTTGTCGCGGTGTCCGGGCTGATGGGCGAAGGCATCGACCGGCTGATGACGGCGATTGAGGAAGCCTATGCAGTGTGGAACAAGCGCGTGCCGACGGCCACGCTCAATCGCTGGTTCGAGCAGGCGGTCGATGCCAACCCGCCGCCCGCGGTCTCCGGCCGGCGGCTGAAGCTGAACTACATTACGCAGGCCAAGGCGCGGCCGCCGAGTTTTATCTTGTTCTGCTCGCGCGCCGACGCCGTTCCACAATCCTATCTGCGTTATCTGACCAACTCGATGCGCGAGGCCTTCGACCTGCCGGGTGCGCCGATACGGATCACGCTGCGCGAAAAGGCCAATCCGTTCGCCCACAAGCGCAAGCGGCCGTCATGAGCGAAAAAGCGTCCGCGCACCCTGGCCAGGTGCCGCCGGTACGCAGCGGCGCGGCGGCCTTCATCTTCGTCACCATCCTGCTCGACATGCTCGCGCTCGGCTTGATCCTGCCGATCCTGCCCAAGCTGGTGGAGAGTTTCGTCGACAACGATACCGCAACCGCTGCGCGGATCTTCGGTCTGTTCGGCACCGCCTGGGCGCTGATGCAGTTCCTGTTCTCGCCAATTCTCGGCGCGCTCTCGGACCGCTTCGGCCGGCGGCCGGTGGTGCTGCTATCGAATTTCGGATTGGCGCTGGACTACGTGTTGATGGCGCTGGCACCCTCGCTGACCTGGCTGTTCATCGGCCGGGTGATCTCAGGCATTACGTCGGCGAGCATCTCGACCGCCTTCGCCTATATCGCTGACGTGACGCCGCCGGAACGTCGCGCGGCGGTGTTCGGCAAGATCGGCGCGGCCTTCGGCGCCGGCTTCATTCTCGGCCCCGCCATCGGCGGCCTGCTCGGCGGCATGGATCCGCGCCTGCCGTTCTGGATCGCGGCAGGCTTGAGTTTTGCGAATACGCTCTACGGCTGGCTGATCCTCCCCGAGTCGCTGCCGTTGGAGCGGCGCGCGCCGTTCCGCTGGAAAAGCGCCAGCCCGCTCGGCGCACTGCATCTCTTGCGCTCGAACCGGATTCTCGCCGGCCTGTCGCTGGCGAATTTCTTCGGGCAGGTTGCGCATGTGGTTCTGCCCTCTACTTTCGTGCTCTATGCGACCTACCGATATGGCTGGGATACGACGACCGTCGGCCTGACGCTGGCCCTAGTCGGCGTCTGCGCCATGGTGGTGCAGGGCGCGGGTGTCGGACCGATCGTCACGCGCCTCGGCGAGCGCCGGGCGCTGCTGCTGGGGCTTGCTTGTGGCGCGTTGGGATTCTTCATCTATGGCGCAGCCCCGACCGGACCGCTGTTCTGGCTCGGCATTCCCGTGATGGCGCTGTGGGGCGTGGCGGGCGCGGCGATCCAGGCGCTGACGACGCAACTGGTTGCGCCGGATCAGCAGGGTCAGTTGCAGGGCGCGACCAACAGCGTCAACAGCATCGCCCAGATGGCAGGACCGTTTCTGTTTACGCTGACCTTTGCCTATTTCATCAGTGACCAGGCGCCAGTGAAAATGCCGGGCGCGCCGTTCCTGCTGGCGGCGGCGCTGTTAGGGCTGGCGCTGGTGGTCGCGTGGCGCACGCTGGCGACGGTCGCATCCGCTCGCCAGACTGATTGCCGCGAATAGGCGGTTGCTACTGTAGCCAGTTTGCAACAGCGATTCCGATTTCTCGACCTTTAGCCACGCGGGACTGCTCGGGAACTTTCGGCAGCGCGGTTCCCGTATAAAGTAAATCAGTTGATTCGTTTTTTCTATTGAAGGCCGGGGCCGCGGACGTCTCGGATGCAAGCCATTCAAATGACGCGCGTGCCGGTTCGGATACGGTGTTTCCCCCGGCCGCGATTGCCGTTTTGGCAAGCCGCCGCCGCTCTTGCGATCGCTGGTTGCGCCACTCTGGCGCTTGCGAGCGGGGCATCCGCGGCCTGTTCGCCGGCGGCCGACAATAGCCCCAATCCTCCGCCGGGCACGACCGTTACATGCTCAGGCGTGACGACCGATCAGAACGGGACCGACGGTTACGGGACGGGCAACCAGACCGGCATTGTCATCAATGTCGACAGCGGTGCCTCTGTCACGGGAAGCGCGAATAGCGGAATCAATATCGGCAGTGCGACGGTCAGCAATTCGGGAAGCATCACCGGCGCAACGAACGGTGTTTTCTCTCAAAATGACGTCACGGTCACCAACAACACCGGCGCCACCATCACCGGCACTACCGTATCCGGCGTCGGCTCGAACAATGGCAGTGTGACTGTCGTCAACTCTGGCACGATCACGGGCAACGCAAACATTGGCGTATTCGCCTTCGTCAACGCCACCGTTACCAACAATGCCGGCGGCACCATCACCGGCGATCTGGGGGTCAATTCCGGCTACTCTGCTGTCGGGAATGTCACCAATGCCGGCAATATCGTCGGCACCTCTTTCGGTTTCATTGCCTACGGCACGGGGATCGTCTCCAACCATGCGGGCGGTCTGATTTCCGGCGGGACAAGCGCTATCCAGGCCAACCAATTATTGACTGTCACCAATGCCGGCACGATTGCCGGTACCGCCAACTATGGCCTGGAGGTGACCGGCGATATGGAAGTCACCAACGCGGCCACCGGAACGATTACCGGCGCCACGGATGCCCTCCGCACCCACAGCGGATCGATCACGGCGACAAATTACGGCACGATCTCAAGCGCTACCGGCATTGCGGCCGATGCGCATGCCAATCTGACGATAACGAACGGCGCCAGTGGAAGCGTAAGCGGTGGAATGGTGGCCAATCTGGGTTCTGCCCACGTTACCAACCAGGGGACCATTGCCGGCCTGAACCATACCGCCATTTATGCCTTTGCCGATATCAATGTCATCAATGGCGTCGGCGGGCAGATCACGAGCCTGATCAATAACGGGATATATGCCAGCAATGGCGTCGCTACCGTCGTCAATTCCGGAAACATAAGCGTTGGCGGCTTTGGCTACGCCATTCGCGCCGAGACGAGCGCGGTGGTGACCAACAATGCCGGCGCACAGATCAGCGGCGGCGACACCGGCGTCCGGGCCAGCCTGGGGTCCGTCTCAGTCACCAACTACGGCTCCATTTCCGGCCTCACGGGCAACGGCATCTATGCGGGCACCGGCGGGTCGACCGTCTTCAATGCGGGAACGATCAGCGGCGGAACGGCCGCCATTCAGTTTGCCGGCAGCGGCAACGTTCTCACGCTCGCACCGGGATCGGTGATATCGGGCAACGTACTCGGCGGCGGCAGTGACACGTTCCAGCTCGGCGGCAGCGGTGCCGCGAGCTTCGATGTCAGCACGCTGGGCGCCGCCGCCCAGTATCAGGGTTTTGGTACCTTCAACAAGGTTGGCGATTCCGCCTGGACGCTAACCGGCACCGGCTCCTTCGCCGGAGACATTCATGTCAATGGCGGCACGCTCGTTGTGAATGGCAATGTTGCGTCGGCCAGCAATCTCTTTGTCAATGCCGGCGGCACGCTGGGTGGCAACGGCATCGTCGGCAACTCCGTCATCGGCGGCGGTACGCTGGCTCCGGGTAACTCAATCGGGACGATCGCCGTGCAGGGGAGCCTCGTCTTCACGGCGGCTTCGACCTACCTGGTGGAGGTGTCGTCATCGGCATCCGATCTCACCAATGTGACGGGGGCGGCTAATTTGGCCGGGACGGTTCGGGTTGCTCTCGCAAACGGCACCCTGCGGTTCAATTCGCCCTACACCATCCTGACTGCGGCGACGTTGAACGGCTCGCACTTTGATTCTGTGGCGACGCCGACGGGGATTTCCGGTTCGCTGACCTATTCCGGCAGCACGGTGCAGCTTGTTCTGGGGTCGGGCCTTGCGGAGATTACCGGCCTCAATATCAACCAGAGAGCCGTCGCCACCGCGCTCGACAAGGCATTCAATTCCTTTGGCAGCGTGCCGGCGACATTCGGCGGCATCTTCGTCGGCAATGTCCCCGCAAACCTGACACAGGCCTCGGGCGAGTTGGCGACGGGTTCGCAGCAGACAACGTTCGACGCGATGAACCTCTTCGTCAATTTGCTGGCCAATCCGTTTGCTGCGGGACGCGACGGGACCGCGCCGGCGGCCGCTGCATTCCAGGAAGAGGGAGCAGCCGATAGCTATGCCGGCGGTCGCCGCCGGGCCAGTGCCGAACGCGACGCCTACGCTGCGATGACCAAGGCGCCGGGGGCGGTTGGTTTCGGCCACCGCTGGAGCGTGTGGGGCGCGGGCTATGGGGGCTCGCAGACCACCGCCGGCAATGCGGTACAGGGATCGAACACGGCCACCAGCCGCATCGCCGGCACAGCCGCCGGGGCCGAGTACCGGATTTCGTCATTCACGCAGGTCGGGTTCGCCCTGGCTGGCGGCGGTACCAACTTCGTCGTCGCCAACGGCCTCGGGTCGGGCCGCTCCGACCTGTTCCAGGCTGGCGCATACGTTCGTCATACGGCCGGTGCCGCGTACTTTTCGGGCGCTCTGGCCTATGGCTGGCAGGATGTCACGACGAACCGAACGGTCACGATTGCGGGCAGCGACCAGTTGCGTGCGCAGTTCAACGCCAACGCGTGGGCGGGGCGTCTCGAGGGCGGCTATCGCTTCATCACCCCGTGGGTCGGCATCGGCATTACACCCTATGCCGCCGCGCAGTTCGCAACCTTCGAACTGCCGGGCTACGCCGAACAGGCCATTGTCGGTGTCAACACCTTTGCGCTGGCCAATGTGGCCAAAAGCGTTACCTCGCCGCGCTCCGAACTGGGATTTCGCACCGACCGATCGTTTGCATTGCCGGGGGCGATCCTCACCCTGCGCGGCCGCTTCGGCTGGGCACACGACTACGATATCGATCGCAGCATTGCCGCTACCTTCCAGACGTTGCCGGGCGCATCCTTCGTCGTGGGCGGTGCATCGCCTGCGCGAGACGCCGCGCTCACTTCGGTAACTGCCGAGGCGAAGTGGCTGAACGGTTTCTCGCTCGCCGCGACCTTCGAGGGTGAGTTCTCGAACGTCACCTCAAGCTACGCCGGAAAGGGCGTGGTGCGCTATGCCTGGTAAGAAGCGCTGATCGGCGGGCGCATCCTTGATGTAGAGGAAGGCGGGCACATGGCGCGAGCGGCGCCTTGCCCGCCTTCTGCTTGCCTTTAGTTTACTTCTTCACCAGCGGACACTCGCTGGCTTCGAGCGGCTTGGCGGCATCTTCCGCCGAGATCGTGGCGATCTGCTTGTAATAGTCCCACGGTCCCTTCGACTCTTCCGGCTTCTTCACCTCGAACAGATAGGCCGGGATGATGCGGCGGCCGTCGGCGCGCAGCGGGCCCTTGCCGAACAGCGGATCGTCGGTCGGCAATTCCTTCATCTTGGCCACGACCTTGGCGCCGTCATGGGGATTGCCGCCGAGTGCTTCCATCGCCTTCAGATAATGCAGCACCATGGCGTAGTTGCCGGCCTGCGTCATGGACGGCATCGCGTTCTTGCTGGCCTGTGCCGAGAACCGCTTCGACCAGGCGCGCGTCTGGTCGTTCAGGTCCCAGTAGAAGGATTCCGTGAACGTCAGGCCCTGCGCGGTCTTCAGCCCGAGCGAATGCACGTCGTTGATGAACAAGAGCAGCGCGGCGAGCTTCTGGCCGGCCGCGACGATGCCGAATTCGGCCGCCTGCTTGATCGCATTGGTGGTGTCGCCACCGGCATTGGCAAGGCCGACGACCTTGGCCTTGGAAGCCTGGGCCTGCAGCAGGAAGGACGAAAAGTCGGACGTATTCAGAGGATGCTTCACACCGCCGAGCACCTTGCCACCGTTGGCGGTGACGACCGCGGACGTGTCGCGCTCGAGCGCGTGACCGAAGGCATAGTCGGCGGTGAGGAAGAACCAGCTATCGCCGCCGGCCTTGGTCAGCGCCTTGCCGGTGCCGGTCGCGAGCATGTAGGTGTCGTAGGTAAAGGAAATCGTGTTCGGCGTGCAGGCCTTGCCGGTGAGGTCGGCGGTTGCCGCACCGGAGTTCAGCAGCACCGCGTTCTTTTCCTTGACGAGGTTGCTGACGGCGAGCGCGACGCCGGAGTTCGGGGTATCGGCGATCGCATCGACCTTCTCCGTGTCGATCCACTGCCTTGCGATATTGGTGCCGATGTCCGGCTTGTTCTGGTGATCGCCGCTCACGACCTCGATCTTCCAGCCTTTCTGGTTGAGGCCGGAATCTTCGACTGCCATCCTGACCGCAACCACCGAATTGGGGCCGCCGATGTCGGCGTAGAGGCTCGACATGTCGTTCAGCACGCCGATCTTGACGGTCTTGTCCGAGGCCTTGTCTTGGGCCAGTGCTGGCGTCGCAAGGCTGAGTGCGGCAAGCGCTACGGAGGCGGCGAAGCGCCGCGCAATTCTAGTCGTCATGGTATTCCTCCAGAAATGGTTGTTCGCCGGCTCTCTTTTCGGAACCTGCCAGCGGCTTTGCGATAGTCCTTCTCGCTGGGACGGGCAATGCACCTATCGTAGCGCGTCCGAAGTCAGCTTGAACTTCTGGATCCGCTTCCCGGTATCGACTTCGGCGGTATAGACGTTACCCTTGGCATCCACCGCCATGGCGTGAATCCAGTGGAACTGCCCGGCATTGCGGCCGCTGCGCCCAAAACTGCCGACCACGGTACCATCGTTCCGTTTCAGCACGCGGATTTCATTGTTCTCGCCGTCGGCGCTCAGCAGATAAGTCTGCTTTGGGTCCGGCCAGATCGCGATATCCCACACCGCGCCGTTGCCGCGTGTGTTCTTTTCGTAGAACCATTCCTTAACGAAGGTTCCATCTTTCCTGAATACCTGGATGCGGTTGTTGATGCGATCGCAGACATACAGCAACCCGTCATTGGCGAGCTTCACGCAATGCACGGGGTTGGCGAATTGCTGCGGGGCTGGTCCATTGGGATCGTAAGGTGGTTGCTTGTCATCGCTGGGCGGCTTGCCGTAGGCGCCCCAGTGCCGCTTGTAGGCGCCAGTCGTCGCATCAAACACGATGATGCGGCGATTGCCGTAGCCGTCGGCAACGAAGATTTCATTGGCGTCCTTGTCGACCGCGGTCTCGGCGGGCTTGCCGAGTTGCGTGGTGTCACCGGAGCCCTTGCTCGGCGCGATCTTTCCGATCTGCATCACGAACTTACCGTCGCCGGTGAATTTCAGGATCGCATTGTCGTTGTCGGCGTTGCCGCCGACCCATACGAAACCTTTCTCATCCACTTCGATGCCGTGCTCGCGGCCGACCCATTCATAGCCTTCGCCAGGGCCGCCCCAGGAGCGCAGCAGATTTCCGTCGGCGTCGAACTCGAGCACCGGCGGCGCCGAAACGCAGCATTTCGAGCGGGGCGGATTCAGCGCAGCACCCTTCTCATCGTCGGTGAGCGAGCGCGGACGATGGATCACCCAGATATGACCCTGCGCATCGACGGTGATGCCGCCGACCTGGCCGAGGATCCAGTTGTTCGGCAGCGGTTTTGGCCAGGACGCATCGACGGCGAAGGTTGGGATTTCGCCGGCGCGCGACGGAGGGAGCGTCGCAATCAGCATTGCGGCGGTGAAGCAGGCTGCGATGGTTCCGGAAAGAGTCAGGCGAGCGCGCGTAGATGTCGGCGTCATAGATGCCTCCCGATATTTTTCTTGGCGGGTTTGTCCCGCTTGGGCGGGCAGTC
The DNA here is from genome assembly GCF_023101085.1 of Bradyrhizobium sp. 170. NCBI lineage: Bacteria > Pseudomonadati > Pseudomonadota > Alphaproteobacteria > Hyphomicrobiales > Nitrobacteraceae > Bradyrhizobium > Bradyrhizobium sp. 170. The sequence goes on along the minus strand of NZ_CP064703.1, from coordinate 5,061,670 downwards.
AATCGTGGGGAGGGGGAGGAGTCAACGGTATGACGCCGTCATTGCGAGGAGCGTAAGCGACGAAGCAATCCATGCCTCAACAAGCGGCAAAATGGATTGCTTCGCTTCGCTCGCAATGACGCGAGAAACCCGCACGCTCACTCCGGCCCGCGGAAACTCATCAGCGTGCGGCTCTTGTAGTCATACAACTTGCCGGTCTCGTTCCAGTCGGGCGCGCACATCGGCACGATGAATTCCGCGGCCTGTTCCGGCGTATCCAGCGTCATCGGGTCTTCGCCGGGAAATACGCCGGCGCGCATGCGGGTGCGGATCGGGCCGGGACTGAACAGATTGACCCGCAGTTTCGTGCTCACGGTCTCGTTGGCCCAGGAGCGCACCAGCGTGTCCAGCGCAGCCTTGGAGGCGGCGTAGGGGCCCTGATAGGCGTTCGCCTTGCTGGCGGCACCCGAGGTCACGAACACGGCGCGGCCGGCATCCGAGACCCTGAGCAGCGGGTCCATGCAGCGGATGAGCTGGAAGTTCGCGGTGACGTTCACCGCCATCACATCGTTCCACGGCTTCAGTTCGATATGGCCGAGCGGCGAGGAGGGGCCGGCGATACCGGCATTGCCGACGAGAATGTCGAGCTTGCCATGACGTTCATGCAGCGCCGCGCCCAGCCGCGCGATGCCGTCGTAGTCGGTGAGGTTCAGCGGCACCAGCGTGGCGCTGCCGCCGTCTTTTCCGATCTCGTCGTCGAGTTCCTCCAGCCCGCCTTGCGTGCGCGCGACGGCCACGACATGCGCGCCCGCGCGGGCGAGCGCACGCGCTGTGGCATAGCCGATGCCGCGTGAGGCGCCGGTGACGAGGGCGATGCGGGAGGCGAGGGGTTTGGTCATTCAAATTGCTCTTATCGTCGTCGTCCCTGCGAACGCAGGGACCCATACGCCGTGAAGGTTATAATGGCGGAAGGTGTTCGTAGCTATGGCGTCCGAAAACGAAGGCCGGTGGCTATGGGTCCCTGCGCCGGAGCGCAATTGCGCCCTAGGCAGGGACGACACCGGTGGGCTTGTCAGCTCGCTTCCGCCAGCAGCGACAATTGCCGGGGCTGCGGCTCGACCTGGGTCTGGTCGGTGAGGTGGGTCGGATAGGCGCCGGTGAAGCAATGATCGGAGAATTTCGGATTGGCGGGATCGCGGCCGGGTTCGCCCATGGCGCGGTACATGCCGTCGATCGACAAGAACGCCAGCGAGTCCGCGCCGATGATGTCGCGCATCTCTTCCAGCGAATGGGTGGCCGCGAGAAGGCCACCGCGGTCCGGCAGGTCGATGCCGTAGTAATCGGGATACAGGATCGGCGGCGAGGCGAGGCGGAAATGCACCTCGCGCGCGCCGGCATCACGCATCATGCGGACGATCTTCTTCGACGTGGTGCCGCGCACCAGCGAGTCGTCGATCAGGATGATGCGCTTGCCCTCGATCGCGGCGCGGTTGGCCGAATGCTTCATGCGCACGCCGAGTTCGCGCACGCTCTGCGTCGGCTGGATGAAGGTGCGGCCGACATAGTGGTTACGGATGATGCCGAGTTCGAACGGCACACCGGAATGCTGGCTGTAGCCGAGAGCGGCAGGCACGCCGGAATCCGGCACCGGCACCACGACGTCGACCTCGACATGGCTTTCGCGCGCGAGCTGCGCGCCGAAGGCTTTGCGGACGTCGTAGACCGAGCGGCCGCCGACGATGGAGTCCGGTCGCGAGAAATAGATATATTCGAAAATGCAGGGCCGCGGCGGCTTCGGCGGGAACGGCTTGTGGCTGTTAGCGCCGGTCTCGTCGAACACGATGATTTCGCCGGGCTCGATGTCGCGGACATATTTGGCGCCGATCATGTCGAGCGCACAGGTTTCCGAGGTCAGGATCGGACGACCGTCGAGATCGCCGAGCACCAGCGGGCGGATGCCGAGCGGGTCACGCGCGCCGATCAGTTTCTTGTTGGTCAGCGCGACCAGCGCGTAAGCGCCTTCGATCGCACGCAGCGACTCGATGAAGCGGTCGATGAAACGGCCGCGCTTGGATTGCGCGACCAGATGCAGGATGACCTCGGTATCGGTGGTCGACTGCATCATCGCGCCGCCCTTCACCAGCTCGCGGCGCAGCGTCAGTCCGTTGGTGAGATTGCCGTTATGGCCGACTGCGAAGCCGCCGGCATTCAATTCGGCGAACAGCGGCTGGACGTTGCGCAGGATGGTCGCGCCTGTCGTGGAATAGCGGACATGACCGACGGCCATAATGCCGGGCAGGCGCTCGATCACCTCGCGGCGGGAGAAGGTATCGCCGACGAGGCCGAGGCGGCGTTCTGAATGGAAGCGGCTGCCGTCGAAGGAGACGATGCCCGCGGCTTCTTGGCCGCGATGCTGAAGGGCGTGTAGTCCGAGTGCGGTGATGGCGGCGGCCTCGGGGTGGCCGAAGATGCCGAACACGCCGCATTCCTCGCGTAGCGTGTCGCCTTCGAGATCGTCCTGCAACTCGATGCCAAAATTCGGGTCGAGTTGGCCGGCGGGATCGGAAGGGTTTTGCATCGCGTCCATCGCCTCTCTATCTTGGCCAGAATTAGCGTGCCGCGGGTTTCTCGATCAGCTTTTTAAGGCTGTCGCGGGCAGGTTTACTGTAGCCATCGCCGGACGCAGGGGCTGCCTGGTCGGCGTCAGTTTGATCGTCTTCCGGTTTATTCTTCTTGAATCTCTTTAAGATGGTGTTCTCGGGATCGTCCGGCAAGAGCGACATTAACCAATCCCCGGTTCCCTGCAGGACCACTCGCGACTTGGCGCCGGTGATCCAGTCCGGCCGCTGCTTGTCCGGGACCAGCCAGCTGAAGAACAGGAACGCGACCACCACGATCAAAAGGCCGCGACCCAACCCAAACAAGAATCCAAGCGTGCGATCCAGCGCGCCGATCCGGGAATCCAGGATCATGTCCGAAATCCGCACGGTGATGACGGAGACCACGATCAGGGTGCCGATGAAGGTGCCGGCCACCACCACCACGGACGCCACCGTGTCGTTATTGAAATAGGCCTTGGCGGTCGGCAGCAGCTTCGAGAAGGCATACAGCGTCACCAGCGCCGCCGCGCCCCATGCCGCGATCGACAGGATTTCGCGCATGAAGCCGCGCACCATGGCGAGCAGCCCCGAAATCAGCATCACTCCGAGCAGGACGAGATCGAGTATCGTTATCGGCATCGGCTGGTCAGGTCCGCTCGTAAGTTCTCAAGCAGCGAATCGACGGGTCAGGGTCACCCCAAGTGAGGGGCAGAAGGCGCATCCCGCAAGGCCGGATATCGCGCCATCCCGCCCGCCTTTCGCGCGCGTTGTATAGCGGCGAGGGCGGGGCGCGTCACGCCGCTTTAGCTGTTTTCACGACGGAATCGCGCCGGTGTGGCATTTTTCTCCCTCACACCCTCGCGACCGGTGTCCCGGTTGCCTCTGGGAGTGCCGCGCGCCGCGATTTCGGCAACCAGGCTGGTCAACCCGCCGACGCTGTTCAGCGACAGGCCGCCATCGGAGCCGACCTCACCGCGGGCCGATTCGGGCAGAACGGCGCGGCCAAAGCCGAGTTTCGCGGCCTCTTTCAACCGGGCCGAGGTCTGCGCCACCGGCCGGACCGCGCCCGAGAGCGAAATCTCGCCGAAATAAACCGCATCTGTCGGTAACGGTGCGTTCACCAAGGACGACACCAGGGCGGCTGCCGCCGCAAGGTCGGCCGCGGGCTCCTGGATCCGCAGACCCCCCGCCACGTTCAGATAGACGTCGTAGCCGGACAGTTTGACCCCGCAATGGGCCTCCAGCACCGCCAGCACCATCGACAGGCGGCTGGGGTCCCAGCCCACCACGGCCCGCCTGGGGGTGCCGAGCGTGGTCGGGGCCACCAATGCCTGCAATTCCACCAATACCGGGCGGGTGCCTTCGATGCCGGCAAATACCGCCGTGCCCGGGCTGCCCAGGTCTCGTTCAGAAAGGAACAATTCGGAGGGGTTGGATACCTCGCGAAGGCCCAGGCCCGTCATCTCGAACACGCCGATCTCATCGGTCGGGCCGAAACGGTTCTTCATAGCGCGCAAAATCCGGAAATGCTGCGAGCCTTCGCCCTCGAACGACAGCACCGCATCGACCATGTGCTCGACCACGCGCGGGCCCGCGATCTGGCCGTCCTTGGTGACGTGGCCGACCAGGATGATGGCTGCACCCGATTTCTTGGCGAACCGAATGAGCGCCTGTGCGGAGGCGCGGACCTGCGTCACCGTTCCCGGCGCCGATTCCACCGTGTCGGTCCACATGGTCTGGATCGAATCGATCACGATCAGGCGCGGCACCGCGCCCTCCGACAGCGTCGAGACGATGTCTTCGACCGACGTTTCGGCGGCGAGTTGCACCGGCGCGTCCGCGAGCCCCAGCCGCTCGGCGCGCAGCCGCACCTGCGCCACGGCTTCTTCGCCCGATATGTAAACCACGCGATGGCCGGCGCGCGCCATCAGGCTGGTTGCCTGCGTGAGCAGCGTCGATTTGCCGATGCCGGGGTCGCCGCCGACCAAAAGCACCGAGCCGCGGACAAACCCGCCGCCGGTGACGCGATCGAGCTCCATCATGCCGGAGGACAGGCGAGGGGCGTCCTGGGTCTTGCCGGTCAGCGATTCCAGCTTGAACGTCCGGCCCTTGCGTTTGGAGCGGATAGACACCGGCATCGAGGTCGCGCCGGTCGTGTCCTCCTCGGCCAGCGTATTCCACTCGCCGCAGGACTCGCACTTGCCCTGCCAGCGATTATACGCAGCGCCGCAGTTCTGGCAGACAAAGGAGAGGGTGGATTTGGCCATGAAGGGAGTGAGTCGCAGTCTCAGTGGAACGGGCGGGACTTCATAGCATAAAAAAAGCAGCGCCACGCGATAGAGCGCTTTGCAAACGCCTCCATCTTCTTCGGGCGTCAGGCATTGATGTCGGCACACGTCCAGATGCCAACCGGCTGCTCGAGACCGCGAATCGTCCGTGGTGGCTGGGCGGCCAGATGCGCGAAGTCGGCATCTGAACTGCTGGCCTCCGCGCGCGCCTGCCGCACCAGGTCGTCGCTGGCTATCATGGCGCAGCCAAGCTCGCGGGTAAGTGATTCAAGCCGGCTTGCCGCGTTCACCGCCGTGCCGATGACCGCGAATTCGAGCCGGTTCAAGCCGATATCCCCGAGCACGACTTCACCATAGTGTAACCCGACGCTGACGCGGATCGGCGGCTCGGCGCGATTTTTTCGTTCGCGATTGAACTCGCTGATCGACGCGATCATGGCCTGCGCGCAACGCAGCGCGTTTCCGGCGTCCGACTCGCTGGCGGTGGGGGTGCCGAACGTCGCCATCAATCCGTCACCCAGATACTTGTCCAGCGTTCCGCCATGCCGGAACACCTCCCGTTCCATCCGCTCGTGGAATAGTCGCAGCGTCCCGATGACCTCCATCGGGCTCCGGCCATCCGTATAGGCGGTGAAATCGACGATATCAGCAAATAGCACCGCGACATTCTGCGTTCGGACCTGCTTGAGAGGTTCGTCATTTCCAGACAATTGCTCGACGACATTGGGGGAAAAATACCGCGCGAGGTTGGCCCGTTCGCGCTCGATTCCGGCGTGACTGATCAGCAGGGCGTTGGAACGGCGCACCGCCAGCGCCAACGTCATGGCGACGATCAGGAACACCGTGATTTCCTGGAATCGTGTCGGAATGCCGATCGCTGTGGGGTTGATGATGTCGAACATTCTGACGTCGGAGCCGACAGCGGCTCGCACGCGTTCCGACAGCTCGGCGTGGGTCTCGGGCTGCAGGTAGACCCAGCCGACCCCGATCGCCCACACGGCAGAGGTCCAGAAGCCCATCGCGACCACCGTTCGCCACGAATAGGCAAGGGTCGCGGTTCCCAGGAAAACAAAGAAATAGATGAAAGTCTCGAACCGGAATTGCATGCCGAGCGGCCAGCTCTCGGCACTCAGCGGATTGGGCACGACGGTGAGGAGGGTCATTAACGCCAGATCGCAAAAGATCAGGAAAAGCTCCGGCTGCGAACGCCCGACCTTGCCGACCTTGAGTTGGGCCCAGCCGATCAACGCAAAAAAGCCGAGCATCACCACGTAGTAAATCACGTCCCAGTTCGGGTTGATGATCGGCAAGGTAATGGCAATCACCGCCAACGCGACCCAGCGGGCCCGGACGGCGAGCAGAAGACCTTCGCGCTTGCTGTCCGCAATGGCCGCTTCGGCGAACTTCTGGGTGTCTTGCTGGGCGTTGGTTCGCCCGGCTGCTTCGCTCCGGGGATTTGTGATATCGGCCGTTTCCGCCAATGTGCTCAAGACACTCGTCCCCAAATTGAATGTATCGGATGATGTACCATGCCACGGTACAAGGCACCGTTCACGCCAGCATGATACCACCGGAGGGCGTGCGTACTAGCTATTGAAAAAGTGCAGGGCGAAACGTTCGACGTCCGACCAGGAATGCGCCAGATGCACGGCGCCGGCATCGCGCAGCTTGAGATCATGGCCTTCGCGAATGTGGCTGGCCGCGCAGAGGCCGACGACCGTCATCCCGGCGGCAACGGCCGCCCGGATTCCGCCTGCGCTGTCCTCAATGACGAGACACTGATCCGGGCGCACGCCCAATTTGCCGGCGGCGAACAGAAAAATGTCCGGGTGCGGCTTTCCTCGCGCGACCATATCGGCGCTGAAAACATGACTGCCGAATTCCGCTTCCAGGGCCAGCACCGAAAGGCACAGCTGCAGGCGATCAATCGAACTGGAGGAGGCAATGCATCGGGGGATGTGCGCAAAACGTCTGATGAAATCTGTCGCCCCGCTCACTTCCTTCAAATCCGTTCGGAACCGGTCCAGCGTCGCAAGCTTGAGCTGGCCGGAAAAATCGGAAGGCAGCGGCTGTCCGATCGCAGCTTCAATCTCCGCCACGGCTTCGTCCCATCTCCGGCCGGAATAGCGGGTGAGCGCCTCGTCGAGCGTCGTTGAATGACCGAGCCTGGTAACGGTTTCCGCCAGAACGGTATTGGCAATCGCCTCGCTGTCGGCGATGACGCCGTCGAAGTCAAAAATCAGTGCGCCCACAATTTCAATCCCGGGAAAAATCAGAGGGTTCGCGCATTTAACATGCGGCCCTGCATGATGGGACTCGCGCAGCCGAAAACAGTCGAACACTTTCCGTTGCGTTGTGTATCAGCGGCCGCACGAAAATGCCCGGGATCGCGATCCCGGGCACTGCCGCTTCCTGATTGATCCGGAGCCTATTTCACCGAGACGAACGGCACCGCCGAGCCCGGCACCATCGTGGTCGGCAGCACGCCGTTCCAGCGTTCGGCCTGCACCAGGGTAACGAGGTTGGGGTTGGTGCCGAGCGCCTTGGCGCGGGCCTCGATGGCGGCGGCTTCGGCTTCGCCGGTCAGCTTGATGTTGGTCGCCCGTGCTTCGCCGTTCAGCCGCAGCGCGTCGGCGCTGGCCTGGGCCTCGGCGCGGACGGCGTTGGCCTTGGCGGTGGCCTGGGTGACGGTGATCTGCGCCTGCACCTTTTCGCGCTCGGCGTTCTGCTGCAGCTTCTGCACTTCGACCTCGGCCAGCATGCGCTGCTCGATCGAGTGCAGATAGTTGGCGCTGAACTCGATGTTTTCAAGCTGGACGCTCTCGATCATGATCATGGGGTCGTCCTTCAGCGATGCCGTGATGGCGTCCTTGATCGAGGCGTTGAGCGCTCCACGCTCCTGGATAGCCTTCACCGCTGTGTAGCGGCCGAACACGATCTTGACCTGCTGATTGACGGCGGGGCTGACCACCTGTTTGACCGCGGTGTCCAGTCCGCCGAACTTGGCATAGAGATCGGCCACCTTGTCGGGCGAGGCGCGCAAGGTCACGCTGATCTTGAGGTCGGCGGGCTGCTGGTCGTAGGAATAGGAATTCATCTTGTCCCAGGCATAGGTGAAGGTCTTGACGCTGACCTTCTCCACGCTGTCGATCAGCGGGACCTTGAAGCCCAAACCCGGCTGCGCTGTGCCAATGACCGCGCCGTAGCGCAGCTTCACGCCGCGCTCGGTCTGATCGACGGTGTACCAGCTTCCCGCGACGATGATGGCAATGACAATGACGGCGACGATGGCGCCGATGATTCCCCTGGGCATTTCGGTCTCTCCAGACGTGGGTGATGCGAATCCATGCGCGGCATTGATCTATGGTCACTTGCCGAATGGATATGACAGGCGTCACTTGGTCGGGCATTGATGGCGAATGGTTCAGGCGGAGCGCCGCATTCCTATGAAAATGCCGTCCACAACAGGGTGAGACCGGCGACCAGCATGATGCCATCCATCAACAATCGAAAGACGTCGGGCTCGAGACGCAGCACGAAGCGTTTGGCGATGAAGGCGCCGAACATGAGCGAGGAGCCCGCAATCAGGCCCTTCACCGCGATATCCGGCGTCAGCGCGCCGAAGCGTTCGAACGTGACCGACTTGCTCAGATAAAGCCCGAGCGAGCTTGCGGCTTCGGTGGCGAGGAAGGCGCCCTTGTTCAATCCGTAGAACAGAAACAGCGGCACGCTGAGCGGACCGGTCGAGACCACGATACCCGTGAGATAACCGATGATGGCGCCGCCGACCGCCAGGTGCCAGAGGCGTGCTTTAAGCTGATGGCGGGACAGCCAGTGCCGAACCGGCACCATCGCGATAAGAAACAGGCCGATCGCGATGTCGACGGCGTGCGAGGGCAGCGCCAGCAGCGTCCGTGCGCCAAGCGCGGCGGCCGGAATCCCCGTGACCGAATAGGCAAGGCAGGCCCGCCAGTCGACCTCGCGCCACCAGGCGAGAATGCGCGACAGGTTCGCCATCACGGCCGCGACCGCCATGATCGGCACCGCTTCCTTCGGCCCGTATTGATAGACCAATACCGGCATCAGCATGATCGACGAGCCGGTGCCGACAATGCCCGAGATGGTGCCGGCGAGCAGGCCGACAATGAGGACGAAGAGGAAGCCCAAGGATTACAGCTCCGGGACTGGCGGGTGCCGGGAATCGTGATGGCGAGGGTAGCGGCAATGGCAAGCCCGGAACATGGGCGTCGGCTTGGCAAATGTCACCTTTGGTTGTGAGCTAGCTCACATTCACGCCGCTCGTTTTCTGCAAGGTTTGTGTCGTGGGACGGGATCTTGGCTGGTTAGAGCGATCGGCGGCGCAATTTCGCCAGTACTGGTCGCCGGATGAGGGAGACCGCGATCATGGAGAAAGCACGCGCCACCTTCTTTGCGTCGTATCTGAGCGGGTTGAAGCCTAGTCTGTTGGCCTTGCTTTTCGGCGGGGTAACCACGGCGACCGCTGTGTTCGCCATGATCAGCCAGGCAGGAACTGCCATTCCGATGATTCTCAAGGCGCTCAATCTTCCGAGTTGCCGCACCTCCGACGTCTATCGCGGTACGCAGAGCGATTTCAAAAAGGAGGGCGCCGTCTGGCGTGAGTACTCGCCTGGTGCCGTCGCCTACCGCTATCAGTTCGAGGAGATCAATCGCACGCATGACAAGATCATGTTGCGCAACCTTACGCCGCGCGACACGCAGGATTGGAAGACCCTGACGGTTCACTTGCCGGTTTGCGGCGGCATCGCCAAGTTGAGTGAGGGACTTCCCGAGCGCTGGACAGACCTGCAGGAGGTCTGGCGGCCGCGGGAGAGCTGACGCCGCTTTTCGGCACAAGCACGCATGCCTGCTGACAGTATGCTGGCAGCAGGCGTCAGCTACCACCGTTGCTCCGTCGGATATATTACAGGGGAGCGGACCGTGGCCATCAAAGGAAGCTGCCATTGCGGGCGCTGCACCTGTTCGCTTTGTTCCAAGCGCGGCGCGCTGTGGGCTTATTACACCCCGGCGCAATTTCGCCTGACCTCGCCGCCGGAAAATGTCGCGACCTATCTGTGGGGCAGCCGCACCGTCAAGCATCATTTCTGCGCCGGTTGCGGCTGCGGCACCTATTCGGAATCGCCTGATTGGTCGACCGGCAAGCCGGACTTCGACAATCCGAAGGTCGGCGTCAATGCGCGGCTGTTCGACGATTTCGACCTCGATGCCGTGCCGGTCACCGTCATCGATGGCAAGAATTTGTGGTGACAGGCGGCCGGCCAGCAAGGCTAGGCGGCGTAAAGCTCGATCGGGGTATCGAACCCCTTGAGCTGGAATGCCTTTGATTGGCTGTCCTTCAAATCCGGTTGGGCGCGGTCAAACACAGCCCTCGTCACGAGGATCTGGTCGGCTTCGGCGACCGACTGGGCCCGGGAGGCGGTGTTGACGACCGTGCCGATCGCGTGAGGTCCCGGTGCGATCGGCCGAACTCGCCAAAACTTAGTTCGCCGCAATGGATGCCGATGCCGATCCCCAGTTCGCTCGCGGTGAGGCCGTGCGCTTCGACAAGGCTCTCGCGCCGGTTGCGCCAGTTGTTCTGGATTTCGCGCGCGGCGAGCACGGCGTTTCTGGCGTGTGCTTCCCGCTTCAAGGGAAAATTGAAGACGGCCATCACCGCGTCGCCGATGGTTTTATTGAGGAGCCCCTCGTGCTCCCAGATTGCATTGGCGCATTCATCGTAGAACGCGTCGAGCAGGCCTGAGACGGCATCCGGCGATTGCGACTGCGACAGGCTGGTGTAGCCGCGGAGGTCGGCAAACATGATGGTCGCGTCGATGGTGATCTTGCGAGCCCGCATCACCTTCGTGAACATCAGCTCGCAGATGGTGCAGGTGTTGGGGTTCATCCGGCTCGGACGAATGCCGAATGCGCGAAACGGCGCCGACGCCACGCCGCGAAGCAGCACCGGCACATGCATCTGCTCCCAGCACCCTTTGCAGATAAGCGAATGTTGCAGAGCTGCCATTTCCAGCCGTGACTCCCGAGCGTGGCAGGTATGACGATCCTATCGTCGGCAGCGGGGTTGAGCAAGACAAGCGCCACCGCAGCGCACACCTGCCGGCTGGCGGCCCAAGGCAAAGCTGCTAGGATCGCGTCAAAATAACCGGGAACGGAGGACCGCCATGGACGCCGTGACGCCGACGGGCGCGCAGACCGCTGACACGCATTCCCATCTGGTTCGCCCCGACAGCATGGAATGGCAGAAGACGCGTTTTCCCGGCTGCGAAGCCAAGACGCTGCTGTTCGATCGCAAGACCGGCCTGATGACCGCGCTGATGCGGTTCGCGCCGGGCGCGGTGCTACCCGACCACGAACACGTCAACATCGAGCAGACCTACGTGCTCGAAGGCTCGCTCGTCGACAAGGAAGGCCCGGCGCAGGGCATCGAATGCAAGGCCGGCGAATTCATCTGGCGCGAGGAGGGCAGCCGCCATGTCGCCTGGTGTCCGGAGGGTGGGCTGATGCTCGCGATCTTCCAGGTCCCGAACAAGTTCTTCGAGGCCGATGGCCGCGTCATCGATGCCGCAGGCGAGGATTGGGACGCAGCCTGGGGGCACACCCGCAAGGGCTGAACAGCCGTCCTGCCCGGATCAAGGCGACGTTCACCATGACGTCCGCCGGCCCCGGGTTGCGGTTAAGCCTTGTTTAGGGGCGGCTCGGTACCGTGCCGGGAATTGCCGGTGCCGGGGATATCGATGTCACTCTTCCATGCTTCGGACCGGATATCGACTGGCCTTGATCGGCAGGCGGCAGGCATCCGGCTCTTGCCGTTTCTCTACGGGCTGACGCTATTCGTCTCGGCGCTGCTTCTGTTCTCGATCCAGCCGATGTTTGCAAAGATGGTGCTGCCGAAACTCGGCGGCGCGCCGGCCGTGTGGTCGGTCGCGATGGTGTTCTTTCAAACGACGTTGCTGGCAGGTTATGCCTACGCCCATGTGTTGAACCGCACGCTGCGGTCTCGCCGGGTCGCGATGCTTCATCTGGTGCTGGTCGCAGTCACGGCGATGACGTTGCCGATTGCCGTTGCGCCGGGATGGTCAGCGCCGCCGCCGGATGGTACGGCGCTCTGGCTGTTCGGATTGTTTGCGATCTCGATCGGCCTTCCATTCTTCACGCTGTCGGCCAGCGCGCCTCTGCTGCAAAGCTGGTTTGCCGCGAGTGGGCACAGGCAGGCGGGCAACCCCTACGTGCTCTACGCCGCGTCCAATCTCGGGTCGTTTGCCGCGCTGTTCGCCTATCCCGTCGTCATCGAGCCGATCCTGACGCTGAAGGCGCAAACCGCGGCCTGGTCGTTCGGATTTGCGCTGTTCGCAGTGCTCCTGGCTGTCGCCAGCCTGTTCACCTCGGGCGCAGCACCGGTCGCAGCGCAGGCAGCGCCGCAGGACGAAGTTCGTGCGAGTGCCATTGAACGAATGCGCTGGATTGCGCTTGCAGCGGTGCCGTCCGGACTCGTTATCGCAGTCACGGCGTATCTGACGACCGATATCGCGGCCGCGCCGTTCCTGTGGGTGCTTCCGCTGGCGATATACCTGCTCACCTTCGTCGCCGCGTTTCGCGAACGACCGTGGATCGCACATGCCAATGTGGTCCGGTTTGTTCCGTTCGCAGTGGCGCCGCTCGCGGTGAGCCTGATCGGCGGGGACAAGGTGTTCTGGCTGACGATGATTGCCCTCAATCTCGTCGCGTTCGCGCTCCTGACGCTGATGTGCCATGGCGAACTCTATGGGCGTCGTCCGAGCCCTCGGCGGCTGACGGAATTTTACCTTTGCACCTCGTTCGGCGGGGTGATTGGCGGAGCGTTTGCGGGCCTGCTGGCGCCGCAGATATTCAACGGCAATTACGAATACCCGATCCTGGTCGCGCTGGCGGTGCTGTGCATGCCCGGAATCTTCGCCGGCGGCATCCGCAAGGCGGCCGCCGAACTTTGGCCGTGGCTGCTGCCGAGCATGGTCCTGACACTGGTCTGGTGCGTCACCCGTCTGCAGCTGCCTGCGACCCTGGAGCTGCCGTTTCAAGTGCTGCTCGCGTTGCTGGCGGCCGCGATGCTGTTTCTGCGGCAGCGGCTGATGCCCTTCTTTGGGCTCGTCGTCCTGAGTTTTGTTATCACCGGCGTGTGGCGCCCCGGAATAGCGCCAATCGAGACGGCCCGCAGTTTCTTCGGCGTCCACAGGGTGGCCGAAGTTGCCGACGGCAAGGCGCGCATCCTCTATCACGGCACCACGATCCACGGGGCTCAGCGGTTGCGTAACGACGACGGTACGCCGGTCGATGGTTCGCCGACGCCGCTGACTTACTATTACCCGCAAGGTCCGTTGGCTGAAGCAATCAATGCCGCCCGGGCTGCCCATGGTGTTCTCGGTCATGTCGCGGTGGTCGGGCTCGGTACGGGGTCGCTGGCCTGCCATCGCAAGGCCGGGGAGCACTGGACGTTTTTCGAGATCGACCCGGAAGTGATCCGTATCGCGCGGGATCCGCGCCTCTTTACGTTCCTGTCGAGCTGCGCGCCCGATGCACCCGTGGTGGCTGGCGATGCGCGACTGACGCTGGAAGCGTCGTCCGGCCGCTATGACCTGATCGTTCTGGATGCTTTTTCGTCCGATAGCATCCCGGCGCATCTGCTGACGCGCGAGGCGCTGGCGGGATATCTCTCGAAACTCTCGCCTCGCGGCGTGATCGTCGCACATATTTCCAACCGCCACCTCGATCTCGCGCCGGTGGTGGCCAACGTCGCCCGGTCCCAGGGTCTGGTTGGCTTCCTTCGCGAAGATGACCGCGCCGGCGATTTCATGGCGACATTCGCGTCCAACGCCCGGGTCGTCGCAATGGCGCGCGAGGCCGGTGATACCGGAAGCGTTGCGGGAAAATGGGCGCCGTTGCACCCGGGCCCGGCAAGCGCGCTTTGGACGGACGACTATTCCAACATTCTCGGCATCATGCTGCGCAGGAAATTTGGCGGGTAGCGGCTTGCTGGCAGCTACTTCAGCACGATCCATGCCGGCGCGTGGTCGCTCGCGCCTTCTTCGCCTCGCACCGCGCGGTCGACGCCGGCCTTCGTCAGGCGCGGAGCTATCGCCGGGCTCAGCAGCAGATGATCGAGTCGCAATCCGGCGTCGCGCGGCCAGCGGTTGCGCTTGTAGTCCCAGAACGTGAACATCGGTTTCGAGGGGTGAAGCGTCCGGATCGCATCGGTCCAGCCCTGGTCCACCAGCGCCTTGAACGCGGCGCGGCTCTTCGGCTGGATCAGCGCGTCCTTGTCCCAGGATTTCGTCGGATAGATATCCGATGCGGTCGGCGCGACATTGTAGTCGCCGGCCAGCACCACGGGGATATCCTGCTTGAGCAGTTTGCCGGCATGCGACCGCAGCCGTTTGAACCAGTCGAGCTTGTAATCGAATTTCGGTCCGGGCTGCGGGTTGCCGTTCGGCAGATAGATGCTGGTGACGATGACGCCATTGACGGCGGCTTCGATATAGCGCGCCTCGTCATCATTGCGATCGCCGGGCAGCGCGGTTCGGGTCAATACCGGCTCGGCGTTGCGCGCAAGAATGGCGACGCCATTCCATGTCTTCTGTCCGCGCCACACCGCGCCGTAGCCGGCCTTCTCGATTGCCAAAATCGGGAACTCGGCATCAGTCGATTTCAATTCCTGCAGACAAACGATTTCGGGTTTAGCCGCGCGCAGCCAGCGCAACAGGTTCGGCAGGCGGCGGTTGACATTATTAATGTTGAAGGTCGCGATCTTCATGTAGAGCTAGCCGGCATCACGATGCTTCGCCTGACACTTCGCTGACATTTGGAGATTCCATGTCGAAACTACGCTTCGCCGTTCTCGCGCTCGCCATCGGATGCTCCGGACCTGCGGTTGCTCAAACCACCGACCAGCGCGGCGCCTGCAAGGCGGACTATGACAAATTTTGCGCCGGTACGCTGCCCGGCGGCGGCCGCGTCGTCGCATGTCTGAACAAGCAGCAGCACCAACTCAGCGACGCCTGCAAGAAAGTGTTGGCTGGCCGGAAGACACAATAATACGGGGCGTCATGCCGGATCGGGTTTCGCAGTTATTGCTTTGACGGTCACTAGGTAGAAGCGGCAGCCGGCTCCGCTGGAGACGGAGCAGGCGGCTCTGCAGTGGCATTGCCGCCCTTGTAGATTCGCGCGTATCGCTTGCCGAGGCTGGTCAACACTTCGTAGCCGATGGTGCCGAAATGGTGGGCGAGTTCATCGACCGTAATGCCTTCGCCGATCAACGTCACCATATGGCCGCGCCGCACGGCGCTCTTGTCGAGATCGGTGACGTCGACCGCCGTCAGGTCCATCGAAATCCGTCCAGCAACCGGGCAGCGCTTGCCGGCGACCACCACCTCGGCGCCGCGGGTGCCGTCATTGGCGCTGGCGGCGCGGAAATAGCCGTCGGCATACCCTGCGGAAACGATCGCTAATCTGGTCGGACGCCGCGCCGTCCAGGTGCCGCCATAGCCGACGGTATCGCCGCGCTCGACGTTGCGGATCTGCACGATGCGCGCCTTCAGTTCGACGACCGGCTGCATCGGATTGTCGGCTTCCGGCGTCGGATTGATGCCGTAGAGGGCACAGCCGGGGCGCACCAGATCGAACTGGAATTGGGCGCCCAGGAAGATGCCGGATGAATTCGCCAGCGACGCCGGCACGCCGGAGAACACGCTCGCGATCTCACGGAAGGCCGTGAGCTGCCTGGCGTTGGCGGGATTGTTGAGCAACTCAGCGGAGGCGAGGTGGCTCATCACAAGCGTAATGCCGTGATCGCCCGCGTTGATGCGCGGGATGATGCCCTGTGCCTCGGTTACCGTCAGGCCGAGCCGGTTCATGCCGGTATCGATATGGATGGCGGCGCCGCCCGACCAACCCGAGCGGCGGCAGAACACGTCCCATTCGGCGAGTTCGTTGAGGTCGCCGATCACGGGCTTG
Organism: Bradyrhizobium sp. 170; assembly: GCF_023101085.1. Lineage (NCBI taxonomy): Bacteria > Pseudomonadati > Pseudomonadota > Alphaproteobacteria > Hyphomicrobiales > Nitrobacteraceae > Bradyrhizobium > Bradyrhizobium sp. 170. Next base: position 5,045,781 of record NZ_CP064703.1, on the reverse strand, counting down.
CAGTCGATCTTGGCGTAGGCCTCGCCGGTGTTCTGGAAGAAGCCGTCGAGCACATAGATGGCAGCCGCAGGCGCCGCGGCGCGAACCACGCGGGCCTCATCGAGGGTGGCAACGAAAAACGTCTTGCAGCCGGCGGCAGCAAGCGCTCGCGCCACCTGTTCGGCGCCGCAGCCATAGGCGTCCGCCTTGACGACACCGGCGCATTCGGCCGGCACCGCCGTCTTCTCGAGCTTGCGCCAGTTGGCGACGATGGCGTCGAGATCGACCGTCAGCACACCGGTGGCAGTCGCGGCAGCCTGGTTCGCCTCGGGCGAGAGCAGGGGAATGGATTTGGGATCGGGGGCAATGTTCATGCCCCATTTTAGGCGGCGGAACGCGGCGGTTCAACCGCCGTTCGCCTCAATAGCCGCGGTCGGGCAAGTGGCCATCCTGCGCGAGATCGCTGAAGCGCGTGAACTGGCCCTCGAACTGCACCTCCACCGTTCCGGTGGGGCCGTGGCGCTGCTTGCCGATGATGATTTCGGCCTTGCCGTGCACCAGCGACATGTCGAGCTGCCATTTTTCGTATTCGGGCGTGCCGATACGGGGCTCCTTGTTGGCGAGGTAATATTCCTCGCGATACACGAAGATCACGACGTCGGCGTCCTGTTCGATCGAGCCGGATTCACGCAGGTCGGCCAGTTGCGGCCGCTTGTCGTCGCGGTTTTCGACCTGACGCGAGAGCTGCGACAGGGCAATGATCGGAACGTTGAGCTCTTTTGCCAATGCCTTGAGGTTGGTGGTGATCTCGGTCACTTCCTGCACGCGGTTGTCAGACTTCTTGCCCGATCCCTGCAGAAGCTGGATGTAGTCGATCACGATCATGTCGAGGCCCTTTTGCCGCTTCAGCCGGCGGGCACGTGCGGTGAGCTGCGAGATCGACAGGCCACCGGTTTCGTCGACGTAGAGCGGCAGCGACTGCAGCTCGATCGAGTAGTCGCGGATCTTCTCGAAATCGGCCTCGCTGATGCCGCCGCGGCGGATCATGCTGGAGGCGATGCTGGTCTGTTCGGCCAGAATACGGGTGGCGAGCTGTTCGGCCGACATTTCGCACGAGAAGAAGCCGACGATGCCGCCGTTGACGGTTTTCATCGTGCCGTCGGGCTGCACCTCGGCGCGATGCGCCTTGGCGATATTGTAGGCGATGTTGGTGGCGAGCGCCGTCTTGCCCATGCCGGGGCGGCCAGCGACGATGATCAAGTCGGAGGCCTGCAGCCCGCCCATCTTGGTATCGAGGTCGCGCAAGCCGGTAGCGACGCCCGACAGACTTCCGTCGCGCTGGAAAGCCTTGGCCGCCATGTCGACGGCGGTTGTCAGCGCCTGCGAAAAGCGCTGGAAGCCACCGTCATAACGGCCGGACTCGGCGAGTTCATAGAGCTGGCGCTCGGCGTCCTCGATCTGCGCGCGCGGCGCAAAATCCACCGGCGCATCGAAGGCGACATTGACCATGTCCTCGCCGATCCGGATCAGGTCGCGGCGCAGCGACATGTCGTAAATGGTCCGGCCGTAGTCCTGCGCGTTGATGATCGTGGTGGCCTCGGCCGCGAGACGCGCGAGGTACTGGCCAACCGTCATGCCGCCGATATCGGTATCGGCGGGCAGGAAGGTCTTCAACGTGACGGGGGTAGCGACCTTGCCCATCCGGATCAGGCTGCTGGCGGTCTCGAAAATGGTCTGGTGGATCGGCTCGAAGAAGTGCTTCGGCTCCAGAAAGTCGGAAACCCGGTAGAACGCGTCGTTGTTGACCAGGATGGCGCCCAGCAGGCTCTGCTCCGCCTCGATATTGTGCGGCGCGCTCCGGTAGACCGGAGTTCCCGCGTCGGGAGCGAGTTTGAGGACATTCGAATCAGTCAGAGCCATGGGTCGGATTATGCTTCAGATTCTTGGCGTTGTTGGGATTCCGCCGGAAGGTTGCGATCCTCAGAAGTGGGGGGCGATAAAGCGCCACTCGCGGGTCCGGTGGAAGTGTGAAGCTGCCTTATGCACGATTCACACATGTGAGGTGTGAATGAATCCCGGCCGGTAGACATCTTCCCTTGACGGGGTTGCGGCGAGAGCCGGGCGACGCGGGTACGCATTCGCCGAAAATGCCAAGGAAAATCCTAGGTAAGATCTTAGGAGAACCTGAACCTTACCACGACTTGGACAGACACATCCGAACGCGGGGACACGTTTTCGACCCGCGTCTTAAGCGTTGATCAAACCAGGATCAGGTAGATGAACGCGAACAGAGCGGCGCCCACGCCGGCTACGATCAAGGCGTAGTCGATCCTGATGTCGGAATCGAACGGGGCTGGGTAGGTCTGTCGGCTCATGGCGGAGATGTACGACGAGCCGCCGGGGGCTTCTGTGAAGTAGATCACATCGGGTGTGATTTTCTTCGCCGCAGAATGGATTGGTTAGGAAATCGGGAACGGGCCGGCGATTTTCGAGTTGCCAGTTGTAACGGACCGGAAGGACAGGCGATGGGTCAGCAAATCCAGGGATGGCGATCGGCAAGCGGGCAGCGCTTGTGGCTGTCGATGCTGATCGACACGATGGAAGAGATTTCGCGCCCGGAGCTGCGTGCTGTCCCCTGCGATGATCAGTTGCTCGCAGCGTTGCGAGCCCAACTCGCGCGTCCGGCACTGACTCATACGCCTTATGCCTCGGCGTACAGCCTGCGGAACTGACGCCACGACGATCGGGGCGGACTATTCGCCCGCCAATTGCAGCCGCGGCTGGCTCCCGAGTTCCATTCCGCGCAGCCTCGCTTCTTCCCGGGTAATGTAATCCCGCGTCATCGGCACGATCCCCTGGCGCTTGGTGAGCTGGATCTGGAAATTCATCAGGTTTTGCTTCCGGAACGACATTTCCGACGCCGCCAGATAAAATTCCCACATGCGGGCAAAACGCTCGTCATAGAGGCGCACCGCCTCTTCGCGCCGCGCCATGAAGCGGTCGCGCCAGGCCTTCAGCGTTTCAGCATAATGCAGCCGCAGGATTTCGATGTCGCAGACCAGAAGGCCTGCCTTCTCGATCGCGGGAACGACCTCGGAAAGGGCGGGGATATAGCCGCCCGGGAAGATGTATTTCGTGATCCATGGGCTCGACACGTCGGGCCCGGTAGAGCGGCCAATCGAGTGCAGCACCATGACGCCGTCGTCGCTGAGAAGTTCGGCGCAGCGCCGGAAAAAGGTTTCATAGAAATCGATGCCGACATGTTCGAACATGCCGACCGACACGATCCGGTCGAACGGGCCGGTAATATCGCGGTAATCGCTCGGCAGGAATCTTGCCGACCCCGTCAGGTACTTCTCGGCGGCGCGCGCGTTCGAGGCCTGCAATTGCTCTGATGACAACGTGATGCCGGTGACGTCGGCGCCGGTCATTTCGGCCAGATAGAGGCCAAGTCCGCCCCAGCCCGAGCCGATGTCGAGCACGCGGTTGCCGCGCCCGATCAGGAGCTTGGCGGCAAGGTGGCGTTTCTTGGCGAGCTGGGCATCGTCGAGGGTCGTCTCCGGCGTTTCGAAATAGGCGCAACTGTATTGCCTGTCGGCGTCGAGGAAGAGGGAATAGAGCCGCCCGTCGAGATCGTAGTGGTGGGCGACGTTGTTTTTCGCCCGGCCGCGCCAATTGAATTGCCTGGCGTGCCGGCTGAAATAGCGCAGCCACCATTGCAGCTTGGCCCAACGTGGGAGCATTTCGGGCTGGCCGAGCAGTATTTCGAGCGCATCCGCGATCGAGCCGTCCTCGACCACGAAGGTGCCGTCCATATAGGCTTCGCCAAGCGCCAGTTCGGGATTGAGCAGAATACGGCGCTGGGTCCGTTCGGTCAGGAACTTCGCCGACACCGGGCGGCCGGTTCCGTCACCGCAGGTAAACCTCGTCCCACTCGCGGCCGTAAATATCATCGTGCCGCGGCGAATGAACTGACCCAAAAAATAACGCAACAACCGATCCATCGAAGCACCAATGGAACGAGCTACCCTTATACCGACGCGCCACGGAAAGGTTGGTTCCACGGATGGATCAATTTTGTCACAAGTACGAATGCCGTGGCGCTACTGTGTTGGAGTCAAAGCGGATATTCCCGAATGTGGCGATCACGCAGATGCGCAATAAGCGCGCTTCCATTAGCGTCATAATCGGCTAAAAGGTGACCCCGCCGCCGGCTACGTTATGCGATGCCGGCAGCGATTCCACGTCTGGAGAAGCAGGGAATGTTGAGCCGAGCGCTCAGTTTGGCGACGGTGACGCTCCTGATCGGCTGCCTCACAGCAGGCGCGGCGCGTGCAGTGGAAAATCTCGACGCCGGCAAGAGCCCCTCCCAGATATTCTCGAACACCTGCAGCGCCTGTCACAAGAGCCCGCGTGGCCTGTTGAAGAACACGTCGCCTTCGTCGTTGCCGGGCTTTCTGCGCCAGCACTATACGACCGGCACCGACATGGCCTCGGTGCTTTCTTCCTACCTGATATCCAACGGGGCTGCTGACCCCCGGTATCAGGGCAAGGATCAGCAGAAGAAGGACGCCAAACAGGATGGACGGCCGGATCAGCCCGACCGGCTCGGTCGCCGGCAGCCACCGGCCGCACCTGCGCGGGACGCTTCCCGGCCTGACGCCGACGGAGCGCCACCGCAAGGCGAGGGCGCGCGTCCGGGCCGCGACGCGAAGCGGCTCGCACGTCCGCAAGCGGATGCCGCCAAACCTGCAGATGGACAGGCTCCGGTGCAGGCCGCTACCGACAGCAAATCAGGCGTCAGGCAGAAGCAGGGCAGACGTGGCAAGCCCGCCGCCGAAGAACCGCCGAAAACCGAGCAGGCAGCCCCCGGCGATGCCGCGAAGGAAGAAGATGCGTCGCGGGATGCCGCCAAGGCTGAAACTGCCGCGACCGATCCCGCCAAGACCGATCCCGCCAAGACCGATCCCGCCAAGACCGACGCGATCAAGACCGACGGCGACAAGCCGGCCAGCGAGGCAGCGAAGCCCGTAGGCGAAACGGAAAAGCCGGCACGCGAGGACAGACCCGAGACCGCCAAGGTCGATGCTCCCAAGGAGAACGTCGGCAGCGAGCCCAACCCGCTCAGGCCAGATCCGGTGCCGCCGGTCACGCCGGCGCCGCCAGCTTCCGCAGCGACCGCCCCTGAGCCGGCCCCAGGTTCTCCCGCAGAGGCGCCTCCACCGGTAACGGCTACGGCGCCCGCACCGCCGCCGGCCGCGCCCGCCGGCCCGCCCGTGCCGCCCATCTCGCGCTAGAATTTTCAGATTTCCGGACCCCGGTCCGACGGTGTGATGTCGCTTGACCGGCTCTAGAGCGTAGCTCTAGAGTAGTGATCCAACGGTCTCGAAAGACGGACGCGAATGACCACGGCACGCGAGGATCTGCTGGCGGCGGGATTGGCGGTGTTCGACCGCGACGGTTTCGAAGGCGCCACCGTTGCCGCCATCAGAACCCGCGCGCGGGCCTCCAATGGCAGCTTCTTCCATTTCTTCGGGTCGAAGAAGGAGCTGGCCGGCACGCTGTTCCTGGAAATTCTCGCCCGTTATCACTTAGCCGTCATCGCGGCGGTCGATGAATCCTGCAGCGCGCGGGAAGGCGTGGCACGGCTGATCCGGGCGCATCTCGAATGGGTCGTCAATTCCAGGCGCGAGGCGCGCTATCTGTTCGAAATTTCCCGCAGCGAATGGACCGAGGAAATCCGCGGCGCGCAGCGCGCACAGAATTCACGCCTGGCGGAAGCCGTCGAGCGATGGCGCGCGCCGCTGGTTGAGCGCGGCGAATTGCTGCCGATGACGTCGTCACTGTTCTTCAGCCAGATCATCGGACCGGCGCAGATTTTTTGCCGCGCATGGCTGTCGGGCCGCGACCGCGCCGATCCAGGAGCACAGGCCGACATCCTGATCGCCTGTGCCATTCGCGCGGTGGTCGCGCCCGATGCGATCGATAAACCGGGAGAAACCGTATGAATGCGAATAACGATCCCGACTTCGCGCCGATCGCGAGCCGCATCCGCGACAATGTCGGCCGCCAGGGCTTCATGACTCATATCGGGGCGGAGCTGTCCGAGCTGACGCGCGGCACGTGCACGCTTGCGGTCGACCGCCGGCCGGAACTGTTACAGCAGCACGGCCTGTTCCATGGCGGCGTCACCGCTTTCCTCGTCGACAACGCAACGACGATTGCGGCTGCGACATCGCGCGGGCAGTCGGCACTGACGGCGGAATACAAATTGAATCTGCTGTCGCCGGCGACGGGCGAGCGGCTGATCTGCCGGGCGCGCGTGATCAAGCCCGGACGTCAGGTCGCCGTGGTTGCGGCCGACGTGTTCTGCGTGATCGATGGTGTAGAGAAGCACACTGCGACCGCGCTGGCGTCGATTGCCATGCTCGACGAGAAAGCGGCTGCCAGAATCCCAAGCCCGGCCTGAAGGGGCCGGGCTTGAACTCATCACAGTGCGATAAGGCGCGTTACTTCTCGGTCGGAGCGGGTGCCGGCGCCTCGTCGTCGTGCTGGGCTTCCGGATCGAAGAACTCGCCGGCGGCGGCGAGCGCTTCGGCGGCGGCGTCCTGATCTTCCTGACGGCTCGAGATGTCCTCGCCGCGGTTGATGCGCTCGGCTTCATCGGCGCTGCGCGCCACGGTGACGCTGACGCTGACTTCGACTTCCGGATGCACGGCGATGGCGATCGCGTGCTTGCCGATGGTCTTGATCGGCGCATCTAGCAGCACCTGGCTGCGGCTGATGGTGACGCCGTCGGCCTCGAACGAGGCGATGATGTCGCGCACGCTCACCGATCCGAACAGCTGGCCGGTTTCCGATGCCTGACGCAGCACGATCACGTTGCGCCCGTTGATCTTCTCCGCGACCTTGCTCGCTTCGCCCTTGGCCTTGAGGTTGTTGGCCTCGAGGTCGGCCTTCATGCCGTCGAACTTGGCGCGGTTGTCGGCGGTGGCGCGCAGCGCCTTGCCGCGCTTGAGCAGAAAGTTGCGGGCAAACCCGTCCTTGACGCGGACGACTTCGCCCATCTGACCGAGCTTGGCGACGCGTTCCAGCAAAATGACTTCCATTTTCATTCTCCTCTTGATGTGTACGTATTCAGTTTGAAGTGGATGGTTGGCGTTTCAGGATGCGGGCAAGGGCGGTGGCTTGCCGCGCAGATAGCGTTGGCGAATGCCAAAGATCGCGTCCGCAAGGCCGAGCGCGATCATCGCCAGCACCGGCCAGCCGAAGGTGACGACAACTGCGTAGGCGCAACAGAGCCAGAAGACTCGGCTCTTGAGCGCCAGCGTTAGCGTGTGCAGTACGGCAAAGCCGGTGAGGGCGTAGGCCATCATCAGCGCAGTCGTTGTGATTTGTGCGAACATCGCGGCGAGCCCGCCGATAAAGCAAAAGGCCAGCGCGACGGACAGCGCAACCAGCGTCATCGGCGGCAATTCCGCGCTCTTCAGATCGGGCCATGGCCGGTGCAGCCGGCCGGACGTCGCGGTGATCTTGCTGGCGAGCCAGAGGTTGAGCGTCAACGTCATCATGGCGACGATCGTTGCGGCCGCCGGCGCGATGATGGCAAGCGCTGCGACCCAGCGTTCGATATCGCCCGACGACGCGGCATCGCGCGCCCCCAGAATTCGCGACAGGCCACGGCGCAGCGAATTGGTGATGGTCTCGGCATCGGTGCCAAGCGTCAGCATGGCCGCAATCGTGGCCAATGCGGCAAAGCCGGCGATCCAGAGCAGAATGCGGCCGACCGGATACCATTCGAGCTCCGGCGCGGCCGGCGTCGAACCATTGCCGGAGGCTGCACCAGGCAGCGGCCGTCCCAATAGCGAGAGGTGGCCGAGCCACCAGGCGGGCACCGCAACCGTGATGGCAAAGGCGATGCAGTAGGGCAGGCCGAAGATCGCGCCGAGGCCGGAAGCGGCGACAATGCCGCCGATCGTCGCCGCGATCGGTCCCCATCCCAAGGCCGCCACCATCAGCGGCAGCGGCGCCAGATAGAACAGCAGCAATGAGATCAGCGCGCCCGAGATGATCGAGGCGAACATCAGCGCCGACGCACAGCCGGCTGCAAGACCAATGAGGACAATCGCGATCATCAGCTGTCCCGCTCCTTTCGAGCGGTTAGAGGTCTTCTCGACCCCAACCATCGGCGACCGGACGACCCGGAAGCCTTATGAATAGTCAGGTCCGCGGCGCGAACGCCGCGGACCAAAGTGTCTTAGCGAATGACGTAGGGCAGCAGGCCGAGGAAACGCGAGCGCTTGATGGCGCGCGCGAGTTCACGCTGCTTCTTGGCGGAGACGGCGGTGATGCGGCTCGGCACGATCTTGCCGCGCTCGGAGACGTAACGCATCAACAGCTTGGAATCCTTGTAGTCGATCTTCGGCGCATTCGGACCCGTGAACGGGCAGGTCTTGCGGCGACGGAAAAACGGACGGCGTGCACCAGCTTCAGCCATGATTCTTACTCCTCTACCGTCGCTTCAACAGCGTCTTCGCGCGGACGGCGCGGGCCGCGGTCGCCGCGGAAGCCACCGCCTTCACGATCGCCACGGAAGCCGCCTTCGCGGTCACCGCGGAAGCCGCCGCCGCGATCGTCGCGCTCGCGGTCACGATCGGCCTTGCGCATCATGGCCGAGGGACCTTCCTCGTGCTCTTCGACGCGGACGGTGAGGTAACGGATGACGTCTTCAGAGATCCGCTCCTGCCGCTCGATCTCGGTGACCGCAGCAGAGGGCGCCTCGATGTTCATCAGCACGAAATGCGCTTTGCGATTCTTGTTCATGCGGTAGGTGAGCGAACGCACGCCCCAGTTCTCGGTCTTGGTGACCTTGCCGCCGAGCCCTTCGACGATGCCCGTCATCTGGGTGGTCAGCTCTTCAACCTGCTGGGTGCTCGCATCCTGACGCGCGAGAAAAACATGCTCATAAAGAGGCATGGGTGTCCTTTCCTGTGTTGGCGCGGTTCCCGGCGGCAAGCCCTTCGAGACCTCCGGAAAGGACTCGATAATGCTCAGAAGGCGGAAGCACGGGACGACGGGCCAACTGGCCCTGCCACATCAACATCGCCAAAAGGTGAGATTGCTGAGACCGTCCGTTCAGCTCCCGGCCGGGATCCACGGATGGCGCGGTTTATAAGGATTTTCAGCGCGCTGGCAAGGCTTCTTGCCGGGGCTGCCGGGGTTCTTGGCCTCGCCGCAGGAGGGCGGTGGGGCCGACGCGCGGATTGACTTATTTGTTTGTATATCATACAATAATGGACGAGAGGGCAAAATGGCTCCCAAGTCCGTCCAGACAGCTCCCGAAACGCCGGCTGGCGACCCCAAGCACGCCGCCCGCGCGACGCGTTCGGCGGGGCGCCAGATGCGCTCGCGCCTGCTCGACGGCGCCAGCCGGCTGTTCAAGGAGCGGGGCCTCGCCGGAACCTCGATCTCGGACATCGCAGCGGCTGCGGACGCGTTTCCGAGCCAGATCACCTATTACTTCCGCACCAAGGAAGCGTTGTTCGTCGAAGCCGCCTGCCGCGACGTGCTGTACCTGGCGCGTGCGGCCGAACAGGCCGCATTGCAGGCCCACACGCCGTGGGAATACACCCGCGCACTGGTCGAAACAGTTACGGCGACGGATTCGGTCGCCTTCTTTACCGAAGCGCTCACGCTCACTCGCCGCCGCCCGGATCTCGCGCCGCTGGTGGAGCGCACCATCGAACGGCTACACGGCGAGGGCATGCGCGCCTTTGCCGACCAGATCGAACGACACGGCTGGAAATCCTCGCGCGATCCTGACGCCAGCTCACGCCGGTTCTGGGCGCTTGCGATCGGCGTGATGGTCGAGGGCCATGCCATGGGCCGCTCGGCCGAGGAAATGTGCGCCGAGATGCTGCGCGTGCTGGGCGACCAGGCGACGACAAGGACCAGCGGTGACAATGCGCGGCTACGTCTCGTCGGCGACCGCGACGCTTCGGATTCACCCGACGGGGAGGGATCGTCATGACCGCGCTTCGCATGCGTGCCCGCGACTTCTTGAACGAGGATCAATTGATCGCCGTTCGCCAGCGCGTGACCTGGAAGGGTGTAGCCCTGATCGCGCATGCGTGGGCGCTGATCTTGGGGGCGATCGCGCTGGTGGTATGGTGGCCCAACCCGCTGACCTTTTTGTTGGCGGTCGGCATCATCGGCTCGCGTCAGCTCGGGCTTGCGATCCTGATGCATGACGGCGCGCATGGTTGCCTGTCGGCGGACGAGAAGGTCAACCTGACGCTGAGCCAATGGTTCTGCGCCTATCCGATCTTCGCCGAGACCCGCGCCTACCGCCGCTATCACCTGCAGCACCATGCGCGCACGCAGCAGGAGGACGATCCCGATCTGGTGCTATCAGCGCCGTTTCCGATCACCGGAATGAGCTACCGCCGCAAGTTCGTGCGCGATATCACCGGGCAGACCGGCTACCAGCAGCGCAAGGCGCAGTTCTTGAACGCGCTCGGGCCCAAGGAATGGCCGCTCGCGCAACGCGCCGCGTATTTCCGGGAAAAACTTGGTCCGCAGTGTGCCGTCAATGCGGTGCTGTTTGCGGGCCTGGCGGCTGCTGGCGTGTGGTGGGCCTATCCGCTGTTATGGCTGTTGCCGCTGCTCACCTGGCAGATGGTCATCACCCGCATCCGCAACATTGCCGAGCATGCGGTGGTCCCGGATTCGAGCGATCCCCTGCGCAATACCCGCACCACGCACGCGAACTTCCTCGAGCGGCTGTTTATCGCGCCGTACTACGTCAACTATCACCTTGAGCATCACCTGCTGTTTTACGTGCCTTGCTATAACCTGCCGCGCGTCCACCGCATTCTCTCTGAAAGCCGGTATGCGGAGCGGATGGAGGTGCAGCCCAGTTACCCCGCCGTGCTGCGGCTCGCGACCGCCAGGCCGGACCACGAGGACCGGCCGGGCAAACTGGTGAGCGGCGCACGCCGCGCCCGGGCCGGGAAAGAAGTTGGCGGTGATCAGGCTGCAGGCGGCCTCTAGAGCTGCCTTCCTCGCCCCATAGGGGTGACTTCCCTGAGCGTACAGTATCTGTGAGAAAGGAGCCACCGCATGATCGATCTGACCACCTTGGCTGCTTATGCGGCGGTCGTGCTCGGCTTCGTATTCATTCCGGGCCCCGCCACGCTACTCACCATTGCACGGGCAACGAGTTCGGGCACCAAGGTGGGAATTGCGACCGGCGTCGGGATCGCGGCTGGCGACATGATTCATACCCTTATGGCGATCGTCGGCATCTCGGCGATCATTGCCACTTCGGCATTGCTGTTCAGCATCATCAAATACATTGGCGCCGCGTATCTGGTTTACCTCGGCATTCGTGCATTCCTTGAGAGAACGCCGGCAAATCTGGCGGCCGGCGCACTACCAATCTCGGCCGGCAGGGCATTGAGGCAGGCTATTTTGGCCGAGGTGCTAAACCCAAAGACCGCGCTTTTCTTCCTCGCGTTCCTCCCCCAGTTCGTGGTGCCTGAAAACGGATCGGTCATGCTTCAACTGACGATCCTGGGGATCCTTTTTGTCCTGTTGGGGCTCGTCAGCACGGTGGTTTTTGCGGTCTGCGCGGGAGGACTGGGCAATTTTCTCCGTCGAAATCCCACTGTGCTGAAATGGCAGGGCAAGGCAGTGGGCGCCATCTATTGCGCTCTGGGCGTCCGGTTGGCGCTGCAAGAACGCTGAGCCGGTCCGCCCCAATTCTCGACGTTCCTAAGGAATGCGTCGTCCCGCACCGCGGCTTGACATCCCGGCCTTGGTCAGTGTCTTACGGCCCCATTCGAATGAGGGAGCGCCGATGACGGCTGCATTTACGTTTCCGGGACAGGGTTCCCAGGCGGTCGGCATGGGCAAGGCCCTGGCGGAGGCCTTTCCGGCCGCGCGGGCGGCGTTCGACGAGGTCGATTCGGCGCTCGGCGAGAAGCTGACCGCCATCATCTGGGACGGCCCGGCCGAAATCCTCCAGCTCACCGAAAATGCCCAGCCGGCCCTGATGGCGGTCTCGATCGCCACGCTGCGGGTACTGGAGACCGAGGCGGGCTTTTCCGTGGAGCGGGATGCAGCCTTCGTCGCCGGCCATTCGCTCGGCGAATATTCCGCGCTGGCCGCAGCCGGCAGCCTCAGCATCAGCGATACCGCGCGCCTGCTGCGTACCCGCGGCCTTGCGATGCAAAAGGCCGTGCCGGTCGGCGCCGGCGCCATGGCCGCACTGCTTGGGCTCGATTATGAGGCCGCGATGGCGGTTGCCAGCGAAGCCGCGCAGGGTCAGGTCTGCCAGGCCGCCAACGACAATGGCGGCGGACAGGTGGTGGTGTCCGGCGACAAGGCCGCCGTCGAGCGCGCGCTCGAAATCGCCAAGACCAAAGGCGCCAAGCGCGCAATGCTGCTGCCGGTGTCCGCGCCGTTCCATTGCAAGCTGATGCAGCCCGCGGCCGATGCGATGGCGGAGGCGCTGGCCGGTGTAACGATCAAGACGCCGGCCTCGCCGCTGGTGTCGAACGTGCTGGCGGCGCCGATCACCGATCCCGACGAGATTCGCCGCCGCCTGATCGAGCAGGTCACCGGCACCGTGCGCTGGCGCGAGTCCGTGGCCTACATGGCAGGTCATGGCGTCACGCGGTTCTTCGAAATCGGCGCCGGCAAGGTGCTGAGCGGGCTGGTCAAGCGCATCGCCGACGGCGCGGTCGGAGTGTCGATCGGGGGACCCAACGATATTGCGGCGGCCAAGGACGCATTGGCGGCTTCGGCCTAAAGCTCCCGGAAGGAGACATTGATGTTCGATTTGACGGGCAGGACGGCGCTGGTGACCGGCGCGACCGGCGGCATTGGCGGGGCGATCGCACAGGCGTTGCACGCGCAGGGCGCGACGGTAGCGATATCGGGAACGCGCCGCGAGGTGCTGGATTCGTTCGCCGGCAAGCTTGGCGATCGCGTCCACGTGCTGCCGTGCAACCTTTCCGATAGCGCTGATGTCGAGGCGCTGGTGCCCGCGGCGGAAGCCGCGATGGGGCAGGTCGACATCCTGATCGCCAATGCCGGCATCACGCGCGACAACCTTTTCGTGCAGTTGCGTGACGAGGATTGGGACGACGTCATCCAGGTCAATCTGACCGCGACCTTCCGTCTCGCCCGCGCTGCAACCAAACTGATGATGCGCAAGCGTTTCGGCCGGATCATTGCGATCACCTCGATCGTCGGTGTGACCGGCAACCCCGGCCAGGCCAACTACACCGCGTCGAAGGCCGGAATCATCGGCCTGATCAAGACGCTGGGTGCGGAATACGCCAAGCGCAACGTGACCGCCAATTGCATTGCGCCGGGATTCATCAAGACGCCGATGACGGACGCGCTCAACGACAAGCAGCGCGAGACCATCCTGACGAAGGTTCCTGCGGCGCGGCTGGGGACGCCGGAGGACATCGCCGCGGCGGCCGTCTATCTCGCCTCGAACGAGGCGGCCTACGTCACCGGCCAGACGATTCACGTCAACGGCGGAATGGCCATGTTTTGAGCCAGTTATTGCCCCGATCGGTGCGGCCAAAGGCCGTTTCCCGGGACGGTTGAGGCTTGTAGTCAAGGCTAGGGAAGTATGATAACCGAACCCCCGACGGATGGGCAAACAAGGCCATTGCAGGATTTTGAAACCCTGTATATTGGCGTGGCGACGCCTGCCGTTCGCCGGGGCTTTGTCGGCTACCACCGGGCCGAATCAAGACTATGCGCGATAGCGAAGGAAGTTTAACGACCACGATAGCTCGTAGCGTCTCTATAGCGTCTTGGGGTCGGGTCCAATGGAACAAGCACGAGGTTGAACGATGAGTGAGATTGGCGAGCGGGTTAAGAAGATTGTGGTCGAACACCTCGGTGTTGAACCCGATAAGGTTGTCGACAACGCAAGTTTCATCGACGATCTCGGCGCCGACAGTCTCGACACCGTCGAGCTTGTGATGGCATTTGAAGAAGAGTTCGGTTGCGAAATCCCGGATGACGCCGCCGAGACGATTTTGACCGTCGGCGACGCTACGAAGTTTCTCGAGAAGAACGCGAAAAGCTGAACGTCCCGGGCGGGTAGAGACAGAGCCGGACGGGCCGTTGTCGAACGGTCCCCCGGTTTCTTGTTTTGTGCCGTTGGTTTCGGGTTGGAGTTTTTGACATGAGGCGGGTTGTCGTCACGGGGCTGGGCATGGTTACGCCGCTCGGCTGCGGCGTTGACACAACGTGGGCGCGTATCCTCAACGGCCAGAGCGGCGCCAGGAAGATCGATACATTTGAAGTCGCCGATCTTGCGAGCCGGATCGCTTGCGTGATTCCACGCGGCGACGGCAGTGATGGCACTTTCAATCCCGACCAGTGGATGGAGCCAAAGGAACAGCGCAAGGTCGACGATTTCATCATCTTTGCGATGGCTGCGGCGCGTCAGGCGCTAGATGACGCCGACTGGCATCCCTCGACCGAAGAAGACAAATGCGCCACCGGCACCCTGATCGGTTCGGGGATCGGCGGCCTGTCCGGCATCGCCGACACCGCGTTGCTTCTGAAGGAGCGCGGGCCGCGCAGGGTATCGCCGTTCTTCATTCCGGGGCGCCTGATCAATCTCGCGTCCGGCTATGTCTCGATCGAGCACGGCCTCAAGGGCCCCAACCATTCCGTGGTGACGGCGTGTTCGACCGGCGCGCATGCGATCGGCGACGGTGCGAGGCTCATTGCGCTCGGCGACGCCGACGTCATGGTGGCGGGCGGGACCGAATCGCCGATCTGCCGGTTGGCGATGGCGGGCTTTTGCGCCGCGCGTGCGCTCTCGACCGGTTACAACGAGGCACCGCAAAGAGCCTCGCGACCCTACGACAAGGATCGCGATGGTTTCGTGATGGGTGAGGGGGCCGGTATCGTGGTGCTCGAGGAATATGAGCACGCGAAAAAGCGCGGTGCGAAGATCTATGCGGAAGTGGTCGGCTATGGCCTGTCGGGCGATGCCTATCACATCACCTCGCCAGCGCCGGATGGTGATGGCGGCTTCCGCAGCATGAGCGCGGCGATCAAGCGCGCCGGGATCGCGGTATCCGATATCGACTACATCAACGCGCACGGAACCTCGACGCAGATCGGCGACGAGATCGAACTCGGCGCGGTGGAGCGGCTGCTCGGCAACGCCGCCTCCAAGGTGTCGATGTCGTCGACGAAATCGTCGACCGGGCACCTGCTCGGTGCTGCCGGCGCGATCGAGGCCATTTTCAGTATCCTTGCGATTCGCGATAACGTTGCTCCGCCCACCATCAATTTGGAAAATCCGTCGGTGGAAACGGCAATCGATCTGGTGCCGCAGACGGCGCGCAAGCGCGAGATTAACGTCGCGCTGTCGAATTCCTTCGGTTTCGGGGGGACCAATGCCTCCGTGATCGTTCGGCGCGTGGCTGACTAGCAAGTGTTTATAACGACTCCACCGTTTTGCCGTATTCGGCGATGACTTCTACATATGGGCGTATGCTATCGGCTGGGCAGGGGATTGCCGGGCCGCGATTGAACCGACAGGATTCAGGTTGCATCGATGAGTGAGAGGCCGCCCATTTCACCACGGAGCCCGCGCGCTGCGTTGGAGCCCGAGCAGGTGCCGCCGCCGCCGAAGCGGTCGGAGCGCGCCCGCAATCCTTTCGTGGTCGTCGGCAATGCCATCATCACCATCCTGATCATTCTGATGATCGGGGCGGGGACCACGTATTATTACGGCCGGCAAATGCTGGAGACGCCGGGGCCGCTGCGGGAAGACAAGATCGTCAACATTCCGACGCGGGCCGGCAAGGCCGACATCGCCGACACGTTGCTGCGCGAGGGGGTGATCAACGTCGGTCGTTGGGCGTTCATCGGCGGCGTGTTTGCGCTGAAGGCGAGTTCCGACCTCAAGCCCGGCGAGTATTCCTTCCAGAAGAATGCCAGCCTGCGCGACGTCATCGCCACCATCGTCGAGGGCAAGGTGGTACAGCACGCCGTCACGGTTCCCGAAGGCCTGACTTCCGAACAGATCGTGGCGCGGCTTATCGACAACGACATCTTCGCTGGGAGCGTGCGGGAAATGCCGCGCGAAGGCACGCTGCTGCCGGAAACCTACAAATTCCCGCGCGGCACCACGCGCGAGCAGGTGATCCACCGCTTGCAACAGAGCCAGAAGCGAGTGCTCGCTGAAATCTGGGAACGCCGCAATCCGGATGTTCTGGTCAAGTCGCCGGAGCAGCTCATCACGCTGGCCTCGATCATCGAGAAGGAAACCGGCCGGGCCGACGAGCGCAGCCGCGTGGCCGCCGTATTCACCAATCGCCTGCGGCAGAGGATCAAGCTGCAGTCCGATCCGACCATCATCTACGGCCTGGTCGGCGGCAAGGGTACGCTGGGCCGGCCGATCAAGCGCTCCGAGATCACGCAGCCTTCGCCCTACAACACCTACGTGATCGAGGGCCTGCCGCCCGGACCGATCGCCAATCCGGGCCGCGCCTCGCTCGAAGCCGCCGCCAACCCGGCGCGCACGCGCGACCTGTTCTTCGTGGCTGACGGGACCGGCGGGCACGCCTTTACCGAGACCTACGACCAGCACCAGAAGAACGTCGCCAAGCTGCGGGCGCTCGAAAAACAGATTCAGAACGACACCGTCGAACCATCAGAGGATGCGCCGCCGCCCACGTCGGCCGGAGGGCCGGCCGATACCAATCCAACCGCGACCACGCCGCGGCCGGCCGGGCCGAAGAAGCCGCCCGCCCGTCCTGCGGCGCCTGCGACGGCGCCGGCCCGCCAGGGCGCCGCGCAGTCGACCACGACGCCGCCGGTGGTTCAGCGCTGACGCCCGGCCGGTTAAGTCGGCATTTCCGCTACGGCCGGAACGCAATTCCACTTTGGCGGAAATCGGCTTAAGGTCGCGCCGTCCCTTTCGAGTCTCGAAATCCCTGTCTTTTGGAGAGTGTTACGCGATGGCGCTATCGAGCATGACCGGTTTTGCCCGGAGTCACGGCGCCAGTGGCCCCTATACGTTCGAGTGGGAACTGAAGTCCGTCAACGCCAAGGGTTTTGACCTGCGCTTGCGCCTGCCGCCGGGCTGGGACGAACTGGAGGCCTTTGCCAAGAAACGCGCGGGTGAGGTGCTGTCGCGGGGCACGGTCTACGCCAACCTCAGCGTCAAGCGCGCCAACGCGGTCTCCACCGTGCGCATCAATGAAGACGTGCTGGCCTCGATCGTGAAGGTCGCGGGCGAACTCGCCGGCAGGATCGATGCAGTGGCGCCCAGCATCGACGGTCTCCTTGGCATCAAGGGCGTCATCGAAGTCGTCGAACCCGAAAGCGACGAGGCGGAAGACAAGGCGGCGAGGGATGCCGCCGCCGCCGCCTTCGAGCAGGCGCTCGCCCATCTCGTCGAGATGCGCCGCCGCGAGGGCACGACGCTCGGGCAAATTCTGATCCAGCGCATGGATGAGATCGAGAGGCTGGCGAAGCGGGCCGAGGCGGCACCCGGCCGCAAGCCGGAGGCGATCAGGGCGCGCCTGGCCGAACAGGTGGCCGCACTGCTGGACACTTCGGAACGCTTCGATCCTGACAGGCTCAATCAGGAAGCGATCCTGATCGCGACCAAGGCCGACATCCGCGAAGAGCTCGACCGCATCGCCTCGCACGTCGCGCAGGCCCGTGAGATGATCGGCAAGGGCGGACCGGTCGGGCGGCGGCTCGACTTCCTCGCCCAGGAATTCAACCGCGAGGTCAACACCTGCTGCTCCAAATCGAACGATCTGGAATTGACCCAGACCGGGCTCGAGATGAAGAACGTGGTCGAGCAGTTCCGCGAGCAGGTCCAGAACCTGGAGTAACCGATGACGGCTGGAGGTTTCGACGGGGTGGAACGGCGAGGGCTGATGTTCGTGCTGTCGTCGCCTTCGGGCGCGGGCAAGACCACGCTGTCGCGCATGCTGCTTGAGCGCGAGCCGGGCCTGAAGATGTCAGTTTCGGCGACGACGCGCTCGATGCGACCGGGCGAGGTCGAGGGACGCGATTATTTCTTCGTCGACAAGCCCAAATTCGAGACGATGGTGGAGCAGGGCGAACTGCTCGAATGGGCGACTGTGTTCGACAATCTCTACGGGACGCCGCGCGCGCCGGTCGAGGCGGCATTGTCGGCGGGACAGGACGTCTTGTTCGACATCGACTGGCAGGGCACCCAGCAGCTGCATCAGAAGGCAAGCGTCGATGTGGTCCGGGTGTTCATCCTGCCGCCATCGGCCGCCGATCTGGAGAAACGGCTGCACACCCGTGCGCAGGATTCCGACGAGGTGATTCGCGGCCGCATGAGCCGCGCCAGCCATGAACTCAGTCACTGGGCGGAATACGACTATATCGTCGTCAACCACAGCGTCGATGACGCCTTCGCCGAAGTGCAGTCGATCCTCAAGGCCGAGCGGCTCAAGCGCGAGCGCCGCACCGGCCTCACCGAGTTCGTTCGCAAGCTGCAGCGCCAGCTGGAGAAATAGCCGCCGCTTCCGTTTCGGTCAGGTCTGCGCGCTGCGGGCGAGCCGGGACAGCATTTCTGTAACTTGCCGCTCCCGCTCCCGATCCTGGTTGGGCGCGTGTCGCCGTTCCTGGGGCGGGCGCGGCCGCTCTCGGGGTACGCGTGTTGTCCTTTCCTGGGGCACGCGCGGATGGTGCACGCCTCCGGCACGCCGCAGCCCGGCGTCCTCGTCATGGAACATCGGTTGCGGCGAACGCCGCTTAGTCTTTGCGGAATCCCACATCGCGCGCCGCTTGCGGCGCATGGCGCGACGCGCCCGCATGCGGCCGATCCTGACGATCGCGCTTACCGTGAGGCCGGCCAGCGCGAGGGCGGCGGCCATCACCAGCAACAGCTTCTGCAGCGATGCGGTCGGCTTTGCCGTCGCCGCGTCCGCTGCGGCGGGCGCAACCTGATCTGCCGCGGGCTGCTGCACTTCCGCGGCCTGCGGCGGCTGGCCTGCGGGCGGGTTGGCGGCGGCGACCTGGAGATCAGCTGGATTGCCCAGAGATCTCGTGGTGGGAGCGTCGTTCCATCGCATCGACGACAGCGGCGCTGGCGCGAGCACGTTCGGCATGGCTGCGCGCTGGGCATTCTGAGCGGCCGGTGCGGGGGCTGCGGCAACCGTTCGCGGCTCGGCTTTGGCGGGCGAATTCGGTTCGGCGCGGGGTTGCTGGGAGACCCATTCGGCACGTGCGTCGGCGATCGACTTGCGCGTGATCGTTCGTTGCTGCGGCGACGCCGGTTCTGCTGCGGCCGAAGACGGCGCCGGGGCCGAAGCTGGCGGCGCGGCGCGCGCGAACTTGTCGTCGGCCGTGTCGCTCTCCTCCCGGAGGTACCAGCATTGACGTTTGGTGACGCGATCGATGCGATAGTACCAATGGCTGCCCGAGGGGATCGCGCCCTTCGGGGCGGACAGGCAACTGTCTGCGCCGGCCTGGGTCGCTGGCGTGGCGGCTTCCGCGGCTGCTATTACCTGGGCCCGGAGATCCGTCATGGTGGCCAGATTGGCTCCAGCCACGACACCGGCAACGAGAGCCGGGACGAATTTCACGGAACGGTTCGACATCAACATCCCCGGCAACGCTACGCAACGCGACTCTTGACGCCCCCAATCTGGTCAGAGACTTGGGTGGCAATGAGCCGCAATTCCGGAAGGGATGGGGTATAATTGGGGCTAGTGTTCCGCCTCAATTGAGGCGGGCTAAGCCTCTCGAAAAACCGGCCTTTTTCCTACTGTTTGGAGGCGGTCCAGCGTCCGGTACAGCCATCGGATCGCACGAATGAGCCGGAGCCGCTGCGGCCCGAAAAACGCCCGGAACTGTTCCAGCTCAAACCCTGGACGGATCCGCCGCTCCTCGTGGCGCCATTTGGGCTGACCGACCCGGAGCTCAACTCGCCCGAAATCCTGCCGCCGAAGATGACAAATCTCTCGGTGGCGCTGCCGCAAGGCGTGCCCACGGCAACGGAAACCCATGAGCCATCGAAATTGCTACCGCCACCGCCACCGCCACCGCCGCTGCCCTCACCACCGCTTCTGCGCGACGCGCGGCGCGGCTCGTCGGCTTCGGGCTTGGCGCGACGCGCCGGCTTGGAGGATTCGACCGCGCGTGGCTTCTCGCGTGAACCGGACAGCGATTTTTCGTCGTTGCCGATGCTGCCGCCGGCGCTGCCGGATTGCGCATAAGCGAGGCCGGAGCTGCACGCCACCGATATCAGCAGGGAAAGGAGGACGATCGGGATCGAACGTCGGACGGCATGTTGCATGAGCAGGTGCTTCCAATATCGCGAACAAAAATTAGCGGCCCGACCCGTCGGCACAGACCGCGCCAATAATGCGGCAGGATTTGCCAGCCTTGCCGCACTCGTCAAGCGCCGCTTTCCTGGCCTGCGCAACGGTGTCGCGCTGAATCAGCGACCACGACTCGTCCGAGATCGCGAACGCGCCGCATCGCGACCCGTAGAAACTCAGCTCCATCGGACATTTGTTCGCGCCGCACTTGCTGCGTGCGTCGTCGATCGCCGCCCGGCGCGAAGCGTGATTCCAGGACATTCCCCATTTGTCGCCGTCGGGGCCGTAGACGATCGAGGCCCACGGCTTCAGGTCTTCCATCTTGCGCAGCCGCGTCAGCACGCCTTCGGTGGCTTCACCATTCGGCGTCATCCTGACCTTGTCCTGAAACTTGGAGATCGCCAGGCGCATGCCGTTCTTGCTGTCCGGCGGCTCCGGGTCGTAATTCAGCTCGAACAGGCGGTCGCTCAATTCGCGCAGCAGCACGGGATCCTTGATCGGGATGCGGTCGGGATCGGGACGCAGCGTCGAGGCCAGCGGCTCGGGCGGCGCCGCGACCGCAAGCTGTTGGGATGAAGCGACTGGGGCAGGGGCCACGAAATAGAAATTGCCGTCGATCGGCGAGGAGGACACCCAGGGCTGTTGCGATCCGCCGGTCTGGCGTTTCACGGCGAGGCCGACCTGGTTGAAGGTCTGGAAGATGTCGAGCCCGGCCTGCTTGATCGTCGTGGCAAGCGCCCTGGTGTAGGGGCTGTGGCCGTCGGTGCCGTCGAGCGCGACATTGCCGGGCTGCGTCGCATAGGAAATCAGCGTGCCCTCCGGCGCGCGCATCTGCGCGAGGCCGCCGTCGGAGGCGCGCAATCCGCGGGCGCCGAACGGGTTGTTACGGCAGGCATCGAGGATCACCATGTTGAAGCGCGTGCCGGAGCCCTGCATCTGGCGCAGCACGAGGCTGACGTCCACCATCTGGAAATCGACATCGGCCTCGCGCGTCGGGTTGGCGCTGACCGGAACGAGATAATTCGCGCCGGCGACCTGCACGCCGTGGCCAGCATAATAGAACAGCGCGACGTCGGCGCCCTGAACCAGACGGCCGAAATTCTGCACGGCCAAATCCATCGCCGGCTTGTCGAGATCGAGCTGGGCGCGGCCGCCGATCAGCGTGAAGCCGAGACCTGAGAGCGTCTCGGCCATCAGCGCCGCGTCGTTGCGGGGGTTATCGAGCCGGGTCACGTTCTGATAGGCGGAGTTGCCGATGACCAGCGCGACGCGCTTCTCTGCCGCGGCAGGTGTAGCGAGGGCAAGCGCAGCCAATGACGCCAGCGCCGCGATTTTCCAGATTTTCCCGCCGAAAGCCCCGCGCATCTTCTAATAAAACCCATAATGAAATGACGGCAGATTATCAGGAGGCGTGTCCTGCGGAAAGCGCCGCGGCGTCGCAAACAGGGCTGATTGGGTAGAGCGATGTCGGTACTCCCTGCGCGTAGTTGTTTTCGATAGATGCGGCCGGCGGCTGGATACGACATTGCGATCTCGCGGCGCGGTGCGCCCGAAGTTATAAGTCTACGATGCCCTCTCGAAAGCAGAGGGCGCAGGGAAAGCCGGGTGCCCATGACACCCGCAGTCGTGCGCAAGAATGCACACGGCGGACCGCAGGTGCGCCGGATCACCCGGCTTTCCCTGCGCGATGGTTTTAACGGCTTATGCCGCGCTCTCCCCGGAGACGAATTCCTTTTGCCTCCGTCGCTGACGGATTAGCGATTGATCGAAGCCCGGTTGGGCCCGACAATCTCCATCAGCTTGACACCAGCAACGGGTGCCAGGACCACACGGTTTTGCCGTCCACAGCTTCCTCGAACCATACGCCTCAACCGGCCCGCATGCTGCCGGAAGAAGTTTCAGCCGAGGCGTTTAAGCGCCGTTCGTCTGCGCGATATGTCCGCTCACGGAAGAACCGCCCTGCGAACACACCTCGCGCCCGACGCTGCCGCGTCCACCGCAACCCGTCCCAACGTTCGTGACGATGGCCAACGCCCCTCTGGCGGGACAGGATAGCGGGAGTTGTAGGTTTGATTTGGGTGGCGCGTTAAGCGAAAAATCTTTAGCGAGCGCGAAATATGTTTCTTGCCATGTCGGGCAAATCAGTGATTAGGGCGCGGGAGGAAATCGCGCGAGCGCGAAGTGGCTGTTGCGCAGCGAGAATTACGGTGCATTCAATACAACGCGCCTTCGCGAGGATCATAGGCAGTCAGGTGCACGGTCACCGTAGTTGCACGCAATCTTCCGGCTGCAGTAAGGACAGATCTTTCTGATGCTAAGCACAGACGAAGAGATACTACTGAATCAGTTGGCGCAGGGGATCGTAAGTGATTCAGAAGGCGACGCATGGTTCCAGGCGCAGAACGGAGATTGCAAACGTAGGCTGCTTCTTGGTTTAAATGTCCTCATCTTGCAGGCGAGTCCGCGTGAGGAAGACGCGGCCGTTGCGATTTCCGAA
Organism: Bradyrhizobium sp. 170; assembly: GCF_023101085.1. Taxonomy (NCBI): domain Bacteria; kingdom Pseudomonadati; phylum Pseudomonadota; class Alphaproteobacteria; order Hyphomicrobiales; family Nitrobacteraceae; genus Bradyrhizobium; species Bradyrhizobium sp. 170. The sequence goes on along the minus strand of NZ_CP064703.1, from coordinate 5,022,936 downwards.
GCGCGGCTAAAGGAAACGCTCACCCCAAGTGTATTGATCATGAAGCCGGACCTCAGGATTCAGTTAGCTAAACTTGTGAGGCTTCCAGAGCCTGAGCTACCCCGAGTTTTTAGACTCCTCATTAAGTTGCTGGCGGTCGTAGACAATAGGCGACGCAGGGAAAAGCCGTTAGATCTCGTGAACCATTGGTGGCACAGAGACTTGAGGGACCCAAAGGTCGCAAATGACATCAAGCGAACTAAAGCTTGAAGGATGGGAAGAAGCGAGAAACGAAAATTCGCAGGGCGGCAACGTCATTTCGAAGCCGGCATCAAGTTAAGTGCACTGTAATCGCGGTTTCGGCCCAAGAAGCGCAAGAAGAGTCCCGGCGGGTCCCTGAGACCCTTCTTTTGCGGGAACGATGTCGCGGGGGAGTGCGACATCGTTCCAATTCCTGACCTACCGATCGGTTCAGCATCCCCGACGGACCCCGAGCTGATCGTGGCTACCGTCGAGCGCGTGTTTAGTCGCAGATGCGCTCGCGAATCCTGACGCGTTCACCAAAGCGGTTGGTGCGTTCGCGGATAACGATCCGGCAGTCATCTCTGTAATCACGGTAGTAGGGGCGATCATAGCCGGGACCAACGTAGACGCCGCCGGGACCGACGCCAAACTCGAGAGCGTTGGCCGAACCGATGGTTCCGACCGTAAGCAGTGTTGCAATCGTCAAGGCAGATAGCTTCATAGATACCTCCTCTTGTCGATCAAAACCAAAGGCTTCGGAAGGCATTCGTTCCGCTTGGCGGAGATTTTTGATGACGCGCTGTCATCTCAGGTTCCGCCAAAGAAACATTGCGGCGAACCGTCTCGATTTCGATCGCGATCGCTCATCGCGCGACCGGTAGAACCCGTTGCTATTTGTCGTCCTCGATGCAGGTTTCACGCCTGTGGTTGCGAGCGGAGGAACCTGACGCCGTTCTGAATGGTTGATCGATTTGTTCTTCGCACCCCTCCCGCTCCGTACTCGGATGAGGTCACCATGACTTCACTTGCGAAACTTCTCACTCAAAAGCAACAACTGCTGGGCAGGTTGGAGGAGGACCCGGGGCCCAATGAGCGCGCCGAACTGGAACGCCTTATGGAGAAGGTCGATGCAGCGTTGAGCTCACTGGAGCCTGCGCCCAGCGACATGGCCGAGGATCATGACGGCCGCTCAGACCCGGCGGCAATCAATAAGACGACTTCGCCTTCCGCAGCCGGGCGCACCCTCCGCTCAGGCAGACGCTGATCATCACCGGGACTCGGATGAGTACAGCGCGAGGGTTGACCTGTCGAGGAAGGGCGCCGGGCGATGTCGTGTGGTTTCCGTCATTGCCGACAGTGCACTCGTTGCGAATTCATAGCCTCGCGGCAAATTAAGTGCACTGTGACAGACGGTAATACCGGCTTCGCCGAAAACATTTGGGGCGATCAATGCGCAACTCCCGCCGCAAAAGCCGCGAGCAAGTCCTTCCCCTGCGACCAGTCCTCAAGCCCGCTTGCCTCGTTGATATGGCCAAGCTCCCCCACTTCGACGATGCCGCTGCCCCAATGGCTCGCTTTCCCGCGCGCATATTCGATGGTGCCATACGGATCGTTCGCGCTTGCGATCACGAGCGAGCGGAAGCGGAATTTGGTCGATGGCGGATTGGCGAAACCGGCGGCCTCGGCGGGGAAGGCTGGCGTTTCCGGATTCGGAACGGCAACGAGGAATGCGCCTGCGACCGACGCTGTGGAAACCTGCTGCCAGTGCGCAACTAGAAGACATGCCAGGCTATGAGCGACGAGGAGCGGTGGTTTCGGAGTGGCGCCAACTGCGCGATCCAGCGCTAAAATCCAGTCCTTGAGTTCAGGCCGATTCCAGTCGGTCGGCTGGAAACGTCGATACCTCGGATCGCGCTTTTCCCACCGGGTTTGCCAGTGCAACTCACCCGATCCTCCGATCCCCGGCAGAATAACAATCTCGGTCATATCAACTCCGTTGTCTTTGCGAAACGGGGCGAAACTGACGTCTTCCGCTACGATCTGGAATGGGCAATCATCGGAAAAGATGTCCTCTTACCGATGGATTTAAGGTCTTCAATGTCATTTCGAGAAAGCTCCGTCCCAGCGCTGGACCCGACTGATGTCGCGATCATCGAAGTCCTCCAGGAAGACGGACGCATCGCGATATCGGAGCTCGGCCGCCGGGTCGGACTCTCACAGCCGGCGACCTCAGAAAGGGTCAAGCGGCTGGAGGAGCGCGGAATCATCACCGGCTATGCCGCGAAGATCAATCCGGCCGCGCTGGGGTTGAGGATGATGGCCGTCATCCGCCTGCGCACGACCCACGAACATATTCAGTCCTGCCTGAAGCAATTTTCCGAAATGCCTCACGTCATGGAGGTGCTGCGACTGACCGGAGAGGATTGTTTCATTCTCAAGGTCTTCGTGCCGTCCCCACAGGAGCTTGAAACGATCGTGGATGCAGTCGCGCGGCACGGCTCGGTCACGACGTCGCTGGTCTTGCGCAGCGAGCCGTCAAAGCCGATCGGGCGGGCGTTGATCCAGCGCTAACTTTGCGTTCCGATCGAATTGGATCGGTAGTGCGGTGACAGTGCGTGGGGCGGGTTAGCGAAGCGTGGCCCGCCATCGTCTTGCAGAGAAATGGTGGGTTACGCTTCGCTAACCCACCCAAGCTGCACTCAATCAACTAGACTTAATAGACCGCAAGCAGAATGCTCGAGTATGTCGGAATGTACTTCAATGGCGTGTTAGCAACCCAATTTCCAGGCACGATCAGGAACAAGAGGAAGATACAACAAAGAACGACGACGAATCTCCGGTCGCGATAATCCGAAAGCTGTCGTCCGAGAAAATATGTGACCATCAGTACAACTGCGATCGGCCAGATGATCGATCCGAACGGCTCCATGTGTCGGGATCTTACATCGTCTATAAATCCGCCAATGAACCACCCCAATCCATAGACGAATCCAAGCAAAAGATTCGTTGGCCTTTGAATTGGCCCCACAGTTGAGACCATTGGCAGAAACATGCCAACGAAAGCGGAAACCAAAGCAAGGCTCCCACTGACCAGGTAATTCGCCACAGACGCCTCATCGTAAATCGAAGTACAGAGATGAAGGCTGTCTCATCGAAAGACGACGGCATCATCGCACTGAATCCTATCAGCGACCGCTTCCCCCCGGCTAGGTGATTTCGCCGTGGCGCGCTATTCTTCTTCCACCCCACGTTGTCTCGGCTGCAACAAAACTGGTGACCCATGGACAGCGATCCCTCACAGATTCCGGTTGAGCCGATTCCATTCGAGCAGGGCCTGACCCACTTTGCGCAGAGCCTCAGAGGACGAGCCAAGATCGTCGCGATCGGCTCGTCGTCGACGGTGGGCCACGGCAATATCAAGCCCTACCCGGAGCGGCTGCTGTCGTTTCTTCAGGCCGGATATCCGAACGCCAGGATCACCATGGTCAACCAGGGGATCGGCGGCCAGGAAGCGCCGGTCGAGCTTCAGCGGTTCGATACCGACGTCATCGCCGAGAAGCCCGATCTGGTGATCTGGCAGGTCGGAACGAATGCGGTCTGGCAAAGTCCGAACCTGGATCCTCCACCTCCTTCCTTCGACGAAACCACCAGCGCCATCCGCGATGGACTGGTCAAACTGCGCAACCAGACGCAGGCCGATATCATCCTGATGGACCTCCAATACGTGCCGGCCGTGCTGACGCTGGCCAAGAAGGACAAGGCGATCGCTATGGTCGAAGCGATCAGCGAACTGGCGCGGGACGCTGGCGTCAATGTGTTCCGCCGCTTCGCATTCATGAAGGGCTTGTCTGAGGTCGAACAGGTCTCGTTCGACCGGATGGTTGAGTCGGCGGATGAGCACAGGCTGCACGACAGCGACTGGGCCACGCATCGTGTGGCGTGGGCGATGAAGCTCGCGATCGTCGGCGGCGTCGACAAGGCCCGGTCATCGGTAGCCGTGCCTTCGCGACCATCACAGGCAAGTTAAGCGCGCTGTCACCAGCACTGTTACCGCATTAGCAAGATCGCGCGCTCATTGTGCACGACGGAACGAGTTCATCCGCGGCCGACAAGATCGACCGGAGTACGGTAGAGCTCGTTACTGTCTTCGTCGGTAACGCGCACGGCACATCCTGTCGAACGCAACTCGGGACGAACGATGCAAAGCTCGCTCGCGAGGCTATCGGCTTTATCGATTGCGTAATCTGTGTTTTCGAGGATCATGCCGCCCTGGTTTTTGAAGTCCGCGCCGACGACGAGATCAAAATTGAAGTATGGCATTGGATTCCCCTGCCAAGTTCCAACTGCATGGACTCTAACCTGAGTCTGGCTGGTTCCTACGTTACAACTCTACTTCTGACGTTTGATTGCGGTCGCCTGTTGCGTTTCGGTGCCGCGACGGCACCATCGCGTGCACATCGACGAGGCACCCGCGCCATCGCTCGGTTGCAGAAGCCTGCCTGTGAAGATCGTTCTCGATTCTAAAAACGCACAGCGCCTTCAAGCGATGGTCAGCGTTCCGTGGAATTACGGTGACGCCGCTCGTTCCATCTCACGCAGAGGTGTTGGAACTGCAGGGAACAGGGGGAACAAGCTGCTTTCGTCGGCGCTTGTTCCTCGTCCGCTTGCTCGGGCTCATCTTCAAACATGCGATGGAGTAAATCCTGATGAGACGATTGTCGCTGGCTCTGGGCCTCCTGGCTGCGTGCGCCGCCACTGGCGCCTCGGCCGAAACGGTCAACCTGACCGGCACCTACCGCTGCATCCAAATGTGCCGGAACGGCATGCTCGACGCTCCCGCCTTCGTCACGCAGAACGGGGACGCCGTGAACCTCACGACGGAAACGGGTGAGTCCTACCGGGCCTGGCCCGACTGGAGCGCGCCCTACAGTCGAATCTGGATCGATGCGCGCGACGAGGGCGCTGTCTATTCGCCTGATGGCATGCGCATTCAGTTCGACGATGGCCGCGTCTGGCAGCGCGACATCGGCCCGCCGCCGCGCGTGGCGTTCCGCCGCGCGCCCGTGGTCTACAGCAGGTAGTTTCAAGCGTGGGCACGGCACTTCGCGCCGTGCCCACCTCTCAGGCCATTTCGACGAAGGCAGCTCGACAGGAAGCTATCGGAATCAAAAGGACGGAGCGGGCCGAAGGCTCCGTCGTTGCAGTGACGCGAGCGCACCGCCTCAATTCTTCAGCACGATCCGCCCCACGACCTTGCCCGCCCGCAGCTCATCGATCCATTTCTGGACATCGGCCATCGGCTCTTCCTTCATCGGGGTCGGCTTGATCTTGCCGGCGCGGGCGAGCGCCATCAGCTCCTTCGCCTCGGCGAGAGTGCCGACCATGAAGCCTTCGATGGTCATGCGCTTGTAGACCCATTGCACCATCGGCAGGCTGAAATTTCCGCCCATCAGGCCGGAGACCACGACCTTGCCGCCGCGTGCCACCGTGGCAACAGCGAACGCCATCGATTTCTCATTGCCGGCAAAATCGACCACGCCGTCGAAGCCGCCTTCGGTTTCTTTCAGGATGCGCCTGACGATCTCGGGCTCGGACGGATCGTAGGCGACGGCGGCGCCGTTCTTCAGCGCAGTCTCGCGGGCAGCGGGACTGAGATCGGCGACCGTGATGTTCTGCTTGAACATCGCCTGCGCAAATGAAAGCCCCATCATGCCGACGCCGCCGAGGCCGATCAGCAGCAGGTTGCGCTGGCGCGGGCGGTCGACCAAGCGCTTCAGCGCGCCATAGGCGGTGACCCCCGAGCACATCAGCGTCGCCGCCTGATTGACGGGCAGGGGATCGTAATCCAGCAGATATTTCGCGTCGGGCACCAGCACGTGGGTGGCGAAGCCGCCGTCGATCGATACGCCGAGGAAGCGCTGCTTGACGCAGAGGTTTTCATCGCCATTGGCGCAGTCGCGGCACTGGCCGCAGCCGATCCAGGGGAATACCGCCTGCTTCTTTCCGATCAGCTCCTTCGGGGCATCGGGACCGACTTCATCGACGACGCCGGCGATCTCGTGGCCGAGCGTGAACGGCAGCGTCATGCCGCGCGTGGTGTCGAGCCGCTTGCCGCCGCCCAAATCGGCATAGCCGTCCTGGATGTGCAGGTCGGAATGGCAGAGACCGCAGCGCTCGATGCGGACGAGGACTTCGCGTCCCTGCGGCTTCGGCGTGTCGACGATGGTTTCGCACAATGGCGCATCGAATTTGACCAGCGACTGGCGACGCATCAGCGCCATGGCAATATCTCCCTTGAGCCCCACGTTTCTTCAGGACGTTTGAGTTTTTGTGTTTCGTATATCGGTCAATTCGCGGGCCATGGCAACAAAGCCTGAGACCGGGATCGTCTCAGCTCTCCGGGTGGCGTCGACGCCGGCGGCCGCGGCCAGCCTGGCTGGGTCAACCGACAGCGATTTGAGGCTTTGGCGCAGCATTTTCCGGCGCTGGCCGAAGGCCGCGGCGGCCACCTGTTCCAGGACGCGGCGGTCGCAGGGCTCGGGGGCGCTGCGCGGCACCAGCCGCACCACCGAGGAAGTTACTTTTGGCTGCGGCACGAAAGCGGCCGGCGAAATGTCGAACAGGATTTTGGTCTCGGCGCGCCAGTTGGCGAGCACCGCGAGCCGGCCATAGGCCTCGTCATTCTCTCTTGCGACGATGCGCTCGGCGACCTCGCGCTGAAACATCAGCACCATCATGTCGTACCAGGGCGGCCACGGCTCGATCGAGAGCCAGTCCACCAAAAGCGCGGTCGCGATATTGTAGGGCAGGTTGGCGACCATCTTTGCCGGCTCGCCGCCCAGCATCGGACGAGGATCGAAGCGCTGCGCGTCGGCATGCACGATCTCCAGCCGGCCGGGATAGCGCTTGGCGATATAATCGAGCGGGGCCAGCGCGCGCTCGTCGCGTTCTACCGCGATGACGCGCTTGGCGCCCAGCGCCAGCAGCGCGCGCGTCAGGCCGCCGGGGCCGGGGCCGACCTCGATGATCGTGGCGCCTTCGAGCGGGCCTGCGGCACGCGCGATCCGCGCGGTGAGGTTGAGGTCGAGCAGGAAATTCTGGCCGAGGGATTTCCGTGCCGACAGGGAATGTTCGCGAATGACGTCGCGCAGGGGCGGCAGATCGTCGATCGCGCTCATGAAGGTTTGGTCGTCGCCATGCGCGCGGCGAGCCGCAACGCCGCGGCGAGACTGGACGGGTTGGCCTTGCCGGTGCCGGCAATGTCGAAGGCCGTGCCGTGATCCGGCGAGGTGCGGATGAACGGCAATCCCAGCGTGACGTTGACGGCGTCCTCGAACGCAATCGTCTTGATCGGGATCAGCGCCTGGTCGTGATACATGCAGATAGCGCAGTCGTAGGTCTTGCGGGCCGCTGCGTGAAACATGGTATCCGCCGGCAAGGGGCCCCTGGCGTCGATGCCGTCCTTGCGCAGTATGTCGACGGCCGGCGCGACAATGTCGATGTCTTCGCTGCCAAGCGAGCCGTCTTCGCCGGCATGCGGATTGAGGCCCGATATCGCAAGCCGCGGTTGGGCCAGGGCGAAATGCGCTTTCAGGTCCGCGACCGCAATCCGCGCCGTTGTGACGATCAATTCGCTCGAGAGCTGGGCCAGCGCCTCGCGCAGTGAAAGATGGATGGTGACGGGAACGACGGCGAGCGCCGGCGACCACAGCATCATCACCGGCTGCGGCGCGCGGTCGCCATCAGCGGCAAGCTCGGCGAGAAACTCGGTGTGGCCGGGATGGCGGAATCCGGCGCGGTACAGCACGCTCTTGGCGATTGGGTTGGTGACGACGGCGCCGGCTCGCCCCGTCCTGACATGGTCGACGGCGTGGCGAATGGAGGCCAGCGCAGCGTTCGCGCTGGTCTGATCGGGCTGTCCGGGCCGTGCAGTGGCGATTTCGCCCGTCGCCACGATGGGCAAGGCTTTCGCAAATGCCGCGCTCGCTTCCTCAGGCACGGCATCGGCGAGGTCGACCTGCAATCCCAGGATTTTCGCCCGGTCGGCGAAGAACGCGCGATCGCCGAGCAGATAGAACGGCGGAAGATCCAGCTCACCGCGGCGCAGCCAGGCGGCGAGGGCGATGTCGGGGCCGATGCCCGCGGGCTCGCCGGATGTCAGCGCGAGAGCCTTGGTCCTCAGAGCCTCGGAATTTAGAGACTCGTTCTTCAGAGCCTCGGTATTTAGAGACTTGGTATTCAGAGTCTTGGCCATCAGAGCCTGGCCATCAACGACATTCGATCATCGCGGCTTTGCGCAGGTCGTTCAGATAGGCCTTCGACTTCGCCTCGTATTTCTGGGCGTACATCTTTTCACGGATTTCCCGCTTCTTCGGCGTGTCGATCTTGGTGGGTTTCCGGTCGCACAATGCCACCATCTCGACGCCCTGTTTGGTGATCTCGGGCGGGGTCAAACGGCCGACCGGCGTCTTGTCCAGGAGCTCGCGAAGCGGGCCGGGAATGTCGGCCGAGGTCTTGGTGACCGTCTCGCGGATCGCGGCATTCTGCATCGACTTGAAGTAGGAGTTGGCCTGCTCGCAGGTCTGGACGCGCTCGCGCAAGGATTCCGCTTCCTTGCGCCGCTGGTCGACCGCCGCCGGCGCCGAACCGCGCGGCACGATCAGGACGATCGGCTGCAGCTTGTATTCGAACGCCTCGGTCTGGGTCGGTTCGCCGCTTTGCTCGGCGGCGGCCGCAACGTCTCGCTCGCCGACTTGCAGGCTCTCCTTGAAGCGGCCGCGCACCAGACTGCCCCAGACCATCTCGGCCTTGAGGCGGGCCTTCAGCGCTTCCGGCCGGACACCCTGGCTCTCCAGGGATTTGGTGAGCTGTTCGGGTGTGATGCGCATCCGCTGGCTCATTCCCGCAAAGGCTTGATCCATATCGCCAGCGGAAGGATCGACGCCGAATCGCTTGCCCTCCTTGATCTTCACCTTGTCGTTGGTCAGCTCTTCGAGCACTTCCTGCCGGGGCATCTGCTTGCGCGTGGTCAGGAAGTTGAGCTTGGTACGCTGCTCGATATCGAGACTGGTGATGGGTTCGCCGTTGACCATGCAGGCAATGGACTGCGCCGGCAGCGGTGAAACGCCGCCGGCCAGCACGGCCAGCGCGATGGCGCAGCCGGCGGCAAGGGACCAACGTCGGCGGGAAAGGAGCTTGATGGTCGTCATGGTCATGTCAGCCGTATCAACCAATTCGTACCGCGTTGCGCTGGGTACTTTCCGGCAAGGTCAGGCCTCACGCTACTGAATGCCGGTGCTGCCGGCGGATGAGGACGAGTTCGCGATGGTCCGCAGGCCGATCTGCAGCATGAACGCGTGGCTGAGCACCGGCGGCGTCGTCCCGGCGGAGTAGCTGTAGGACGTGACGTAATTGGCCGCCAGCACGAAGCAGTCATCCACATAGCCGGCGCCAACGATGTACTGGTTCAGCTTGTTGGCTTCAAGATCCCACCGCGCCGAGCCCGACACGACCCAGTTCGACGCCACCTTGACCGACGCGCTGCCGAGCAGGCCTTCGCGCCGGGTCAGATAGCCGAGTTCCGGCTGCGCGGCGTAATTGCCGTAAATCATGCTCACCGACCAGCGGTCGAACGCGGCGCGTCCTTCGGCCTCGAAGCGGTTGATGTTCTGCGTCGCTTCGTCCATGCGCGAGCGCACGCTGAACGTATAGGTCCGGTTCGGCGAATAATTGATGCGGGCGACGTAGTCGGACCGGGGGGTCTGCAGGCCGGAATCGAGCCCGGTATTGGTCACGTCGTGCACGGCGTACGAATTCAGCCCGAACAGCTGGTAGGATTGTCCGAACAGCACGTTGACGCTGCCGCCACGATCGAACTGCGTGGTCGCCTGGACGCCGACATTGGCGCGTCCGCCGCCTTCGATGCGGTCGTAGCCCGAGAACTTGTCGACCGCAAACAGGTTGCTGGCGTCGAACACCATGCTCTGGGCGTCTTCGTTGGGCAGCTTGCCGGCGTAGGTCTCGTTGGGACGAGCGATGATCTGCGCGATCGGCTCGATCGTGGTGGTGCCCCAGGGCTGAACGTTGATGAAGGGGTAGCGATATTCGAGGCCGACCGCCGGCATCAGGCGAACCGCCTGGGTGTCGCCCACGGGCAGGAAGTTCGAAACGCCGGGCTGGTTCGAGATCGAGGCGTCGATGGCGTCGGCGCGCATAATCGCAAACGGCGTCCAGATCTGGCCCATGGGATCGGTGAACGACTTCCGCCACTGCGCTTCAGCCGTCAGCCGCGTATAGGTGCCGGGGATGCCGCGCAGCAGGCACTGCGAGGGAATCCGCGCCAGCGGATCGGCCGTCGCGTTCAGGCACAGTCCATTGGTGTTTGCCAGCGTCGTGATCGGGTCGAACGCCGCGGTCGTACGCGACAGGCTGGTGAAGTTCGTCTTGTAGCTGACCTCACCGCCGAGGACCGGGTGGTTGATGACGTTGTTGTAGTCGATGACCGGATGAATCACCGGCACCTTGTCCTGGCTGCCGGAGAAGGAGAGGTAGTAGATCGTGCGCGCGTCGAAGTAGCTGCGGCTGCCGACGCCGGTCAGATAAAGCTGCGAGATCGCTTCCGTCGGCAGGCTCAGGAATGAGCCCAGCGGGTCCTTGTACTGGGCCAGCCGGTAGTCCGAGAAGAAGTAGTAGTCCGACAACAGAACGCCGTCCCAGCCCCAAACCCATTTGTCGTTGAGCGCGAACTGGCCCTTGGTGTCGACGCCGCCGCGGAACTGGCGGTCGCCGGGCTGACCGGCGTAGGCGCCCTGGTCGAGCTGATCGATGCCGTAGGCGCGGATCTGGTAGGAGCCGTTGATCAGGCGCTGGCGGAATTCGCCCTGGAACAGCACGCCCTGCCGGGTGGTGAAGCGCGGGTTGAAGGTCGCGTCATAGTCCGGCGCGATCGCCCAGTAGAACGGGGTTTCCACGCCGTACCCGTAACCGGTGACCGTCGTGTAGGACGGCATCAGGAAGCCGGTCTTGCGCTTGACGGTCGGATCGGGCGTCGAAAAATACGGCAGATACGCCATCGGCACGCCGAAGAACTCGAGCTGCGCGTTTTCGAAGTACAGCATCTTGTCGGTCTGGTCGTGGATGATGCGCGCACCCTTGACCTGCCACAGCGGCGGCTTCTTCGGATTGTCCTTGCAGGGCGCGCAGGCGGTATACACGCCGTTTTCGAACACGGTGTAATTGCCGGCGGAGCGGTCGGCGCGCGTCGCCGCCATCCGCGTGGCATCAGCGGTATCGACGCGGAGCGAATCGACGAACCCGTCACGGTAGTCGTCGCTCAGATCCATGATGTTGGCGTAGGTGACTTTGCCTTCCGCGTCGGTCAGGCGGATGTTGCCTTCCGCATGCAGCCGCTTGGTCTTCTGGTCATAGATGACCTTGTCGGCCTCCACGCTGGTGCCGTTGTAGAACATCTGCACGTTGCCGACCGCCGACACGCGCTGGTTGTTGTAGTCGTAGTCCACCTCGACCGCTTGCACGAGCATCCTGCCGTCGTTGTTGGCAGGCCGTGGCGGCGGCTTGGGCGGCCGCGGATTGTAGGTGAAGCTTTGCGCCGAGGCCGGCACCGTCAGGGCAAGCTCGATCGCGCCCGCGAAAACGAATCCCGCGAGCAGCGCAAACATAGAAACGCCAAAGGCAGCCATGCGGGCTCGACAGCGACGCACATCGGTGCGCCGCCTGAACGCAGGCGACCTCAATTGGCGGGCGGCGACAACGGCCACTACCCGTCCTCCTGGTACAACAAGGCCAAAAAGCCGGTGAGGCCACCCACACAGACGGGCAACCACGCCGCAGCGATCGGATGCATCAACTCAGCCTTGCTCAAATCCTCAGTAACTTTCGATAAAACGTAGAGCAGAAAGCCTGCGCCCACGCCACTCAAAACCATCTTTTGCACGCCGCCCATCCGGAAGAAGCGAAGGCTGACGGAAGCCGCCAGCATCACCATTGCAGCCAGCAAAAATGGCTGTGCGATGAGCTTATGGTACTGCAGACGGTAGCCTGCGGTCGCGAAGCCCGAGCTTTCGGAAGAGCGGATATAGCCGGGCAGTTGCCAAAAGGACACGGTTTCGGGGGTGGAGAAACTGTTGCGAACCTGGGCCGGGGTGAGGGTGGTCGTCAGGTAATAGTTGTCCTGATCAACCGGAGGTTTATCCAGGGAGTACCTGCGTACCGATTTGAAGGCCCAGCGGCCTTCCTCGAGGGTGGCTTCGCGGGCTTCGATTCGCTCCTTGAACTGCAGATCGGTATCGAACCGGAACACGGTCAGTCCCGTCAGCCGGACACCCTGCTGCTCGCTGCGCGCCGCATTGATGATCGACTGGCCGTCGCTGTTGATCTGGTTGAGCCAGAAACCGGATGCATCCTGGATGCCGCCGCCGGGCGCCGAGCCGAACAGTTCGGCCTCCATCCGTTTGGAGAGTTCGCGCAGGTTCGCTGACATCGGGTTGTAGGCAACGGTCGCCACAATGCCGAGGATGATCGAACTTGCCAGCGCAGGCGAGATGAACTGCCAGGCGGATACGCCGGCCGCACGTGCGACCACCAGTTCGAGCCGCCGCGACAGTGCGAGGTAGCAGGTCATCGCGCCGATCAGGACGCAGAACGGCATCAGCTTTTCGAGCAGTTGCGGCACCCGGTAAAGCGACGTCTGCGCCACCGTGATCGCCGATGCCGATGCCAGCCCGGAGGTCTTGCGGACCATTTCGATGTAGTCGACCAGCACGAGCAGCACGAAAATGCTCGCAAACACGCCCACCGCCGCGACCAGGAAGCGGCCGGCAAAGTATCGCCCGAGCGTGTTGGTCATCATGCTCATGCCGTGGCCGGCCGTCCAAAGAGCCGCGCAAGCCGCGCGTTCGACCGGTTGATGGCCTCCATCAGCGCCGCCGGCGGCTCCACCACGACGCCGCCGATGATCATCCACAGCCCGATGCCGATCGAAGCGAACAGCATCGAGTACTGAACCAGAGCCATGCCCGGCGTCTTCACCGTCATTACCGAGCAGGCGAATCCCGCCATGCGCAGGCCAAACACCGCAAAGATCGATCCGCCGATCGAAAAATTGCGGCTCTGGCGCGTGGTGCGCGGAGTGCCGAGGAAGGCAAAGGTCAGGACGGCGAACGCGAACGGATAAATCGGCGACATGAAGCGGTCATGCAGTTCGGCGCGAAACTGGCCGGACAGTTGCTTGAAGACCGGATCGTCCTCCGAGGGCGAAACCAGCTCCCAGAGATAGCGTTCGCGAATTCCCAGGGCGACGTCGCGGCCGCGATTGGAGAATTTAGACATGTCGAAGGCATAGCGGGCGAAAGCCACCAGCGCCGGATCGCGCTTTCCCGCCTCGAAACGTTCGAGGTTGCCGTCCTCCAGCACCAGATAAGAGCCGCTCTCGTTCTTCAGCACCGTGCCATGGTCGGCAATGATGGTGACGCGCTCCTTGGGATCGCGGCGGTCGTCGACGAAGATACCGGCGAGCACGCCGCCCGGCTGTCGTTCCCGGATGCGAATCGTCAGGTTCTGGTCGAGCTGGGCGAAACGCCCGGGCTGCAGGATGTTGGTCAGCACGTCGGCCGTGATCTCGGCGTCCCATTGCTTGATCCGGCGCAGGCCGTCGGGAGCGAGATAGGCGCCGATGAAGGTAACCAGCATCGCCACGACACAAGTGGCGAAGAAAAACGGGCGAAACAGCCGGTATGGGGAAAAGCCGGCGGCGTTCATCACGATGATTTCGGAATCGGTGGCGAGCTTGTTCAGCGTGTGGGAGATCGCGATCATCAGCGCGATCGGCGCGATGATCAAAACCAGCGCCGGAATCACCAGGCTGGTGATGCCGAGAAAGGTGATGATGGTCTGGCCCTGGCTCGTCATCAGGTCGATGCCGCGCAACGCCTGCGTAATCCAGATCACGCCCGTGAGGCTGACCAGAATCAGCGCAAACGACGCGAGCGTCGTGCGGAAAATGTACCTGTCGATCGACCCCATCGTTACCGCACGGTCCCACTTTGCACGCCCAAAGAGCGGCTTCCGACCAACCCTTGTTTGAGGGTTCCCCTTGGTCGGGCCGCCAATCGTCAGCCGTCTACACTCTCACCACCATCCCTTTGATCCGTCAACAAAATGGCCGGGCCGTGGCGTGCTTCCGATATGACTAATAATTCACTTCATGTGGCCTTCCGGCCACTGCGGCGCTTGGCAGCGCTGTGGCTGACAGGCCATAGTGGCCAAAGCATCAGGTCCCGAGCGATTTGGGCCGTTACTGAAGAGAAACATTCCATCGTACGGGCCGATCCCGCGCCCGCAAGACAGCCCTGAATTCTGGAGGATTTACCCATGTCCGACGCCGTCAAGGTCGGCTTTGTCGCTTTTTCCGCCGCACCCCGTGGCGTTCTCGTGGTGTTTTGCGATGACGCATTGAAGTTCGGCGAGGCGACGCGGAAGGCGCTGGGGAAGGCGGCGGATACGGTCAAGCGGGCGGCGGCCGCCAACCAGTTCAAGGGCAAGAGCGGATCGACGCTCGATATCCCGGCGCCGGACGGAATCAAGGCGGAGCGCCTGATCGTGGTCGGTGTCGGCAAGGCGTCCGACATCAAGGAGAAGGATTTTCTCAAATTCGGCGGAGTGACGGCGGGCAAGCTCAACGGCGCCAGCGAATCGGTCACCGTGATCGCCGAATTGCCTGAGGCGGCGATGCAGGACGATGCCGCCGCCGCCATCGCGTCGGGCCTCCGGCTGCGCGCGTATAAATTCGACCGCTACAAGACCAAGAAGAAAGACGGCGAGAACGGCGCGCTTCGCGCCGACGTTTCGATCGCCGTTGCGGATGTCGCCGCCGCGCGCAAGGCATTCGCGCCGGCATCCCATGTCGTGGACGGCGTGGTGATCGCGCGCGAACTCGTCAACGAGCCGCCGAACGTGCTGTACCCCGTGGAGTTCGCGCGCCGCGCGAGCCAGCTCAAGAAACTCGATGTCGAGGTCGAGGTGCTCGACGTCAAGGCGATGAAGAAGCTCGGCATGGGCGCATTACTCGGTGTCGCGCAGGGCTCGACGCAGCCCGGCCGCACCGTGATCATGCGCTGGAACGGCGGCAAGAAGGGCGATCAGCCGGTGGCCTTCGTCGGCAAGGGCGTTTGCTTCGATACCGGCGGTATTTCCATCAAGGGCGCCGCCAGCATGGAAGACATGAAGGGCGACATGGGCGGCGCGGCCTGCGTGGTCGGACTGATGCATGCGCTGGCTGCCCGTAAAGCAAAGGTCAACGCGGTCGGCGCCATCGGTCTGGTCGAGAACATGCCTGACGGCAACGCCCAGCGCCCCGGCGATATCGTCACTTCGATGTCGGGGCAGACCATCGAGATCATCAACACCGATGCTGAGGGCCGGCTCGTGCTCGCCGATGTGCTCTGGTATGTGGCCAAGAAGTTCAAGCCCAAATTCATGGTCGATCTTGCGACGCTCACTGGCGCGATCATGGTTGCACTCGGAACCGAATATGCCGGCATGTTCTCCAACAACGACGAACTGGCGGAACGGCTGAGCAAGATCGGAACCGAAACCGGTGAGCGCGTCTGGCGCATGCCGCTTGGTCCCGAATACGACAAGCAGATCGATTCGCAGTTTGCCGACATGAAGAATACCGGCGGACGCCATGGCGGTTCGATCACCGCCGCGCAGTTCCTGCAACGTTTCGTCGACGACACGCCGTGGGCGCATCTCGACGTCGCCGGAACCGCGATGGGCGCGCCGAAAACCGACATCAACCAGAGCTGGGGATCCGGTTACGGCGTTCGCCTTTTGGACCGGTTGGTCGCGGAATATTACGAAGCCACGAAGTAATCTGGTCGCAGCCGGATGACGGAAATCCTGTTCTATCATTTGCAGGGCATGTCGCTCGAAAGCGTATTGCCGCCGCTCCTGGAAAAATCGCTCGAGCGCGGCTGGCGCGTGGTCGTGCAATCGACTTCGCCGGAGCGTACCGAGGCGCTCGACGCGCATTTGTGGACCTACAGCGACGATTCGTTCCTGCCGCACGCCACATGGCGCGCCGGCGATGCGCAGGACCAGCCCATCATTCTCTCGATCGAGGAGGGCAACCCGAACCGGGCCAATGTCAGGTTCCTGATCGACAACGCGGCCTTGCCGGCCGATTGCGACAGCTACGAGCGGGTGGTGCTGGTCTTCAACGGCGACGATGACGACGCGCTGACCGCGGCGCGCGGTATTTGGACTGATTGCAAGGCGCGGGGATTCGAGCTGACGTATTGGCAGGCCGATGAGCGGGGCCGGTGGCAGCGGCGGCAATAGCGATTCATACGAATTAATGATAATCTGCGGATTCTTAGCCGGACCTTGCGGGCAGCCATGGTCGTGCCGCAAAGTGATGGTCGGACAAATAGTTACAGTAAGGGTGGGGAGCCGGGGTCTAGCGTGCGACGCGGAACGATCGATCGAAAGCCACTGCTGACGTTGTTGCTGCTCGGGCCTGCGCTTGCAGGCTGTTCCGGCGCGACGGACCTTATGTCGAAGGATGCGGACTGGTTTTCGCGCACCGGACGCGTGTTCATTCGAAACGTGTCGATCGAAACGCCTCCGCTCAGCCAGGAAAAGGCGGTTACGCCGGATGAACTGGTCAGCGCCGACGGCGGTTGTCCGGGAATGGCGGCGCCGGGGGCCGGTGCAAACGCGCTGGCGGACGGCGCTGCAGGCAGCCCGCCTCCCTCGACGACGGGAAGGGTGGCGCTTGGGCACACCGAATGCGACGTTGTGCGTGGCATTGGTGCACCCGACAACGTCAATTTTTCCAACAATGCCCGCGGCGACCGCGTGGCGGTCGTCAACTATTCACGTGGCCAGCGTGCCGGCATCTACACCTTCACCGCGGGACGCCTGACGTCGATCGAGCGTGCACCGGAGCCGGTGGCGCCGGCCAAGGGCGCCAAGCCGAAGAAGAAGCCGGCCGCGACGTAAGCCGTGCCACGCTTGCGCCTCGCGTCGGTCTATCGCGTTTTCGAGCGAAGTGGATGCCGGTTCGCGTTAAGGAAAACGCGTCAAAGCCCGCTAGACTGATGCTCTGAATTTACTTCCGCCTTCGGCGGCATAGCGGACATGGCCGGACTTGCAACTGGGTCGCCCCTGTAGCGATTGACCCACAACGGACCTCTCAGTTTGCTCTGCTAATTTGGACACTTACCGTTGCGGGCCAGGATGATCTTGCCAAACACGATTGCAACGGCGAGCCAAAACATCACGAGCGGCAGTGTTGTGATCGGCCAAAAACCGCGAGAAGCCTACTTACCATCGTTCCAAATATCGGTCGCGAGTTTCCAGTCATTTCCGACCTTTTCCCAAACCACAACATACTTCCCGCTCACTTCCTGTGGCGTCGGGCCCTTAGTCTTCAGGCTGAAAGTCCCGATCTCGCGTGCCGCGGAGGGGCCGAGCGGCTTGACGTCCAGGGTTGTGAGTTTTGGATCGCTAACTTGTTCGGCCATGCCTTTCCACATTGCCTCGATCGCCGCTCGGCCCTGCACCATCGCAGAACCGGGCGGAAGTGCGATGGCATCAGCAGTGTAGAATGACGCGATCCCGGCGAAATCGCCCTTGTTGAAGAATTCGGTCCATTTAGCGTTTGCCGCCTCAATCTCTGCCTTCTGTGCCGATGCCGGTCCGATCAACGCCAGCACGAATGCAATCACCAGTGCCATCCTGCTCATGATCAGCTCCATTTTTGAAATGCATCAAATGTCGAATGCTTGAAGTCTCAGCTTCAGTAAGCCATCCGCTTGGCGCTCGAATATGTGCATCGCGACACCGCTGAGAGGCGTCGGTTTGCAGTCTTTGTCCTTGCCCGTTTAGCGGACTTGGTCGTTCGCGTTTGCTCGGTGTGGATCATCCCCCCGGTCCCGGAATGAAGCAGCGCCACCTAGGGGTCATTCTTCCATCGATGCTGTCGTAGGACGGCCACCACCAAACCATCGCGATGCCGCTGAGGTTCGGCTGGTCGATCACGACGGAGTATGGCACGTCGAACCATTGCCCCCGTTCGGTTGGCCTGTGCGGATGCTTCAATAAGACCTTGTACCCGCCCTTTGCCATATCCCACTCGACTTCCGCGGGCTGGCCATCTCCGGTGTCACAGCACGGTTCGCCCGCCTTATTCTTGAGACTTTGGAACCACGCGCGGAGCTCTGGTCGCAGCGGGTCATGCGGATAGGCTGTGCCGATCCCGAGAAAAGTAACCGCACTCAATCCCATCATGCAGACGATCAACGGGTAAAGACGCGTCAGCCGGCTTCCATTGAGAATGGTCATGGGAACCTCCGTTCCCCCAAACCCACTTCTGTGGGTCATCGGAACTGCGAGGAGGTTCAACCGCCACTTCCGAATCTGGCACATCGCGTAGTTTCGCTGCACCGCGGAGCTATCGGGGCGCAGTGGAATCAAGCAAGCCGTCCACCCGGCGATCTATGGGTTCACGGCCTAACCCGCCGCTTCGTCAAATTCCGAACTGGCCTCAAGCCAAACTTCCTCCGCCCGGCGCAGCGCGCTTTCGGCGCCGGCCCGCGCCTTGCTGAGCTGGGCGGCCTGCTTCGGATCGCGCGTGAACAGATCCGGCAAGGCAAGCGCGGTGTCGATCTTGGCGATGATGCCGTTGATGCGCTCGATTTCGGCCTCGGCCACGGCGATCCGCTGCTTCAGCGGCGATCGCCTTTCGCTTTTGCCGCGCTCGGGCTTTGCGCTTTCCCTGACACGCTCGCTGCTGCGCTCGCGCGAACCGCCGCGTGCGTCGCCAATCGACAACACCATGCGCCTGTATTCGTCGAGGTCCCCGTCGTAGGTCGTCACCGTCTGATTGGCGACGACCCACAATTGATCGGCGCAGGCCTCGATCAAATAGCGGTCGTGCGAGACCATGATGACGGCGCCGGGAAAATCGTTGATTGCCTCCGCCAGCACGGCGCGGCTGTCGATATCCAGATGGTTGGTCGGCTCGTCGAGGATGATCATGTTCGGGCCGAAGAATGTGGCGAGCCCGAGCAACAGCCGCGCCTTCTCGCCGCCCGACAGGCTCTTGACCAGGGTATCGCCGGCCTTTCCGGAAAACCCGATCGCGCCGGTGCGGCCGCGCACCTTGGTTTCCGGCGCATCGAGCATCAGCTTGCGGACGTGATCGTAGGGCGAGCCGTCGAGGTTGAGTTCGTCGACCTGATGCTGCGCGAAATAGCCGACCGAGAGTTTTTCCGCCCGTGTGACCCGGCCGGAGAAAGGCTGCAGCTTGTTGGCCAACAGCTTGACCAGCGTCGACTTGCCGTTGCCGTTGGAGCCGAGCAGGGCGATGCGGTCTTCGGTGTCGATACGCAGCGTGACGCGATTGAGCACCGGTTTCTTCGGATCGTAGCCGACCGAGACGTCATCGACCGCGATGATCGGCGGCGACAGCATTTTCTCCGGCGTCGGAAACGAAATTTCGCGCACGTCCTGGGTCACCAGCGCGGTGACCGGTTTCATCCGCTCCAGCATTTTCACGCGGGATTGCGCCTGACGCGCCTTGGAAGCCTTGGCCTTGAAGCGATCGACGAACGCTTGCAGCCGCTTGCGTTCGTCGGCCTGGCGCTTGGCGTGCTTGGCGTCCAGCATTTCGCGCGTGGCGCGCTGTTCCTCGAACGAGGAATAGGTCCCCTTGTAGAGCGTCAGCTTGCCGCGATCGAGGTGCAGGATCTGGTCGACCGAGGTGTCGAGCAGATCGCGGTCGTGGCTGATGACGATCACGGTGCGCGGATAGTTGGCCAGATGGTCTTCCAGCCACAGCGTGCCTTCGAGATCGAGATAGTTGGTCGGTTCGTCCAGCAGCAGAAGGTCCGGCGCCGAGAACAGCGTCGCCGCCAGCGCCACCCGCATGCGCCAGCCGCCGGAGAATTCCGAGCACGGCCGCGCCTGGTCGGCGGTGGAAAATCCAAGGCCGCTCAGAATCGCGGCCGCACGCGCCGGCGCGGAGTGGGCGTCGATGTCGACCAGACGGGTCTGGATCTCGGCGATCCGGTGCGGATCGTCAGCGGTTTCGGCTTCATGGAGCAGCGCGTGGCGTTCGAGATCAGCCTTCAGCACGACGTTGATGAGACTTTCCGGGCCGTCCGGCGCTTCTTGCGCCAGGCTACCGATGCGCCAGCGCGGCGGTAGAGTAATGCTGCCGGCTTCGGTCGGCAGGTCGCCGCGGATCGCATGAAACAGCGTCGATTTGCCGACACCGTTGCGGCCGACGAACCCGACGCGCGCGCCGGGCACGATCTGCACGGTGCTGTCCTCGATCAAAAGCCGTCCGGCGATGCGGACCGAAATATCCGTTATTGAGAGCATGCGGCGTTGTCACCGGAGCGCCCGGCAAACGCAACCCCAAACGCAACTCATTATTGGTAAAATCTATCGGCGTATCGGCAAAATCTATCAGCAGAAGCCGACATCCGGTGGCGCTCAATGCAACTCGTTGTCGCGGCGGCGCAGCTCATCGAGGAGCTCGCGCAAACGCGGGGACAGCTCGGTTTCGGGGCACAGGCTGCGCTGCAGCCGTTCGCCGATGGCGTCGCAGATCGACACGCATGTCTTGTGATCGATATGTTCTAAATCGTTGTTGATTCGGCCATTCATGAGCGTCTCTACGAGTTCCACCTCGCAGCAGTCGCAAGGCTTGGTTATTATCGATGGGTCAAGTCACAACGTCGAAATTGGTTTCCGGGCATGGCGACATGCGTTCGCGTGCAAGTAGTCGAAGTACCTTCGGCAATCCGGTTCCACAGCCCAAAAAAAGCCCCGGCGCGGCGGCCGGGGCGTCAGTCTCAGGGGGAAGCTCGAATCAGCTCAGTAGCAGCGGTTCACCAACCGCCAGCGCGGACCCCAGGGGGTCGGAACCAGGCGCCGCGCGTAGCAACCGCCATATCCGCCGGCATAATAGGCCGGGCCGCCGATGAAGACGCGGGGACCACCCCAGCCGTGATGATGACGATGCCAGCCGCCATGGTGCCAGCCGCCGGCCGAGGCCGATGTCGGCGCCAGCGCGGCTGCACCCAGCGAAGCCGCGGCCGCTGCAACGAGCGAGAGTTTGCGTAACATGATCGTCTCCTCAAAGTTTCGGCGCCAGTTGGCACCATCAGTGAGATCGGGTCCCGTGACGCCCTAGGGCCGGCGGATGCACGTGCCCTGCGTTCGATCGTCCGTAAGTCTACGGCCGCGAAGCTGAATGAAGACGGCACGGCGGCTTCAGACAGGGTTCACCTCCGTGAAATTGCTGTAATCTTCGCCCCCGCGACGCGTGCGCGGCGCGAAAACACGCCAAAAAGGGGTGGCAGGGGCGCGTCACCGGGTCGCTTGCCGTGGCGAGATGGCGCCGATATAAGCCCCGCAACTCTCCAACCAGCGTTTTGCAAGGACGTAAGCACAATGGCGATTGAACGCACTTTCTCGATCATCAAACCGGACGCGACCGAGCGCAATCTGACTGGCGCCGTCAACGCGCTGATCGAGAAGGCCGGGCTCCGTGTCGTGGCCCAGAAGCGCATTCGCATGACCCGCGAACAGGCTGAGACCTTCTACGCCGTTCACAAGGCGCGCCCGTTCTTCGGTGAACTGGTCGACTTCATGACCTCGGGGCCGGTCGTGGTGCAGGTGCTGGAAGGCGAGGGCGCAGTTCTGAAATACCGCGACGTGATGGGCGCGACCGATCCGTCGAAGGCGGCGGACGGCACGATCCGCAAGGTCCATGCAAAGTCGATCGGCGAGAACTCGGTGCACGGTTCGGACGCACCGGAGACCGCCGCGATCGAAATCGCGCAGTTCTTTTCGGGCAACGAAATCGTAGGTTGATTTACTAGGACAGCGGCGATAGTCGCCGCGCGCAACGGCTGAAAGAGCCGAGGGGGAGACGCTGTGAACTGGATGTGGCAAATTTTCGATCCTGCGACGATCTCGGCGTTCTTCACCCAGTTCCAGGCCGAGATGCAGCAACCCGCTTTCTGGGTCGCGCTCGGCAAGATCATGTGGATCAACATCCTGCTGTCGGGTGACAACGCGCTTGTCATCGCGATGGCGTGCCGCGGGCTGCCGCCGCGCCAGCGGTTCTGGGGCATGATCCTTGGCGCCGGCGTCGCCGTTTTGCTGCGCATCATCTTCACCGGCATCGTCGTGACGTTGATGGGGCTGCCGTTCCTCAAGCTGGTCGGCGGATTGGCGCTGCTCGTGATCGCGGCAAAGTTGCTGGTGCCGGAACACGAGGGCGAAGGCGACGTGGACGCGGCTGCGCATCTGTGGGCGGCCGTGCAGATCGTGGCGATCGCCGACATCGTGATGAGCCTCGACAACGTCATCGCGGTTGCCGCGGCCGCCAATGGCAGCATTCCCCTGCTTGTCATCGGGCTTGCCATCAGCGTTCCCCTGATCGTCGCCGGAGCGGCGCTGATCATGGCGTTGCTGACGCGCCTTCCGGCACTGGTGTGGGCCGGCGCGGGCTTGCTCGGCTGGATCGCCGGCGAGGTGATGGCGACCGACCCCGTGGTGCAGCCGTCGCTGCACGCGTTCTTCAACGGCCCGGTCGGTGTCGGCCTCGATGGACTGCTCAAATCGCTCGGCATGGCGCCGCAGTTCGCCAATGGCGGGCATGGCGGCGAGGTGATCCTCGGCATCCTCGGCATCATCGTGGTGCTTGTCGCGGGATCGATCTGGCGCAAGCGCAAGCTGCAAGGCGCCGCGCATTCCGCCACGGCGTAGGGAATAAAACTCCCGGCCCGACGGAGGGTGGCGAACAGAAGCCCCGCATTCGCGGGGCTTTTGTCGTCAGAGGCCGATATGGTGAGCCGGCCTGCGGTCGTCCGTCCGTCCGGCCTTGACTATGGCGCTGCTTGCGTTTGAGGCCCCCTGGTTTCATACATCTACACATGACCGAGCCGCTATTGGGGCGCAGCATCGACCGCCTTGAAGACGAGCGCTTCGTGCGGGGGCGCGGGCGCTACGTCGCCGATCTCGTGGCGCCAAACGCGCTTCATGGCGTCGTCGTTCGCTCGCCACAAGCGCATGCGCGCATCGCCGCGATCAGCGTCGATGCAGCACGCAAGATGCCCGGCGTTGCGGCTGTGCTCACTGGACAAGAATTGGCTGCCGACGATATTGGCCCGCTGCCGTGCGCGGTGACCCATATCCCGATGACCACGCCGCTCGTGGTGCCGCCCTGTCACGCGCTGGCGCGCGACGTCGTTCGCTATGTCGGCGAGCCGGTCGCGTTCGTGGTTGCGGAAAGCGCCGAAGCCGCGCGCGACGCCGCCGAGGCCATCATGGTCGACTATGCGCCGCTGCCGCCGGTGGTCTCGATCGCGGATGCCGTTCTGCCGGAAGCGCCGTCGATCTGGCCGGAGGCGCGGGGCAATATCGCGTTCCAGTTCAACCGCGGCGAAATCGGCCCTGTGGAAGCTGCGATCCGCGATGCCGCCCATGTCGTGGAATGCGAACTGGTCAACAACCGCGTCGTCGCCGCGCCGATGGAGACGCGCGGTGCGCTGGGGGAGTTCGATGCCGCGAGCGGCCGCCTGCATCTGACCGCCTCGGCCGCCGGCGCGCACGCGATCCGCGACCTGCTCGCCGACGGTGTCTTTCGCATCGGCAGAGAAAAACTTCGCGTCAGCATTCCCGACGTCGGTGGTGGCTTCGGAATGAAGAACGTTCTCTATCCGGAATGGGTGCTGGTGCTGTGGGCAGCGCGCCGCCTCGGCCGCCCGGTCACCTGGATCGGGGATCGCAGCGAGGATTTTACCGGCTCCGCGCATGGCCGTGACAGCCTCATCCGGGCCCGCCTTGCGCTCGACCGGGATGGCCGCTTCCTCGCGCTCGACACCAAAGTCCTCGCCAATCTGGGCGCCTATGTCTCAACGGTGGCGCCGGCCGTGCCGACCATGGCGATGGCCAGCGCGATGGGCGGTGTCTACGACATTCCGCTGATCGCCTTTCAGACCAGCGGCGTGTTCACCAACACGACGCCGGTCGACGCCTATCGCGGCGCCGGCAAGCCCGAGGCGAATTATCTGATCGAGCGCTGCATCGACATCGCAGCCCAGCAGCTCGGGATGGATGCGCTGAAGCTGCGGCGCAAGAACATCTTTCGCCGCTTTCCCCATGCAAGCGCGATGGGGCTTACGGTCGAGCAGGGCAGCTTTGCGCACGCGATCGATCACGCGGTCAAGGCTTCCGCAGGATTCGATGCACGCCGGCGAAGCTCGCGCAAGCGGGGCAGGCTGCGCGGCCTGGGCTACGCCTGCTTTCTCGAAACGTCGCGTGGCCAGCCCAATGAAGTGGCGGAAGTCCGCGTCGGTGATGATGGCCGGATCGACCTGATGGTCGGCACGCATTCCAACGGTCAGGGCCACGAGACGACATTTGCCCAGATCGCGGCCGATGCGTTTGGCCTGTCGCTCGCGCGCTTCCGGTTTCGGCAGGGCGATACGGATGATCTCGACGCTGGCGGCGGGCATGGCGGGGCGCGGTCGATGCACCAGGGCGGCACCGCACTGTTAATGGCGGCCGAAGGCGTGATCGAGAATGCGCGACGGCTTGCCGCGCGCCTGCTGCAGGCCGGCGTGGATGCTGTCAACTATGAAGCCGGCATGTTGCGGGTGGCTGCGACCGGGCAGGAGATCAGCCTCGAGGAGGTGGCGCGTGCCTCGTACCAGACGCCCGGCGACGATGTCGCGCCCGGCCTTGCGCACAAGGCGACACATCTATGCGACCGCTACACCTTTCCCAACGGCTGCCATATCGCGGAAGTCGAGATCGACCCCGAGACCGGCGAGGTGAGGCTCGACCGCTATGTGATATCAGACGACTACGGCCGCCTGCTCGATCCTCGGTTGACGCTGGGGCAGGTCCATGGCGGCGTCGTGCAAGGCATCGGACAGGCGTTGTTCGAGCACGCGCTGTTCGATGCCGAAACCGGCCAGATCCTCTCCGGCTCGCTGATGGACTATGCGCTGCCGCGCGCGGACGATCTTCCCGCGTTCGAGGGCAGCCTGACGGGCGACTTTCCAAGCCGCGCCAACCGGCTGGGCGTGAAGGGAAGCGGTCAGGCCGGCGCCATCGCAGCCCCCGCCACCATCATGAACGCCGTGATGAACGCACTGACGCCGCTCGGCGTACGGCATCTCGACATGCCCGCAACGCCCTCCCGCATATGGCATGCGATCCGGGCGGCCGGCTCGCGAACGCCTGGACTGGACTAAGGCCGCCTCGGCGCGATGGTGCGTTTGCTCCGCCGCCCGTTTCCCTTCGCGGGCCAGCGCCCTTCGCTGACGGTCGCGCGGACGATCTCGACCACGGTGCTGCGAACCTCGAGGAACGCCTTGGTTTGCGGCCGGTCCGCGAGCGAAACCAGAGCGCAGGAGCGCGTCAGCGGCGGATCGATGATGCGCCGCGCGTGATATTTCCCCGCCGCCAGGTCGGAGAGCACGGTTGCTCGGGAGAGGATCGCGCATCCGAGGCCAGCCTCGAGCGCCATTCGCAGGGCCGACAATGAATCGACTTCGAGCGTCTCGCTCGGCGTGATCTGATTGCGCAGAACCTGGGTCTGGATGATGGCGCGCGAGGCCGGCATCGGCGTCAGCCCAACCACGCTTCGTTGCGGAATGGCAGAGAACGCGATCGGGCCGGATGAGCGGCCGATCAGGCTCGGATGCCCGACGAGATAGAGCTCTTCGTCATGCAGCGACTCGACATCCAGGCGGGCATCCCTGGGGGGATTGTAGGCCAGCGCGAGATCGACCGTGCCTGAGAAGACGCGCTCGACCAGCGCCGGCGACAGCGCCTCGACGACGGTCAGGTGTACGCCCGGCGAGTTCTTTCGCACCGCCTTCATGACATCGAGTGCGACCATCGAGAGCGCGGTATGGCTGAGGCCAAGGCTAACCGGACCGGTCGCGGCCTCGTTAAAGGTCCGTACATCCTCTTCCGCCTTGCCGAGCGCCGAAAGCACGGCGCTGGCATGCTCGTAGAGCCGCCGGCCGGCCGCGGTCAGTGCGATCCCGCGCGGCCTTCGTTCGAGCAGCTTGACGCCGAGATCGGTTTCGAGGGCGGCGACGTGATGGCTCAACGCCGACTGGGCGACGTTGAGCGTCTCCGCCGCCCGCGACAGCACACCGGCGTCGGCGATGGCGATGAAATACCGGAGCTGCCGCAATCCGAGCGCCACTGAAATCGCCCTCACATCTAATTATTAGAACAGAATGATCTTCATATTATATTTGTCAGATGTCTATGGGCGCGGCAAGGTGCCGTCACAAGCAATAACGACAAACCCAGGGGAGCGCCGGCGCATGGACCTGCCTGATAGCGTCGTCATCAGCGAGGAGGGGCCGCGCGAAGGCTTTCAGATCGAGCCGGGTCCAATCGCGACGGCGGACAAGATCGCGCTGATCGACGCGCTCTCCGCGTGCGGCCTCCGCCGCATTCAGATCGCCTCCTTCGTCAATCCCAAGCACGTTCCGGGCTGGGTCGACGCCGAGGCAGTCGTGGAAGGATTTTCTGCGCGCGAAGGCGTCGAATACTCGGCGGTGTGGTTCAATGAGGCCGGGATGCTGCGCGCGTCGGCGTTCAAGCAGAAACTCACCCTCGCCGGATTCATCTCACTGAGCGCGTCCGAACCGTTCGCCATCAGGAACCTCAATCGCGACCGTGCCGGACAGATCGAGGCGATGCGCAGATATGTGCGGGTGCATCGCGAAGCCGGCGTGCCGATTGCCAAGATCATCGTCATGGCCGCCTTCGGCTGCAATTTTGCGGGAGACGTTGCGCCGGCAAGAGTCGTCGAGACGGTGGCGGACGCGCTTGCCATCGCGCGCGAAGCCGGCGTGGCGGTGCAGGACGTCACGCTCGCGGACTCCATGGGCTGGGCCACGCCGAGGCGCGTCGCTGATACCATCGGCGCCGTTCGGGACCGTTTTGACGATTTGCGGATCGCGCTTCATCTGCACGACACGCGCGGGCAGGGCATCGCCTGCGCCTATGAGGGGCTGCGGCTCGGGGTCACGGCTTTCGATGCCGCGGTGGCGGGCCTCGGCGGCTGCCCGTTCGCCGGCCAGCCGGGGGCGCCGGGCAACATCGCCACCGAAGAACTCGCGCTGCTCTGCGAGGAGATGGGTATCGCCACCGGCCTGAACATCGAGGCCCTGATCGAGGCCGGGCGGCTTGCCGAGCGGATCGTCGGGCACAGGCTGCCGAGCGCCGCATTGCGATCGGGAACGCTCGCCGCATTCAGGAGACGGGCTGCATGACGACTTCCTCCAAACCGCTCGCGGGGCTGAAGGTGCTCGATTTCGGTCACACCATTATGGGGCCGTGCGCCGGCGTCGTCTTTGCCGATCTCGGCGCCGACGTCGTGAAGATCGAACCGATCGACGGCGATCCCACGCGGCGGTTGCCGGGTTTCGCCGCCGGATTCTTCGCGACCTACAACCGCAACAAGCGCTCGATCGCGATCGATCTGAAACGGCCCGAGGGACAGGCGATCGTGCATCGACTGGTCAGGGATGCCGACGTCGTGCTGGAGAACTTCGGCCCGGGCACGATCGCGCGGCTGAAATGCAGTTGGGAGGATCTGCGCCAGATCAACCCGCGCCTCGTCTACCTCTCGATGAAGGGTTTCCTTAAGGGTCCGTACGAGAACCGCGGCGCGCTCGACGAGGTGGTGCAGATGCAGTCCGGGCTCGCCTATATGACCGGGCCGCCGGGCCGACCGTTGCGTGCGGGGGCACCTGTCATCGACATTCTCGGCGGCGTGTTCGGCGTGGTGGCCGCACTGGCTGCGCTTCGCGAGCGCGACGCCACCGGCATCGGGCAGAAGGTCGCCAGCTCCCTTTTCGAAAGCGCGACGTTCATGCTCGGCGCGATCGTGGTGGGTAGCGCCGTGACCGGCGGACCGATTCCGCCGATGCCGGCACGCAAGAACGCCTGGGGCGTGTACGACGTTTTCACCGCGGCCGATGGCGGCCAGGTCTTCATCGGCTGCACGTCGGACGGACACTGGCAACGCTTCTGCGAAACTTTCGGCTTCGACGACTGGCGCGACGATCCACGGCTTGCAGGCAACGCCAATCGTTGCGAGGCGCGCGAGTGGATGCTGCCCGAACTGGAGCGGCGGATCACGAAATTGCCGCTCGATGAAATCCTTCAAAAGTGCGAGGCGGCGCGGGTGGCCTATTCGCGGGTCGGACGGCCCGATGAATTGTCGATCGATCCGCATCTGCTTGCCCATGGCGGCCTGCTTGCAACCGCCGTTTCCGGACTAGGCGGCGGACCGCTGGTCGGAATCCCGGCGTTGCCGGTGGAGTTCGGTGACGAGCGCGAGCGCGCTGGCCTCGAGCGCCAGCCGCCGAAGGTCGGCGAGCATGCCGACGAAATTTTGCGGGCGGCCGGATATTCGGAGCACGAAATTGCAGACTTGCACTCGGCCGGCGTACTGGGCGCGGCTGCGAGTGTGCCCGCATAGAAGCGAACAAGACGAAGCGAACAAGAAGAGCGGTCCAGCCGCCTCGCGCAACGCAACATGGTCAGGGAGGAGGCGGAACATGATTTCCGGCAAACTGGTTCGATCGAAAGCTCGCATCCTCGGTGTGGCGACCGCAACGCTTGTGCTGAGCGCGATCGCGTTGCCTGCAAAAGCGCAACCATATCCATCGCGATCGATCACGATGCTGGTCGGCTACTCCGCGGGAGGGCAGGCCGACGCCCTGGCCCGGATCGTGGGCAAGCAACTCGGCGAGAACCTCAAAGTATCCGTCGTCATCGAGAACAAGACGGGGGCGAACGGCATGATCGCGGCCCAGGCGGCCGCGCGCGCCGAGCCTGACGGTTACACCCTTCTTATGGTGACGGATGCGATGGTCACGATCGATCCGCACCTCGCCACCAGCAATCACTTCGACCTTTCGAAGGCAATGGAGCCGGTCGTCAACGTCGCATGGTCGCCGCTGCTGCTTGCCGCAGCCAACAATGTGCCGGCGAATTCGGTGGCCGAGCTCGTCGCGCTGGGCAAGCAAAAGTCGCAGAATTTGAGCTTTGGGAGCTCGGGCAGCTCGACGCCGCACCGCCTCGCCGGCGAGATGCTGCAGAAGTACGGCGGCTTCACCATGACCCACATTCCCTACAAGGGAACGGCGGCCTCGGTGAACGATCTCCTGGGCGGGCAGATACCGCTGCTGTTCGGCGCACCCACGGCGGTGGAGCCGCTGGCGACGGCGGGCAAGATCAAGGTGCTCGGCGTCACATCGGAAAAGCGATTCCCGTTGCTTCCCGACGTGCCGGCGATCAGCGAGACTTTTCCGCAGTTCAAGATCATCAGCTATATCGGGTTCATGCTCCCAAGGAATACGCCCAAACCGGTGATCGCTGCCTTGAACAAGGAAGTGAACCAGATACTTGCAACGGATTCGATGCGCGCCTGGCTGGACAAGCAGGGCATGGTCGCTGTCGGTGGCACGCCTGATGATTTCAGGCGCCAGATCGAGGTCGACTATCAGGCGCGCGGTGAGCTGGTCCGAGCTCTCGGCATTACCGGCGAGTGAGCGAGGGAGCGCCGTCGTTTCCTCAAGCGCTCTTTTTCTTCCGGGAGCGGGCAGCCCGCGCTGACATGTTCAGCGCCGCGGCCTCGCGAATGAGCGCCTTCAACGCCTTTTCATCGATCCTGTCGCCCTCGTGGAAATCGATGGCGCGCCTGGTGTTGCCTTCGAGGCTGGAGTTGAAGAGATCTGTCGGGTCGTCCAGCGAGGCGCCCCTGGCGAAGGTCATCTTCACGACAGCCTTGTAGGTCTCGCCAGTGCAGATGATGCCGTCGTGCTCCCATACCGGAACGCCGCGCCACTTCCACTCCTCGACCACTTCGGGGACGGCCTGCTTGATGATGCTCCTGATACGCGCGAGCGTCTCGCCGCGCCAATCACCCAGCTCCTTGATTCTCGCATCGATGTGCTGAGAGGGAGAGCTGCCGCCTTTTGCTTCGCTCGTGCCGCTCTTCTTTATCTTCATGGCTGTATTCTTCATG
The DNA here is from genome assembly GCF_023101085.1 of Bradyrhizobium sp. 170. Lineage (NCBI taxonomy): Bacteria > Pseudomonadati > Pseudomonadota > Alphaproteobacteria > Hyphomicrobiales > Nitrobacteraceae > Bradyrhizobium > Bradyrhizobium sp. 170. Next base: position 4,992,818 of record NZ_CP064703.1, on the reverse strand, counting down.
GTTGTTGCCGATAACTTTCCGCGACCTTCGCCGACATTCAGGGCGATACTTCGCAGCCCCAGCCGTCGTATTCGCCCGCTAGCTCAGCGACCTTCCGAAACAACGGAACGGCAATCTCGTCGATGCGCGCGGGCTGATCTACTCTGTAGAACTCGACGCGGAATTGACCATCGGCGTTCGGCTCGTCGGGGGCACTCTCGACGGTGTAACCCTCGCCCTGAACGTAATCTGTAAACGCAGTTTGCGCCTTCGGGTTCGGGAGGAAGGCAAGGTGATCAATCTTGCGCTCGTTGCTCGCGTTGTCGCCGTTCTTTTCCAGTTGCTGACGGACACGGCGGTTCATGATGCGCTGAAAGTCAATTTCTGATGGATACAAAAAGTCGAAATACGTTCGCCACTCCTGATCCGCGCGCGTGCCCGTTTCGTACTCGTAGGCAGGAAACTCGCGCATCGCGGCTTTGGCCGTCTTCTCGAAATTTGTGGAATCGGCAACATAGAAATAGAAATCCCTATTTCCGCTGGACGTGTTTCGACCAACGAAGACCGCCGCTCCATTCTCGATGACCTTTGCCGTTACGTGGTCTTCCAACGCAATGAGATCGTCGAATTCATCCTGGCTGGAGAGGCCGTCCTCTCGTGGGCGGAGCATCAGAACGCGGAGGTAACCCATCGTCGTATGACTTCTGATGGGAGCATCCTTGCTTATTCCCAAGTCGACAAAGATCGACGCCGGTTCACCGTCGACGCGGAGGGAGTAAAAGTCCCAGTCATCGCTCATGCATCACTCACAATCGTTCGCCGGGCAATTGGCTCGCCTGCTTCACCCAGGCAACGAACTGCGCTTCGTCAAGCTCACCCTCATGGATGTCGAGATAGCGCACTTCATTGTGCTTGGACTCGCCTGAAGGGACAGGGCGCAGCGATGTGCCGCGGAAGAATGTCACTTTGACGTATTTGGTGAAGCAATGAAAGCTGAGGAACCAGGGGCCCTGTTCCTCGACACCATAAAACGGCGAATTCCATTTGACCGCCTTGTGCACGCCGGGGACGGTGCGCACGATCAGCGCATCGAGCTGGCGCCCGAGGTCGCGCTTCCAGCCCGGCATGGCCGCGATGTAGGCCTGCACGGGCGCGTCGCCGTATCCCTTCGCGATCTGAGGATTGCCGCCCGAGAGCAACACGGGATTTGCGGCGGGCTGCTTGGCGGCGGCCTTGGCCGCCTTCGTCGGCCGTTTCGACGTCGTTTGCGCCATGGCGTTCACTCCCGTCCGGTGCTTCAACCGCTGCGCCATTTGGCGGCGTAGGGCAACGCGAACATGTACAAGCCAGTGAGCAGAAGCAAGATCAGCGGAAGCAGCGCCAGAAGGCCGACCCAGACGGCCTGCTTCTCCTGCACCATGGCGACGACGTTGACGATGACGGCCACCGTGAAGGCAATGGACAGCCAGCGGTGAATTTGCCGAATAGAAATATTCCAGTTCAATGAGACCTCCCTTGATTTGAAACGATCCGAAGCGCAACGCGGCGGTTTCAGTCCGCCCGCGCCACGAGCTCTTCCAGCTTCGCGAAGAATTGCTGCCATCCGGCGTGGGCGCCGCCGTAGGCCTGCTTCTGATCCGGCCGGAAGCCGGTCTGCTCCATGCGCAGCAGGGTCCCGGTGCGCGTTGGCGTGAGCGTAAAGGTCACCACGCTCTGCAGACTGAAGGCCGCATCCTCGTGCTTGAAATTCCAGGTGTAGGACAGCGCCTTGTCCGGCTCGATCGCGAGGACCTCGCAGTCCAGCACGCCGCCCCATTCGCCGCGAAGATTGAAATGATGACCCACGACTGGCTTGAAGTCGTTCTTCATCAGCCATTCCTCCATCAGGTGCGGTTGCGTGAGCGCGCGCCAGAGCTTTTCCGGGGGATGCGGCATTTCGCGCTCGACGACGACGGAGCGGGTTTCGGTCGCGGTGTTGGTCATTGGTCCATCCGTTTGAGTAGATCTTCGAGATCGTCGAATTTCCGCTGCCAGAACCCCGCCATCTCGCTCGTCCAGTCGATCAGCGGGGCCAGGGCGCCGAGCTGCGCGCTATAGTGCGTCTGCCGACCTTGATGGCGGTCGCGCACCAGCCCGGCCTGTTTGAGAACGCCGAGATGTTTTGAGACGGCCGGTTGCGAGATCCCGGCCCGCGCCGTCAGGGCTCCCACCGTCTGCTCTCCTTCGCGGCACAGCCGCTCGAAGATCGCCCGACGGGAAGGATCGGCGAGTGTTCTGAAGAGCACGTCGTGGGCGTTCGGCATCTGGGATCGATAACCTATGAGTTATTGATTTATCCATAACCGCGGAGATATGGGCTGGTCAAGTGGGAATTTGAAGCGCAATGGCAGGCCTCACTGAGGGAACCGCCGGTTCCTGAGCTTACTATATCCCGTTGGTTATGCATCACCGGCTGTCCCCGCGGCCATCCGCGCAGCAGAGCTGCGGGCGCGAACGCCGGCGACATGGTCGTTGGCTCGTTGTCGAAGACGGGCCGCATGACCATGTACGGACAGGGAGGTGAGGCTCATGGAAGATGCTGGCCGTCAGGCCCATTGGGAGAACGTCTACACGACGAAGCGCGAGAACGAGGTCAGCTGGTTTCAGCAAAGCCCGGCGCCTTCGCTCGAATTGATCGTGCAGGCAGGCGCTGTCAGCAATTCGGCCATCATCGACATCGGCGGCGGCGCTTCGCGGCTGGTGGACAATCTCGTCGAGCAGGGGTTTGAGGATGTCACCGTGCTCGATCTGTCGGGCGCGGCATTGGAGGCTGCCAAGGCTCGCCTCGGAGCGCGTGCCGACCGAGTTCACTGGCTGGTGGCGGACGCGACGATCTGGGAGCCGGAGAAGCGATACGACATCTGGCACGACCGGGCGGCGTTCCACTTTCTCACCGACGAGAAAGACCGCGCCGCCTATATCGAGCGCCTCGGACGAGGATTGAAAGCCGGAGGGCACGCCATCATCGCCACCTTCGCGCTCGACGGCCCTGAAAAGTGCAGCGGTCTGCCGGTCGCGCGTTACGACGCCGCAAGCCTCGGGCAGGCGCTCGGTTCGGGGTTTCACCTGGACCACACCCAACGGCACGAACACGCAACCCCCTGGGGCTCGCACCAGCTCTTCCAGTTCAGCGTTTTCAGGCGCGAGCGCTGATCCTGATCCACAGGCCTCAGCGCGCTAGTGCGCCATGCCACGTGCCACTTCCTGGCAGGCCTCCATGCAGCGGCGGCAGCTTTCCGCGCAGATCCGGCAATGTTCATGCACGGCGGCGTGCTTCTGGCACTCCTCCGCGCAAAGCCGGCAGGCGGCGGCGCAGACGCTGAGCATGCGGCGCATCACTTCGTCATCGGAACCGGTCCGGCGGGTCATGATGCGGCCGGTGATGTTGCAGATGTCGGCGCAATCCATATCCAGGCGGATACACTGGGTCAGCTCCTGCACCATGCGCTCCGACAGGCAGGCGTCGGCACAGGAGGTGCAGGTCTGGGCGCAGGAATAACATTCCTCGATGCAGCGGATCAGGGCGTCGTTGATCTGGCCCTGGACGGCCGGGTGGGTGCCGATCATTTCGCGGGCGTGCATGGTGGTGCTCCTGGCTGGAGGGCAGACCGCCACCGGGCGGTCGTTACCTTAAGTCGCGGCCCAGAAAAATGTTCTGGCTCTCCGGCAATACGAACCTGGCCCTGCCGGTGCGGATGGATTTGATTCATCGCAATGCGATCTTTCCCGACCGGGATATGTTAACGAAACCCGCGATTTCGTGATGGAACTTTGCTTCCCATCACGGGTCAGGTTGTGCGAAACTGGCCCCGTGAAACGCTCGATCCACCTTTGCCGGCTGCTGGCGGTCCTTGTGATCGTCGGCCTCGTCATCGCCCCGCTCACGGCGCGGGCGAATACGGGCGCGACGGCATCGATGGCGATGACGTCGATGTCCGACGACACGGCCGCCATGTCCGAAGACATGCCGTGTTGCCCGGACAAGTCGGCGCCTGTCGATTGCGGCCAGTGCCCGTTGATGGCGCTCTGCGTGTCGACGACGTTGCAGGCGCCGCTGCCGGCTGGTGTCGCTGAAATCCAGTCCGTTACGCTTCGGATGCTGCTTCCCGGCAGCGATCCAGAAGTGGAAAGCGTTGGATACTCACCCCCTCCAAAACCTCCCCGATCCCTGGTCCGTTCGGCGTAACGCCGGAGTCCCGCGGCGCTTTGTGGCGTCCGCGCCCATGCTGCGTTCGCAGCTGACCACGAGATCGAGGATATCACTATGAAGGCCATTCAATATTCGCGCACCCTTTGGGTTGCGTTGACCGGCGCTGCCCTGACCTGCGTCGCCACCGTCGCGCTCGCCGACATCAAGAACTACGAGTTCAGGCTGGTCGAGCCGACCGTCAAGACCGGTCCCGACAAAACTATCGCCGTGAAGCTCGTCGACAAGACGACGGGAAAGCCTGTTCCGGACGCGGTCATTTTCGCCACGCGCCTCGACATGGCTCCGGATGCCATGCAGGAGATGGTCACCAAGGTCACCCCGCTTCCGGGATCGGAGCCGGGCACCTACCGGTTCAAGGCCACCTTTGGCATGGCTGGCCGGTGGCAATTGTCGCTCGGCGCGAAGGTGCAGGGTGAAACCGGCACGGTCGAAAACAAACTCGTCATCCAGGCCGACCAATGAAACGGTCAGTCATGGTTGCGATCGCTGCTGCCGTCACGGCTGTGGCGATCGCTGGCGCCCTCTCGCGTCCATATCTCTGGCCGAGCAGAGAGACGAAGCACGCACACGTCATGGAGCAGGCGCGCGCCGAACCGGCTGTTGCTGCGATCTACTATCAGGATCCGGACGGCAAGACTTTGTATTCGCTGACGCCGAAGAAGACGCCTGACGGCCGCGACTACCGCGCCGTTCCCCGGGGCGCCGACATCAGTTTCGACGATCCGGCGGAAGTGGCGGCCGCGCCGCCCGCCGACCGCAAGATCAAGTATTACCGCAACCCGATGGGTCTGCCAGATGTTTCGCCGACGCCGAAGAAGGATTCGATGGGAATGGATTACATCCCCGTCTATGAAGGCGAGGACAGCGACGACGGATCGGTCAAGGTCTCGCCGGGAAAGATCCAGCGGACCGGCGTCAAATCGGAGCCCGCCGCCCGGCGCGTGATCCGTACCGCGATCCGCGCGCCGGGTACAGTGCAGCTCGATGAGCGCCGCGTCTCGGTGATCGCGATGCGCGCGGAAACCTACCTGCAATCGGTTGCCGACGTCACGACTGGCACCTTCGTCAAGAAGGGACAGCCTTTGATGCAGGTCTACAGTCCCGCAGTTTCCAGTGCGGCCGCCGAATATGTGACGACCTTGACGTCCAGGACTACGGCGGGCGAACCCTCCTACGGACGCGGCTCGCGGCAACGGTTGATGAATCTCGACGTGCCCGACGCGGTGATCACCGCGATCGAACGGACGCGGGTCGTTCCCGTGACCGTCGAGTGGTCGGCCCCGCGCGATGGCATCGTACTGGAACGCAACGCGGTCCAGGGCATGCGAGCTCAACCGGGCGACGTGCTCTTCCGCGTCGCCGACACCTCGGTTGTCTGGGCATTGATCGACGTGGCCGAGCGCGACCTCGGCTCGCTTGCGGTCGGACAGCCCGTAACCGTCCGGGCGCGCAGCTTCGCCGCGCGGGACTTCTCCGGAAAAATCGCGGTCGTCTACCCCCAGGTCAACCGCGAGACACGGACAGCCCGCGTTCGGATCGAACTCGACAATTCAGATCTGGCGTTACTGCCGGACATGTACGTCGATGCCGACATCGAGATTGGCGGCTCGGAGCCCGTTCTGGCGGTTCCCGACAGTTCGGTGCTCGATACGGGCTCTCGGCAGGTCGTTCTGGTCGACAAGGGCGAGGGCCGGTTCGAACCTCGCGACGTCCAGATCGGCCGCCGGGGCGGCAGCCTGATCGAAATCCGCAGCGGGGTGAAGGACGGAGAGCCCGTTGTCGTTGCGGCCAATTTTCTGATCGATGCGGAGAGTAACCTGAAGGCCGCTCTCAAGGGCTTTGCCGAGGGAGCTCAGCAATGATTGCCCGCTTGATCGCCTGGTCGGCCCGTAACCTGCTGCTGGTGCTGTTCGGCACCGGCTTCGCTGCTGCGGCGGGTATCTACGCGCTCGTCCATCTGCCGCTGGACGCCATCCCCGACCTCTCTGACACGCAGGTCATCGTCTACACGGAGTACCCCGGCCAGGCGCCCCAGGTCATCGAGGACCAGGTCACCTATCCCTTGACGACGGCGATGCTGACGGTACCGAAGTCGAAAGTCGTTCGCGGCTTCTCGTTCTTCGGCGTCTCGTTCGTCTACGTCATTTTTGAAGACGGGACCGACATCTATTGGGCGCGCTCGCGGGTGCTCGAATTCCTGAACGGCGCGACCTCACGCATTCCCGCCGGCGTGACGCCGACCATCGGCCCGGATGCGACCGGTGTCGGCTGGGTTTACCAATATGCTATCGTGTCGAAGGAGCTGAACCTTTCCGACACCCGCACGATTCAGGACTGGAATCTGAAGTTCGCGCTCGCCAAGGCCGAAGGCGTCGCGGAAGTGGCGAGCGTCGGCGGCTTCGTCAAGCAGTACAATGTGATCCTCGATCCGCAGCGCATGCGCGACCGCGGCATCACCATGCAGAAGATGCGCGAGGCGATCCGTGCCAGCAACGCTGACGTTGGCGGCCGCACCGTCGAGCTGTCCGAATTCGAATACGTCATCCGTGGCAAGGGCTATCTGAAGAGCATCAACGATCTCGGCAACGTCGTGCTGAAAGTGAGCAACGGCACGCCGGTGTTGCTGCGCGACGTCGCCCGGGTGGAGCTCGGCCCCGACGAGCGGCGCGGCATCACCGAACTGAACGGGGAGGGCGAGGTCGCGAGCGGTATCGTGCTGCAGCGCTTTGGCGTCAACGCACTCAACGTCATCGAGAACGTCAAGAAGCGTTTCCAGGAAATCGCAAGCAGCCTGCCGAAGTCGGTCGAGATTGTTCCGGTCTACGACCGCTCGAACCTGATATACGCAGCAATCGACACGCTCAAGCACACGCTGTTCGAGGAGAGCGTCGTCGTCGCATTGGTCTGCATCGTGTTCCTGCTGCACGTCCGCAGCGCGCTGGTCGCCATCCTGATGCTGCCGGTCGGCGTGCTGATGGCCTTCGGTGCGATGAAATTGCTGGGGATTGGCTCCAACATCATGAGCCTCGGCGGCATTGCGATCGCGATCGGCGCCATGGTGGATGCGGCGATCGTCATGATCGAGAATGCCCACAAGCACCTCGAACGGGCCGAGCCTGGACAGTCGCGGGTCGCGATCCTGATCGAGGCGGCCGCCCAGGTCGGGCCGGCGTTGTTCTTCAGCCTGCTGATTATCACCGTGTCATTCATGCCGATCTTCACGCTGGAGTCGCAGGAAGGACGGCTGTTCAGTCCACTGGCTTTCACAAAGACTTTCGCCATGGCTGCCGCCGCGCTTCTCTCGGTGACGCTTGTGCCGGCGCTAATGGTGATCTTCGTCCGCGGCAAGATCGTTCCCGAGCACAAAAACCCGATCAACCGCTTCTTGATCTGGATCTATCGGCCCGTCATCAAGAGCGTCATGCGCGCCAAGTCTCTCGTGATCCTGATCGCGCTCGCCGTTCTGGCCGTGACGGTGTGGCCAGCTCGGCAGCTCGGCACCGAGTTCATGCCCAATTTGAACGAGGGCACGCTGCTCTACATGCCGACAACATTGCCGGGCATCTCTGTCACCAAGTCCGCTGAACTGATGCAGACACAGGATCGGATCATCCGGTCTTTTCCGGAAGTCGAATCCGTCTACGGCAAGGCAGGCCGCGCCGCGACCGCAACCGATCCGGCGCCGTCGGAAATGTACGAGACCGTCGTCAATCTCAAGCCAAAGCAGGAGTGGCGGGCCGGCGTGACGATCGACAGCCTGATCGCGGAGATGGACAAGGCGCTACAGTTTCCCGGCGTCTCCAACGCCTGGACCATGCCGATCAAGGCTCGCATCGACATGCTGTCGACCGGCATCCGCACCCCGGTCGGGGTCAAGGTGATCGGCACCGATCTGGTCGAGATCGACAAGCTCGCCAAGCAAATCGAGCAAGTCCTGAAGGCTGTCCCCGGCACCTCGTCCGCCTACGCCGAGCGTGGCATCGGCGGCTATTATCTGGAGATCACGCCGGACCGCGAAGCGATGGCGCGCTACGGCATCATGGTCCAGGACGTCCAGGATACCATTGCAACGGCGCTTGGCGGACAGACGGTCACGACGACAGTCGAGGGACGCCAGCGCTTCTCCGTCAACATGCGCTACCCCCGGGATTTGCGCGACAATCCAAAGGCGATTGCAAGCGACGTGCTGGTGCCGATGCCGGCCGGCGGCGCCGTCCCGCTCGGCGAAGTCGCAAAGATTGCCCCCGCGCGCGGGCCGTCCTCGATCCGCACCGAGAACGGCCAGTTGGCGACCTACATCTATGTCGACATCCGCGACCGCGACCTCGGCGGCTATGTCGCCGAGGCGCAGCGCGCCGTGCAAGCCAGCATCCAGTTTCCACCCGGCTACTATGTGATGTGGAGCGGCCAGTACGAATATCTCGAACGCGCCACCGCACGGCTCAAAATCGTCGTTCCCGCGACGCTGCTCATCATCTTCCTGCTGTTGTATCTCAACTTCAGGTCCGTCACCGAGACGATGATCGTGATGCTGTCGCTGCCGTTCGCGCTAGTCGGCGGGTTCTGGCTGATGTGGTGGCTCGGCTTCAACCTTTCGGTGGCGGTCGCGGTCGGCTTCATCGCACTGGCCGGTGTCGCCGCCGAGACCGGTGTGGTGATGCTGATCTATCTCAACCAGGCATTGGCTGAGATCAAGGGCCGGCGCGAAGCCGAGGGCCGCGCCCTAACGCGTAGCGACCTCTACGATGCCATCATGGAGGGCGCGGTCGAGCGCGTGCGGCCGAAGATGATGACGGTGGTGGCCATCATGGCCGGGCTGCTCCCGATCATGTGGAGCAGCGGCACCGGCTCGGAGATCATGCAGCGCATCGCCGTGCCGATGATTGGCGGCATGATCTCCTCCACCTTGCTGACGCTGATCGTGATCCCGGCGATCTTCGGCCTGGTGAAGGGATTTGGGCTGAAAGATATGGAAGATTCTGCCGGGGCGCCGCCGTCGATCGCTTCCCCTGTCGGACCGCGAAAAGTTCCCGAGTCTGCCGACTGTAACCAAATCCGCCGGACCGTCGAACTAACGAGATAGCAGGCATGACGACCCTGGAAATCGAACTCAAGGCCCTCATGCTTGCGAGCCTGGACGGTAACGCGGCGTCGCACCGCTCGCTGCTCGACCGGTTGAGCCGTCGCCTGCGTGCCTATTACAAGACCAAACTCGTCGCAGTCGGCAGGGGAATAGCGGAGGCGGAAGATTTGGTGCAGGAAGCCATATTGGCGATACACCTCAAGCGGCATACCTATGATCCGCGGGAGCCACTCACGCCTTGGGTGCACGCCATCGCGCGCTACAAACTGATCGATTTTCTGCGCCGCAATCGCGCGTCGCTCGCCGAGATGCCGATCGACGCGGCCGATGAGGTCATGGCACATGATGACAATGCCGACGCCGAAAGCACGCATGATATCCGGCGGCTTATGCAGCGGCTGCCGGAAGGCATGCAATGTGCGATCGGGGCCGTAAAACTTGACGGGCTGAGCGTGGCCGAAGCCGCGAAACGATGCGGTCTCTCGGAGTCGGGCGTAAAGGTAAATATTCATCGCGGGCTCAAAGCGCTCGCTGCGTCGATTGCCCGGGAAACGCGAACATGAAGACGGATGATCTGGTTGCGCTTCTGAGTGCGAATCTTGAGCCGGTCGACCGCAACGCGGTTGTCCGAACGCTGCATGTCGCAATTGCCGCGGCGGCGATCGCGGCCCTCGGCATCGCTTTTGCAGGCCTGGGCCTCCGCCCCGATTTGACGACAACCCGCGCGCTGATCTATCTCACCATCAAGCTGGCGTTCGCGATTGGGATCGGCGGTCTCGCGATGGCCTACTTGATGAGGCTGGCGCGCCCCGGCGGTGAACGGAGGATGTCGCTCTTCCTTATCGCTGCGCCGTTTCTCATCGTCGTGATTCTTGCCTCAATCAGCCTTGGGTCCGCGCCCCCTGCGCATTGGGACCGGATGATCGTAGGCGATGAATGGCTGGAATGCCTCCTTTCCATTCCGGTCATTGCCATCGTGCCCTTTGCCGCTTCAATTTGGGCCGTGCGCCGAGCGGCGCCAACGAATCTCGTGCGCGCGGGCGCTTTCGCCGGTCTCGTCGCAGGAGGCGTGAGCGCGATGGCTTATGCGCTCCACTGCACCGACGATTCGCTGCCGTTTATTGCCGTCTGGTACGGTGGAACAATTGTGCTGTGCACCCTCGCGGGCGCGACATTGGGACCACGGCTGTTGAGTTGGTGAATGGCGTACCACGCGATGTCACGTCGGCGTGAGCGTGTAACCGGCTGACATTTGGCTCCGAACTCATGGTTAGAGGCGCACACCACGGCGCTTCCAACATCATGGAGCCGGGATATGTCGACCAAACACCTTCTCACAATTTCCCTCTTGTTGCCCCTTGTGGCGATCTCCGCGACAGCGCAAGCGGGTTCGACCATTACCGACAAGAGCTATTGGCCGAATGAGGCTAGGCGGAGCACGCCGATCGGAGCTGTCTCGCAAACCGGTCCGTATTCTGCGTTCGCCTACGATCGAGCAGCACTACGTTTGGCGCCCGCGACCGCCGGCGGCGGATCGGGGTTCCGCTACCAGGGCGGTCCGAAGGGCCGTTGACGTAGGTGGGCGCAACGGATCTCCCACAGCCGCAACCAGGCGTCGTTGACTAACGGCTGGCCACGCGGACTAAGTAGGGCATAGGGCTATCATGGTTGCCGATCGTGATCGTCTTAGTCCTCGCGGCTGCGGCGCCGATCAAGTATCTTCGCACTGCGAGCAAGGACGAGCGGCGATGAACAAGCTTGTCGCGATCGCACTTTCGACGTTGGCATGGTCTTCGCAGGCGATCGCCGAGCCAGGACAGCTTGCGCGGGGCCAGCGGGATTTTCGCATGTGCGCGCCGTGTCATTCGCTTGAACCGGATCGAAATATGACGGGGCCGAGCCTTGCCGGTCTGTGGGATCGGAAGGCCGGATCGTTGCCGAGCTTCGAACGCTACTCCGATGCTCTCAAATCGTCCGGCATCATCTGGGACGACCGCTCGCTGGATGCCTGGTTGACCGATCCCGATCGCATGGTGCCGGACAATGAAATGACGTTTAACGGCATCAAGGAGCCGCAGCACCGCGCAGACCTGCTCGCGTTTCTGAAGGAAGCAACAAAACCGGGAGCCGCGCCGGAGCGGTACGCTCAAGGGCAAATGGGAGGCATGGGCGGAATGATGGGTGGGATGATGGGCGGCGGCCGCGTTCCCAATTTGAAAAGCCTGGAATCGAACATGCAGGTGAAGACGATCACCTACTGTCGCGAGACCTATCGGGTGACCACGGCCGATGGCAAGACCCGCGCGTTTTGGGAGCGCAACCTGCGCCTGAAAACCGATTCCGGAAAAGATGGTCCGCAAAGCGGCGGACCAGCCCTTGTGCCTGCGGGAATGATGGGTGACCGGGCAGATGTGATTTTTGCCGCACCGGAAGAAATCAGCAAAGCGATCGAGGCGCGGTGCTGAGACCTGGCATGGGTGACTGGCGGCCCCCAAATACCATAGTCTCTCCAAACGCGAGTGTGCACCGATGGCCTTTTATAGTGACGTCGTCCTGCCAAGGCTCTGCGATCTCGCGATGCGCAACAAGCAGCTGCGGCCCTATCGCGCGCGAGTGATCGGCGCAGCCGAAGGCCGGGTGATCGAGATCGGCATCGGTTCAGGCCAGAATCTGCCCCTCTATCGGCCACCGGTGAAGGAGGTGTTGGCGCTGGAGCCGTCTGCGAAGCTGATCGCGATGGCTCGACGTGCGCTACGTCCGGGTATGCCGGTCAACTTCATCGAAGCTTCCGCGGAAGCCATTCCACTCGATGATCGCAGCGTTGATACCGTTGTCACCACCTGGACCTTGTGCAGCATTCCAGATGCCGCCATGGCGCTCACCGAAATGCGTCGCGTGCTTCGGCCGAGCGGGAAGCTCTTGTTCGTAGAGCACGGCATGGCGCCGGAAAAGAATGTGCGGCGATGGCAGGACTGGCTGACGCCTGCCTGGAAACGCATCAGTGGCGGCTGTCATCTCAATCGACCCATCAGCACGATGATCGAAAGTGCGGGCTTCAGGATTGATCGAGTGGAAACCGGTTATATGCCTGGACCCAAGGCGATGACCTTCATGTACGAAGGCAGCGCGCGGCCAAACTAGCGGGCCGCCGGCGAAGTTCCAATCCTTGCGCTACGCCGCGCGCACCTGACCGAGAAACGCGTCGACCTGCTCACGCAATTGCTGCGATTGCCGCGACAAATTGCCGGCGGCGGTCTCGACCTGGTTTGCCGCGATACCGGTGGCCGCGGCGCCCTCGGTCACGCCGCCGACATTGGCGGATACTTCCTGGGTGCCGGACGCGGCCTGCTGCACATTGCGCGCGATCTCCTGGGTCGCGGCGCCCTGCTGCTCGATGGCGGACGCAATCGTCGTTGCGATCTCGCTGATTTCGCCGATGGTCTTGCCGATCGCCTCGATCGAGACGACAGATTTCTGCGTGGCCCCCTGGATCGCGGCGATCTGGGAGGCGATCTCTTCGGTGGCTTTCGAGGTCTGCTCGGCGAGGCTCTTCACCTCGGCCGCGACGACGGCAAAGCCCCTGCCGCTGTCGCCGGCACGCGCCGCTTCGATGGTGGCATTGAGCGCCAGCAGATTGGTCTGCGAAGCGATGTTGTTGATCAGCTTGACGATGTCGCCGATCCGCTGGGCCATGGCCGCAAGTCCCTGAATCTCGGCGTTGGTGCCTTGCGCTTCCTGTACGGCTTTTGCCGCGATCGCCGCCGACTGGGTGACTTGCCGGCTGATCTCGCTGACGGAGGCCGACAGTTCTTCCGTGGCTGTTGCCACCGTCTGCACGTTGCTCGACGTTTCCTGCGCGCCTGAAGCCACGGCTGATGCCTTGTTGGTGTTCTCGGTCGCAACGGCTGCCATTCTTTCGGCGGTGGCGCGCATCTCGACAATCGATGCGGCAACTGCATCGAGCACGCTTGTGGCATTCCGGTCGAAGCCTTGCGTCAGCGCTTCCATCGCCTGCTGGCGATGTTCCTTCTTCTGCTGTTCGGCCCGTTGCTCGGTAGCCAGTGCGTTCGCCCCGATGGCGTTGTCGCGGAACACGGCGACCGATCGCGCCATCTCGCCGACCTCGTCGGCGCGCCCAAGCGCCGGAACGTCGATCGACATGTCGCCGCCGGCCAGACGTCGCATGGCAGCCGTCATCGCGGTCAAGGGACGGATGATGCGGCGCGACAGGATCCAGATCGAACCGATGCCGACACCGACGCCAAGCAGGGTGACGAGGGCGACCATGATGAGCTGGGTCCTGGCCGCCGCAGCCTTCGCGCCAGCGTGGCCATTGGTGACTTCGACCGCGGCATCCTTGATACGAACGATGGATTCGAGCGCCGGATTCGACGCGTCGTACCATTGCTGGACCGTCATCGGATAGGTGGTGCCCGCCGCGCCGGCCTTATAGACCGTATCGGTTTGAACCTTGAAATGGCCGAGGAAGTTTTGCTCCGCGGCGGCAACTGCAGAGACAAGCGGCGACACCGCACCGGCGGTCAGATCGCGTATCGTCTGCCAGTTCGACTGCACGTGCCCCCGCAAGTTGGCGATGTCACGCTGCTGCTCGGTCGATAGCGCGCGGCCGGCCGAGATGTTGCCGGCGTGGACGGCGCGTTCGCGGCCGGCATATTCGCGCATCAGGAACGCGCTTTGCTTGACCATCGTAACCTCGCCGACGATGGCATCTTCCTTGCTGATCTCGCGCGAGACGGAGGTCCAGAGCGATTGAATTCTGGTCAAGAACTCCGAGACGGTCGGATACCAGGATTTCAGCAGTTCGGCATCGCGCTGCTCCTTCGGAGACTGAAGGGCGGAATCCGCGCTGCGGCGAAGCTGCTTTACACGTTCGTAGGCCTGCTCGAGATCGGCAATCAGCTTCTTGCCCTCCGGCGTCGCGGTGGCGGCAATTTGCCTGAGCGCCGGAGCCAGGACAGCATCGCCCTGCGAGCGGCGCTTCTGAATCAGGTCGCGCGTTTCCGCGCTTGTCGGGAGAGGGGCCTGCAGCGCGGTGTTGGTCTGGCCGCGTTCGAGCTGAATGTTCTCCAGTCCCTTGAGCAGTTGATCGGCGTTTGCATTCACCTCGGCGACGCGGACGGCGGCCGCGTAGCTGCGCCAGGCGTCTGTTCCGGCAATGCCGCAGGAGATCAGTACCAGTGCCGCTAGCACGCCGACGATGACGGCGAGGGTGGTCTTGACGGTGAGGGTGCCCGAAAGGGCCTCGCGCTTCGGATGCATGGGGATACCTTCCGGTGGCTGCCCCTGACGACGGCCTCTTTGTTAGTACCAGCCGGCCGTTACCAAGCCGCTAATCGTGGTTGCCAAGGCTCTGTCTTAAAAGCCTTTTCGACATTTTCTGATATTCACGCGGACGCGCGGCATCCTTTAAGTTGCGGGGGCGCCGGCGGAATGATGGCGCGCGGCGTAGGGACGAAATATCACTTCCGCACGATCGAGCCGGCGCGCCCGACCAGCCGTGCCAGTTGCTTGAAGCGGCTGCCGACGCGGTCGGCGACGAGGTCGACCATGCGGTGTTCGAACACCAGCATCAGCTTGCGGCTGCCGCTGCGGAAATGCGTTGCGGGCAACACGCCGGTGCGCGCCGCCGAAATCAGATGCGCGACGCGGAAGGCCGCGCCGAGGATGCGGGCGCGCTCGTCCATCGCCGGCGGCACCAGCTCGCGGATTCGTGTCGGCGGTTCGTTTTCTTCGCTGAGGCCTGCGTAGCGGTAGAACACCGACAGCGCGACAAAGGCGCGGCCCTGATGGCTGATCGAGCCGAAATTGCCGTTGGTGATCAGGCTCAGCGTTTCTTCGCCGCGGTGGTCGGGATGCACGCGCCAGCCGACATCGGACAGCAGACAGGCGGCGTGGCGCAGGCGGCGGTCTTCCTCGGTCTCGCGCAGCTTCACGACCCGCACCAGCCGATCGGTCCATGCGACCAGTTCCTCGGCGTGGCGCGCGGAGCGCGACAGCAGCCCGTTCAGGGTTTGGGCGGCGCAGATGAAGCCGTCCTTGGCGCGTTCCTGCGGCGGCAGCATCTCGTAGAGCAGGCCCTCGCGCACGCCGAAGGTCGAAAACACGATCGTCTTCGGCTTGCCGACGCGGATGATGTATTCGAGCACCAGCGCCGCATAGGTGAGGAGCGGGCGCCGGGCGTCGGCGACCACCTCGATATCGGCGAGCATGTTGGCCGCCGCGAGCCGGCGCAGGCGCCGCGCGAAATCCAGCGCGTCGGCTGCCGGCAACTCATAGCCGTGCATCACCCGCAGCGGATAGCCGCTCTGGACGATGTGGATGCGCGCCAGCGCGCGCCAGGTGCCGCCGACCGCGTAGAAGGTGCGGCCGCTGCCGGCCTTGAGCTGGGCCACGCCGGACAGGTCGCTGCTGACGATGCGCTCGGCGCGCTTGAGCGATTTGTCCGACAGGTCCTGCAGCGCCAGGCTTCCGAGCGGCAGCGTAATGCCGCTGCTGACGCGGTTTTTCTGCACGTCGATCAGTTCGAGCGAGCCGCCGCCGAGATCGCCGACAATGCCGTCGGGATTGTGGATGCCGGAGACGACGCCGAGCGCGGAAAGCTTCGCCTCGCGCGGCCCCGACAGGATTTGAATCTCCGCGCCGCAGATGCGCTCGGCTTTGGCGATGAAGTCGGGACCGTTCCTGGCGTCGCGGCAGGCGGCAGTGGCGATGGCGAAGACGCGCCCCACCTGCTGGATGCGACACAGCGCCCGGAATCGCCGGAGCGCCGTCAGCGCCTTGGCAACTGCGTCCTCGGCCAAGAGACCGGTGCTCTGCACCTCGCGGCCGAGCCCGCACAGCGCCTTCTCGTTGAAGATGGTGACGAGGCTGCGTGCCATCGTCTCATAGACGACGAGACGAACCGAGTTCGAACCGATGTCGATGACGGCGACGCTGGAAGCGCGCTTGCGCGGCCGCTTCACAGCGGCGCTCCCTTATGACGATTGCTGACGCTCGTTACGGCGCGTGAGGCGGCGCGGCGAAGATTCCTTGAGAGACTTTCCACGGCCTGACAGACTCGGATTGGTCATGAAATAGTTGTGCAGATTGAATGGCTCTTCGCCTTTCGCGGCCTTCATACGCGTTGAGGACCCGTCCGGCAACAACTGCCAGCTCTGCTCGGTATCCTTCAGGTTCGCGACCATGATCTGTTCGAGAACCTGCTGATGTACCGTGGGATTTTGCAATGGACAGAGGATTTCGACGCGGCGGTCGAGGTTCCGCGGCATCATGTCGGCGGACGAGATATACACAGCCGCCTTCGGGCCGGGCAGGCCATGACCCATACCAAAGCAGTAGACGCGGCCGTGCTCGAGGAAGCGGCCGATGATGGATTTGACCCGGATGTTCTCGGAAAGGCCGGGAATGCCCGGGCGGAGGCAGCAGATGCCGCGCACCACCAGTTCGATCGACACGCCGGCCTGCGAGGCCTCGTACAGCGCGTCGATGACGTCAGGATCGACCAGCGAGTTCATCTTCATCCAGATCACGCCCGGCTTGCCGTGCCTGCTGTGATTGGTCTCGCCCTTGATGTGTTCGATGATGCGCTTGCGCAGCGTCAGCGGCGACACCGCCATCCGCTCGATGTCGCTCGGCTCGGCATAGCCGGTGATGTAGTTGAACACCCGCGCCGCGTCGCGGCCGATGATCGGGTCCGAGGTAAAGTATGAGAGATCGGTATAGATGCGCGCAGTGACCGGATGATAATTGCCGGTCCCGGTATGCACATAGGTCGTGAGATTGCCGCCCTCGCGCCGCACCACCATCGACAGCTTGGCGTGGGTCTTCAGTTCGAGAAAGCCGTACACCACCTGCACGCCGGCGCGTTCGAGGTCGCGCGCCCAGCGGATATTGGCTTCCTCGTCGAACCGCGCCTTCAACTCGATCAGCGCGGTCACCGATTTGCCGGCCTCGGCTGCTTCGGCAAGCGTGCGCACGATCGGCGAATTGTTCGAGGTGCGGTAGAGCGTCTGCTTGATGGCGACGACATCGGGATCGCGGGCGGCCTGCTGCAGGAACTGCACGACGACGTCGAAGGATTCGTAAGGATGGTGGACGATGAGGTCCTTTTGCCGGATCGCGGCGAAGATGTCGCCGCCGTGGTCGCGCACCCGTTCGGGGTGGCGCGGCACATAGGGCGTGAATTCGAGGTCGGGGCGGTCGAGCCGGGTGAGCTGCGAGAGCTCATTCATGGCCAGCACACCGTCGACCAGAAACACCTCATCGTCGGCCGCCGAAAGCGCCTGCCGCACGAAGGCGCACAGCGCTTCCGGCATCTTGGCTTCCATCTCGAGCCGGATCACCGAACCCCGTCGCCGCCGCTTCAGCGCGGTCTCGAACAGGCGAACCAGATCTTCGGCTTCTTCCTCGATTTCGAGTTCGGAGTCTCGGATGATGCGGAAGGCGCCCTGGCCCTTGACGGTGTAGCCGGGAAATAGTCGCCCGATGAACAGGCCGGTAGCCTGCTCGAGGGGGATCAGGTGCACCGCGCCGTCCTTGTGAGGCATGCGGATGAACCGGTCGATCTTGCCGGGCATGCGGATCAGCGCGTTCATCGGCTTGCCGTCGGACACCCGCGCCAACTGCAGCGCGATGGTGAAGCCGAGGCTCGGGATGAACGGGAACGGGTGCGCGGGATCGATCGCCAGCGGCGTCAGCAGCGGGAAGATGTTGCGCAGGAAGTGGTCCTCGAGCCAGCCGCGCTCCGCCTTGGTGAAGTCGTGGCCGTCGACCAGAATGATGCCGGCGTCCGACAGGGTGGCGCGCAGATCGCGCCAGATCGCCTGCTGGTCGGAGGCGAGTTCCGAAACCGTCTTGTTGATGAGGGTGAGCTGCTCGGCCGGCGTCAGGCCATCGGGGCTGCGTTCGGCGATGCCTTCACGGACCTGCGCCTTGATGCCGGCGACGCGGACCATGAAGAACTCATCAAGGTTATTGGCGGAAATCGATAGGAATCGGACCCGTTCCAGCACGGGATGACCAGGATTGACCGACTCCTCGAGCACCCGGCGGTTGAAATGCAGCCAGGACAGCTCCCGATTGATGAATCGTTCCGGGCTCGTGACAATCGTGGGGGGAGCCTCGGCAACTGGTTCTTTTTCTTTTATTTCAATGACTTGTGCCGATTCCATAAGGCTTTAATCCATCTCGGGAAGGCATGGGCTGGTTCAAGGGGGATGCCACCTACACCATGTGATACGCCGATGACGTTTCAATGACATTGATGTTCCGCCCACAGTCGGCGTCAAGGCGGCAGGAAGCAGCACGCAGCTGTCCGATCAGGCGTTGCGCAGCAGTTCCGCGGCCAACGCCCGGGTCACCGGCCGGCCGAGCCGCAGCGCCTCGGTATCCAGGAGGTCGACCGCCTGGCGGGCGGCGGAATAGGAGCGCTCGATCCGGGTGGCGAGGTAGCTCACGACGGTCTCGTCGATGCTCAACTGCCGGTCAGCGCAGAACTTGACGATCAGGCCGCGAAACAACAGGTCGTCGGGCGGCGATAGCGACACGACAGGGGCGGCGCGCAGCCGTGACCTGAGATCGCGCAGTTCGACCTCGAACGCCGCCGGCGGAACGCGGCCCGTGATCAGGACGAAGGCCTCGTCCTCGCGCGCCAGGTTCAGGAGGTGAAACATCGCGCGTTCATCGAAGTCGGCGGGTCTCAGGTCTTCAACCACCAGCGCGCCGGTGGCGAGCGCGCCGGGGACGGCAGCGGGGTCAAGCGCGTGCGCCGATGTCGCGCGCGCGCCGGCCTGTTCGGCCCAGATCGCGGCGAGATGGCTCTTGCCGGAGCCCTCCGGTCCTACCAGCAGCATGATGCGGTTCGGCCAGTCCGGCCAGCTTTCGATCAGCGAAAGCGCGGCTTCATTGGCTGGCCCTTCGAGGAAATTGTCGCGGGTCAGGCTCTCCGCATGCGGCAGCGCAAAGGCAAGCTGACGGGGTTGAACGCGGACTGCCACGCAAATCTCCAGGCCGGGATATTACAGCCTTCATAGCGCTTTCAAGCGAAGTGGGAACCGGTTGGCGTGAAGAAAACGCGTCAAAACAAAAAGGACGGTTAGCGCGCTTCGATCGTGCTCATGTGCCGCACCCACTCGACGAGATAGAGCGAGACGGAAACCAAAGTAAAGACCGTAACAAAACCCATCAGGATCACGTCATAGGGCGCCGGCTTGAAATTGAAACCGAGCGAAGCCAGCACCAGCGCGGCGAACGCCACCTGCGCCACCGTGTTGAGCTTCGACACCATCAGCGGTTTCATCGGAATCGGCTTGTCGAACAGCCATGACACGATCACGGCCGTGACGATCATGATGTCGCGCGACACCACGAGGATGACGATCCAGCGCGGAACCGCGCCCCAGATGCCGAGCGCGACATAGATCGAGACCAGCAGCGCCTTGTCGGCGAGCGGATCGAGCAGGGCGCCCAGTTCGCTCTGCATGTTGAAGCGTTTGGCCAGAAAGCCATCGACAGCGTCGCTGACGCCAGCAATCACGAAGATCGCGAACGCAATCTCCATCTGGCTGGAAACGATCGCCCAGACGATGACCGGCACCAGAATGATGCGGCCCAGCGTAATGATATTCGGAATACTCAACTCGGTCGCTTCCCGGCTCCCGGCCTAAAATCCGGCCCCTGGCGGGTTCTGCCGGTCCTTATCTACATAGTATATGCGCCAAGCGGTTGCGAGCCATTGCAGGATTGCGGAATTCCTCGTAACCAGCCGTCATCATACTGGAATTTGGGCATGATTGACCGCAAAAACGGGCTCACTTACGCCGATTCGGGCGTCGATATCGATGCGGGCAACCGCCTGGTCGATCTCATCAAGCCGATGGTCCGCGCCACCGCCCGGGCGGGCGCGGACGCTGAAATCGGCGGATTCGGCGGTCTGTTCGACCTCAAGGCGGCGGGTTTCAAGGACCCGGTGCTGGTGGCGGCGACCGACGGCGTCGGCACCAAGGTCAAGATCGCGATCGAGACCGGTCTGCACGGCGGCATCGGCATCGACCTGGTAGCGATGTCGGTCAACGACCTCGTGGTGCAGGGCGCGGAACCGCTGTTCTTCCTCGACTATTTTGCCTGCGGCAAGCTCGACCCCGAGGCGGCCGCAGCCATCGTGGCCGGCGTCGCCGAGGGGTGCCGGGAATCCGGCTGCGCCCTGATCGGCGGCGAAACCGCCGAGATGCCGGGGCTCTACAAGGACGGCGACTACGACCTCGCGGGCTTTGCGGTGGGGGCCGCCGAGCGCGGCACGCTGCTGCCGAGCGGGGATATCGCCGTGGGCGACGCGGTGATCGGATTGGCCTCGTCGGGGGTGCACTCCAACGGTTTTTCGCTGGTCCGCAAGATCGTCGAGCAATCCCGCGTGGCTTTCGACGCGCCGGCGCCGTTCTCGCCGGTCATGACGCTCGGCGGCGCGCTGCTGGCGCCGACGCGGCTCTATGTAAAATCCTGCCTGCGTGCGATCCGCGAGACCGGCGCCATCAAGGGGCTCGCGCATATCACCGGCGGCGGCTTCACCGACAACATTCCGCGCGTGCTGCCAAAGCATCTCGGCGTCGGCATCGATCTGGCGCGGCTGCCGGTGCTGCCGGTGTTCAAGTGGCTGGCGGCGCAGGGCGGCATCGCGGAACTCGAATTGTTGCGCACCTTCAACTGCGGCATCGGCATGATCGCGATCGTCAAGCCGGATGCGGTCGAGCAGGTGACGGAAATTTTGACCGCAAGCGGCGAGACCGTCGCCTTGCTCGGCGAAGTGATCCCGGCTGCGGGTGAACATCGCGTGGTCTACAACGGTCACCTTGATCTTTCGCAATGAAACGCCGTGTCGCCATACTGATCTCGGGGCGCGGATCGAACATGGCCGCGCTGATCGATGCGGCGAAGGCAGCGGATTTTCCGGCCGAGATCGTCGCCGTCATCTCCAACCGGGCCGATGCCCTCGGGCTGGAGAAGGCGGCCGCGAGCGGCATCACGACGACCGTCATCGAGAGCAAACCGTTCGGCAAGGATCGCGCCGGCTTCGAAGCCGTCCTGCAGCGGGCACTGGAGGAAAAGAAGGTCGAACTGATTTGTCTTGGCGGATTCATGCGGCTGTTTACCGCCGAATTCGTGCAGCGCTGGTACGGCAAGATGCTCAACATCCACCCTGCGCTGCTGCCGTCCTTTCCCGGCCTCGATCCACATGGCCAGGCGTTGCAGGCCGGGGTCAAGATCTCGGGTGCGACCGTGCACTTCGTGATCCCCGAAACCGACGCCGGCCCGATCATCATGCAGGGTGCGGTCACGGTGGCCGATGACGACACGGCCGAGACGCTGTCGCAGCGCATCCTCGGCATCGAGCATCGCATCTACCCGGAGGCGCTGCGGTTGCTTGCGAGCGGCAAGCTTCAACTCGAAGGCGACATCTGCAAGTTCGTTGACGGGGCCGATCGCGACGGCACCCTGATTTCGCCGCGGACGATCTGATACTATCCGCTCGTGTGCGAACGAGCGTGGCAATCGCGCTCCGCAAAATCCATCGAGGTTCCATGATCACGCTCTATGGCTCCGGGCCCAATTTCGGCCTTCCCGACGCAAGCCCGTTCGTGACCAAGGCCGAGACCTTGTTGCGGATGTCGAAACTCCCGTTCGAAAAGGCGCTGATGAGCTTTTCGAAGGCGCCCAAGGGCAAGATTCCCTACATCGAGGACGACGGCCAGCTGCTCGGCGACTCCACCCTGATCCGCTGGCACCTCGAGAAGAAATACGGCATCGATTTCGACCAGGGCCTGAGCGCCGAGCAGCTCGCCATCGCCTGGGCGTTCGAGAAGATGGCGGAGGATAATTTATACTGGGCCAGCGTCTATTTCCGCTGGATGATCGACGACAATTTCCGCAAAGGACCGGTCAATTTCTTCAAAGGCGTGCCTGCGCCGGTCCGGCCCGTCGTCGTGTCGATGATCCGCCGCCGCCTGCGCAAGACGTTGCAGGGCCAGGGAATCGGCCGTCACTCCGCCGACGAGATCACCGCGATCGGAATTCGCTCGATCGATGCGATGGCGGCCTATCTCGGCGACAAGCCGTTCTTCATGGGCACCGCGCCCGCTGGCATCGACGCCACGATGTTCGCCTTCGCGGTCAGTGCGATTTGTCCGGTGTTCGAATCGGATTTGCAGCGGGCGGCCGCAAGCCATGACAATTTGCGGCGGTATGTCGGGCGGATGACTGCGCGATTCTATCCGGAGCTCGGCGAGATCGCGGGTTGCCAAGCGGCGGCCTGAATGTCGGGGCAGGGCGTTCGCAAGGTTTGACGACTGCCGGAAACGTGGTCGCAGTGTCGCGCGAGCTGTGGCAGCCGAACAACAATGATGCGTATTCGGCGGCACGCCGGGGGGCTAACCGATTGACCCCTCCGGCGAACTGGGGGCAAATCGCTCCGGTTGATCGGGATTTGCGCATTTTTCGGGCCGGCGCTTTTGCCTTTGGGAATGGATTGCATGCGCTGCTCATCGCGGCTTTGGCGAGCGCGAAAAATCGGGACCGGTGGCGCGCTCGCGCGACTGGTCGCGATTGCGTTTGTTCTCATCGGCATCATGTCTGCCGCGCAGGCGCAATCGCCAACGCCGACACCCACCCCGACCCCCACGCCTTCACCGACGCCCAGTCCGACGCCTACGGTGATTAATTCGACGGTGTCGTCGGGCGCGGCGGTGACCAATCTCGGCAGCAATTTCCTGGAACGGCTGGGCAACCAGTCGAGCAACGGCTTCAATCGCCTGCAGCGGACCAATCCGGGCGGCGGCGGTGCCTCCGAGAACACCGAAGCGCCACGCTACCGGACCTGGTTCGAAGGCTACGGGAACCATATGAAGACCGGCGCGATCGGCGATTTCGTCGGCGATAGCAGAAAGACCTGGGGCGGTGTGGCCGGGATCGGCGCGCGGGTGGCGCCGGGCATCAATATCGGCTTTTCCGTCGACCAGAGCCGCTCCGCGATCGATATTCCGCTGGCGCTGCAATCGGCGACGATCGACCTGACCCAGATCGGTTTCACGGCCTCTGTCGACAGCGGGCCGTGGACCTGGGCCAGCGCGGTGGTGCACGGTTTCGGCAACATCAATTCGCTCCGCGACACCGGGCTTGGAATTGCGACCGCCGGATACAGCGCGAAGCTTGACGGCGTCCTGAGCGAGATCAGCTATTACTGGACCAGGGACCAGGGCCGCATCGTGCCCAAGGCCGCGTTCGAATATGTCCGCGCCCAGACCGGCTCGCTGCAGGAGATCGGCGGCCTCGATCCCGTGACGGCGACGGGCGCGACCGTGCAGCGCGGGCGTCTCTTGATCGGCGCGGAGCTCGGCCATTACTGGATATTCGACGGCAAGATTTTCGACCTGTCGGGCTACGGCAAGTTCGTCGACAATGTCGTGCAGAATTTCTCCGACATCACCGTCAGCCAGGGCGTGCAGAGCATTACGTTCCAGGGTATCGGCGAGAGCCGGTACGGCCTCGATACCGGCGCGTCCGCATCGCTGAGCCTCACCAATACCGCGCGGCTCTACGTCAATTACGACGCCAAATTACGCGCCGCGATGCAGTCGCATCAGGGCACCGTGGGGCTGGAGTTCAAGTGGTAGTTTGCTCCCTCGCCCCGCTCTTGCGGGGAGAGGGTTGGGGTGAGGGGCTCTATCCGCGAAGGTGGTGTTCGTTGATCGACCTGTACCCCCTCACCCGGATCGCGAGAGCGATCCGACCTCTCCCCGCAAGCGGGGCGAGGTAAGGGGGGCGCCCTACGCCCGATCCACCCTGACGACGCGGCCTTTTTCGATCGCGAGCGCCAGCCGGCCGTGTTTCAGCGCCAGGGCTGCTTCGCCGAACAATTCGCGGCGCCAGCCGTGGAGCGCGGCGACGTCGGCCTGGTCGTCGGCGGCGATCTGGTCGAGATCGTCGACGGTGGCAATGACCTTGCTGGCGACGGCGTGGCGTTCCGACGTCATCCGCAGCAGCACTTTCAGGAGCTCGACTGTCGCAGCGCCATTCGAATTGCCGCGCGGCTTTTCGATCTTCGGCAGGGTATGCGGATCGCGGGCGAGGCCGCGCTGCACGGCGGCGATGATGTCGGTGCCCCATTTGGAGCGGTCAAAACCTTTTGGCAGCGAGCGCAGGCTGGCGAGGCGCTCCAGTGAGGTCGGGGCGTGGGTGGCGATGTCGCCGACCGCATCGTCCTTCAGCACGCGCGAGCGCGGCACGTCGCGGCTTTGCGCTTCCTGCTCGCGCCAGGCCGCGACTTCCATCAGCACCGCGAGCTCCTTCGGCTTGCGCACGCGTGTCTTGAGCCGCTCCCAGGCGCGCTCCGGGTGGAAATCGTAGGTCCGGGGCGAGGTCAGGACTTCCATCTCCTCGCTGACCCAGTCGCTGCGGCCGCGCTTCTTCAGGTCGGCATCGAGCGCCGCAAACACGTCGCGCAAATGGGTGACGTCGGAGACCGCGTAATGCATCTGCTCCGGCGTCAGCGGCCGGCGCGACCAGTCGGTGAAGCGATGGGTCTTGTCCGGCCGGTGACCGGTGACGCGCTCGACGAGCTGGTCATAGGCGATGCTGTCGCCATAACCCAGCACCATGGCCGCGACCTGGGTATCGAAGATCGGGTGCGGAATGGTGCCGGACTGGTGCCAGACGATTTCGATGTCCTGGCGGGCGGCGTGAAACACCTTCAGCACCGCCTCGTTGCCCATCAGTTCGAAGAACGGCTTGAGGTCGATGCCGGGCGCCAGCGTGTCGATCACGACGGCCTCGTCCGCGCTCGCCATCTGCACGACGCAGAGCAGGGGATAGTAGGTCGTCTCCCGCAGGAACTCGGTGTCGACGGTGATGACCTTGTGCTGGGCGAGCCGGGAGCAGGCAGCGGCGAGGTCGGAAGTGGTGGTAATCAGATCCATGAACAATCCATGACGCGTCGGACAGGCGTTCTGCCGAAAACGCTGATATGTCAAGGGTGTTGGGCGGGATTTGAGCGCTGCATTTGAGCCTGAGCACGGCTTTTTTGCGTCGTTTGGCGGGCGGATTGCCATAGGCGGCAGGCGCGCGTGGGGGCGATTTTCGGTCAGGCGCCCGGACATCCGGTTTCCGGAGGCGGCCGGCGACCAATCGCCAGGCGCCGCACACGGGATTGCAAGCCTTTTTGGGTACGGAGGCAGGGCTACTCGTACCGGACGCGCCGCGACCGTCGACGGCCTGACGGGATCGCGAGCACGACGAGACAGAGCCCAATCATCACCATTCCCATGAATTCGAAGGCAAAGGCGTCCACGGCAATTCTCCCCGAGTAAACCAATAGAATTGCGGGGAGCGCGTTGACCGTTTCTTAATCTGAGGAACTTGGCGAGGTGCGCATGCGCGGATGGTGGACGGGCGCTTAAGGATTGCGGTTAACGGGACCGGGAGACACCCCAAAACGTCATTGCGAGGAGCGAAGCGGACGAAGCAATCCACACTTCACCTCCTGGGCGGCATGGATTGCTTCGCTACGCTCGACGTGGAAGGGTTAGTGACTCACGTCCCGCAAAACGTCTGCAGCACGCGCTGTTCCGGCAGCGGCGGCTCTGTGTAGGCCGCGTACGTCGGCTGGTCCTCGAACGGCATCGACAGCACCGTCAGCAATTCCTCGAACGGCGCGTAGTCGTTGTTCACGGCCGCCGCGATCACGGCTTCGACGCGGTGGTTGCGCGGGATGAAGGCCGGGTTGACCGCGCGCATTGCGGCCTGTCGCTCGGCGGCGGATTGCGACTCGTCCGCGAGGCGCTGGCGCCATCGCGCGGCCCATTCGTCGAAGGCTGTGGGATCGGTGAACTGAGCCCTGACGCTGTCGTTGTCGGCACCCGCAGCGGCATCGCTCAGGCGGCGGAAGGTGAGGGTGAAGTCGGCCTGGTTCTTCGCCATCGCATCCAAAAGGTCCTGCACCAGAGCTTCGTCGCCGTCGCGCGCGGTGAACAAGCCGATCTTTTTGCGCAGGCCTGACTGATAGGCGGCGGTGAATTTCTCGGCGAATTCGCCGAGGATGAATTGCGCCTGTTCGATCGCCTTGTCCTGCTCGTCCGAAAACAGCGGCAGCAGGCATTCGGCGAGCCGCGTCAGATTCCACAGCGCGATGCGCGGCTGGTTGGCGTAGGCGTAGCGGCCCATTTCGTCGATCGAGGAGAACACCTGCGCCGGGTTGTATTCGTCCATGAACGCGCAGGGGCCGTAATCGATGGTCTCGCCCGATATGGACGTGTTGTCGGTGTTCATGACGCCGTGGATGAAGCCGACCAGGAGCCAGCGCGCGACCAGATCGGCCTGGCGGGCGACGACGCCTTCGAGCAGCGCGTGATAGGGGCGCTCGGCCTTGGCGATGTCCGGGTAATGCCTGGCGATGACGTGGTCGGCGAGTTGGCGCACGCCATCGGTGTCACCGCGCGCGGCGAAGAACTGGAAGGTGCCGACGCGGATATGGCTTGCGGCAACGCGGGTGAGCACCGCGCCGGGCAGCATGGTCTCGCGCATCACGTTCTCGCCGGAGGTCACGGCGGCCAGTGAGCGGGTGGTGGGGATGCCTAATGCAAACATCGCCTCGCTGACGATGTATTCGCGCAAGACCGGGCCGAGCGCGGCGCGGCCGTCGCCCCGGCGCGAGAATGGCGTAGGCCCGCTTCCCTTGAGCTGGATATCGCGGCGGATGCCGTCCTTGTCGATGACCTCGCCGAGCAGGATAGCGCGGCCGTCGCCGAGCTGGGGCACAAACTGCCCGAACTGGTGGCCGGCATAGGCCATCGCGATCGGGTCGGCGCCGTCGGGCAGCCGTTTTCCGGCGAGGATTTCCGCCCCTTCCGGGGTCGCCAGCACGTCGGGATCAAGCCCGAGATGGACGGCCAGGGCCCGGTTCAACTTGATCAGCCGCGGGGCGGCGACCGGGGTAGGGGCCACGCGGGCGAAAAAGCTCGCCGGCAGCGCCGAATAGGTGTTTTGGAACGGGAAATGGACGGTCATGACCCAAAGATAGGCGCGGGCACGGAATAGGCAAACAGTTCGGGCCGGTGCGGGCGGAAATCTCGCGTTTCGGGCCCAAAACAAGCCCCGCCATTGGTTGCCGCACCTCGCGCCGTCGGGTAAACCCTCCCGCAATTCGCGCGGCCTTTGGCCCCGATTCTGACCTCCGACATCTGTTTTTGGGAATTCCATGCATCGCTACCGGTCACATACATGCGGTGCGCTCCGCGAGAGCGACATCGGCCAAACCATCCGCCTTTCCGGCTGGTGCCATCGCATCCGCGACCATGGCGGCGTGCTGTTCATCGATCTGCGCGATCATTACGGGCTGACCCAATGCGTGGCCGACCCGGATTCGCCGGCGTTCAAGGACGTCGAAAAGTTCCGCTCGGAATGGGTGGTGCGGATCGACGGCAAGCTTCGCCGCCGCCCCGAAGGCACCGACAATCCGGAACTGCCGACTGGCATGGTCGAAGTCTATGTCAGCGAGATCGAGGTGCTGGGACCAGCGGCCGAGCTGCCGCTGCCGGTGTTCGGCGAGCAGGAATATCCTGAAGACATCAGGCTTAAGTACCGTTTCCTCGACCTCCGTCGCGAGAAGCTGCACCAGAACATCATGACCCGCGGCGCGATCGTCGATTCCATGCGCAAGCGGATGAAGGAGCAGGGCTTCTTCGAGTTCCAGACCCCGATCCTGACGGCGTCCTCGCCGGAAGGAGCGCGGGATTTTCTGGTGCCGTCACGCATCCATCCCGGAAAATTCTACGCGCTGCCGCAGGCGCCGCAGCAGTACAAGCAGCTCCTGATGATGAGTGGCTTCGACCGCTACTTCCAGATCGCGCCATGCTTCCGCGACGAGGACCCGCGCGCCGACCGCCTGCCGGGCGAGTTTTATCAGCTCGACGTCGAGATGAGCTTTGTCACGCAAGAAGATGTTTTTGCGGCGATGGAGCCTGTCATCACGGGCGTGTTCGAGGATTTCGCCAAGGGCAAGCCGGTGACAAAAGGCTGGCCGCGCATTCCGTTCGCCGAAGCGCTGAAGAAATACGGCAGCGACAAGCCCGACCTGCGTAACCCGATCATCATGCAGGACGTCTCCGAGCACTTCCGCGGCTCCGGCTTCAAGGTGTTCGCGCGGATGCTGGAAGATCCGAAGAACCAGGTCTGGGCGATCCCGGGCACGGGCGGTGGATCACGCGCGTTCTGCGACCGCATGAATTCGTGGGCGCAAGGCGAAGGCCAGCCTGGCCTCGGCTACATCATGTGGCGCGAAGGCGGCGAGGGCGCGGGTCCCTTGGCCAACAACATCGGCGCGGAGCGGACGGCTGCGATCCGCACGCAACTCGGCTTGAAGGAGGGCGATGCGGCTTTCTTCGTCGCAGGCGATCCGGAAAAATTCTGGAAGTTTTCAGGGTTGGCCCGCACCAAGCTCGGTGAGGAATTGAACCTGATCGACAAGGATCGGTTCGAACTCGCCTGGGTCGTCGACTTCCCGATGTACGAGTACAACGAGGAAGACAAGAAGGTCGATTTCTCGCACAACCCGTTCTCGATGCCGCAGGGCGGCCTCGATGCGCTCAACGGGCAGGATCCGCTGACTATCAAGGCGTTCCAGTACGACATCACCTGCAACGGCTACGAGATCGCTTCCGGCGGTATTCGTAACCACCGCCCCGAGGCGATGGTGAAGGCGTTCGAGATCGCGGGCTATGGCGAGAAGGATGTCGTCGAGCGTTTCGGCGGCATGTATCGCGCGTTCCAGTACGGCGCCCCGCCGCATGGCGGCATGGCGGCCGGCGTCGACCGCATCGTGATGCTGCTATGCGGCACCACGAACCTGCGTGAAATCTCGCTGTTCCCGATGAACCAGCAGGCCGTGGACCTGCTGATGGGCGCGCCATCGGAGGTCACGACCAAGCAGCTCCGCGAGCTCCATGTCCGGCTCAATTTGCCGGACAAGACATAGGACTCGCGGTAGCTCACAGTCCCGTCGAAGTCTCGATCCGGAATTGCGACAGCGCAATGACCGGATCAGTCTTCAACAGCTGGATGAGCTGCAGCGCCGGCACTTTGGCGCGCGGTGTCAGCTTGATGATCAGCGTTTGCCCCGGGCCCTCGAGAAAGCGGGCCAGCGCATGCACGGCAGCCACCATGTCAGGATTGTCGGCCGCTGCTTTTTCGCCGTTGGCCCTCATTTCATCGACAAACCTCCGCCGTGCGGCATCGCGACTGACGGCCAGCGTCCGGGCATATTGCGCGAACGCGAGATCGACGCCGCCGGTATCGCGTACCGTGAGTTCGACAGCGCCAGCTTCGAGTTGCGCCGCCGCGGCTATCGCCTTGGCCGGGTCGGCCGAGAATACCCCCTTTGGCACATTGGCGAGCGAAACCCGCGCCGATGCCTTCAGGAGGCCGCCGATTTCGAGTGCCACTGGCTCCAGCGCGAATGCGCCGGAGGCTTCCGTCCAGGCTGCGCCGAGATCGAGGTCGACCGCCGCCCTGTCCAGGCCGCCTGCAACCAGCACCTTCTGTCCGGGATCGCTCGCATCGAACGGGGCCGACATTTTCATCGTCAGTCGTGCCTTGCTCGGGATCGGACCGACGAACTGGCCCCAGTCCAGGCTGAAAGCATCGATGTTGACCGGCTTGCCCGTGTTCTTGAACGGCGCCATGAGGCCCTTGAGTTCGACGCCCTCGATCAGCGGAATCAGCGCCAGCGCCTTGTCGGGTGACGGCGGTTGTCCCGGGTTGGAGAATTGCGCCACCATTCGCAGCAGACCAGCGATATCGAGGGATTTGAGCGCGAAGCGTCCGACCTTGACGGGCCCCTTCGGCGAGCGTCCATCGAGTCCTTCAATCGCGAATTCGCCGACCTTGCCGTTTTCCAGATTGAACCTGACCGCGGCGAGCTTGAACGGGCCCTCCGGCGTGTCCGCCGAGATGTCGCGCATCTCGGCTGTTCCGACCCGCATGCCCTCATAGATATTCGCCATCTTGTCCATCATCTCGCGCGCCTGTGCCGGCGTCGGAGTGGCGCCGGCCGCCGGCATCAGCGCGAGCAGGGCCGGGAGTTGCAGGCGCGACGGCCGCACGCTGATATCGTCGACGGTCATCCCGTCGATGCGCATGCGCAAGCCTTGCCCCGACGTAATGGTGTAGGGCCCAGCCGTCGTTTGACCGTAGACGCGGTAGTATTTGTCGTCGTTCGCCTTTTGCGGATCGAGGATGGCGGCAATGGCGGCGGCATCGAAATCCCGCGAAGCGAAATTGACGATTTCGCCGCTCAATTTGTCGGCCTTGCCCGCCTGTTGGGTGTTGGCGGTGAAAGCGTTATGCTCGATCTGCATGGACGCGATCTTGCCGTTCCTGATCTCCCGCAGCGCAATGCCCGTATAGGTGAAATCAGCCGACGTAACCGTGCCGAAGTTATTGATGGTACCCACCATGGTGGGCGCCGTAATTGAAGATGCGGAGACGGTGGCAAACTGCTCCAGCGCGGACCGATACGCCTCGACGAGGGAGGCCGAAGCAGGCCGTACCGGCAGGCTGGCGGGGCCGGAATAGTCTTTCACGACGATCTGCGGCGTCTTGTAGGTGACGCGCCCGCCAGTCGGACCAGCGATGTCGACGCTGACCTCCGTGCCGGTGGCCTCAATGCTGTCAGCCGAAAAACGCGCGGTATCGGGCTGGCTGACACCTGCCGCCGTCACACCGGCAATCTTGACGCTCACGGGAGGCTGCGTGGCCGATTCAGTCGCGATGTCGGCAATCCGGACGGTACGGCTGCGCAGGTCGAACGACACCTTGCCGTGGCTTGCCTTGCCGCCGCCGGCTCTGATCTGCTCGAACGCGGCCTCGACTTCGCCGGCAATCCGGTGCTGCGTATAAAACTCGAAGCCGAAGAAGCCGCCCACCGCGATCACGACCACGGCGGCCAAGCCCATCAGTGTCTTTACCATTAGTTGTGCTCCGGACGCCGACATTCGCGGGAGGCAAAATTGCCATATGTCGGTCAAGGGGATGGGGTAGGGAGGAAAATATGCTACCGGCTTTGGCGCTTTCCGTCGATGCCCCCTGTTGATGGGGACGCTTTCGGATGTTGCATCCAAGCGGTTGCCCGTGCTTCACATCCGGCTCAATCTGCCGCAAAACTAACGGTTCGAATGAAGACCGGCCGCCGGAAGTAATTCGGGGTCGAGAAAGCCCGTGGGGGAGTGCATGTCGTCCTATTCTGAAGATCTCCGCTCCGCGGCGCTTGCGTATCACCGGCTGCCGCGCCCGGGTAAACTCGAGATCCAGGCCACCAAACCGCTCGCCAACCAGCGCGACCTCGCGCTGGCCTATTCGCCGGGTGTCGCTGCGGCCTGCACCGAAATCGCCAACAATCCCGCCGAAGCGGCGTCGCTGACTTCCCGGGCCAATCTGGTCGCCGTGGTCTCCAACGGTACCGCGGTGTTGGGGCTTGGCAATATCGGCCCGCTGGCCTCCAAGCCCGTCATGGAAGGCAAGGCGGTCCTGTTCAAGAAATTCGCCGGGATCGACGTCTTCGACATCGAAATCGCTGCCGACACCATCGAGCGCGTGGTCGAGACGGTGGCGGCGCTGGAACCGACCTTCGGTGGCATCAATCTCGAGGACATCAAGGGACCGGAATGCTTCGAGATCGAGGCCCAGCTCAAGGCGCGCATGAAGATCCCGGTGTTCCACGACGACCAGCATGGCACCGCCATCATCGTCGGAGCCGCCATCGTCAATGCGCTGCTGCTGAACGGCAAGAAGCTGCCGGATGTGAAGATCGTCTGTTCGGGCGCCGGTGCAGCGGCGATCGCGTGCCTGAATCTCCTGGTCTCGCTGGGCGCGCAGCGCAAGAACATCTGGGTCTGCGACATCGACGGCGTGGTGCATGAGGGCCGCAATACGCTGATGGACCGCTGGAAGGCGGTCTATGCGCAGAAGACCAATGCCCGCGTGCTGGCGGATGTGATCGGCGGCGCGGATATTTTCTTAGGCTTGTCCGCGCCCAACGTATTGACGCCTGACATGGTCAAGTCGATGGCGGACCAGCCGCTGGTGATGGCGCTGGCCAATCCGAACCCGGAAATCATGCCGGACGAGGCGCGCAAGGCGCGCCCCGACGCTATGATCTGCACCGGGCGCTCCGACTTCCCGAACCAGGTCAACAACGTCCTGTGTTTCCCGTTCATCTTCCGCGGCGCGCTCGACGTCGGCGCCACCGGGATCAACGAGGAAATGAAGCACGCCGCGGTCGACGCGATTGCGCAGCTCGCGCGCGATCCGCCGTCGGATGCAGTGGCCCAGGGTTTTGACAGCGGCGAGACGCAAGGATTCGGCCCGGGCTCGCTGATCCCGAGCCCGTTCGATCCGCGGCTGATCCTGCGCATCGCGCCGGCGGTGGCGAAGGCCGCGATGGACTCCGGCGTGGCCACGCGCCCGATCAAGAATTTCGAGGAATATAAAGCGCTCCTGGAACGCTTTGCCTTCCGCTCCGGCCTCGTGATGAAGCCGGTGTTTGCCAAGGCCAAGACCCAGCCGGTTCGCGTGATCTACGCCGAGGGCGAGGACCAGCGTGTGCTGCGCGCCACGCAGGTCGTTCTGGAAGAGAAACTGGCGCGGCCGATCCTGGTCGGGCGTCCCTCCGTCGTCGAGGCGCGGATCAAGCGGTTCGGCCTCTCGATCAAGGCCGGGCAGGATTTTGATCTCGTCAATCCCGAGGACGATCCGCGCTATCGTTCCTATGTGCAGACCTATATCGACATGGCCGGAAGGCGCGGCGTCACGCCTGAGGCCGCGCGCACCGTGGTTCGCACCAACAACACCGTGATCGCAGCGCTTGCGGTGGTGCGCGGCGAAGCCGATGCCATGATCTGCGGCGTCGAAGGCCGCTATATGAGCCATCTGCGCCATGTCCGCGAGATCATCGGCTTCCTGCCCGGCGTCAGCGATTTCGCGGCGCTGGCGATGATGATCACCAGCAAGGGTTCCTATTTCATCGCCGATACGCAGGTGCGGCCCAATCCGAGCGCCGAGGAACTCGCGGAGGTGGCGTCGCTGGCGGCAATCCATGTGCAGCGGTTCAACATGAAGCCGCGCGTCGCCTTCGTGTCACATTCCGACTTCGGCAGTTATGATACGGATTCCTCGCGCAAGATGCGCCGCGCCACCGCGCTGCTGAAGGAAAAGCATCCGGAGATCGAGGCCGACGGCGAGATGCAGGGCGATACCGCGCTCTCGGCCGCGGCGCGCAAGCTCGTGCTGCCGCATTCCAACCTGGAAGGCGATGCCAACATCCTGATCATGCCGAACCTCGACACCGCCAACGTCGCCTACCAGATGATCAAGACGCTGGCGGATGCGCTGCCGGTCGGGCCGATCCTGATCGGGCCGGCGCGTCCGGCGCATATCCTCACCCCGGGGGTGACGGCGCGCGGCGTCCTCAACATGACTGCGGTTGCCGCCGTCGAAGCCCAGGAGCGTGCCGGCCGCCAGCAGCCGACGTTGTTTGGATAGCGCGGGGTTCTGATTGAATCGGAACGCGTTTTCCCTGCGCGGAATGTATCCGCGCTCGAAAGCGCCATGGCCAAAAAAGGGCCTTGGTTCTGCTTCTATCAGTAGGTCTGGTTAGGTCCAGCGCAGGCTCCTGCGCGGACGGTTTCGATTTGAGCGTTTGAAAAGCGGAGGCGAAACGCCCATAATCGTTTCGCGCCGCCTGCTATCTTTGCATGCCATTCAGTGAGGCCGATCCCATGCCAGCGTTAGTTACCTTCGGGCGAGTCCTGTTCGCCGTACTCTTCATGTACACGGGAGCGACCAAGCTCTTCGCTATACAGACGACGGCAGACTTCATCGCGACCAAGGTGACCATCCCGGCGATGCTTGCGCCCTATACCTCGCAGCTCGAAACCATGACGGGCATGCCGATGCCGCAACTACTGGCGTGGAGCGTCGGCGGCTTCGAGATCCTCGCCGGCCTGATGATCGCGGTCAATTTCGGCGCGCGCTTCTTCGCGATCCTGCTGATCTTCTTCGTCATCGCGACGACCTTCTACTTTCACGATTTCTGGAACCAGCCGGCGCCTCAAAATGAAAAGATGCTGATCGACGCCTTGAAGAACCTGTCGCTCATCGGCGCACTGTTCATGATCGCCGGTTATGGCCGCGGGCCGCGGCCGAATGAGCCGGCTTACGGGGACGTGTAGTCCAGAGGCATTCAAGGCGTGGACTCATCGGCACGTAGCCAGGTGCGTCCACGCGTGACCGCACCAAGTTCAGAAGTGCGGCCCCCAAACAGGTATGCTTTCAAACTTGTCGAGGCGGATCATCTTCTGGCCCCTCAGCGGTGGGGCATAACTGGCAAATCTAAAAAAGGTCGGCTGGTCCGTGTCCTCACTGCTTATGCGCAGTTCGAGTTCGCTCGGACAGTCTTTGGGCGAATCGATGTCCAATGCGAACGGAATAGGAAGCGTGGTGCTCGTATTCGGGACCACGAAGGACTGAAAGCGCTGCTCTGAACCCGTTGCGCTAGCCGGCGTCATTTCGGCGAGATCGAAAAACAGGAACTTCTTAGGAAAAGCTCGGCCGGGAACTGGCGCTTGCACAAGCTCTCCGCGCAGCGTGGTCTTGCATGCGCCGAGTGCGCTGGTCGACGTTACCATTGCCAGCGACACCGCAACGGCCGCCGCCGCCGATGAGAAGGTCTTCGTGCGGTCCATGGCAAGCCCTTCCGGATCGACGCTGCGCTATCACGGCAGCCCACGCTGCGAGGGGCGGGCCGCTGTAGGAACGACGGCCACAGTCCGGGCCGCCCATCTCCGAATTAGCATACTGGGAAGTCTGAAGACGTCAGAAATTCCGGATCGCCACGCGTGGACCGTCAAGCACCGCGGCGGCGCTCTGCGGCGGCGCGACGTATTCGATTTGCGCGGTACGTGCCGCCATCCTGCGCGCCTGCAGCCATTGCGGGAACCACATGGCGATGGCGGGGAAGACCAGCACCAGGACCACGCAGACGCACTGGAGGACCATGAAGTCGGCCATGCCGCGGTAGATCAATCTCAGGTTCCATTCCTTGACGACCTGCTTGAGATAATAGGCCGACATGGCCACCGGCGGCGACAGGAAGGCGGTTTGCAGGACGACCGCGACGATGCAGCCGAACCAGACCATGTCGTAGCCGAGGCCCTTGGCCACCGGCGCGAGCATCGGCAGGAATATGAAGACGATGGCCGGCCATTCGAATGGCCAGCCGAGCAGGAATATCAGGCCCAGCAGCAGGGACATCGTGCCCCAGGCGGGCAACGGCGAGGCCAGCAGGGCATTGGTCATCCAGGTTGCCGTGCCGAGCCACGCGAAGACAGCGCCGAACACGTTGGAGGCTACCGCCAGCAGCAGCACCATGCTGGTCGTTGCCAGTGTGGAGTAGCAGGCGTCCAGCAGGCCTTTCCATGTGAACCGGCCGTAGGCAATGACAAGGAAGATCGCCCCCAAGGCGCCGAACGCCGCCGCCTCCGCGGCCGTCGTGATTCCGGCGAGGATGGCGCCGAGGGTAACGATCGTCAGCACGGTAACCGGCACGAGGCCGACCAGGCATTCCCACAGCACGATCCGCATCGACTCGGGACGTTCCTCGATCGGCACCGGCGGGCCGAGCTTGGGATTGAAGTGACAGCGGACCAGCGTGTAGGCGATGAACATCGCGGACAGCAGGAAGCCCGGGCCGAAGGCGGCCGCATAGAGATCGATAATCGAGATATCGAGCACGGGCGCCATCACGACCAGCATCACCGACGGCGGGATCAGGATGCCGAGCGTGCCGCCGGCGGCGATTGCGCCGGCCGACATGCGGACATCGTAGCCCGAGCGGATCATCATCGGCCCGGCCATGATGCCCAGCAGTGCGACCGTCGCGCCGACGGTTCCGGCGGCGATGCCGAACAGCGTCGCCGTGAGGATGACCACCACGTAGAGCGCGCCCTTGAGCGGCGCAAACAGGTCGCGGAACGCCCTGAACAGCCGCTCCATGAGTCCGGCCTGATCGCAGACGAATCCCATCAGAATGAACATCGGCACCGCGACGAGCTCGTCCTGCTTCATCAGGCCGATGGTCTGCAGGTAGGCGAGGTTGAATACGCGCTCTCCCATGCCGACGTAACCGAACATCAGCGCCAGAAACAGCAGCGTGAAGCTGATCGGCAGGCCGATGAAGATCGCTCCCAGCATCACGAGGAGCATGACAAGTCCGAGCAGCTCGAGTCCCGTCATATCTCGATCTTTTCCTTGTGCTCGAACTCGCGCCCGAACTGGACCTGGTACCAGCACTTCAGGACCTCGGACACGCCCTGAATCATGAGAAGGAGGGCCGCCAGCGGGATCGTTGCCCGGAACGGCCACATGATCGCGCGCCACACGCTTTCCTGCGACCGTTCGCCGGTGTCATAGGAGTGCAAGGTGTCGTCAATGCTGATCAGCATGAACGTGATCATCGCCGGATAGAAAAACAGCAGATAGGAGATCAGGTCGACGACGCCCTTCTTCCGCTCCGAGTAATTCTCCCAATAGATGTCGGTGCGGACATGCGCGCCCTTCAACAGCGCATATCCGGATCCGAGCATGAAGGCCGCGCCATTAACCATGAAGCTCGATTCGTAGACCCAAACGGTCGGCGCGCCGAAGCCATAGCGCATGACGACCTCGTAGGAGATCGTCACCACCAGGAACAACATCGACAGTGCGATGAGTTTGCCGGTCACGTCGGTGAAGCGGTCGATCGCACGTATGATCGGGTAAAAAGCGCGCGGGAATTCTCCGCCCGGATTGCTGGCGACAGAAGCACTACTGGTGTCCGCGGACATGATCGCTCCCTTCAGACAGTGCTGGCGTCCGGCGGTTCGGACGCCAGCAGCTCCGCTACGGAGAGATCACTTCTTGGTCAGGTAGATCTTGCTCTTCCAGTAGTACTCGCCGGCAAAGTTGTACGGCGGGAACCATGAGAGCTTGAAAGGCACGATCTGTTCGGCATAGGCCTTCTGACTGTCGATGACTTTCCTGTAGAAGGGGTTCTTTGCCGCGTGCTCGGCCTGGATCTTCTCCCACTCGTCGAGGAAGTTCTTCAGGATCTCGTCGGGTGTGCGATGCATCTGCACGCCCATCTTGATCAGGTCCTGGCAAGCTTGCGCCGTCTCGCGATTGAAGGCGAAGTTGCGCGTGGTCGTGGCGTAGACGCTCGCCACCTTGATGATCTCCTGCAAGTCCGGCGTGAGCTTCTTCCAGACGTCGCCGTTGATCATCAACTGGCCGCCAGTGACGGGCTCGTGCATGCCTGGCGTGTAATAGTGCTTGGCGACCTGATGCAGACCGAGCTTCTTGTCTTCCTCGCAGTTGATCCACTCGGCGCCCTCGATCACGCCGCGCTCCATCGCCGGCACGATCTCGCCGCCGGGAATGGTGACGACCGACACGCCGAGCCGGCCATAGGTTTCCGCACCGATTCCGTAGATCCGGTACTTCATGCCCTTGAGGTCGGCGAGGCTGTTGATCTCCTTCTTGAACCAGCCCATTCCCTGCGGGTAGTCGGTCGGGATCGGGAAGCCGACGACGTTGAGCTTGAGAACGTCGCGATAGAACTCTTCGAGCAGCTTCATGCCGCCGCCGTCATAGTACCAGGCCCAATAGTCCGAGCCGTCCATGCCGTACAGCGGACCGTGCGACATCGGTATCGTCGCGGTGTTGCGGCCGAGGATGTAGCCGAACGGTCCCATGCCGACGTCGAGAACGTTCTTGGAAGTCGCGTCGAAAACCTCGAACGCAGGCACGATCGCTCCCGCCGGAAGCGTTTCGATCTTGAGACGTCCGGCCGTCATTTTTTCGACGGTCTCGGCCCATAATTTGAAGATCAGGTGGAAATTCGAGGATGCTGGGTGGGTCGACTGACCCTTTAGAACTAGCGGTTTTTCTGTCGTCTGAGCATTAACCGGCTGAGCAAAGACGGTGACCATTGCAAGAGTCACCGCTGCAACGATAGTTGAAGCGTACCTCAACATGTTGTGGTCCTCCCGATGATGACATGTGTCTTTTTTTTCTTTTCAGGGTGGAACTGCGTCCGCGTGCTGTCAAGCGATCTCTGGCCGTGGCTGGCTTACGGCGAGGCTGATTGTACGAAAGGATGACGCCGTAATAGCGTTTTCGAGCGAAGCATGCCCTCGGACTTGATCCGTGGG
The DNA here is from genome assembly GCF_023101085.1 of Bradyrhizobium sp. 170. Taxonomy (NCBI): domain Bacteria; kingdom Pseudomonadati; phylum Pseudomonadota; class Alphaproteobacteria; order Hyphomicrobiales; family Nitrobacteraceae; genus Bradyrhizobium; species Bradyrhizobium sp. 170. The sequence continues at coordinate 4,954,204 of NZ_CP064703.1, read as the reverse complement.
TGGACGCCCGGTTCGGGTCAAGAAAACGCGTCAAAACCAGAATCTAGAGCCCGGCTCTGATTCAATCAGGACCGGGCTCTAGGCGCTGCGCCGCCACGGTGTGACGGTGACATCATGCACCGCATCAAGCGTCTGCACGTCGCCGGCATGCAGCCCGTGCGCGGCGAGGATTTCCTGCGGCGTGCGGGCAGGGACACCGGGAAAGCAAGGCTCGCCACCGGGCAGGCGAACATGCGGCGCGACCGAGAGCCAGAACGCGTCGTAGCGGTCCATGAACATGCCGAACACGCCGGGGCCGCCAATGATCGCAACAGTGCCATCGCGCACGCCTGCATGTGCGCAGGCAGCTTCGAAGGTCGCGCCCGCGGGATTCCACAACGTAGCGTTCGGATTGGACGGATCGGGCGCGATCGCGTCGACCGTCCGCGTCAGGATGACGCGCCTGCGCCGCGGCGAGTTCGGCTGGTCCTCGTAGGAATTGCGGCCGTGCAGGATCAGATCGGAGCTGTCGAGGGCGGCGGTGAAAAACGCCTTGTCGCCCTCGAACTTCAATTCGTCCGGCATGACATTGCGCGCGTCGGCCAGCATGCCGTCCGCGGAGACGATGACATAACCTTCGATACGCAGCGCCGGCACGGGACGTGTCGCGTTATTCCGAGATCGTCTGCACGACGCTGGAAACCGGGCGCGAGCTCACGGTCGGCAGTTTCAGATCCTTGACGATGTCTTCGTCATACTGGGCGATGGTCTGCACCGGCGTCTTGGCGCGCATCGCAACCACCTTGTAGCCGCCGGCCTTCAGCTTCTTCAGGAGCTCGGGCAGGGCTTCGGCGGTATGCTTCTGGAAGTCATGCATCAGGATGATGCCCTTGCCGTTCTTCTCGACCTTGCGCATCACGTTGTCGATGATGGTCTGCGCCTTGCTCGCCTTGAAGTCGAAGGAATCGAGGTCGCAGGAGAAGATGCCGATGTTGCGGGCGCCGAGATAGGTCACCATCTCCGGCGGGTGTTGCAGCGCGGGGAAGCGGAAGAACGGCGCTGGCGCCTTGCCGCCGAGCGCCCATTTCACGGCGCTGAATCCCTTTTCGATTTCATCCTTGCGCTGCTGCTCGTTCAGCTTCTTGTTGACGAGGGCTGCATGCGACCAGGTGTGCGATCCGATGGAATGGCCGGCCGCCATCACCTGCTTGAGGATTTCGGGATAATAAGTGGCGTGCTTTCCGATCGGGAAGAAGATGCCGGTGGTGCATTCCTCCGCCAGCGCCTTCAAGACCGCAGGCGTATTCACCGGCCATGGGCCGTCGTCAAAGGTCAACACCACTTCCTTGTCGCGAAGGAAGTCGAGATCCTTGAAATGTTCGAAGCCGAAACCGGGACCGCCCGTGGTGTCGATCTCGACAGTGCGGCCAATACCGAGCGCGTTGGGATTGTTGCAAGGGGGGCGGGTCGAGACAGGCGCCGGCGGCGGGGCTGGCGCCGGAGCAGCCTGAGGAGCGGCCGCCGCGCCCCTGGCGGGTGGTACCTGCGACCACGCCGCGCTTGATGCCAACAGCGAAACCGCGCCTGCAAAGATCAGCCCTGCCGCAATACGCATCTTGTTTTCCCTAAATTTGAATCCCGCACCCGGTCACGGCGCCGCCGTCGTCCGGTCTGCCTCCATTCCCCGAAGCACATAGTAGCCTAGTTGGAGCAGGCGCGCCAACGCAACCGCTGCGGTTACGCCCAGCGATTTGTCACCGGGCAGGTTAATTCAGGAAGCGGCGAGTGCCCGCGCGATGGCGGTTTTCACCCGTGTATCCACGGGGGCGACGGATTCCGGGAACACGTCGGCGATATAGCCGTCACGGCCGATCAGGTATTTGTGGAAGTTCCAGCGTGGAACATCCTTCGGTCGCGCTTCCGCCGCCCACTTGTAGAACGGATGCGCGTTCGATCCCTTGACGACGGCCTTCGCGGCGATCGGAAAGGTGACGTGGTGGCTCTGCGCGGTCGCGGTGATTTCGGCCGCGCCGCCCGGTTCCTGGCTGCCGAAATCGTTGGAGGGGATGCCGACGATCATCAGGCCGCGATCGCTGAACTCGGTCCACAATTCCTGCAGTCCGCCATATTGCGGGGTGAAGCCGCAGAGCGAAGCGGTGTTGACGATCAGGACCGGCCGGCCGGCAAATTCGGCGAGCCTGATATCGCCGCCGGCCAATCCCGGAAACGAAAACGCGTAAGCCGTGATCCGGCTCATGCCGGCCTGCGCCAGGGATTGCCTGGTCGAGGTGACGGCTGCGATCGCGGCCAGCGCCGCTGATATCACGCTCCTGCGGTCGATCATGAAGAGCCTCGATGAAAAGATTCGGACTGCGGTTCGGCAGCGCAAAGCATAGCGCAACCCGCGGCCCGCTGCGCCTCAACAAGCCGTTATGGGAAACCAGAGCGCTTTCGAAGCGAAGCATGCCCTCGGACTTGATCCGGGGGCGGGTACCGGTTCGCGTAACGAAACGCGTCAGAAGAAGAGATTACCGCAGCGGGACGATGAAGTCGGTGCCTTCGCCGGTTTCGCCGCCATGGTTGATGCCGTGATCGGACACCACGATCGAGCTGCCGGTGGTCAGCACCTCGGCGATCCGCGCCAGCGCTTCGGGAGCGACGGTGATGCGGTCCAGCGCCTCGGCGGGGCTGTTCGGCGCCGGCAACGGCTTCGTCGCGGCAGCGGCTCCGCCGGCCATCTTGCGCCGCCGGGCAGAGTGATCGTCCTCGTCGGTCCGGGCCGCGTTGCGGGCCGTGACCGGCAGCGAGACCACCGACCAGCGCAACAGGTTGGGATCTTTCTTGTCGGCTTCGGCGGTGAAGACGTGCGTACCCAGCGCCCGATCGCTCGGCGCGATGGTTATCGGAACGTCGAACTGCGGCTTGAAGTTCTCGCGGACGTACAGCTTGGAATCCTTGCGGCTCACGAGCACCGCGATCTGGCCGGGGCGCCTGGGCGGTTCGGCCTTAACAGCCTTTTCGGCGCCGGGCAGACGCGCCGTATCTTTCTTCGCGTCAGGCGCAACGGCCGGCGCTGCCGGAGTATCGGCGACCGCCTTGACGGGCTCGGCGGGCTTTTCGGCGGCCTTGGATTCGTTAGTCTTGGATTCGTTCGTCTTGGCTTCGTCAGTCTTGGCTTCCTCGGCCTTCGGCGCTTCCGCCCTGGCAGGCCCCGCATTGGCAATCGCAGCGGTGGGAGCCTCGGCGTTCACCTCTTCCGATTTCATTTCCGAGCTGACGTCGATTTTCGCCTCGCCGGGCTTGTCCTCGGTCTTCGCGCCCTCGCTTGCAGCGATATCGGTCTTTGTGGGTTCGCTGCTGTCAGCCGAGTTAGCGCCCGGCTCGGAGTTCGGTGCATCCGCTTTGACTTCCGCGTTCGACGTGTCGCTGACAGGCTGGATCCTTGCTGCAGACGACGTTGCATCCGATACGACGGCATTGATCGCCGGCAGCGCGCCGCGGGCATCCGCCGTGTGGGTCTGTTCGCGCAACGGCGCCGGGTGACCAACAGTCGATCGGAGATCCAGGCTCGCCTCCGAATTCGCTATACCCGAATTCGCAAGACTGGAATTCGCAGGCTTGGTCGCATGGCCTGCGTCCGCGCCCTTGTCGCTCTTCACCGCGGGCGCGTCGGTCGCCGGATCGTTGGCGATGAGGGGTTGCGGCACGACCTTCTGCGCCACCAGCAATGGGTGCGAGAAACTGGCAGGCGTGATCTGGCCTGGCGTGATGATGACGCGCGCGCCCATCCTGGTCCAGTTCCACATCTTCATGGCGAATGCCGTCGGCATGCGGATGCAGCCGTGCGATGCCGGATAGCCGGGCAATACCCCGGCATGCATCGCGACGCCCGACCAGGTGATGCGCTGCATGTAAGGCATCGGCGCGCCGCTGTAGATGTTGGAGCGGTGCATCTTGTGCTTCTGGATGACGCTGAACACGCCCATCGGGGTCGAATGACCCTTCATGCCCGTCGACACCGGGCTTTCGGCGAACAAGCCGTTGGCGTCGTAGACGCGCACCTTCTGCTGCTCGATCGAGACCGTGATGATCAGCGGTCCCTGCGGCTTGGCGTTGGTTTCCTTGACGGCGGCTTCGGTCTTGGCGGACGGACGGCGGACCTTCGGCTTGCGCGGCTGCGCCATCGGTGCCGGCCGGTAATAGCCGGGATCGGAGTCCTGCCAGTAGAACAGGGCGGCAGCGTCTGCCTGGGGGGCGGCAATCAGGGTGCCGGTCGCCGTCAACATCGCCATCTGCCAAAATCGCTGCTTCGAAATGGTCGCGCCCGCAACACTCGCATTGAAAAACCGATGCCCGCTCACGCGCATAATCCTCAAATCCAGATACTCGAATCTACCGTCCTGCTAATCCGTTTGTTGTCGCAGACACGAAAAGCGTTCACCAGCGTAGGCCTTCTAATTCCAGCGCTTTTCGCCCCAATCGTAGCAAAAAAGCCTCACATTCCGTTAAACGGCGCCAGCTCAATCTGACCCCATCCATAAGGCGGTACTACGGCCCTCCAATTCCTCCTGAGCCTTCCTGTGCGGCTTTCTGCCACTACATAGGCGGCGAGCCCTTCAGCGGAGATATCAATGACATCCAAGGCCATCGTTAAGTACGACAAGAACTGGAGAACCCTGGCTTTGGGGGTGCTGGCGCTGATGCTTTGGCAGGCTGGCCCGGCGTTGGCCGCCGACGAGCCCGACCTGATTTTTCGCCGCTCGACGGTCTTCAAGTGGCTAAGTCCCAACGACAAGCTCGCCACCTACGCCGTCGATGACCCCGAGGTCGAGGGGGTGGCCTGTCACTTCACGGTGCCGGAAAAGGGCGGCTTCAAAGGCTGGCTCGGCCTCGCCGAGGAGGTCTCGGATATCTCGCTGGCGTGCCGCCAGATCGGCCCCATCAAGTTCAAGCACAAGTTCGAGCAGGGCGACGACATGTTCCGGCAGCGCCGCTCGCTGTTCTTCAAGAAGATGCAGATCGTTCGCGGCTGCGACACCAAACGCAACGTGCTGGTCTACATGGTCTATTCGGACAGGCTGATCGAAGGCTCACCCAAAAACTCGACGTCCTCGGTGCCGATCATGCCCTGGGGGGCCGCCGACGCCGCGGTTCAGAAATGCGGTGAATTCATCCAGTAAATCCGATGCCATCCAGCATCCGAGATCGGATCCGGGATCCGAGGTCGGATCCGGGATCCGAGATCGGATCCGGGATGAGGGTTTTGGGCTTACCGTTTGACCGGATTGGAATATTGGCGGGCCTCCAGGCCGGGCCCGGCCTTGCGGTCACGGCAGCCGACCAGATGGACGAATTTTTGCGGCGCCGACACATTGCCGCGAAATTCGCTGCCTTGCTGAGACATCGCGCCACAAGGGCTCACAGGATGCTCTGAACTGCCAGACACATTTTCAACCGCCGGCCGGCCGGGTTTGCGGGTCGGGGTGTCATTGCCAACATCGATGTTGCCACTGCCCACGACGGCTATCCTTTGTTGAAGAAGGGGTGACCAACGCACAAGCACACGCAAAGTTGCACGGTGTTCGTTGAATCGGCCGGACCGAGGTTTCGGTTCATCCGATCAGCCAGTGAACGAGGCCGTCCGTGTCGATGAGAGGAGGGCAAAAGCGGCACGAATAGCTGCTTTCCAGCGTTCAGCCTGATCGTCTGAAGTGGGGGTGTCGCACCTGAATTCATTGGATTTTTCCGGCTATTGTTTCGTCCGCTCGAACCGACGAAACAATTCTCCTGCGCGATGAAACCATTTTCCGTTTTTGGCGCAGATGTCCGGAAACAGCCGATGGTTATCAGATGGCCAACGAGACGCCGGGCGCTGCCGGCCACGGACAACCGGAGACAGTCAGATGCGGACCCTCAGCTTCATCCTCGCCTTTGCCTTCGTCCTGGCTGGTCCCTCGATGGCTGGTTCCTCTGACCAGGGTCTGCCGGGCGTCGGTACCTTCGCCTATAATGGCTCGCCGGTTGCGACGACCCAGCCGATGGTCGTGGCCGTCAACTGAGCGTGGCGGATCCTTTGCAAGAAGTTCGCCGATAAAGGCCCTGCATGTTCGTACGTATCTGTTCTGCTATCCTCGCATCCGTCCTTCTCAGCGGCGCGGCGCAGGCTCAGGTCCAGTTTCAGCCGCCGCAGACCTCGTTCCGTTCCCTGTTCAAGATGCCTGATCCGCGCGGCGAGTTCGTTCGCCTCTGCATGCCCCATATGGTCGGACGCTGGGCGCACCCTGAAAGGGTTTGCGGCTGTCTGCACGACTACGCCGCCGCGACCGTGGAAGATGTCGACCTGCGCGAAGCGCTGCTGCGCGGCATCAGCGAGACCGGGGTGCCGACGATCGAGACCGCGTGGGTGCCGCCGTCGAAGCAGTCCGAGATCGGCCCGACCTTCACCAAGATCGCAAAGCCTACGCTGCAATGCATGTTCGAGCCGGCGCCGAACCAGTAAATTCGGCGCGGCTTAGCTCCACATTCCCCGCAGGCTCGACACGCCGGTAACGGCCATTGTAAGCAATGGCCGGTCGACGATCTCTGTGAGCCAGCCAATGCAGCCGGGACTACTCCTGCTCTCCTGCGCGGTGCTTGTCGCGCTGGGCTTGCCAGCCCGCGCTGCGCCCGACGAGGACCTGTTGGGGAAGGCGGCCGGCTACCCGATCGGCTCGCGCACCAACTGGTTTTATGACGAGCACGTTCGGGTCGGATCGTTCAGCCACCTCGACAGCATCCTGCAGCACTACACGCTGAAGAAGGCGGCCTCTCCGCGGCCATTGCCGAAAATTTCCACCGCGCCCAAGATCGAGTATCGGTTCGAACAGCAGACCCGCACGCTTGGCGACTTTCTCGACCATCAACGCGTGACCGGCTTCCTTCTCATCAGGAACGGCGAGGTGCTGGCCGAACACTATCAGTACGATCGCAATGCCGAACATCGTTTCGTTTCGCATTCGATGGCAAAATCCATCGTCAGCATCGCCGTCGGGATGGCGCTGGCCGAAAAGAAGATCGCTTCGCTCGACGATACCATCGCCAGATACGTGCCTGGCCTTGCCGGCAATCCCTATGGCGAGACGACGATCCGCAACATGCTGCGGATGGCGTCCGGCGTGCCGTTTCAGGAAGTCTACGACGGCAAGGACGATCTGGCGAAATTCAACAAGATCCGCTTCTCGCAGGACTCGGTCACGGCGCTGCGCGCCTTCACGACGCGCGAGGCCGGTCAGGGGACGCGTTTTCACTATGCGTCCAACCAGACCGTGGCTTTGACGCTGTTACTGCGCGCGGTGACCGGCACTTCACTGAGCGACTATCTGACGACGCGGCTGTGGCAGCCGATGGGTGCGGAGGCCGATGCGACCTGGATCAGGACAAAGGACGGCACCGAAAGCGGGTCGGGGAATTTCAATGCGGTCGTGCGCGACTATGGCCGGCTTGGAATCCTGCTGGCGAACGACGGGGTCCTCGACGGCAGGCAGATCGTGCCGAAGGACTATCTGCTCGACGCCACCGACTGGCGCCGCCAGCCCGAGGCGTTCGCGCCGCGCAAGGCGACGCCCTATTTCGGCTATGGCTACCAGTTCTGGCTGTTTCCGGGCGAGAAGCGGCGGTTCGCGCTGCTCGGCGTCTACGGACAGTCGATCTTCGTCGACCCCGAGCTCAAGCTGGTGATGGTCATTACCGCCGCGGCGAAGAACGCCAGCGTCGGCAAGGAGCCGCTCGCGCGCGAACGCGATGCGCTGTGGCGCGGGGTCGTCGGCAAATACGGAAGCTGGTAGGATGGGCTCAACGAAACAGATTGCACAGGGGACAACCATGCGCTTCATCATCATCGGCCTCATCGGCATATTGCCGTTCGTTGCTTCCCCGGTTCTCGCCGCCGATGCGGCGACGCAGGAAGCTAACAAGAAGGCCGTGCTCGAATTCTACGATGCGGCGCTCAACCGGAAGGACTTTGACGCCGCCGCGAAGTTTTTCGGGCCGCACTACATCCAGCACAACCCGACGGCGCCGGACGGTATCGAAGGCTTCAAGGCGTTCCTCGGATTCCTGCGGGAAAAATTTCCGGACTCCCGCAGCGAGATCAAGCGCGCCTTTGCGGACGGCGATTACGTGATTGTCCACGTCCACAGCGTACGCGAGAAGGGCACGCGCGGCCGCGCCATCGTCGACATTTTCAGACTGGAAAACGGCAAGATTGTCGAACACTGGGACGTCGTGCAGGAGATTCCGGAGAAGGCCGCGAACACCAACGGCATGTTCTAGGGCATAATCCGGAAAGTGGGTCCCTGTTTTCCCTCGCGACAAACGCGGAACGCGTTTGCGCGGAGATCGCCGCTAGCGCTTCTTAGTCCCCAGCCGCGGAATGCATTTCCGGGTGCGCAGCACGCCGCTCGCAGTCATTTGCGAGCCCATGACTTCCTTGATCTGTCCGGCCGGGCAGGATCCATCGTCGACCAGGGCCCGCTGGCCGAGCCGGAGATCGACGATGTCTTGCTCGCGCGAGAACGTCTGCGCGATGGCGGGCGTTGCGATCAGCCACAGGGCGAGGGCGGCGGGCAGGCATCGGGATTCGGCCTTTGTGAGCGTCAAAGCGGCCTCCCTCACTTGGTCTTGATCTTCAGCCCATCGGGCCCGACATTGATCTGCAGGCCCTCGGGTTCTTGCTTGGCTTTGTAGAGATTGTAGCCGAGCAGACCGACCGCGACGATCAACACGCCGATGACGAGATACAGAACGTTGCGATTGCCGGGCATCCGGTGTTTCCGCCGTGATATTGAATCAGGCATTGAGCTTAGTGACGCGGCGGCGATTCTGATAGGGCGGCCGGCCCGACGGCTAGGTCGACGACTTCAACCGCTTGATCCTGCCGGTTCCGCCGGCGTTCGACGTGCGATTCGCCCGCAATGCCGCCAGCGATGACTTCGCCAGCCGTTCGGCGGACGCGATCAGTTGCGGCAGCGGGTGGCCGGCAAAGCCGAGGACGAAACCGGGAAGGGGGCGCGCGCGAAAATAGGTTTCCGCCAGTAGCCAGCCCGCGACGCCGGCCTCCGTCTTTGCCTTGGCGGCAATCAGCGGATCGGTCGATGGATCGAACCGCGCGACCAGATGCAGGCCCTGCGAGGGCACCGGCACCGTGAGAAGCCCGTCCGATGCCGTCGACAAGGTCGAAGCCAGGACGTCGCGCGCTTCGCGATAGATCCCGCGCACCTTGCGCAGGTTTGCTGCGAACGCTCCGGAATTGAGCATGTCCGCCACCGCGCCTTCCAGCAGCGTGCCGGGGAAGCGGTCGAGCGCGGCGCGGGCCGTCGTCACCGGTCCGACCAGCCGCTCGGGCAGCGCGCAGTAGCCGATGCGCAATCCGGGAAACAGTGTCTTTGCAAACGTGCCCATGTAGATGACGCGCGAGAGGTGATCGATACCGGCGAGCGACAGCAATGGCGCACCGTCGTATCGAAACTCGCTGTCGTAATCGTCCTCGATCACGAAGGCGCCGGCATCCCTTGCCCAGTCGAGCAATTCCAGCCGCCGCGTCATCGACATCTGCACGCCGAGCGGAAACTGGTGCGACGGCGTCACATAGGCCGCGCCTGCCGACGGCGCCAGCGTCCGGCCTTTGGCGACGATCATGCCTGATGCATCGACTGGGACAGAGACGGGGCGCAGGCCGCAATGCCCGATCGCTCTTCGCGCGGCGGGATAGCCGGGATCTTCGCACCATATGTGATCGCCGGGCTTGAGGATCGCGCCCAGCACGATCCGCAATGCGTGCTGCGTTCCCGACGCCAGCATGATCTGGTCCGGATCGCAGCGCAGCCCGCGCGCCGACAACAAATGATCGGCAATCGCGGCGCGCAACTCGCGGCTGCCCCTGGGGTCGCCGTAATGCAGATGCTCGGTGCCGAAAGCGCGCATGCGCCGGCCGGCAAACGACCTGAAGCGCTGCAGCGCCCTTTCATCGATATGCGTGCAGCCTAGCGCCAGCGGGCCTTGTTGCGGCGCCTCGATCGCGATTCTGGTCTTGCGCGCGTCGCTGGCGCGGGTCGGGATGCGTGCGGCGACGAACGTGCCGGAGCCTGTGGTGGCGACCGCAAACCCGTCCGCGATCAGCCGCTCATAGGCCGAGGTGACGGCATTGCGGCGAAAGCCGGTCTGTTTGGCCAGCGTTCGCTGCGGCGGCAGCGGCTCGCCGGGTTTGGCGATCCCGCCTGTGATGGCGTGGCAGAGTGCCTGATAGAGCCGGTGCTGCGAGGAGGCATCCGGCGTCACGTGGGGCCCGGCAAGGTCGAGCGGAAGCTCGGCCTTGCGCCGCACAGCCTGAGAATTGGTCGGAATTTTTCGCATCGAATTGGCACTATCGCAGACCAAATTCGCCGGTACAACTTTCTTCGACTGGGCCAATCCCGACAGGAGCTACCGTGATAACCGAAGGCGAGACCACCACTTCCTACCCGTTGTCACCACGCAACCGGGTCAAGCGCCTGCATGAGCGCGGCTCTTACGACCGAACGACGATTCACAGCCTGCTCGATGCCTCGATGCTCTGCCACGTTTCCTACGTGATCGACGGCCAGCCCTATTGCACGCCGACCTTCTTCTGGCGGGAGGGAAGTAGGCTGTACTGGCATGGCAGCAGCGCCAGCCGCATGTTGCGGAACCAGTCCGACGGTCAGCAGGTCTGCCTCACGGTTGCGCAACTCGACAGTCTCGTGCTGGCGCGCTGCGGCTTCAATCATTCGGCGGATTATCGCGCCGTGATGGCCTTCGGTACCGCCTACCTCGTCACCGATCCGGCCGAGAAGGAGCGCGCGCTGGTCGCTATGGTCGACCGCTTCTTTCCCGATCGGACCGCGACCTTAAGGCAAAGCACGGCGCAGGAGATCAAGGCGACGTCAGTGATTGCGATGGAAATCGAGCAGGCGTCCGCCAAGATCAGGTCGAAGGGCGTCGCCGACGACGACGAGGACTACGAACTGCCGATCTATGCCGAGCGCATTCCGGTGCGCACGGTGCTGGGCGCGCCGGAACCTTGTCCGCGGCTGCTCGACGGCGTCGAGCGCCCAGCGTCGCTGCGTGGCTATTCAGAAGGCCGCCTGCTCGAAGATGCATTGCGGGATGCGCATTTTGCGCATTACGCCGGCGGCTGAGATCGGGGTAGGGTGCGCGCTCCCGACCTCTTCGAATTCCCGACTGGAGCCGCCGCATGACGACCGATACGCAACAAAAAATCCTCGACGCCGTTGACGCCGGCTTTGATGCGCAACTGGCGACGACAAGGGATTTCGTTGCTATCCCCTCGACCCGCGGCGCCGAAGGGCCGTGCCAGGACATGATCGGCGACCTCCTGCGTCAGCGCGGCTATGAGGTCGACGACTGGCATATCGACGTCGAGGATTTGAAGGATCTGCGCGGTTTTGGGCCGATCGAGCATGATTTCTCCAAAGCGCGCACCGTGGTCGGCACTTACCGTCCCGCGAACAATGCCGGCAAATCGCTGATCCTGCAGGGCCACTGCGACGTCGTTCCGGCAGGACCCCTCGATATGTGGGAGACGCCGCCGTTCTCGCCGGTCATCAAGGACGGCAAAATGTACGGCCGTGGCGCCTGCGACATGAAATCCGGCACTATCGGCGCGCTCTATGCGCTGGATGCGATCAAGGCCGCAGGGCTGAAGCCGACGGCGCGCATCCACTTCCAGTCGGTGATCGAGGAAGAGTCCACCGGCGTCGGCGCGCTCTCGACCTTGCAGCGCGGCTACCGCGCGGACGCCTGCTTCATCCCGGAGCCGACCGGCGAGACGATGGTGCGCTCGCAGGTCGGCGTGATCTGGTTTCGGCTGAAGGTGCGCGGTTTCCCCGTGCATGTCTTCGAGGCCGGCGCCGGTGCCAACGCCATCATGGCGGCCTATCATCTGATTCATTCGCTGCAGAAGCTCGAGGCCGACTGGAACGAGCGCGCCAAGGCGGATCGCCATTTCAACGCGGTCGCCCATCCATTGAACTTCAACCCCGGCATCATCAAGGGTGGCGACTGGGCCTCCAGCGTGCCGGCCTGGTGCGACGTCGATTGCCGGATCGCGGTACTGCCGGGCTGGTCGATCGCCGAATGCCAGAAGGAGATTTTGGCCTGCGTGTCGGTGGCTGCACGCGATCATCGTTTTCTCTCCAACAACCCGCCGCAGGTCGAGTGGTCGGGCTTTCTGTCCGAGGGTTATGAGCTGACGAATTCCGCCGAGCCGGAAGCCGCGTTTGCAAAGGCATTTGGCGCGGTCTATGGCGGCACGGTGCCGGACCGCGCGTTCACCGCGCTGACCGATACGCGGTTCTACGGCCTGAACTACAACATCCCGAGCCTTTGCTTCGGCGCGACGGGGGCGGCGATGCACGGCTTCAACGAATATGTCGATCTGGAGTCGCTGCGGAAGTCGACCAAGGCGACCGCGCTGTTCATCGCGGAATGGTGCGGGGTGGAGAAGGTGTAGCAGCCGCTGCCGTAGGGTGGGCAAAGCGAAGCGTGCCCACCATTGCTTGCTGCGGACGCCAGAATGGTGGGCACGGCGCTTTGCGCCTTTGCCCACCCTACGAATTCGTCTCCGGCCACAACGCCTTCACGATCGCATCCAGCCCGTCCGTCAGCGCGGCCGGTCCCGGCTGCAGAATGATCGTCGACTTGATCTCCACAATGCGGTTGTTGCGCACCGCAGGGATCTGGCTCCAGCCCGGACGCTGCTTTATGCGATCCGGCACGACCTTCTTGCCGCACCAGGAGGCGAGGATCACATCCGGGGCGGCTTCGCGCACCACGTCGGGTGCAATGATCCGATCCTTGGCCGCCTGCTGAAAGCGCAGCTTCGGCAACGCGTCCTCGCCGCCGGCGATCTCGATCAGTTCGGATACCCAGCCGATGCCGGAAATCAGCGGATCATCCCATTCCTCGAAATAGACTTTTGGCTTGGGCGAGGGGCGGGGCATTGCCGCGATACGCGCGAGGCGCTCTTCGAAGTTCGTCGCGAGTTGATCAGCACGTTCCGCCGCGCCGACCATGGCGCCAAGTGTGCGGATCATCGCGAAAATGCCGGCGATGTCGCGTTGATTGAAGACATGGACGGCGACGCCCGCCCGCACCAGGTCGGCGACGATATTCGCCTGCAGGTCGGAGAAGGCCAGCACGAGATCGGGCTCAAGCGCCAGAATCTTCGGAATGTCCGCGGAGATGAAGGCGGAAACCCGCGGCTTCTCGCGGCGGACCTGCGGCGGCCGCACCGCATAGCCGGAGACGCCGACGATGCGGTCCTGCTCGCCGAGCAGATACAGTGTCTCCACGGTCTCTTCGGTCAGGCAGACGATCCGGCGGGGTGGGAACTGGCGCATGGCGACGATATGCCGAATTAACAGGGCATTGTCACGGCAGCCATTACCTCGGAAGTCATTGCCTGGCTTACGTGCACCGTCCATGCTTCGATCGGGATCGATGGATCGGCCGCTCGATCCTGTGTATCAGAAGTGCCTTGCAAGAAACGGGAGGACTGCCGGACCATGTCGCTGCTCGACAAAGTCAATGCGATGAAGATGCCGTTCGCGGAGCTGAAGGGCGTGAAATTCACTGAAGTCGAAAAGGATCGCGTGGTCGCGCGTATGCTGGTGCGGCCGGACCTTTGCACGCTGCGGAATACGATTCACGGCGGCGCGGTGATGGCGTTCGCGGATTCGGTTGGGGCTGCGGCGACCGTCATCAACCTGCCTGAGGACGCCAAGGGCACCACGACGATCGAGAGCAAGACCAATTTCATCGGCGGCGCCAAGGAAGGGTCGACGGTGATCGCCACCGCCACGCCGGTGCACCGGGGACGCCGCACCCAGGTCTGGCAGACCCGGCTGGAGACCGAGGACGGCAAACTCGTGGCGATTGTTACCCAGACCCAGATGGTGTTGTAGTCAGGCCGCCTCCACCGTCTGCACGGCGTTCAGCATTCCGGTTTGCGGATGACAATCCACATATTCGAAAAGCTGCTCATCGGTGCGGGCGACGGTGACCTCGTGGTAGAGCCGCAGCTTTGCGGCCGGCCCGAGCGTCGACAGATATTTCATGGCGGCGCCGAATATCCTGACATGGGTCGGGTGCGATTCAGCCCAGCGTTCGAGCGCTGAAAGGCTTTTCCACCAGCTCATGCCGTAGGACTTTTCGGCCGCCGCGCCATCGGCGCCGACGACCGTCATGTAACGGTTGGCATAGCAGCCGATCGAACGACCCTGGTCGCGGAGGAAATCCATGCCTTCCCGCAACACCGGCTCGACATCGCGGAGGTACATCTTGCGTTCGGCGGCTTCGGTATCGCCCCAATCCTGGCCCGACCGGATCAGGCAGAGGTTGTCATGCGGGATGATCCGGATGCGCGCGCCGTCGCGAATCGCGCGGGGCGTGCCTGAAGGCGCCATCTCGCTGGTTTGGGACAACGGGATGCGGTCGCGCATGCCGCCCCAATAGGCGTGCTCCAAAACCTCGCCGCTCATGCCATCGGCGAGAACGGCGACGCCTTCGGGCCTTCCGAGGGATGAGAACAGCGTCTCATAGCCTTGCACGGAGGGGTAAAGCGCCTCGATGAAGGTCCCGAACCCGTTGTTGGTCCGCTGATCGCCGGTCCAGCGCTCGCGTGCGGCCGGAAACCAGCGATCGAATTTTTGCCGGTCATCCCAGTAGGCCACCGAGACAAGGTTGGTGAAACCAGCCTCGTCGACATAGCTCGCGCGGTCCCAATGCGTCGGGCCGTCGACGGTTGCGAAATCCGAAGCGAGCCGCGCCAACGCCTGCTCCGCGGCGGCCGGGGGTGCGCCGCGGGATTGGAGGCCGAAATAGGCCATCACTACCCGCGTCACGCTTGGCTTGTGCCGCGCCACGAAGGACGGGTAGGGCGGCGCATAATCGTCGCCGACGCGGCGGTGACGCGTTCGCGCGGTTTGCAGATGGTCGGGGATCGCGGATTCCATCGGCCTGCTCCTCTCGAAATGAACTGTCAGGCCTGCAGCCTGATTTCGCTCATGACCTCGGCATCGACGGGAAGCGAGAAATGTTCGACGCGGTTGGCGCGTGTGGTGTTGAGCAACAGCCGCGTGACGTCGGGCCGCGAGTAATGCCCGGCCGGATCGGCGGCGTTCTTCGCTACCCCAATCATGCCGAGATCGATATCGGCATATAGAATGCCCTCCTGGTCGGGCGGGAGTTTTTCAGCAAGCGAACTGCCGTCGGGTCCGTAGATCACCGCGTGGCCGCCGCCGGTATGCAGGAAGGCGTGCTTTTCGGGGGAGTCGCAGAGCTCTTCGATCATCGCCTGCGAGACGACCGCGCAGGGGCCTAAGAAGAAGCAGGAGCCTTCGACTGCATAGACCTTGCTGGCGGCGTTGTTGACCTCATGGCCGAGCGCGTGCGCGAACGGATCGTACAGCGAAAAACTCGGCCAGGCGCCGACATGCACCTGTTCGTTCTGGGCATACATCGCGTATTTCGACAGCGGCTGCAGATGCTCCCAGCAGCACAGCGCGCCGAGCCGTCCGACGTCGGCGCGATCATGCACCGCGAGGTCGCTGCCGTCGCCTTCGCCGAACACGGTGCGCTCGGCATGGGTCGGACGCAGTTTCCGGCGCTTGGCGATGGTTTCGCCGTCGGGCCCGATCAGCCATTGCGCGATATAGAGACTGCCTCCGTCGCGCTCGGATAGTCCGAGCACGGCGGTTAGCTTGGCGCGCTTTACGGCGTTGCGGATCTTTTCTGCCTGCGGGCCGTCGAAGGCGAGCGAATTGTCAAAATAGCGCTGCACAAAGCCGCGGCCGATCGCCCAGGCGGGGGCGCCAAGCCATATCTGCCACGGATATCCGGGAATGAAGGTCTCGGGAAATGCGATCAGCTTGGCGCCTTGCGCGGAAGCTTCCTCGATCAGCGCGATGGTCTTGTCCACGGTGGCATCGAGATCGAGAAAGACCGGCGCCGCCTGAACCACCGCCACCTTGTATTTCTGATGAACCAGACCCATCGCACCATCCTTTTCGCGTTGGCGACCAACAATCGCTCGGTCCAAAGCCTACAGCCATGGCAACGCGCGCCGCTTGTCTGCAGCGGAACGAAAACTTGTCTTAACGCGCAGATGGATGCCGAATGCCTGTGGCGTGGCAGGAAGGGCGGGCCGAGTGGAAGGCGTTACTGGCGCGGCTGCTCGCGCCATTCGCGCGGCGAGACGCCGAACCGCTGCTTGAAGATGCGGCTGAAATGCGCGAGGTCGTTAAAGCCCCATGCGAACGCGATCTCGCCGATGTGCCGGGCAAGGTAGGCGGGGTCGGCAAGATCGCGCTTGCAGCGCTCCAGCCGTTGCGTCTGGACGTAGGTGCGGAACGAGGTCTGTTCGGCGGCCATCAAATCGCTGGCGTAACGCGGCGAGATTCCTGTCGCCGCCGCAGCGCGCGGCAGCGATAATTCGGGATCGGCGAGATGCGTCAGGATATGATTCTTGAGGCGATAGAGCAGCGCCGACCGGTGGACCGACTGGTCCGGCAGGCGCGCGTGCAGCCTGTCGGCAAGCGTCATCGCGAGCAGGTCGAGTGTCTGGTCGAGCAGGCGGCTTGCCGCCGCGGCATCGACCTGCTCGATCGTCCGGCTCACATTGCGCGCGAAATCATAGGTCAGCCGTTCGAGCGGACGATCGCCCGCAAACGTGGTCGCCGTCAAACCATTGAACGAACCGACGCGCTGTTGCAGCAGCTTGCGCGGCATCTGGAAGATCGTCTGCGAAAAACTGTCGTCAAAGCGCAATTCGTAGGGGCGGGTGGTGTCGTAAAGGACGAATTGCCCGGCGGAGACGACAGCCTCGCGGCCGTCCTGGAAGACGCCGTTCACGCCGTGGTTGCCCAGCGCCATCAGCACGTAATCTTCGCTGGAGCGGGCTATTCGCGACGGCGTGCGGAAGACCCGCTGGGCGGTGGAATCGACCTGCGTAAGCGCCACCGGTCCGATTCTGCATTGCGACACCGCCCCCCAGAACCCGCCGCGCATGTCCGATTTGCAGTCGAGGCCGACGAACGTGTCGCAGACGATGTCTTGCCACACCGCCAGCCGGCGTTCCGGAAGGCAAGAACTGGTGTCGAGCACGACAGCCACGACGGACCTCCGCGAACCATCCGAGTGCGTTGTGTAAGCCAAGCCTGTTCAGAAATAAGCAATCCCCGTGCCCAGTCTGCGCCGGGTGCCCAGCCTTCACAATTGGTTAATAGAGATGTCACTAAGCCGCTGGAATGATTGCCATTATTTAAGGCAGTACACGGACAATCCGGGCTTGAATTTCATGCTGCGATGCACAATATAGATGGTCTAGGGATTCGACGCCTCCTCGAGGGCTTCTCTCAGAGGAGTTTAGGATATGTACCTCACCCATATCGCGGCCGCGCTCGCCAACTCTAGCGTGCGTACGCTGAGCCAGCAGGAAGAATTGCCGCTGTTGCGCGATCACCTGCTGCGGCTCGACCGCACCAGCCGCCGCGACCGTTTCCATGGCTTCATGGACGACGGCTTCATCGAGCGCTACGCCGAGAAATGCGCCAATGACGGCACGACCATCATCGCCTTCTTTGAAAACGGCGTGGTTCGGGGCGCGGCGGAACTGCATCCGCCGGACCAGTCACCTGATTCGCTTCCCGAGATCGCGTTCAGCGTCGAAGCGTCAGTGCGTCGGCGGGGCGTCGGCAGCATCCTGTTTCGCAAGCTGATCACGGTGGCGCGCGCCAAGGGCTACAAGAGCCTGCGGATCACGACCGGCGCGCAGAACGAGCCGATGCGGGCGCTCGCCAACAAGTTCGGCGCGCAGCTGGTGTTCCGCCACGGCGAATCCACCGGCACCATCGACCTGACGAAACAGGATCACACGGAGCTTGCGACCACCTGGACGGACAGCACGCTGAATGCCGCGCGCACGGTCGCGAATATGAACCGTGCCTATTGGCGGATGCTGCTTCGGATGTATGGCTGGGGTCGCGCCGCCTGAGCGGGGCGTTCAATCAGGGCAATTCGCTGAAGTTTAGTCCCGCAAATTGCCCAAAACTTTTTGAGCCCGGTTCTGATTGAATCAGAACCGGGCTCAATTTTTTCGTCTTGACGCGTTTCTTTACGCGAACCGGTATCTAGTTCGCTCAAAAACGCTCCGGGCTTCAGGTGCCGGTGCGCTTGTCGTTGCCGAATCGTCTGACAACGCGGCGCTCGACCACGACGGCGCGCTGGGCACCTTGCTCGCCCGCGATGATGCGGGTGGCCGATCGCGCTACCGCGCGGCCGGTCTTCTTCACTTCAGCCAGCACTTCCTCAAAGGGCAGGCCCATCAGCGCGGCGGCGATTTCCGCCTGCTGCTGCTGATCGTCGGTGATCCCGACCGCGGCGAAGATTGCCTCCTCCAGCGTCGGCGGATCCCGCCGCACGCGCCGTGTGCCGTATTTCGTGTTCCAGTCTTCGCTCATCGGGGCCTCGCAATCTGATTGCGGAGATACCTAGGTGCCCGCATGCTGCATTGCAATATGAATTTCGCATGGCAATACAGCCATGCATCTACAATCTCTCAAGTCTGGTAGCGTCATACAGTTCGATGGTGGTGGCCTGATCCGCGAGCGATTGCAGCGCGCGGACGAAATCGCGCGAGGCGGGGACCGCAAAATGGGTCAATAGGGCGGCGCGATCGGCCCATTGCTCGAAAAACACCAGCCGCAACGGATTTTCGCAATCGACACTCACGGCGTGGGAAATGCAGCCGGGCTCGGTGCGCGAGCGGTGGACGTGCTCGAGGCTCAATCGGCGGACTTCGTCAAAACTGTCCGCACGCGCGGTTACGCTGCCGGTCACCACGATCATGATACCCTCCTGTTCTCGCCGTCATGGCGCGGCGGCGGTCAGTTCAAGCGGCTGCTGCGGCCAGCGTTTCAGGGCGGCATGTCCGGCATCGGTCAGCACATAGATGCCGCGCTCGGCGCGGTCGAACCAGCCATAGACGTTGTGCAGGAGGATCTTTCCGGCGTCGGGAATCTCGCTCCGCAGATCCCTGACGCGTCGCGGCCCGCCAGACAGGGCCGAGGCGCAGGCCAGCGCCTGCTGCCGGTAGGCCGTCATGATCGGCGCGCGCGTCGAGCCGCCCAGGACAGGATCGCCCTTGCGCTTCTGATGCTCGGCGACCAGCCGCGACCGCTTTTTGGGATTGCGGCGAGGGGCTGTCGTCGCGGGCTGGACGATCACCTCGACATCGCCGGTATTGGTGACCGCCAGCATGCCGAAACCGAGCCGGCGGCAGAGATTGCGATAACGCGCGTCGCTCTCGCGGCCCTTGCCGCGGGCAGATAATTTGGCCGCAAGCCAGACCTCGTCGGCAGCGCCGGCGCGATCGACCGCCTGCAGGATCAGTTCCAGGTTGAAGGAAAGCTTCAGTTCGCCGATCACCACGATCGGCGGATCGTCACCGCTCAGCGCCACCAGATCGCAGCCCCCGACCTCGCCCTTGACGGTGAAGCCGAGCTTTTCGAGGAAGCGTTTGACGGGCAGATACAGCGCGGTTTCCAAATTTCGCTCCGGCGGCGCAGGCAGCCGCGACTCAATCCCGCGGACTCTAGCCGAATTCCGGCAAAGCGTTTGATCGGATACCACGGCAGCGGCTATTGTCGGCGCGGGACAAGACCAACGGCAATTGAGGGAACCTGCGATCGATCGTTCGCGGGTCACTGGCTTTTGTCGATTCCGGAGTGAGCAGGGCGTGCTGCAAGGATTGTACAAATTCCGTTTCACGACGGAGCGCGGGGAAGGTTCCGGCGTGATGTTCGCCACGGCGGGCGGCAGGCTCTATGGCGGCGATTCCGGCTCTTCATTCGTCGGCCATTTCACCGAGGCCGACGGCGTCATCTCCGCCGAATGCGTGATGTCGCGCCATTACCACGATCCCGGATATGTCCCGATGTTCGACGCCGACAATATCGCGATGAATTTCACAGGCGAGCGTCGCGGGGAGGAAGTTCACTTCGAGGGCGGCAGCGCAGCCTTGCCGGGAGTCCGGTTCACGACTGTCCTGACCCCGATCAACGATTCCGACGCACCGCCGCCCGGTGCGGTCGGCCCCGACGGGATCGGTAACGGGCTCTACTCCATCCACATCCGCATGCTCGACGGCATCGACGCCGGTAACACCGGTGTCATGATGCTGCACGACGGCCGCATCCGAGGCGGCGACGCGTTCTTCGACTATGTCGGGGCGTACACGGCGGCGAACGGCAGATGGAAAGGCGAACTCGTCAATCGCGAGCATACGCCCTCCAGAAGCGAGCGGCCGGTGTTCGGCGGCCATGAAGTCGGTATCGGCTTTTCCGGCACGTATGACGGCAATGGCGCGGAAGGCGAAGCCACCGCGCTCGCCGGCAAGCGCAGCATCCGCTTCAAGGCGGTGCTACGAAAGCTGGTGGATGTAGAGGGTTAGCCGATCAAGCGATCGTAATCGGGCTTCTCGGAATTGGGACTAGTACTCGGGTGGAAGCGGCGGCTTTGGTCGGTTCAACATCCTGTTCAGCTCGCCCGAAAAAACGAGACAGATAATCATCAACGCGCCCGAGACGATCATCGTCCGTATCAAATGTCGGCTAAATTCCGCGTCCTTTGGTGAAGTGTAGACAACGATGCCGTTCACTGTGAGCCCTATTTCGAACTGCGGGAAGTTGGGCCATCCCACATAGTTCATCTGTAGTTCAGCCCACCAGAAAAAACCGATGACCAGCACGATGCCGGACGCTTGCCCGATCCGATAGAAGGCCCTTTGGTATGTTGTCATGTTGATCCCGCCTTGAGGAACGTTCTTGCGCGATAGGCTGCAATAGCTTCCTCTGCAACGGCGTCGAGTTGGCCGCTTTGGGCATCCCGCCCAATGGCCGCATCGAAGTTTTCGGCGTCGAACGCCTCAAACCATTCGCGGAACCGTGCCAGTTCCCAGGCAGGCAATTGCGTAATGGCTTCTTGAATGTTCTCAACGGTTGTCATTGCTAAAATATAACACCGATAGGCGAAGCGAAAAGGTGTGTAAGCCCTCTAAACCCTACCGCTCACCGGCAGCAGCGCGCCGGTGACGGCGCTGGCCGCGTCGCTGGCGAGGAACAGGATCACGTCGGCCAACTCTTTCGGCGTCACCCATTTGGTGAAATCGGCTTTCGGCATGCTGGCGCGGTTGGCCGCGGTGTCGATGATCGACGGCAGCACGGCGTTGACCGTGATCTTGCCTTTGAGTTCGGCGGCGAGCGCCTCGGTGAGGCGATGCACGCCGGCCTTGGAGGCGGCGTAGGCGCCCATGCCACTGCCCGCCTGCAGCGCGCCCATCGCGCCGATATTGACGATGCGTCCAGTGCCCGACGAGATGAGATGCGGAATCGCCGCGCGCGATGCGTTGAGCGCGGTCATGACGTTGAGCGCGTACATCCGCTGCCACGTTTTGGGATCGCCGTCGGTCACTGTCTCGAATGCGAAGCCGCCGGCGATATTGATCAGCGCGTCGAGCTTGCCGAAATGCGCCGCGGCGGCCGCGATCGCCTTGCCGGCCTGGGCTGTATCGGTGAGGTCGACGCCGCCGAGCTCGAACAGATCGGCCGTGGCCGGGGCTTGCGTCGGCGCATGATCGACGCTTGCAATCCGGGCGCCCCGCGCCAGCGCTTCGTCCACGACCACCCGGCCGAGCGCACCCAGCGCGCCCGTCACGACAATGACTTTTCCGTCCATGAGGGCCTCCGCCTGCCGGGAAACGGGAGCGCACCATATCAGGAGTTTTTCACTGGCATGCGGCGAATTCTGCATGGAACGATCTGTCTCACGCGCCCAAATTGCCGCGAGCCGCGCCCATCCGGAGGAAGCGAATTGCGTAAGACTACGGAATGGGGCGGAATCGATAAAATTTGCCGGAGTTCTGTAAGCCGTTTTCAGAATCCGTTCGGTACAACCGGATACCAACAAAAGGCAGGGGGATTTGTCATGGGTTTGCCGGATCACGGTTTACCGCTTGTTCAGCTTAA
The DNA here is from genome assembly GCF_023101085.1 of Bradyrhizobium sp. 170. Classification (NCBI taxonomy): domain Bacteria; kingdom Pseudomonadati; phylum Pseudomonadota; class Alphaproteobacteria; order Hyphomicrobiales; family Nitrobacteraceae; genus Bradyrhizobium; species Bradyrhizobium sp. 170. Next base: position 4,932,128 of record NZ_CP064703.1, on the reverse strand, counting down.
GGAGCAGCGGCGCGACCTGGTCGTAGCGCTGCAAAATCGCAGCGGTCCGGTTTCGAGCTGGGAATTGATGCAGATCGCAGCGATCCAGCAGGCGATCTCGGCGTTCGAGGACGTCATCGCCGACCTCGATGCCGAAATGGAAATGGAAGCAGCGGCCTAAAGCCGTAGCGAGCCGCACGGCCGCCAAATCCGTCCGCCGCTTTACGGAGCAGGCGGCCGGAGCTTAGGATCGAACCGTGCGCAACGCTTTGAGATTTGCGGTCGTCCTCCTCGCATTGTACGCGTCGCAAACGGCCGCGGTGCGGGGTGAGGCCTGCATCGCCGATCAACGTGGCAGCCTCGTCTGCGGTGCAGGCAAGGGCGCGTTGCGGGTGTTCGCCAACACCACCTCGCCATCCAAAAATTATGCGTTCGCCTGGCGGACCGCGCAGGGCCTGCCGTCCGGCGACGATGTTCCCAACGACGTCGAAAATGTCCTGGTCCGTGTCACCGATGGCGCGGTGCTTGCCACGCTTGGCGGCACCTATTGGGAGACCGGCGGGACGCGGGCGAACCGCTACGATCTGCTCGCGGCCTGGTCTCCGGACAGCCGGGCGGTGATCGAGGTCGCGAACAGCCGCTGGGACAGCGATTCCTTTGCCTATTACCGGATTGATGGTGCGACGGCGACCAGGCTCGATCTACGTGCGCTGGTCGAGCCTGTCATGACGGCCAGGTTGCCGCCGCGAAATCGCCAGGGTAATTCCTTCCGCGCGAGGATCTGCCGGTGATGCTCGATGCGCGCGGCCGCGTGCGCTTTACCGCGATGCTCTATGTGCCCAAGGGCGAAACCAGCAACGACTACAAGGTGCAGGTCAACGTCAGGACGACAGGTGGCAAGCCGTCCGCGCAGGTCGTATCGTTGCGGCGGGTGAAGGCGGATTAGGTCAGCGCTGCAGATCAGTCTCAGTCTTGCAGATAGCGCGCTTCGAGATGGGCACGTTCGGCTTTGCCGAGACCGAGGCCATCGCGGAGATAGCTTTCGAGATCGCCATAGTCGGCGTCGATGGCCTCGAACGCGGCGGCGAGGAACGATGCCTGCACCGAGCCGAGCACCTGCCTGATATCGTCGGGCAGATCGGTGCTGTGATTGGGATCCCTGCGGTAGAAGCGGTTGGTCAGGAGATAGTCTTCCGAGATGATGTCGTCGGCAACGCCAAGCGTATGCAGGATCAGCGCGCACGCAAAACCGGTGCGGTCCTTGCCGGCGGTGCAATGGATCACCAGCGGCGCGCGATCTTCCAGCAGATGGGCAAACAGCGTGCGGAAATGCTGCGTGTTGTTCTGTACGTAGCCGCTGTAGGAATCGCGCATCACCTCGACGGCGTGGTCCGTCGACAGCGGCGTGCCGCTGGCCGCGATGGCGCGCAGCGCCGCGACGACAGTGGGTTCGACCGGCAGCGAATGGACGGTGATTTCAGGCATGCCGCACAGGGCGGCGGCGCGTTCCTCGGTGCCGCGAAAGTCGAACGCGCTGCGGACGCCCAGCTCCCGCAGGACGGAGACATCATCGTCGGTGAGATGGCCGAGATGGTTGGAGCGGAAGATCTGCCGCCAGCGCACGGTCCGGCCGTCGCGCGTGGGATAGCCACCGAGATCACGGAAATTGCTGGCGCCGGAGAGATTGAGATGGCGGGCGGGGGAGGCTGACATTGGCTGGTTCGAATGATCTTGAGTGGCGGAGGGGGGAAGGGCATGTCGTCCGCTCCCGTCTCGTCTATACTGAACCATGCAGGGGGCCAAACATGAATTGTCGCAGGAATACGATTTTTGGCGCTGCGCTATGCGTCGCGGCGCTGGCGACCGCACCGACGGCCGCGTTCGCACAGTCGACGTTTCGGAACTATCGCTGCGCCGACGGGGCGCAATTCATTGTCGGTTTTTTCCAGTACGATTCCCGCGCCCATCTGCAGCTCGACGGCAAGGCGCTGACTCTGCCCAAGCGCGTGGCGCTGTCGGGATCGCGCTACCAGGCGAAGGGCGTGACCCTGAGGATCACCAAGGCCGGGGTCACAACGCTCAAGCATGCCAAGCGGCCGGTCACCACATGCGAGCAGCAGACATGAAAAAGGGCCGAAACGGCGTTGTTCCGACCCTTTTTAGTTCACCGATCGCGCCTCACTGATCGGGCGCGTCCCTGCCAAACACCTCCCGGACATCAATGGTCGCGCCCGCTCTTTTCGTCCTCGATGGCGGCGGCGTGGTACCAGCTGTCGCTGCAAGCCGCGAGGTTGGCCGGCGGGGCGGCAAACTCGGTCTTGGCCTCGCCATAGCGACGCCCGCCGAGAGCTGCACGGCCCCCGGTTGGGAATTGATAGATCCTTGCGGATCCCTGATTCAAACCTGGATTCATCATTTCGGTCTCTCCTTTGTCGACGCGACAGCCTCCATGGTGCGCCCGACTCGTTCTCTACTGGTTACATAAGTCGATATTGTCGGTGCCCCGAGTGGGTGCAAGGTGATCAAGAGAACGCCACTTTCTGTCTAATTCGTAGGCATTTCTGGCGTTGCTTCCTGCAAGGCAACGGGCGGATGACCAACGTGTGAGCCGGCGACGTGGTTGCCCGGATGGGTCGGCGTCCTCCGTGGATCCCTCGAAGGGGTGCCGCAGCTTTAATCGCGGAGCGGTTCGGAAGCGAAAATGCCGGAGAAATAGGCTGGATTCGGACTGCAAACCCGCCGCTGCGCCGCCCGATTTGCGGGCCTGCCGCGCTCCTATGTCGCAGCTTTTATTTTGGCCTGCAGCCAAGTCGCCCTGTGGATAGCCTCTCCCGCAGTGCAGCGATTGGCACGCAAAATGCTTAGTAAGGCGTGGCCTGACGTGGCCGGGTACACGTATGCGGAGACTTCCAGGGGGCTGGGCGTCAAAATCCAGATTTCAAGGCTTCGGTCTTCCGCATTCCACTAGCAACTCAAGAGAGGCTCAATGACCAAGTACAAGCTCGAGTATATTTGGCTCGACGGCTATACGCCGACGCCGAATCTGCGCGGCAAAACGCAGATCAAGGAATTCGACAAGTTTCCGACGCTGGAACAGCTTCCGCTGTGGGGCTTTGACGGCTCGTCGACCATGCAGGCCGAAGGCCACAGCTCCGATTGCGTGCTGAAGCCGGTCGCCGTCTATCCGGACGCCGCGCGGGAAAACGGCGCGCTCGTGATGTGCGAAGTCATGATGCCCGATGGCAAGACCCCGCACGCCTCGAACAAGCGCGCAACGATTCTCGACGATGAAGGCGCCTGGTTCGGCTTCGAGCAGGAATACTTCTTCTACAAGGACGGCCGTCCGCTCGGCTTTCCGTCCGATGGCTATCCGGCACCGCAGGGCCCGTACTACACCGGCGTCGGTTACTCGAACGTCGGTAGCGTCGCGCGCAAGATCGTCGAAGAGCACCTCAACCTCTGCCTCGCCGCCGGCATCAACCACGAAGGCATCAACGCCGAAGTGGCGAAAGGCCAGTGGGAATTCCAGATCTTCGGCAAGGGCTCCAAGAAGGCCGCTGACGAAATGTGGATGGCGCGCTACCTGATGCTGCGTCTCACCGAATCTTACGGCATCGACATCGAGTTCCACTGCAAGCCGCTCGGCGACACCGACTGGAACGGCTCGGGCATGCACGCCAACTTCTCGACCAAGTTCATGCGCGAAGTCGGCGGCAAGGAATACTTCGAGAAGCTGATGGCGGCCTTTGACAAGAATCTCATGGACCACATTGCCGTCTATGGGCCGGACAACGACAAGCGCCTGACGGGCAAGCACGAGACCGCCCCCTGGAACAAGTTCAGCTACGGCATTGCCGATCGCGGCGCCTCGATCCGCGTTCCGCACTCCTTCGCCAATAACGGATACAAGGGCTATCTGGAAGACCGCCGTCCGAACTCGCAGGGCGACCCATACCAGATCGCTTCCCAGATCCTGAAGACCATCGCTGAAGTCCCGACCGGCGCCAAGGCGGCTGCGGCCTAAGGGGACCTACGACCTAAGGACCGACGATATGACCCGGGGGTGCCCGGGCTGCAAAGCTGATCCGCCAAGGCGAAACCGCCTTGGCGGATCATTGCGTTTTGATGACACAGCGTCTTGATGAGATTGATTCAAATACGCCGGTTCAAGGCCGTTTCCCTGCGTTGTGAAGCGCGCTAGACAACGGCGGTGGGCTTGCCGGGGACACGGCATTGTTTGAGGGATTTTACAAAGTCAGGTTTCAGCTTGGCGCTGCGGTCGGCCGCAGCGTGATGTATGCGCGCGACGGCAGGATGCTCGGCGGCAATTCGGCCTTTGCCCATATCGGCACGTACGAAAAGCGGGACGACGGCGTCGACATCGTGATCCAGACCGTCCGCCATAACCCGGACCCGGCTTATCGCGCGATGGCCGGCACCGACGATGCCACCCTGCTGGCGAAGGGCAGGGCTGACGGAGACCTCTATCGTTTTGAAGGGGGCTTGAAGGAACTGCCCGGCGTGGGGTTCCACTCGGTGATGACGCCGATCGAGCAGGACGCCATACCGATCGCCGGTGGCGTCGGCGAGGGGGGCGTCGTCAATGGCCTCTATTCCATCCACGTTCGCCTGCTCGACGGCGTCGAAGGCGGCCTGACCGGTGTGATGCTGCTCAATGAGGGGCGCATCCTCGGCGGCGACGCATCCTTCTACTACGTCGGCACGTACACCTCGGAGAATGGCCGCTGGAAAGGCCAGATCCTCAATCAGGAGCATACGCCCGCGATGGGTGAGAACCCCGTCTTCGGCGGCCATGAAGTCGGCATCGGCTTTTCCGGTACCTGCGACAAGGGGGGCGCGCTACTCGAGGCGACCGCGCTCGCCGGCAAGCGCAGCCTCCGCATGACCGCGGTGCTCAAGCTGATGCACCGGGTGTAGCGACGATGAACGATACCGTGCGCGTGCTCTCGACGCTGGCGTTGAAGGGCGCCATCCACGGTCTGGCCGGCCAGTATCAGGCGGCCGGCGGCGCACGCATCGACGCCGATTTCGCTCCGACATTGGCGCTGTTGGAGCGGTTGCGCGCCGGTGAGGCCGCCGACGTCGTCATCCTGACCCGCGAGGGGCTCGACGAGGTCGCACGCGAGGGGCGCGTGGCGGCGGAAAGCTGCGTGGATCTCGCGCGATCGTTTGTCGGCATCGCTGTGAAAGCCGGCGCGGCCCATCCCGATCTCTCGACCGAGGCTGCACTGCGCGCGGCGTTGCTCGGCGCGCGCTCGGTGGCCTATTCGCGGCTCGGCGCCAGCGGCATTCTGTTTGCAAAGCTGATCGAGCGGCTCGGCATTGCCGTTGAGATCGATGCAAAGGCGCAGATCATCCAGCAGGGTTTTACCGCCGAGAAGCTCCTAACCGGCGAGGCCGATCTCGCGGTCCAGCAGATCAGTGAGTTGAAGCAGGTGGGAGGGATCGAGGTCGTCGGTCCCATTCCACACGCGTTGCAAACGCCCGCGGTGTTTTCGGCGGGACGTATGGCGGCGGCGAACAAGCCGGCCGAAGCAGACCGGTTGCTGCGGTTTCTTGCGTCGCTCGAGGTCGCACCGGCGTTGCGCGAGAGTGGCCTGGAGCCTTGATTTTCACTCCCTGATCAAGACGACGCCGGCAATCAGGAGAGCCGCGCCTGCGAGCCGCGCGGCGCCGATCGGATGAGGCGTCAAGCCGAACGCGCCGAAATGATCCAGCGTCACCGCAGCGAGCACCTGGCCGGCGACGACCAGCGCAAACAGTGTCGCCGCGCCGAGCGAGGGCAACAGCAGGATTGCCAGCAGGATGAAAGCGCCGCCGAATACGCCGCCCGACCACGCGTACCACGGCACATCGACGACAGTCTTCCACGACGGCACCCGTTCGCGAAGCGCGATCACCGCGACGATCATGGTGATGAGGCCGCCGGCATAACTGACCAACCCCGCCCAGGCCGGCGAGCCCAGCGCCGTGCGCAGGCTGCCATTGAGAACCTGTTGCGTCACGACGCTGACGCCGGCGCCGAGCGCGAGGAGGTAGAGGAAGAAATGTTGCACCGAGGCCCCCATTCATTCCGCGCCGGCAGAGCGATCCGGCATTGCAAGACCTGAGACAACGCCAATAGCCGGCCCGGAACAAGAGGCCCCGCGGCGCAATTATTGCGGACGGGGGCTCGCTAACAAGCGGTGCTTTCGATGATCCGAAAACTGCAATCGGGCGAATACCGGCTCTATTCCCGCAAAATCAACCCGAAAACGGGAAAACGCCGTAACCTTGGAACCTTCAAATCCCGCGCGGCGGCGGAAAAGCACGAGCGCGCCGTGCAGTATTTCAAACGGCATTGAATCTGTGTGAAAACGCGGCTGGTTCCGGGCTTCCGGCGGTGCTATGCCCCGCGAGACAATTCCATAACGCGGGACATCTTCGTTGCTGAACGGGCTCTACAAGGCTGAGTATGGCGTGAACGACGCGTTCGGCCGCAGCATCATGTGCATGCACAATGGCAAGCTGCTGGGCGGCAATTCAGCTTTTGCCCATCTCGGCACCTATCAGGAGAGCGGCGGGGAGATTGTCGGCGAAGTCATCACCCAGCGTCACAATGACGATCCCTACTACAAGCCGCTGATGGACACCGACGTTGCTGCGATCAGCGTGCGGGGCAGGCTGCAAGGCAACAGGATTCGTTTTGAAGGCAGCGCCGCGCCGCGGCCCGGCGCTCTGTTCTGGGCCGAGCTGACGCGGCTCGACGACGAGGGGTTGCCGCCGGTCGGCACCGTCGGGCAGGGCGGGATTATCAACGGGCTCTATTCCCTCCAGCTTCGCGCACTCGACGGCGTCAAGGCCGGCTTGTCGGGCGTCATGCTGCTGCTGGACGGCCGCATCCTCGGCGGCGACGCTTTCTTCTATTACCTCGGCGCCTATTCCTCGGCCGACGGCCGCTGGAAGGGCGAGATCCTCAATCAGGAGCACACGCCGGCGAAAGGCGAAAACCCCGTGTTCGGCGGCCATGAGGTGGGCATCGGCTTTACCGGAACCTGCGACGAGGCCGGCGCAGAACTCGAAGCCATTGCGCTGGCGGGCAAGCGCAGCCTGCGGCTGGCCGCCACGCTGAAGCTGATGCGGCCGGCTTAGCGCATTTTCCGGGATGGGCTGCCAGAGAAGTGGCGCCGATCGACGATCCGAAAACGAAAACAAGTCATCATACCACGCGCTCAAACGTATCGGCACTGGTGATGATCGAGCGCCACCAGCTCAGCTTTTCGATTTTGCCGGGCGCGCCTTCCTCCGCCGCCTTGATCGCGGCATCCGCGACCACGAACCACATCGTCTCCATTTTCCGTCACGCGCGAGTCCGGTATAGGAGACCGCGGCATCGCCCGCAGCCGTCTTGCCGCCCGCGACGAAGCTGATGCAATCGCCCTGGTGAATTCCGACGACCGGGATTTCCTGCCCGTAGAAGCCGCTGTCCCCGAGCGCCGTCTTGAACGTCCCGGCAATCCGGTTGTTGGCATCGTCGGTAATATCGACGGTTGAACCGTATTGATTGCGCCACTTGCCTTTCCAGTTCATTGGGAACTCCCTCAGAGCTTGTCGCGGCTAACGGCTGCACGCCCGGAGATGTTCCCGATCGAAGGGGACGCAAAGTTGACACGGCGCGCGCAGATTTCAGGTGCGCTTTCGCCGCGCGAAAAACCATGCGGTGAGGGCGACGGGCGCGCCAAGGGCGAGCCAGGAAAAATAGCGCCCGGGACCTTCGGACAACAGCGCACTCAATAGCCCCGCAATCGAGAGCACGCCGAGCACGAGCGGGCCACCATACACGGTCCACCAGTTGCCACTCGATCGGGATTTGCGTGCAGCGGTCATTCGGACGGCTGCAACAAGGGCTGGCCCGCGATGGCGTGGCTGCGGTGCTTGCGGCGTTTGACGATCCATAGATAGAGCCCGCTGCCGATCACGACGATGGTCATGACGTCGAGCAACGCCCAGATGATCTTCAGCGGCATGCCGCCATAGTCGCCGAAATGCAGCGGCTGCGAGACCAGGAGCGCCTTGAGATAGACGGGAAGGTCGCGCGCATCGGACACTTCTCCGGTTTCGCCATCCAGCAGCACCGGCTTGAGCAGCCGCGACGTCAGCGGCGTGTCGCCGCGCATGAAGACCGCGAAATGGTGCGAGCTCGTGAACGGCGTGCCCGGGAAGGCGACGAACGAGACATTCATGTCGGGCGCGGTCTTGCGCGCTTTCTCGAGCGTCGCGTCGAGCGAGGCGAGGTGCACCGGCGGCGGCTTGCCAGCATAGGGCTTGACCATGTCAGCGAGTTCGGTGGCCTTCCACTGGCTCAGCATCACCTCGGCGAGCGTATTGATGACGCCGGTGGCGCCGACCACCAGCGCCCAGGCGATGGTTATGGCGCCGAGCAGATTATGCCAGTCGAACCAGGCAATACGGCGCGACTTGTCTCTCAGCGTGCCAAAGCTCATGCGGCGCGTGAACGGCCAGTACAGCACCACGCCGGAGATGATCGCGACCAGGAACAGGAATCCCATCGCGCCGAGGAACAGCTTACCGAGCTGGCCCGCAAACATATCGACGTGGAGTTTCAAGAATATCAGCATTGGGCCGCCACCGACCGAGCCGAGCGGCTTGGCGGAGTGTGCGTCGTACGCCCTGAGCGTCGCCGCATCCGGATCGCCATCGACCTTGTTGTTGGTAAAGGCGATCACCGTGTTAGGTTCGTCCTTGTCCCACAAGATGTACTGCAGGACGCGGCCGGGATCGTGCGCGAGCGCCGTGCGGGCGATCTCGTCGATGCTTCGTTTCACCGCGCCCGGCTGGGCGATCTCGGGCTTCGGATCATAGCCGAGCAGCTCATCGATCTCGTGATGGAAGATCAGCGGCAGGCCGGTGACGCACAACAACAGCATGAACAGCGTCGATATCAGGCTGCTCCAGGTGTGGACCACCGACCAGATGCGAACGGTTCTGGCTTTCAGTGCTGCCTCCTTACGATCGCATGCACTACCACTTGTAGGCGAGGCTCGCCGTCACGCGGCGGCGATCGCCGTAGAAGCAGGAGGTGTCCGATGCACAGCTTGCGACATAGATCTTGTCGGCGATGTTGATAACGTTCAACGCCGCACGCCAGTTTTGCCATTCGTAATGGATCGTCGCATCGCCGAGTACGACCGAAGGAACCAGGTGCGTATTCGCTATATCGGCAAAGGACTTTCCAACGTAGCGCACGCCGCCCCCAAAGCCAAAGCCCCTCAGCGGCCCGTCCTGGAAGGTGTGGTCCACCCAGGCCGAGCCTACCTGCTGCGGCGTGTTGGTGGGTGTGAAGCCGAGCAGCGCGGGATTTGCGTCCTTGCTGGTAAACAGATCGTAGGTGGTGAACGCGCCAACCACCTTCAGGCCAGGCGCAACATTGGCCACGGCTTCCAGTTCGAGACCACGAGAGGTAACCTCACCAGTCTGGCTTTGCAGGTTCGGCGGCACACTGTTGGGATCGGTGGTGAGCACGTTTTGCCGCTTCAGATCGAACACAGCGATGCCGAAATGGCCGTTGAATCCATTGGGCTGAAACTTCAGTCCCACCTCGGCCTGCTTACCGGTTTCCGGCAAAAGCAGCTGGTTCGAAGAGTTGAGGCCGATGACCGGGTTATAGCTCGTCGCATAGGCGATATAGGGCGCCAAGCCGTTGTCGAAATTGTAGATCAGGCCGGCGCGTCCGGAGAACTTGCTGTCTTCCCGGTTGACCAGCGTGGCGCCGGTCGGTCGGTCGCCTTGGCTCGTCGATACCCAATCGTTGCGGCCGCTCAAGACCAACGTGAATCGGCCGAACTTCATCTGGTCCTGAACATAGGTGCCGAGTTGATTCTGAGTCAGGAGGAAATTGCGGAACGGCGCGCGCGAGAACGGAATGTCGCCCAAGCCGTAAACGGGATTCAAGGCGTTGATCGGTGGGACCATCCCATCATCTTGAAAGTTCTGATAATCGTCGATCCGGTAGCTCTTCAGGTCAAGCCCGAACAGCATCGTGTGCTGCACCGGGCCGGTATCGAAACGATACTCCAACTGATTGTCCAGATCGCCTTGGTTGGCAGTGTTCTTCGCGTACCAATTGTAGCGGCCGAGGTCGCCGGTGGCGAGACCGGCGCCGAGGTTGGCATAGCCGTTGCCCACAAAGCCGCGATAGGTGATGTCGACGTGCGCGTAGCGGGCATTCTGCCGGAATGTGACGCTGTCGGAGACGTTGCGCTCGAACTGATAGCCGATCATCTCCTGTTCGCGCTTGAACGTATCGACGCTGGGGTCGCCGACGAAAAGTTTGGTTGGGATACGGCCGAACGGAGCATTCGTCACGGTGCCAACATAGGGCAGGAAATTGATGCCGCGGGTATCCTGCTTAGATGCCGATGCCAGCACAGTGAACGTCGTATCAGCATCCGGTTTGTAGGTTACCGACGGCGCGATGAAGTAGTTGTTGTCCGGCGTGAAGTCGACTTGGGTGCCGCCGTTCTGAACCTGTCCGACCACGCGGTAGAACAGCTTACCGTTTTCCGGCGAGGTCGCGACCGGACCACCGAAATCGAACGACAGATAGGCATTGCCGAAATTGTTGACGCCGGTCTCCAGATAGCGGATCGGCTCCGCCGGAGGCAGCTTGCTGACCGCGTTGACGATGCCGCTCGGGCTGGAGCCGCCATACAGCACGGCGGAGGGGCCGCGCAACACCTCGACGCGCTCCATATTGAACGGCTGCAGCTTCCAGCTCGCATAGGAGGTGTAGAAGAGCTGGAGGCCATCGAGGAACAGACCAATGTCGTCGGACTTGAAGCCGCGGATCAGGAACCAGTCGTTGCGCGTGTCGGCGCCGAACGTTCCGGCAACGACGCCCGGCGAGTAGCGCAGGATCTCGTCGAATTTGCCGGGCTTCTGGTCGCGAATTTGCTCGCTGCCGACCACCGAGATCGCCTGCGGCGTCTCCATGATCGGCGTGTTGGTCTTGGTGCCCGCCATCGAGCGGCCGGCGACGTAACCCTGGACCGCGCCGCGCGGATTCTCGACGACGGTGGCAGCCTCGCGTTTCGGTTGGGGTTTTCGGGAAGCGGCCGCGCTTTGCGCCGCCGGGCGCGCGCTGCGCCGGGTTGTCGTGGCCGCGGTGCGTTTCTCAGGTGAGGTGACGACGACTGACGGGAGTGATTGCGACGCGGAGCCGGAGCTCGACTGCGCCAACATCACCTGTGGCCACAACACCAATACGGACGCGGTCGCCGACGCGGCGACCCCTAACAAATCACGAGACTTCAAAGCGTCACCCAACCTGCGAGCACTTGTCGCGCTCTCAGGAAATTTGGCAGCGCAACTCCAGTGGGACGCATAACGCGAGCGAAGTTGATTCCTCTAATGGAAAGGTTCTTAGAGTCGCTCTTAGAAAACTTCTAATAACTAGTGCGGAAAATTGCTCGGCGTCGCAATCACACGCGTTAGCTGAGAAGTCGGAACGTCACCGCGATGTTGGTTCCGTGGTGATGCGCTCGACGTCAAAAGCATTGCGCCTCCCCATCAGGCTAGTTCCCGAACGCAATCAGAACTCCCAGATTGGATCAAACAATCCAGGAGTTCCCGCCATGACCGACCCGAGCGCAGCCATCCTTTCCTTGTTCTCGTCCGCCCTTGCCGGGCTCGTCGCCCGAACAAAGCCCGCGATCGTCTCGGTGCATTCGCACCGCTTGCGGGCCTCGGGCTTCGTCTGGAAGCCCGGCCTGATCGTGACGGCCGACGAGGCATTGGCCGACGAGGGCGAAGTCTCGGTCAAGCTTGCCGACGGAACGACGCGGCCGGCCAGTATCGCGGGACGCGATCACACGACCGACATCGCGCTGTTGCGATTTGATACGCAGAATATTGCGCCGGTCGTGCTTTCACCTGTCGTTCCGGATCTCGGCTCGCTGTCGGTCGTGGTCGCCGCCGAGCACGGCGTTCCCACCGCGGCGCTGGGTGCGGTATCGCTGATTGGCGACCGCTGGCGCAGCCTTCGCGGCGGCGAGATCGACTCCCGGATCGAACTCGGCCTGCGGCTGCGACCCAGCCACGAGGGGGGCCTCGCGCTCACCGCCTCGGGCGAAGCGATTGGCATGGCTGTCCAGGGGGTGCGACGTGTTCTTGTCATTCCGAGCGCGACGATCGGCCGGGTCGCAGGAAGACTAGAAACCCATGGCCGGATCGCGCGGGGCTATCTCGGGGTTGGGTTGCAGCCCGTCAAGCTCGACGATGGCGTTGGCGCGATGGTGATGAGTGTCGATAGATCGGGCCCCTCGGCCGCCGCCGGCATCCGGCAAGGCGATATTATCGTCGGCTGGAACGACGAGAAGCTCTCCGGCGTGCGTTCGTTGTTAAGAGCGCTCGGGCCGGACAGCGTCGGCTCGGTCGTTGACGTCGAGATTCGGCGCGGCGGCGAACCGGTGCGGATCAAGCTCACGATCGGCGAAAGGGCGGACGCGTGAGCGAGGAGGTTGCACCGGTCGTTGTCGTCGCCATCGAGATTTCCGATCCTGCGCTGGCGGACCGGCTAGCGTCGCTGCTCGGCGGCGTTAGCGGCATCCGCCTGGCGACAGCGGGGGAGGCAGCCGCGGTCGCGCTCGTGTCGCGTGAGGCTCAATCTGCTCCTGAGCCGGCTGACATCGAGCTAACGCCGCGCGAACGCGACGTGCTGGTGCTGATGGCCGAAGGCGCATCGAACAAGGCCATTGCGAGACAGCTTGGAATATCCGTTCACACGGCCAAATTCCACGTCGGATCGTTGCTCGACAAGCTCGACGCCACCGGCCGCACCGACGCCGTGGCACATGCCGCGCGACGCGGCGTGATCCATTTGTAACGGCGTCCTTTTATCCGCGGCCCTTGTTGGCGGCGTGATCTTTCAACTGTTCGGTTTGGGTCCACTTGCTGTCTTGACCTCGATCGCGGGAATGCTCGGTTTTGTCGCGGTTGGAAAGCACCATGTTGTCGCCGATCAGGTCGTTCTGAACGTCAGTCATGCCGCCGGTTCCCGCGCCTTTGCCTTTCGCTCCAGGCCCGAGATGCTTGCCGTCTCCATGTGCTCCACGTGTCATGATTTCTAATCCCTATGGCTTTTGAGGCTTATGGCCTGACTGCCCTGGATGGTTGTGCTTGTTGTGCTGGCTTTCCTGGTTGAGACCGCCGCGGCTCACCGGAAATTCCGATTGGCGTCCACCACGCTTCGCAGTCTTTGCGCCGCCGTCGTGCTGCCTGCGTGCGATTTCCTCCTCGATCTGCCTCGCATCGGGAACATCAGGCTTCCTTTCGAGAATGCGCAGTTGCTGCTCGTGCGTCTTCTTTCCCTGCAGCGCCATTTTTCGGGGGCCGCTATCCCGATCGTCTTGCGGCGGGCCGCGGCGCCTGTCACGAACCTCTGCCTTATCGATGCCGCCCTGTGGATTGGTATCGTTCTCGATGTCGCCTTCGAAGGTGTTGGCGCCTTCGAACTCCTCCAACTCGTCCGGCGAGACTCCCGCCATCGTCACGCCCTTCGATCCGCCAATCAGCGGGTTGCGGGCGAGATCGACGTTGGTCGGCCTGTTCAGTTTCACATGCTTAGTGGTCATGATGCGTCCCTCGAAGCTGGATGGGTCCCTCCGCCCTTCCTTTCGGGATGATGAGTATGATGGCTGTCGTGTTCGCCGCCGCCGCCAGACACTTTGCTGTGCCGGCGTTGTGGATCATCGGCCGGTGGCTTGTTGACGCGAAGCGGCGCCTTGGCATTCTCATGCGATGCGCCGGGGCCGCCTTGGCGGATGCTGGCCGGCGTCTTTTTCGAAGTCGACATCGTGCTCGCTCCTGACTAGCGATCCTGCTGATAGCCCTGATGGGTGGTGTTCTGCGCGGTATTGCCCTGCTGCTCGGGATTTTCAACCTGGCCGCGGCGCTTTTGGACCTCGTGGGCATTACCGGACTTGCGATCACCGGGGCCCTTGTGGCTTTGGTTGTCCGGCGGCACAGGCGGAGGCTTGGTCATGGTCAGCTCCGTTGTTGCTTGCAGCAAGACAACGCGCGGTGAACACGAGGGTTCTTCTCGATTTGCGGAACCGCGGTCACATGCCGCATCAGGCGGCCGAGGAAACCTGATTATCGGCGGGCCACAACTTTTGGACCTCTTCGGGAAGCGCGTGTCGGACCTTCTCGACCTGATGAGGATCTACATGGTGGTTCAGAACCCGAAACACCGCTCGCGCCGCATCATCGGCCCCGACCGGTTTCACGGAACTCAGTTCTGCAGCGACGATCGAGAGAAATTCATCTGCCGATCGCCATGCCTTCGGCGTTTCACTCGGCCGCCATTGGTCATAGTAGGTGCCGCGCACCAACAGCGGGAGCTGCGCGCCAAGATGTGCGGCGAGATTAACCGGAACCCGGTCGCGAATAGTTCGCAGCACAGTGCCCAATACATGCCATGCCAGCTTCCGATCGCGCGGCAGCGTTGCCATCATTTCGTCCAACCACGTGTTGGTGATCTGGAGCGTCCTGTCGAATACTTCGAGACCTGTTGCGCTCATGGAACTACTCCGTCCTTCAAGTGGAGATGACGGAGTAACGAGGTTTCCTCTGATCGGTTCGCGACGCCAAAAGGTTTGCCGCGATCGCTTCTGCATCGTGAGCTGAAGTTGCGGGTATGGTAGCCCACGCCTACCGGTAGAACGATCGGTCCGAATGGTGCTGTTCGGAACCGCTTCCACCAGCGCGCCAGATGTCCTAAGCAGCGGGCCGCAGCGATTTCCTCACTTCAGGCCCCAATGATCCGTCTCGATAACGTCAGCAAGCAAGTCGGCCACCAGATCCTCTTCATCGAAGCTTCCGCGGCCCTCCAGAAGGGCGAGAAGATCGGCCTTGTCGGGCCGAACGGGGCCGGCAAAACCACGCTTTTCCGGATGATTTCGGGTCAGGAACCGCCCGACGAGGGCCAGGTCTCGCTCGATCGTGGCATTACTATTGGCTATTTCAGCCAGGACGTCGGCGAGATGTCGGGCCGCAGCGCCGTGGCCGAGGTCATGGACGGAGCGGGGCCCGTGAGCGTCGTGGCGGGCGAGCTCCGGGAACTCGAGGCCGCGATGGCCGATCCTGATCGTGCCGACGAGATGGAAGACATCATCGCGCGCTATGGCGAGGTGCAGCACCGTTTTGAGGAGCTCGACGGCTATGCCCTCGATGGCCGCGCGCGCGAGGCGCTGGCGGGCCTCGGCTTCAGCCAGGAAATGATGGAAGGCGACGTCGGCGCGCTGTCAGGCGGCTGGAAGATGCGGGTGGCGCTGGCGCGCATTCTTCTGATGCGGCCCGACGTGATGCTGCTGGACGAGCCGAGCAACCATCTCGACCTGGAAAGCCTGATCTGGCTGGAACAGTTTTTGAAGGGATACGAGGGTGCACTGTTGATGACATCGCATGACCGCGAGTTCATCAACCGCATCATCAACAAGGTGGTCGAGATCGACGGCGGCACGCTTTCGACCTATTCCGGCAACTACGAATTCTATGAACAGCAGCGCGCGCTGAACGAAAAGCAACAACAAGCCCAGTTCGAGCGCCAGCAGGCGATGCTGGCCAAGGAAATCAAATTCATCGAGCGCTTCAAGGCGCGCGCCTCGCACGCGGCGCAGGTGCAGAGCCGGGTTAAGAAGCTCGACAAGATCGAGCGCGTCGAGCCGCCGAAGCGCCGCCAGACGGTGGCGTTCGAATTCATGCCGGCGCCGCGCTCGGGCGAGGATGTCGTCAGCCTGAAGAACGTCCACAAGGGCTATGGCAGCCGTAGCATCTATCAGGGGCTCGACTTCATGATCCGCCGCAGGGAGCGGTGGTGCGTGATGGGCGTCAATGGCGCCGGCAAGTCAACGCTGTTGAAGCTGGTGGCCGGCTCGACCGAGCCCGACGACGGCACGGTGGCGATCGGCGGCAGCGTCAAGATGGGCTACTTCGCCCAACATGCCATGGATCTGCTCGACGGTGAGCGCACGGTGTTCCAGTCGCTGGAAGATTCCTTCCCGCAGGCAGGGCAAGGCTCGCTGCGCGCACTGGCGGGCTGCTTCGGCTTCTCCGGCGATGATGTCGAGAAAAAATGCCGCGTGCTCTCAGGCGGCGAGAAGGCGCGGCTGGTGATGGCAAAAATGCTCTATGATCCGCCGAATTTTCTGGTGCTGGACGAGCCGACCAACCATCTGGACCTCGCGACCAAGGAAATGCTGATCAACGCGCTTTCCGAATTCGAGGGCACCATGTTGTTCGTCTCCCATGACCGGCATTTTCTGGCCGCGCTCTCCAATCGCTTGCTCGAGTTGACGCCGGAGGGCATCCACCAGTTTGGCGGCGGCTACACCCAATATGTCGCGCGCACCGGGCAGGAAGCGCCGGGGTTACGGAGCTGAAGTCGTAGCCCGGATGAAGCGAAGCGCAATCCGGGACACTCTCTCCGTTGAACTGTTCCCGGATTGCGCTTCGCTTCATCCGGGCTACGAACTACTTGCGTGTCAGCGGAGCGATCGCCTCGATCTCGTTGGTCCAGATGCCGCCGGAATAGTTTTGCGGCAGACGTGCAAGCTGCTCAGGCGTATCGATGCCGGTCGAGAACTCGCCGCCGCGGTATGGGCCGAGCACGAATACCTCGCTGTTGGCGGATTTCATGCGGTTCAGGAAACGGTCGGGCCAGCCCCATAGCCAGGGCGCCGCATTGACTGGAACCAGTACCATCGCGTTGTGGCAGGCTCCCGGCACGATGCCGCTCCAGCCGTAGCCGATGTAACCGAGCAGGCAGCGCTTGATCGCGCCACGCGAGATCGTCCTGATGTCGCTCGCGCGCTGGCGCACGATCTCGATCGGCTCGTCGCCGCCATAGACCATGATCTGGGCCCGGCGTTCGGCGGGCAGCTTGTTCAGCACGGCTGCGAGCTTCTCTCCCTCGGACGGGTCGCGGCTCTTCACATTGATCAGCAGCCGCGCTTGCGGAAAGGCCGCCAGCACCTCGGCGAGCGTCGGCATCTGGCCGATGCCCTTGCCGCGAAAGGGAAAGGTCTTGCCACCATCGGCGGTATAGCCATGGCCGATGTCGAGCTTTTTCAAATAGACCATGGAGTGTTCGCGCGCGACGCCGCGCCCGTCGGTGCGGCAATCCAGCGTCCAGTCGTGAAACACCGCGAATTCGCCATCGGTGGTGGGATGAACGTCGAGCTCGACGATATCGGCCCCGGCCACAAAACCGGCCCGCATCGATTCGATCGTGTTCTCCAGATACTGGTGGCTGGACGGCAGCATTCGCGCCGCGGTGCAGGTGTCGTTCTTCAGCTCGCGTTCGTCGAAGCGCTGGGCAATGCCGCGATGCGCGAGCAGGACTGGGTTGCCCTCCCGATGGGTGGCGAGATGATTGGTGTTGTTGATGTAGACGGCTGCGGCGAAGACGACGATCGCCGCCGCGGAATATTTGAGTTTCTTGTTCAAGGCTTGCCCCGCGCAGACGACGCATTCGCTAGGCGGCATTTCTGTTCGATTTGCGGCGGAGGGCAGGAAAAGCCGAAACGCATGGCGCTACAACTTGCGCGCGGCTTGTCGGTGCTGAACTCGCCCGTTACGCTGGCGCAAAAACGGGGAGCGAACGACGATGAAGCAGCTCAGGATCGGCGACATCACCATCGACGCGGTGATTGAGCGCGAGGGGCCGTGGCGGCGGCCGCAGGATTTCTTCCCGGCTTATGACGATGCCGTCTTCAAGCATCACCTGGCCGACATGGAGCCCGAGGTGTTCGATACGGCGCTGGGGCTGATGGTGATCACCTATCAGACGTTTGTGGTCCGCACGCCGCGCTACACCATCCTGGTCGATACCTGCACCGGCGAGGACAAGGGGCACCCGCCGCCGTTCGATTTTCCCGGCAAGGAGCGCTGGCGCAACGAGCTGTTTGCGCTCGGCATCGCCTACGAGGAGGTCGACTACGTCTTCTGCACCCATCTGCACATCGACCATACCGGCTGGAACACCACGCTGCGCGACGGGAGCTGGGTGCCGACGTTTCCCAATGCCAAGTACATATTCCATAAGCGGGAATATGCGGCGTGGGAGGCGGAGAATGCTGAGGGAGCCAACCCGCCCGGGACGGTCTTTCGCGACAATTGCCTGCCGATCGTCGAGGCCGGACAGGCCGTTCTGGTTGACGACGATTACGCGCTCGACGATACCGTTACGCTGACACCGACGCCGGGGCATTCGCCCTGTCACTGCTGCGTCAACATCTTCTCAAAGGGCAAGCGCGCGGTGGTGGCCGGCGATCTCATGCATCACGTCATCCAGTGCCGTGAGCCGGAATGGTCGGCGAAGCCGGACTGGGATCCGAAACAGTCGTCGATCTCGCGGCGGAAGTTCTTGGCTTCCGTCGCCGGCACCGACACGCTGATCCTGCCTGTCCATTTCCCGGCGCCCACCGTCGGGCTGATTACGGCGGACGGCGACCGCTTCGATTATTGTTTCAAAAGGGATTGACCATGGGAATGCAACGGACGGACGGAATGCAACGGATGGATTTCGAGACGCTGGTTCAGACCCGCAAGAGCACATCGTGCGCGAGGTCGCCAATATCCCCGAGGACGAGGTCATCATGACCTGCGTCGCCCTGGGTTATCCCGACGACAGCTTTCCCGCCAATGCGGTGCGATCGGACCGTGAGCCGAATGGTGATTTCGTGCGTTATGTCGGGTTTGCCGACTGACGGGATGATTTTGATTTGAGCATGATCTCCGCGCAAACGCGTTCCGCGTTTGTCGCGAGGGAAAACCGGTGCCCACTTTTCCGGATCATGCTCTTTACGCCGCACGCACCTCCGAGAGGAAGCGGTTGACCTGTCCGGCGAGATCCTTGGACTGCGAGGACAATTGCTCGGCCGCGCCGAGCACCTGATTGGCGGCCGAGCCGGTATCGTCGGCGGCCTTCTGCACGCCCGTGATGTTGGAATTGACCTCCTGGGTGCCGCGCGCAGCTTCCTGCACGCTGCGCGAGATTTCCTTGGTCGCGGAGCCCTGTTCCTCGATCGCGGCCGCAATCGCGGTGCCGATCTGGTCGATCTCGGCGATCACGTTGGCGACGTTCTGAATCGCCGTGACGGTCTGGTCGCTCGCCGCCTGAATCGAGGCGATCTGCTCGGAGATTTCGGTGGTGGCCTTTGCGGTCTGGCCGGCCAGCGATTTGACTTCGGAGGCGACGACGGCAAAACCGCGGCCGGCATCGCCGGCGCGCGCGGCTTCGATGGTCGCGTTCAGCGCCAGGAGGTTGGTCTGCGCGGCAATGCTCTGGATCAGCGTCACGACGTCGCCGATCTTCTGCGCGCCCTCGGCGAGCGAGCGGGCGCTGTCGCCGGTGCGCCGCGCATTGTCGACCGCGCGGGCGGCGATTTCGGTCGATTGCGCGACCTGGCGGCCGATTTCCGAGATCGAAGAGGCCAGTTCCTCGGTGGCGCTTGCCACCGTCTGCACGTTGGCGGAGGTCTGTTCGGAAGCGGCGGCGACGATCGCCGCCTGACGATTGGTGAGGGTTGCGGTCGATGACATCGACTGTGCAGTGTCTTCCATGATGGACGATGCCGACGACAGTCCGCCGACGAGCTCGGTGACCTTGGCTTCGAACACGCGGGTGAGTTGGTCGAGCACCTGGGCGCGGCGCATCTTGCCGTCGCTCTCGGCGGCCTTCTCGGCGGCGAGCCGTTCCGCCTCGACCATGCTGTCCTTGAAGACGCGTACCGCCGATGCCATCGCGCCGATCTCGTCGCCGCGCTCGGCGCCGGCGATTTCACCTGAGACGTCGCCGCTGGCCAGCCGCGACATGGTGGCGGTGAGGTCGACGATCGGCCCGCAGACGCGGCGGCGCACCATCACCACCAGCGCAGCGCTGGCGGTGACAACCGTAATCAGACCCGCGAGCGCAAGCAGGAAGCTGAAGCGCGCGGAGGAATAGTTGGTGCCGAGGATGTGCTCGGCGTTGTCGTAGAAGGCGTTGCGCAGATCGACCACGGCGCCGAGGCCCTTCTGGGATTCTGCGTAGAAGAAGTCGACATCGTGCTCGTATTTGCCTGAAGCGGCGCCGTCCTTGACGAGCTTCAACTCGTTACCGAAACGGCCGACATAGGCTTCGTTCATCTTTTCCAGCGCGGCCGCCACATTGGCCGGCGTCGCCGGGTTGCCGCGCAGTTCCTGCAACGACATCAGGATCTGATCGGCGCGGCCCTGCGAGCGGCTGAACTCCATCTTTTCGGCTTCGGTGGCGGCGCGCTTGGCGCCGACGAGGTTTTTATGGATGCTGGCGTTGTAACCGCCGACGTCGCGCAGGTTCCAGGTGATGTTGGCATAGACAGCCTGCCGGTAGGCATCGCCGTCAAGCTGCGCCATGCGGCGCACCTGCTCGTCGAGCAGCTTGGTGACCGCGGCGTTGAACACGGCATTGTCGGCGACGATTTTTCTGGCGGCGTCCTTGCGCGCTTCGGCCGGGCCGTCGATCGCCTTGTCCATGGCCTCGCGCAATGCGTTGAATTTCAGATTCAGATCGTCCATGCCGGGGCCGATCGCCGCGGCATCGTCGAGCCCGCCGGACAGGTTCTTGCGGATCGCATTCATCTTGTCGCGCGCGCCGTCGGTGTTCTTGCGGAGTTTTTCGTTGAGTTCCTTCCGCACCGCCGGATCGACTGCAGGCGGCCCATAGAGGATGTTGGTGGCAAAACCGCGCTCGGAATTCATATAGCGCGGGATGTCGCCGACTGCGCGCACCACCTCCAGCCGGCTCTGCGCGACCGAGACCTTTTCCATGGTCTGATATTTTGAAACTGCCACATAGACGGCGAGGCCGCCACCGACGGCGGAAAGCGAGACAATGGCAGCGGTGAGGAGGGTGCCGATTTTCATGGGATTTTAGGCCATTTGCGCTGGTGCGGGGCGTTCGGGCCACCAGTATAGGTGGTGCAACTTAATCCGGGGTTTACAGTGGGGCTTGTCACACCGGCGCCTTGCCGTGCGTCTTGGATGCAGCGCGGGGTTGCCGCGGCTTCAGGGAGAGGAGCGAGGTAATGAAGATCGTTATCATCGGCGGCACGGGCCTTATCGGCTCGAAATTGGCCCCGTTGCTCCGGTCGCGCGGCCATGAGGTGCTGCAGGCGTCGCCGAGCAGGGGCGTCAACGCCGTGACCGGGGAGGGCCTGCAAGGAGCGCTTGCGGGCGCCGACATCGTCGTCGACGTGTCGAATTCGCCCTCGTTCGAGGACAAGGCGGTGCTGAACTTCTTCGAGACGGGGACGCGCAACCTGATCGCGGCTGCGAAGCAGGCCGGTGTACGGCATTGCGTCGCGCTGTCGATCGTCGGCACCGACCGGCTCGAGAGCAGCGGCTATTTCCGTGCCAAGCTGGCACAGGAGCGGCTGATCGCGAATTCCGGCCTGGCTTATACGATCCTGCGCGCCACCCAGTTCTTCGAATTCGTTGGCGGGATCGCGGATTCCGGGCGGAGGGATGGCGCGGTTCATGTTTCCAGCCAGTTGATGCAGCCGTTGCTTTCCGACGATGTCGCCGCTGCTCTCGCCGACGTGACCCTCGGCGAGCCCGCCAATGGCATACGCGAGGTCGCAGGTCCCGAAGCGGCGCCGCTTGCGGACTTCGTCGGCCGCTGGCTCCGCAAGCAGGGCGACACCAGCCGGATCGTGGCGGGGGCCGACGTGCCGTATTTCGGCGCGCCGCTCGCGTTGCGCACGCTGGTGCCGGACGACGGCGCGCGGATCATGCCGACGCGTTTTGATGATTGGCTGGGCAGGACCGCCGCGTAGGCAGAGGCGATCCTCATCGTCATTGCGAGCCAACCCGTTGGCTCGCAATGACGATGAATTATTGAAGCGCCACACGACCGTCATGCCCCGCGAAGGCGGGGCATCCAGTACGCTGCGGCTTCTCGATTCAATCACTGCTGTCTCTGAATACTGGATCGTCCGCCCCAGTGCGCAATTGCGCACAAGGCGGACGATGACACCGAACGTGCGTCCGCTATCTCGCGGCACGTTGTGCCCGAGGTTTGCATCTTCTTGTGTCCCTCCAGAGTTTAGAGGGCGCAGGGAAGACCGGGTGCTTGCTGCACCCGCGGTCTCGCGTGCGATTTGCGCAAACAAAACTGCACACGAGCATACAGGGCAGCGGGAACACTCCGGCCTTCCCTGCGCAATGGCTTTACGGCTTATAGCGAGCTCTCCCCGGTGAACGGCTCTTTTGCCACCGTCGCTCCTCAAGAAGCTTGCTTCTCAAAGAACTTGACGCCAGCACCGCGGCGTCAGGACCACACGACTTCGCCGTACGCTCGAGCCACACACGTCAGTCGCAGCTCTCGCGTCCATCGCATCTCACCGCACGTTCGTGACGATGGCCAACGCCCCTCAATCGGGTGAGACGGGCGGAGTTATGCGGCTGATTTGGCCTGCGGCGGAAGCGGAATATTTTTGCAAAAGGGACTCGACAGACTTTTGGTGATTTGCCCGTCGTGTTGATCTGTCGCAGTTGTGCATCAAGATTGCGCTTGCGTGCGAAGCAAATCAGTTCGCAGTCCGTAGGGTTGGCAAAGCGAAGCGTGCCCACCATCATGAGCGGAATGCTTGATGGTGGGCACGTCGCTAACGCTCCTTTGCCCGCCCTACGGACTGTGTCACTGCGTTTCTTCGGTCGCGCCCTTTGCGGCGGAGCGGGGCTGGGCCGGCGCCTTGGCGCCCGTCTCCCGACAGGGCAGTTGCGCCCACGAACCGTCGGCCGCCTGCTGGTAGGCCTGGCAGGAGGAGGCCGCAGGCGCCTCGGTTGCTTTCGCCGTATGCGAATGCGCGCTGGAATTTCTGGCGAGCGTCGGCGCTGCCAGCGTAAGGAGGGCGGCCGCCGAACCGAAGAAGATCGCTTGTCCTAACCGCATGGGAAATTCTCCATTCTCGAAAGCGAAATGCCTTCTTCTTCCTAAAGAGGATTGTGGAAAATTTTTGGAAATGCCGGGGAGTGTTGCCAGCGTTTGCTTAACGCTTTGCAAACGGCCGGGGCCGCTGATGCCCCGCAGCAGGGACGAATTCTGTCTCTCGATGGAACCAGTTCCCTCGCCGTGCGTTGGCTTGGCATCATGCCGAAGGCAGGGCGTCCATGCGTCCGGAAAAGTCACTCTTCAATGCCGTGCTTACCCATTTCCTGATGGGCGTGACGCTTGGGCTGTCGCTGGTGCTGTTGCTCGGCCTGATCGATGCTTTTCACGTCAGGGACCTGGTTGCCAAAAGCAGTGCACCTGTTCAGACCACGGTGATGCTGGTCACGACCTACGGCCTGATGTTTGGCATCGGCGCGGCGCTGACCGGTCTGGTGCTGACACTTGAGGACGATAGCTGACGGCGAATGCAGGGCTACTTGCTGCCGAGCGTGATGACTTTTCTTCGAATCGTCATCCCGCTCTATCTCTTTGATTTGAGCATGATCTCTTCGGAAAACCGGTACCCACTTTTCCGGATCATGCTCTAGCGGCGCAGGCGGGCGATCGTGCCGGCGATGATCTGCATGGAGACGCCGACCACCCATCCGGCCATGATCATCGATATCCATACCAAATGCGGATCGTGGCGCAGCACGATCACGCCGACGCAGGCGAACGCCGAGAACGCCGCGAGGAAGGTGCCGATCGCGCTGAGCAGTTCCGGCGTGTCGATTTTGCCAACCCAGGCGCCATCCTTCGATGCGGTGAGGGGGTGGGGCGGCGTGTCGATGCCGAGATAAAAGCCGACGGCGCCGCCGATCATCATCAGGAGCAGGAAGGCCTGATTGGTGAGTGCGGAATGGCTCGTTCCCACCAGCGCCGCCACAAACAACCCGCTCGCCGCGCCTGCCATGGCAAGCCCAAGGCGTTCCAGAACGTGGGCGACTTTTCGAACGCGGGTTTGCATGGTGGTGAGCCCACCGGTTACAGAGTGGAGACTAGGACGGTTTCCAGCAAGGTGGAAGCAACCTAGCGGTGCAGATGGTGCGCCGATTGATACAGCGCAAGATGCTGCCAGCCATGCGGTGAGTAGGGGTGCAAGAGCGAGCGTATTGAAATTTGTTTCGATGGGAGACGCGAACATGAGCCTGCTGAGTACGCCATTCGATGCCACGCGCGAGGCGGCGCTCGTCACCGGCGCGGGCAACGGGATCGGCCGCGCGATCGCGCAAGCCCTGATCGGCGAGGGTGTGCGCACGGTGTTTGCCGACGTGAACCGGGACACGGTGACGGCGGCCATCAAGGCCTCGGCCCGGCCGGAACTGGCGGTGCCCTGGGTCGGCGATCTCGCCGATGCCGCGGCGCGCGATGCGCTGCTGGCGGACGCTGCCGCCGCCCTGGGACGCGTGACGCATTTTGTGCACAGCGCCTCGCCGCCGCGGCGCGAAGCCGATCATGCGCTTGGCGTCAGCACCGAGACCTGGGCGCAGATGCATGCGGTGAATCTTGAAGCCGGATTCCATCTCTCGCGCGAACTGGCGCGAAAGCTGATCGCCGACAAACAGTCCGGCTCGTTCCTGCTGCTGACCTCGCTGCATGCCGGCACGCCGCGCAACCTGCCGCACTACTCGACGTCGAAGGCGGGGCTTTCGATGCTGGTGAAGGAATTGGCCAAGACGTTTGGCCGCTTCGGCATCCGCGTCAATGCACTGGTGCCCGGCGCGATCGCAGCCGGCGGCTTCGTCGCCGATCCCGCGCTCGCAAGACACATTCCGCTCGGCCGGCTCGGGCAGGCCGGCGATCTTGCGCCGCTGGCGCTGGCGGTGCTGTCGAACCGGATATCGGCCTACGTCACGGGCGCCGCGATCGTGATCGACGGCGGCCTGTCGCTGACGAACTGGTTCGAGCCGCCGGAGTTGGGAGATCTGTAGGATGGGTGGAGCGAAGCGATACCCATCGTGCTTGTGGACCGCGAGTGATGGGTTTCGCTTCGCTCTACCCATCCTACGGGAGCGCGGGCTACAGGGCTACTGAATGCCCTGATGCTTCGCGTGCCATTTCGGGCCGGGGCCGCGCATGTAGTGCAGCTCGGGGCGGTAGGGGTTGCGGGCAAGATCGATCAGCCTGTGCCAACGGATCGCGATTTCTGCCAGGCGTCGGAGAAGCGGTTGCGTGGCCAACATGGCGGACCTCTCAATGCAGCTTGCCGAGCATGGAGGAAAACGGCAGCTCGAAGATTTCGTCGTTGAGATCGTCGCTGACATGCAGCGTCCAGTCGCGCCAGTCTTCCGGACCCTGCGCCGTAATCAGCGACTGCACGACGCGGGCGGCGTGATCGCGCACTTCGGCCAGGTTTCCGACGGCGGTGCCGCGCCGGTCGATGCATACGCCCTCGGAATTGGAGTAGTGGAAATAGACTCTTGCCATGTCCGACTCCCGCGATTGCGATTCACGCTGAAAAATACCAGTCGAAAGACCGACTTGATATTCGGGGAGATTGCGGACGGGATATTACGGGGACCGCAGGTGGAACCGCACGATCCCTGAACTCGTCCGAAAATTATCTGTCGCAGCGGGAGGAACGAGACTTTCGGTTCGGCCGTTTCACGAGCAAGCCGCGACGAAGCGAAATGCGGCGTGGACTGGTGGAACCCTGGGAGAGCGACATGATGTCGGAAATGCAGATCCACACGATTGCGCGCCAGATGATGGAGAAGCACGGCCTCACCGCGATCGCGCAAGCCGCACACAATGCGCTGGCTTGCGAGAGCAAGGGCGATGCCGAGGAAGCCAGGGAGTGGCGTCATATCGAGGACGCCATGAAGATGATGCGGGGACCGCACCAGAGCTAGCCGATTGGCGTGGTCACTTGTCCCGGACGCGGTGCGGCCCAGGCGATGCGGAGGATCGTCCGGTAGCGCTGCTCTGCTGAGCCGGGACCCATCTCTAACATGGACCCCCGGATCAGCAGCGCATCATGCCGCAAACATAGCGAAGACGCGCGTGAACGCGCTGTTGGCGCCGCGCAGCATCCGGGGAACGCAGCTACCTACCGCATCGGCATCGGCGGGCGTACCACCGGCTCGCCGTCATCGGCTATCGTTTGCTGAGGCGGTAACGGTGCGGCGGCCTGCGCCGGCCGGAGCGGCGTTGCGGGAGCGGCCGCAATCGGTGCGGGCGAATAGGACGGCGAATAGGAATAGGCCGGTTTCGGCTTGCGCGCGGGTGGCGGGGCGGCCGGCCGCGGCGCAGGCGGCGTCAGCGCCGACACCCTCGGCCGCAGGTTCTGCTCGGCTGGTCTGGTTTCGGCCGCTCTGGCCTCTGAAGCTTTGGCAAGTTCACGCGCCATTTGGGCCTGGCTCGCCCTGAGCTGCGCGATGGTGGTTTTCAGCTCCTCGACCTGCTGGCCCATCGTGGCGAGATCCCGCGCCATCGATTGCAACTGGGACGATTCCGCAGAAGGAGCGGCGGCGGCAGTGGCAGCTGGTTCGGGCTGAGCCGGCGCTGCCGTTGTCGCTGCTGCCGGTTGCGCAGCGGCCTGCTCTGTCGCGGCGGATTCGGTGGCCGGCGCCACGCTCGGCTCCTCAGCGACGGCAGGCCTGGTTGCCGAAGGCAATGCCGCCAGCACGAAGGGTGGCGCCCACTCGGCGGCCACCGCCTTGGCCTGATCGCCATAATGCTGCCAGGCCGCGGCAGCCATCGCGCCGCACAGGCCGAGCAGCGCCATGACCACGCGCTTCACCCATTTGGACATCGGCCGTTCGCCGGGAGGCTTGAGACCATCCACCTTGATCTCGCTTGGCCTGACACTCTCAAGCTGGATATCGCGCGCGTCCGGGGCCCGAAACGTCGGTTCGACCTGCGGAATCGGCGCGCCGGCCGAAATCGGCGGCGTAACTTGAATTTGCGGCTTCGCCGCGATTTGGACTTGCGGCGCCGCCGGAGGGGCGGCCGGATCGTGCGCCAGCGGTGGCGCTTTTTCGGCATGCGCGTGCAGCAGCGATTCGATCGCAAAGACGTCGTGCGGATCGGTGTCTTTCAGCGTTGGCGTGGATTGCATTGGCGGTCCCTTGCTCAGTCCAATGTCACCCGCATCGGGCGGCGAGCCATGCTTGCGGCGTGGAAAACCCTCTGCCCAGAAAGCCTTGTCCAAGCCACCACACGGCCAGCGAGGTTTGACCAAAGCAAGGCGATCTCGTGGAGAGGTTGGGGCCGTGGGTTCCGGTGCTGGAACCGGAGCGCAAGGAATGCGCGAAGGAAGGGATTTTCCGGATCTGGCGCCGACCGCGTCGGCGGCTCGGTCGGCGGTCTTAGACGGCTGCGCCTGCGACGTCAGCGCGATGCCTGGCGCGCCATTTCGGGCCGGGGCCGCGCATGTAGTGGCGCTCGGGACGATAGGGGTCGCGGGCGCGCTCGATCAGGCGGTGGCAGCGCGCCACGATCGCATCGAGGCGGCGGAGCAGCGGCATGAAGGGCGGTCGTGCCGGCAGCATGGCAACCTCTCAGTGCGGTTTGCCGAGGACGAAGGCGAACGGCAGAACGAAGATCTCTTCGTCGAAATCGTCACTGACATGCACGACCCAGTCGCGCCAGTCTTCCGCGTCGCGGCCCATGATCAGCGACCGGACGATGCCGGCCGCGCGCTCGCGCGCCTCGGCGAGGTCGCTGACCGCTTCGCCGGATCGATCGATCCGGACTTCCCGGGAATTCGAGCAGTGGAAATAAACCTGGGCCATGTTGGCCTCCTGCGCTTAGGCGAAGCTACTCTTATTGGTACGAAGCTAGCCCCAGAAGGTTTTGCCCATCCGTGATGCACCTCACAGTCGGTCATTAAGATTTTATTAATGCTGTAGTGGTCAAACTTTAGGCATGGAATCGCAGCGGAACCGGACCTCCCGAGCCGGCAGTTGCAAGAGAAGGCCGGTGGCGTAACGCCCGCCGGCCTTTTCTCTTGCCGGTAAGAGGCAATCGTCTCTGAAAATCACGGCGCTGTGAATCGACCTCTGGAACCAGCATCTCGCTTTGCCCGTTCGTTCTTCATATGCAAATGGAGAATGAGCGATGATGAAACTGACAATGCTTGGCGCGGCCGCGATCCTTGCGACGGCGCTTGCGACGCCTGCGATGTCGCAGGAAGCGACCCAGGAACCCGGCATGATCGGGTTCAACTATCCGAACTCCAACTATCTGCGCGGCGGATATGGCGTTCGTCTGCCGAGCCGGTACGACTACAGCTACTACGGACCTTACTACGGACCTCGCGTGTACTACGGACCTCGCGTCCATTACGGTCCCGGGCCCGTTGGGCTTGCGGCTGGCGTAGCGGTCGGAACGGCGGCTGCGATCGCGGGCGCGCCGTACGTTGATTCCTACGCCTATTATGACGGGCCCGGCTATTGGTAGAGCCGGACGCGCAACTGTAACGAAGCGGCCGCAAGGCCGCTTTTTTGTTGCGGCGATTTCAGTGTGTAGCCCGATGTTCAGCGCGGGCCGGCAGGCTCGGGCCTTGCATGGGAATTGCCCGCATGGTTCGAGTGCATCATCCAATGCCTTAAGGTGCAGGTGTCATGGGCAACCGCATTCTCGTCTTTTACGGCTCTTACCGTTCCGATCGCATGGGCATCCGGCTGGCGCAATTCGTCGTCGAGGGGCTTGCCGCCCGCGGCGACGATGTCGAACTGATCGACGCCAAGGCGATCGGCCTGCCGATGCTGGACCGGATGTACAAGGAATATCCGAAAGGCGGCGCGCCGGCCGCGCTCGAAAAACTGGCCGAGCAGATCCGCACCGCTGACGGCTTTGTGTTCGTGACCGGCGAATATAATTGGGGCATGCAGCCGGGGCTGAAAAACCTCACCGACCATTTTCTCGAAGAATGGTTCTGGCGCCCGGCTGCGATTGCGAGCTATTCGGCCGGCCGCATCTCCGGCGCGCGCGCCGCGCTCGCATGGCACGGCACGCTTTCGGAAATGGGCATGGTGGTGATTTCGAGCTCGATCGCCGTAGGCCCGATCGCGCAGACGCTGACCGAAGACGGCAAGCCGACCGGCGAGGGCGGCAAGGCGCTGTCACACGCGTTCCCGCGCTTTGCGGACGATCTCGTGTGGTGGATGGAGGCGGCAAGGGCGCAGCGGGAAAAGAAGAAACCGCCGTATTGAGGTGATGCCTGCGTAGGATGGATATCGCTGCGCTCCACCCATCCTACGAACTGCGCCATGCCGCGATTAGAGCGCAATGATGGCGGAAGCGCACCCACTTTTCGCCACGCCTCGACAGCAGATTGCGCTTCGCCTGCCATCTTCCGCCTTCTTCCCCGAGTTGCCTGAGGCAGCTCATCCGCTCCGTGTACCGGAAAAATTGATGTCGCCAATGAAAGCGCGCTGCGGTCTGCTTGTTGTTACCGTCATGGCCGCGCTGGGCGGATCGGTGGCTGTCGCGCAGAATCTCGATCAGGGCAAACCGGCGCCAAAACTGTTCGCCGAAAGTTGCGCATCCTGTCACCGCAGCCCGCGCGGCCTCGCCAAGGGCCGCTTTCACCTCACGCTCTATCTGTTTCTGCAAAAACACTATTCCAGCGGCTCGAGCTCGGCCTGGGCGCTGACGTCCTATCTGGAATCCATCGACAGCGGAAAGCGCGTCGCGGCGAGGCCTGCGACCAAGACCGGCGCGTCGCGGTCACGCTTGTTGCGGCCGCCGGCGCCGGTGCCGGCGCGCTAGGCGCGCGCTCTGCGCGATCAGTCACGACTTGCTCACGGCTGCGCTACGAAATCTCCTCAACCCGGCCATCTTTTCGACCTTTGCCGGCCTAGCATCTTGGGCGTGTGTGTGGCGGGGAGTAACGACGATGGTGGTGGCAGAGCTCAAGACCAAGGTGGAGAAGTACGAGACGAAAGCCTCGCGCTGCGAACAGCAGGCGCGGGAAGCAACCGACAAGGCCGAGCAGAGCTTTTACGAAGTGTTGGCCGGCTACTACGGCAGCCTGGCAACGGATTTTCGCAAGATCCTCGAGAAGCGAGTGATCGCGTAGGCGGCGCTCGCTTGTAGCCCGGATGAGCGTTAGCGAAATCCGGGGCGGTGTTGGCGTGGTCCCGGATGTCGCTAACGCTCATCCGGGCTACCGCCGTGACAACTCCTTGCCCCGTTCCGCCAGCTTCACCATCACCTGCAGGGCGTGATTGGTCGGCGTGGCAATGCCGAGTTCGGCGCCCTTGCGCACCACATAGCCGTTGAGAAAGTCGATCTCGCTGGGCTTGCCGCGCGCAAGATCCTGCGCGGTGGACGACATCTGGTTCGGCATGATGGCCGGGATGTTCAGGATATGCGCGAGGAGATCGTCGCCGATCGATACGCCGCAGGCGCGGGCGACCGCTGTCGCCTCCTGCACCGCGCGCGTGACGACATTCCGGGTGCCTTCGACTTCCAGCATCGGGCCGTAGGAAATGCCGGCCACGGCGGAAAGCGCGTTGAAGGCGCAGTTGATGATCAGCTTGCTCCACAGCGTCTTGTCGATGTCGTCGGCGATCGTGATGCCGATGCCGGCGGCCTGAAGCGTTTGCGCCAGCGCCTCGCTCGTGGCGGAGGCGCCGATGGCGAGGTCGCCGCCGCCGTGATGCCTGACATGGCCGGGCCCGGCCATCTCGCTGCCGACATAGACCACCACGGGAATGACGGCGTGGCCGGTGACGGCGGCAAGACGCGGCGCATTGTCGACGCCGTTCTGCAGGCTGAGGACGGATGTTTCCGGCAGCAAGCGTCCGGCGAGCGACCGGCCGGCTTGCTCGGTATCGGCCGACTTCACGCAAACCAGCACCAGGTCGGGCGAGGCGAGGGCGCTTGCGTCGGTCGCGGCTTTGGCGGGCAGATGGCCGTTGAAAGTCTTGGTGTCCAGCAGCAGGCCATGGGCGTTGATGGCGTCGACATGCGGCTGCCTGCCGACGAACGTCACGTCATGTCCGGCCCGCAGCAGCAGTCCTCCATAGTAGCATCCGACCGCTCCAGCACCGACGACCGCGACTTGCATGCTTTTCTCCTGTTCGGCAGGCCCTGCTGCTAACCGGTTGGGCTCTCACCATTAATTGAGTGCGGGGAACTGCATTGTTGCAATGCAATATCGTGATATCGCATTGCAACAAAAAGGGTGTAGTCTGTTGCTTCGAATCCTACCCCGGAGAATTGAAGTGCAGAAGACTTACCTATCCATCGCAGCCGCCGCCGTACTCTCGATTGTGGGCGCCACTGCCGGTTTTGCGGCGGAGCTGCCGGCCTATGAAACGAAGGGGCTGCCGATATCGGCGGCGCAGGTCAGCGTGCTGGGCGCCGCTGAGGTCACGGAGCAGTCGCCGGCGCTGACCTCCGCAGCCACTGCGCATCAGCTGAGCGTCCTGACGCCGCGGACGACACGGACGGCCGAGACGGCCACGCCAGCCCCGACGACCGGTCGCGCCATTCGCTGACGACATCTCCAACGCCGCTTGAGCAAGAAGCCCGCGACATCGTCGCGGGCTTTTTGTCTTGCTGGCTTATCCGGGCCGCGCGCGGGATGGGTTAGCGGGTGTTCGCGCTGCCTTCTTTCAGGTAGCATTGTCGCATGAGCGAAACCGGGACGTCGTTTGCGGCTCTGCGTCAGTCGTCCGACGAAGCCGTTGTGGATATGCTCGAGCGCATGGTGCGGGATGCTCCGGATCATGCCTTGAACAAGATGAACGCGCTTGATCTCGCAGGCACGGCGGGCATCGACGAAGATCGGGTCATCGCAGCCCTCCTGAATGCGGTGGGGCTCGGCATGTTCGAGATGACATGGAACGTGATGTGCCCGAGCTGTGCCGGGGTTCTTTCCGCCAACAAAAGCCTGAAGACCCTGGATCGGGCGCAGTATCATTGCGCGTTCTGCGCCGCGGGCTACGAGACGACGCTCGATAATCTGGTCGAGGTGACTTTTACGGTAAGCCCGCGCGTGCGGAAGATCGCGGCCCATAGTCCCGACCAACTGTCCGCGGCCGAATATTATCGCCAGATCTTCTGGAGTTCGGCGATCGATCTTCCGGACGATCTGGAGAAGCTGCTGGACGAGGTCACGCTCGAAATCGTCGACTTGCCGGCAGGAGAAAGGGCCATCCTTTCCCTGCAGGTGCCGCAGGGCACGCTGATCATGTTCGATCCCGTGACGCATGCGGCCCAATTCCTGGAGGTCAGCGGCGAAGAGACCAGCGAGCGCCAGAACCTGTCCGTGATCTTCAACAAGATCCAGGTTCCCGTCGACAACGTTACCCTGCGCCCCGGGCCACTGCGCCTGGCGTTGGACAACCGCACCGACGGTCGCGTGTTGCCGGCGGTATGGGTGGCGAACCCGACGCTGGATGACCTCCTGAAGCGACGAAAATCGGTTCTCACGGCAACGCGTCTCCTCACCAATCAGACTTTTCGCGATATCTACCGGACCGACACGCTCGCCATCGGTCAGCGCCTCAAGATCCTGAGCCTGACTTTCCTGTTCAGCGATCTCAAGGATTCCACCGAGCTCTACGAGCGCGTCGGTGACCTCACAGCCTTCGATCTCGTCAACGAGCATTTCAGGCTGCTGCAGGAGATCATCGTGTCCGAAAGGGGGGCGGTGGTGAAGACCATCGGCGATGCCATCATGGCGACCTTCGAGACGCCCGACCGCGCCATTGCCGCTGCAATCCGCATGCGCGAGGCGATGAGCGATCTTGGCGCCGAGCGTCAGCACCAGAGCCTGCGGCTGAAGATGGGCATCCACGAAGGCTCATGCCTCGCGGTCACGCTCAATGGCCAGCAGGACTATTTTGGCCAGACGGTCAATATCGCGTCGCGGGTCCAGGGCCTTGCGGCCTCACGCTCGATCGTGGTGACGGAGCAGGTGGTGGAGAACGCCCATGCCCGGGCCCTGCTCGAGAGCAACGGGCTGAAGCCGGCGACGAGACGCGTGGCGTTGAGCGGCATCGCGGACAAGGTGTCGGTCTACGAGATTTCCTGACATAGCTCGCTGGTAGTGGCTACAGGATCCAGCAAATCCTGTGACGCAATCACCACACTCGAACGGAATTGCGCTGTGGAAATCGTGGCTGTTCGCGTCCGGCCACGCTTCCGCCCGGATTCGGTCCCGCCATTGCCGCGTGTTGGTTTTCGGCTTGGGCTGGGGCGCGAGCGGGGGATTGCAACATGTCTTCCATTGGCTGCATCAGTACTTCGTGCGTCGACGTCAGGGCAGGCCATACTCAACTTGAAGCGCCGTTAATCCCGGCCGCGTGTGCCGGGAAGTTCATACGGCTGCTTGCTGTCACGCTCGCAGCCGCATCGCTTGCGGCCTGCGCGCAGTCCTCGGTCGTCACCCAGAAATCCGAACTTCGCGCCAGCCGGCAGGCGTCGGTGGACCACGATCGAACGACATCGTCCATGATGAAGAGGCGCGTGGTGGCGTTGAGAAAGCACACCCCGTTCGCGTCGCGCGGGGATGCAGGCGGCGTCAAAACGGCCTCGCATGGGGTTGCCAGCTTCTACACCGAGGGAACCAAGACCGCGAGCGGCGAAAAGTTCAACACGCTCGACATGACCGCCGCCCATCCAACGTTGCCCTTCGGCACCAAGTTGCGCGTGACAAACGTCGCGAGCGGCCAGTCGGTGACGGTGCGGGTCAATGACCGCGGTCCCTATGTTCAGGGGCGTGTTGTCGACGTCTCCTATTCCGCGGCCGACGCGCTGGGAATGGTGGGGAAGGGTGTCGCCAAGGTCAAACTCGACGTCGTGCAGTAGCTGACGAGGCGCGCGGGGGCTTGGCCGGGCTCGGGTAGCCTGGCCAGCGAAAGGTGGACAAAACCAGGAATCCGTGCCATATAGAATGCCATATATTTATGGCGTCAGGTAGCTGCCATGACTGCATCAAAACACCCAACGCGCGGCGGCAAAACCGTACGCGGGATTGCCGCGCGAGCCAAATCGCTGCACAAGGGCAGCGCCGCTGCAGCTCGCAAGTCAGATAAGCCCGTGATGCTGAGCAAGCCTCTCGTCTCCCAATTCTTCGATCCCAAGGGCTTCGTGATCGTCGATCGAGTCGCGGAACGCTTTGGCATGTCCAAGCAGCAGTTCGCCGAAACCATCGGCGTCAAGCCCGAGACGGTGTATCGCGTGACACGTGTTTCGGCCCCGAAAACGCAGGCCCGCGCCACCGAAATGCTGGAAATCGTCGGCCGCATCGCCGGTTGGGCTGGCGGCGAAAAACAAGCGATGGCGTGGTATCGCGCGGAGCCGATCGCTGCCTTTGGCGGTCGCACCGCCGAATCCCTGGTGAAGGAAGGCAAGGCGGCTGCTGTCCGCGATTATCTTGATCACATCGCCACTGGCGGCTTTGCTTGAGATGGCAGGGCGTTTGCTATCGCGGACATGATCCGAGGTGGGCGTGGTCGCCGACGTCGGGCGATGGTGCGGCGGCGAAGGGCGGACGGTTCAATCCGGTCGGTACACCCGCGCTTTACCTGGCGCTGACGATTGAGGGAATGTTGACCGAGATGGGCCATGGCTTCGGGCATCGCATCGACCCGCTCACCATCTGCTCCTACAACGTCGACGTCGAAGATATCATCGATCTGCGAACCGACGCGGCGCGCGCCACCGAGGATATCGATCTCGCGGCGTTGTCCTGTGCATGGGCTTACGATCGCGCCAACGGTCGGACTCCCGCGTCGTGGGATATTGCCACGCGTCTGATTGCAAAAGGCGCTGCCGGAGTTCTGGTGCCATCCTTCGCGAATGGCGCTCGGCCAGACATGTCGAATCTTGTCCTGTGGCGTTGGGGGGCGTCTCCCCATCTGGTTCAAGTGCACGATCCAGCCGGACGTTTGCCAAAGGACCAGTCGTCCTGGCCTGCTTCAAGTTGATCAGCGAGTAGGCGGATGAGCCAACGGGTCGCGCGAATGCGCGCCCCGCGACGAGCGCAATTGCGCTCGCGCGGTGATGACAGGCTCCGCGATATCCGGGGCGGTGTCAGAGTGGTCCCGGATGTCGCTGCGCTCATCCGGGCTTCTGTAACGGGCCGCCCAGGATATCCGACAGCGCCGACAACAGCCGCTCGATTTGCCCGTCTGTGCCTACACTTATCCGCAGATAGTCGGCGATACGAGGCGCGGAAAAATGGCGGACGATCACCGCCCGTTGGCGCAACGCGGCGGCCAGCGCCGCGCCTTGGTGCGCCGGATGACGCGCGAAGACGAAGTTGGCGGAAGATGGCAGCACCTCGAAGCCGAGCCCGACCAGGCCGCGGTTTAGCCGCTCGCGGCCTTCGATCACGCGCGCGCGGCTCTGTTGAAAATAGGCTTCGTCCTCCAGCGAGGCGATGGCGCCGGCCTGGGCGGGGCGGCCAAGGGGATAGGAGTTGAAGCTGTCCTTCACCCGGGTGAGCGCCTCGATCAGGTCGGCGTCGCCGATCGCATAGCCGACCCGCAAACCCGCCAGGGCCCGGGACTTGGACATGGTTTGAACGACCAGAAGGTTCGGGTAGGAGGCGACCAGTGGGATCGCGGTCTCGGCGCCGAAATCGACATAGGCCTCGTCGATCACAACGGGGGCGTCTGGATGCTGCTCCAGCAGGGTAACGATCTCGGCCCGTGACAACGCGACCCCGGTCGGCGCATTCGGATTGGGAAGGATTAGCGCGCCGGCCGACCGGCGATAGTCGGAACAGCGGATGTGCATGGCCTGATCGAGCGGGACGGTTTCGTAAGCGATGCCGAACAGGCGGCAATAGACCGGGTAGAAACTGTAGGTGATGTCAGGAAAGAGCAACGGCGCATCATGCTTCAGCAGCGCGGCGAAGGCGTGCGCCAGCACCTCGTCCGAGCCGTTGCCGACGAACACTTGTTCTGATCGTACCTGGTGGTAGGCGGCCAGAGCGTCCCGCAGCGCTGACGCCTGTGGGTCCGGATAAAGACGCAGCGTGTCAGTCGCCTCGCCGCGAATGGCTTCCAACGCGCGTGGGGAAGGACCAAACGGACTTTCATTGGTGTTGAGCTTGACCAGTTCCGCCATGCGGGGCTGTTCGCCCGGCACATAGGGTTTCAGGTCGTGCGTCAGGCTGCTCCAGAAACGGCTCATTGTTCTCTCCGGCGAGTGGCAAGTAGGACGGATTAGCGAAGCGTAATCCGCCGATTGGTTGCGGATGAATGGCGGATTACGCTTCGCTAATCCGCCCTACGGGCTGATCGCGATACATTCGAACTTGCGCTGCGGATGAACGAGCAACTCGGCACTCTCGACGATGCGCATTTCCTCGGTGCCAGCGGCTGCAGTGCGTTCCAGCACGGCGAAGATGGCTGACGCGGCGTGGCTGAGCGCATCCGGCGTATCGTCGCCGCGGAGGCGCGCGGCGACCAAAAGCGCGGCAAACAGATCGCCGGTGCCGTTCGGGCTGATTGGCAGTTTTGGCGTGCGCACGCGAAAGGATTTTGCGCGTTCGACGGCCAGGGTCTCGATCTCGCCCGCAGGTGTGTCGGCAAGCTCGGCGCTGGTGACGACGACCGTCCCGCGCGCCATGAACGCGCGCGCCGCCTTGAGCACCTGATCGATCGTAG
Organism: Bradyrhizobium sp. 170; assembly: GCF_023101085.1. NCBI lineage: Bacteria > Pseudomonadati > Pseudomonadota > Alphaproteobacteria > Hyphomicrobiales > Nitrobacteraceae > Bradyrhizobium > Bradyrhizobium sp. 170. Next base: position 4,895,534 of record NZ_CP064703.1, on the reverse strand, counting down.
CAGCCTTCGCCCCGCACAGCCATTCGAACTCGAAATGATTGGGCGTGATGATATCGGCAAGCGAACACAGAAGATCGCGCACCAGCGGCGGAATATCGGCATGGACGAACAGGCCGCGGTCGCGATCCCCGAGCACAGGATCGCAGCAATAAAGCAGCGCGGGATTTTTGGCCTTGGCGCGCGCGACGAAGTCCGCGACCACGGTGGCGTTGTCAGCCGAGCCGAGATAGCCCGACAAAATCAACTGCGCCGCATCGACCGCGCCGCGCTCCTCGATGCCGCGCAGGAGATCGGCGACGAGTTCTGCATCGAGCACCCGGCCGCGGACGGTCGGGTAGCCCGGCCGGTTGCTGAGCAGCGTGGTCGGCACCGCCACCACGTCGATTCCATGCATCTGCATGGGAAAGACCGCGGCGCTGTTGCCGACATGGCCGTAGGCGACCTGCGACTGGATAGAAATCACGTTCATGTGGTCAAGTCTGGGGATTATCGAGTTATGGGGACGGGAACTCTCCGAGGTTAACACATTGGTTATTTGTTTGCGGGCATTTTCACGACCTCATTAAACAGGGAGGCACCATGTCTGACGTCACCATTCCCGGCGGCCGGATTCGTTCTTTCGTCGAGCGGATCGAGAACATCGACACCGAATTGGCTGAACTGAACGAGCAGAAGAAGGAAGTGTTTTCGGAGGCCAAGGGCGAGGGGTTCGATGTGAAGATCCTCCGGGAGATCATCAAGCTGCGGAAGCAGGACCAGGACGAGCGTGACGAGCGCGAAAGCCTGCTCGATCTCTACATGCGCGCTATGGAAACCGCGCCGCCGGAGAAGACCGCGAAGGCGGCCTGAGCGAGGCAAAGAGTCGGGTGGGTTAGCGTAAGCGTAACCCACCACCTTGCCGCGAGAGAGCGTCGGTTTACCCTACGCTGATCCGCCCTACGCAGCGAACGCGGATTGTAGCCCGGATGAGCGCAGCGATATCCGGGGGCGGTGTTAGAGTTGTCCCGAATGTCGCTGCGCTCATCCGGGCTACTTGCTCAACATAAGCAAACGCATCACTCTGCAGCGCGTAAGCGCGCCGATCTCGATCCGCGGGCCGCGGATCATACAAAAATTCCAGCGAACCTTCGCGGCTGGTCGTGCGACCAACGCATGGTTTCCGCGTTCTGTATCACCTGATTATTCATTGCAGCAGTGAACCATTGCAACGCGCCAAACGACCACCAAGCCTGTATTTCAAAGCTATTCCAGGAGAATTGACGTGAAGAAGATTTCCCTCGCCGCTGCCGCCGCTGTGCTCGCGATGACGGCTGCCACCGCCAGTGTCGCTGCCGAGTTGCCGACCTACGAAAAGGCGGGCTTTCCGGTCTCGCCCGTACAGCTTCAGGTCATGGGCGCTGAGAGCGTCCAGGAAGCGGCGCCGGTCACCACGTCGGCCACGGCCGTTCAGCTGACCGTTCTGACGTCGCGGAACAGGATCACGACCGCACAAGGCTCGAGCGAAACCGTCGGTTACGCCATTCGCTAAGGGCGCGGCGCAGCTTCGTCGCAAGTTTCTCCGCGATATCCCCGCGCGGAGCAAGAAGCAAACGCGTCGTTAAGAATTGGCCCGCGCTGATTTGTGTGATTCCGATTCGTTCCTTGCGAACAAATTGGAGTCGGATGGAGAACAAAACTGTGGTGCTGCGTGTTTCTCTGCCGACGCCGTCGCTATCTGTTCGATCCGTACCCGCGTCATAGCGAGCGTGGCCCGGATGAGCGCAGCGATACCCGGGACGATATCGCTGCGCTCATCCGCGCTACATGCTGCAGGCAGGCTCACCGAAACAGCGCGAAATAGATCACGTAGAGCCAGCCCAGGATGCCGTGGATGATCGCCCAGAGGATCGAGTGGTTGTTGGTGTAGGAGATCGCGATGGCGAGTGCCGAGCCAAAACCCACGCCGTATTTTGCGCCCTCGACGCGAACCCCGTAGTATCGATTTCCGTTCATGGCGATCCTTCCCGAGTAGCGAGTAGCGTGGGTTAGCGCAGCGTAACCCACCGATCCAGGGCGAGGGAATGGCGGATTACGCTCCGCTAATCCGCCCTACGAGCCCTGCGTGGGCGTGGGTTGAACCGCTGTGCGGCCCAAGTTAAGCGTCCGCGATGAACGAGCCGACCGGCGGCCCTGTTTCCATCAAAAAATCGGATCCGAAACTGGCCCTGCTTGGGGTCGCGTGCGGCGCTGGCGCGGGGCATCCTGGCCGGCCCCGCCGCGCTCTATCTTTTTGCGTTCTCGATCCAGACCATCGGCGTCGCCCGCGCCGCGGTCTTCCCGGCGACTGTGCCGGCGCTGACGATACTCATCGGCTGGCTCCTGCTCGGCGAGCCCCCGACCGCGCTGCAGGCGGCGGGACTGGTGACGGTGCTGTTCGGATTCTATCTGGCGCAAAGGCAGCGAGCGTAGCCCGGGTCGCGCGAATGCGCGCCCGATAGGCGTCAAAAAATCGGCTCGCCGATCGCCACCTCGCTGCGCGGGTCGAGCACGATCACATTACCGTTCGCGTCCTTGGCGCCGAGGATCAAGAGTTCGGACGTGAAGCCCGCGATGTTCTTCGCACCGAGATTGCAGACGCACACAACCAGCGAGCCGAGCAGCGCTGCCGGATCGTAGTTCGTGATCTGCGCGCTCGACCACATGATCCTGTCAGCGCCGACGTCGACGCCGACCTTGTAGGATGGGTTGCGCGCGCGGGGAAACGGCTGGACGTCCACGACCTTGCCGATCCGGATGTCGAGGCGGGCGAAATCGTCGTAGGTGGCCGGGGGCTTTAGCGGGGGCATGGCGTCGGACTCAATTGGCAGACTGGATTTCGGGGAACGGTCGAATGAGGTGTCATGAAGCCTCATATCGCAGTTGCCTTGCGGTTGGAACGTACCCTGGAGCAGGTTGGTGATATCAGGCCGAATAGGTTAGCCTTTACGGAACCCCTCCATCCTCCAGCCGTTCGAGCGCCTGGCCATGCACATTCTTCGACCCCAGTTTCGCATCGAGGAGGAGCGCGCGCTCGCTTTTGCTGCCGAGCGTGGTTTTGGCGTGATCGTGGCCGCGGATGAGCGCGGCCCGCGCGCCTCCCACGTGCCGCTCGTGATCCTGCGGCGCGACGATCGGGTGATCGTCCAGATTCATCTGACAGCGAAAAATCCGCTTGTGCCGCTCGCCGACGGCAGCAGGCGCTTCCTCCTGATCGTCTCCGGCGACGACGCCTATGTCTCCAACGACTGGTATGCCTCGCGCGACAACGTCTCGACCTGGCTCTATCAGGCCGTGCATCTCTCCGGCATCGCGTACTTACGTGAGCGCGACGACAACCGCGCCCACGGCGACACCCTGCTCGCGGTCTCCGAGGCGCGCCTGCCGAAACAGCCCTGGGAACTCACCCAGATGGAGCCCACCAAGCGCGAGACGATGCTGGCCTCGATCCGCGTCATCGATCTCGTCGTCGATGAGATCGAGGGCCAGTCAAAGCTCAACCAGCACAAGTGCGATGAGGATCACGTGGCGGTCGCCAACCAGTTGGCCCGCGCGGAGGAGACGGGGAGCAGAAGGTTGGCCGGGAAGATGCGGGCGCTGCGGCCGGGGCTTGGGTATGATGTTGAGCAGTAGCGCGGATGAGCCAACGGGTCGAGCACGGCATCCGTGCTGCGCAAGTACGAAGCAAACGCGTTGTTAAGAATTGGCTCGCGCCGATTTGCACGATTCCGATTCGTTCTTTGCGAACAAAATGGAGTCGGATGGAGAACAAAGCTGTGGTGCTGTTTGTTTCGCTACCTCGGCAGAGTATCGGCTATAGTTGCGCTCGTCCGATAGCGCAGGGCGCGAATTCATGGTGAGGAAAACGGGCAAGCGTGCATCGCGACACACGATCCTGGCGATCGACGTCGGCGGTTCGCGCGTGAAGTTCATGACTGACAAGGAGCGAACCAAACGCGCGTTTGCGTCCGGTCCTGATCTTTCTGCGAAAGCGATGGTGACGAAGGTCAAGACGCTGACGAAAGACTGGTCCTATGACGTCATCTCGATCGGATATCCGGGGCCTGTGATCAACAACCGGCCCTTGTCGGAGCCTCACAATCTCGGCAGGGGATGGGCCGGTTTCAATTTCGAAAAGGCCTTCGGCTGCCCGACGAGGGTCGTCAACGATGCGCTGATGCAGGCAATCGGCAGCTACCAGGGCGGCCGGATGCTGTTCCTGGGCCTGGGAACGGGTCTTGGCTCCGCGATGATCGTGGATGGCATTCTGGAACCGATGGAGCTAGCTCACCTGCCGTACCGCAACGGAAAGACGTTCGAGCAATGCGTCGGCGCCGCAGCCCTCAAGCGCGTTGGAAAGAAGAAGTGGCAACGCGCTGTCGATGACGTCCTGGCGCGTCTGCTCGCCGCACTGGAGCCGGATTACGTCATGCTGGGTGGCGGAAACGCCGACAAGATCGACAATCTGCCGCGCAAGGTTCGGCTAGGCGACAACGCCGACGCGTTCGAGGGCGGATTTCGGCTGTGGAAGAAGGGGGCGGTCAGACCGTCCGGCGCACGGCGATAGAGAATGCGTCCTGGCGGCGTCAGCGCATGGGCCGTGAGCGGGCGATATGACAGGCTCGGCAGTTTCCCGATACTAATTCCACCCGGCCCGGAACGTCGAGGCACTCATCCGGGCCGCTCGCTCTGGGCCGGTCGATGTGCCGAGATGTGCAGTTCGCCCACCGGAAGAACATGCTAGGATCGGTCCCCTTGGCGAACTGGAATGAGCCACCTTTTCCGGAGCAAGAGCCATGAATCAGCCCGTGCCCGTCAACCCGCCCGAACTTCGCTCGCACATCGTAGCGGCGTCGAAGATGCCCTGGCAGCCGACGCAGTTCGAAGGCATCGAGATGAAGATCCTCTATCAAGATGACGAGGGGCGCTCCACTATCCTGTTCAAGATGGCGCCCGGCGCAGTCGTGCCGCTGCACGAGCACACCGCGCTCGAACAGACCTTCATGCTCGAAGGCTCGCCGGAAGACGCCGAGGGGCGCTGCGGCGCCGGCGACTTCGTGTGGCGACCGGGCGGCAACATCCACGTCGCCCACGCTCCTGACGGGGCGACGTTCCTGGCGATATTCAACAGGCCGAACCGATTTTTCGATGGGACGAAGTTTTTTACGGCGGAGGAGAGGTGAAGGCCGCATCGAAACCGTCGGCCGCGCCACTCAGTGAGGACAGCCGCTTGATCGGCGCGTGAGTTGGCGCCGTCGAGCGAACATTTTCCATCCAGCAGAAAGCCCGCGATGTCCTCGCGGGCTTTTGTCGCGAAAAGCAGGCTTTGCAGTTTCGCTCGCACCTCATAAGCTGAGGTCAGCCGAACGCGCCCCACCTCCGGTCATCAATCGAAGGCCGGAGGTAAGGAGAAAAGAACAGCAGCAAAGCTGCGACGTGGCGCATGGCGTGCAAGGGGAGGACACCGATGCTGCTGTCTATCGACCGCCGTCGCGCGCTTGCGACCATCAGCTCTTTCGTCGCCGCGCCGTTTCTGGCGCCACGTGTAGGCCGGGCGGCAGAGGCCTGGCCGATCCGCCAGGTGCGCTACGTCAACGGCTTTCCGGCCGGCGGCGCCACCGACACGCTGTCGCGCGTGCTCTGCCAGAAGATGAGCGAACTATCCGGGCAAACCTTCGTGGTCGAGAACAAGGCCGGCGCCGGCGGCGTGCTGGGCGCGGATGCGATCGCAAAGGCGGCGGCGGACGGCTACACGGTCGGGCTCGGCGGCATCGCCAGCAACGTGCTTGCGATCGGCAGCTACGCCAGGCTGCCGTATCATCCGCGCGAGGATTTCACCTTCATCTCCGGCATGTGGCAATTGCCGAACATCCTGACCGCGAAAAAGGACCTGTTCTCCGCGGATATCAAGGAATTGCTCGCGGCGTTCAGGAAGGACCCGGGCAAATACACCTACGCGTCCGCCGGCTTCGGCACCACGCTGCATCTCTCCGGCGAGATGATGAACAGCATGGCGGGCGTGCAGGTCCGCCACGTGCCCTATCGCGGCGCCGCGCCGGCGCTGAACGACCTGCTCGGCGGCAATGTCGATCTGCTGTTCGACAATCTGCCGGGCTCGCTGCCGAGCGTGCGTTCCGGCGCGATCCGGCCGGTCGCGGTCACCGCGAAAAAGCGGCTGGCGGAGCTTCCCGATGTGCCCGCGTTCGCCGAACTGTTGCCCGGCTACGAGATGACCTCATGGACCGCACTGATCGGTCCCGCCAACATGCCCGCCGACCTCGTCGCGCAAATCAACGCGCTCACCGTGAAGGCGTTGAAGGATCCCTGGGTGAAGCAGCGCTACGCCGACCTCGGCGCCACTACCTGGCCGACCACGCCGCAGGAGATATCAGCCTATCGCGACAGCGAGGAAGCGCGGCTGCTACCGATCATGAAGGCGGCCGGAATCAAGCCGGAGGGCGGGTGAGGGAGGCGGGCCCGCTTGAGGGACATGCCGTTGTTGTTGTCCGACGATGATTTCGAAAACAGTCTCGACGCCGTTCGCGCGGCGGCGGCCGGACCCGTCAACGGAATCTTTGGCCCCGAGTCCCTGACGTGGCGGGTCGACCGCGAAGCGGCGATCTTCCTTGGCGCCGGGCGGGCGCTGTTGCTGCAGTTGGCGCACCCCTGGGTCGCCGCCGCCATCTCGGAGCATTCACGGACCTTTGCCGATCCGGTTGGCCGGTTTCACCGGACATTCAACATCACGTTCACGATGGTGTTCGGCACGCTCGATCAGGCGCTGGCCGCAAGCCGCCGCCTGCATCGGCGTCACGCTGCGATAACCGGGACATTGCCACAGGCGGCAGGCCGCTTCGAAGCCGGTTCGGCGTACCACGCCAATGAGGTCTCGGCGCTGCGCTGGGTTCACGCCACACTGGTGGAAACCGCCTTGCAGACGCATGACCTCGTCCTGCCTGCACTCAGCAACAGCGAGCGCGAGCAATACTGGGCCGAGGCGAAGCTGTACGCGGCGTTGTTCGGCGTACGACCGACCGATTTGCTGGCGGACTGGACGTCGTTCACCGCCTACACGGAGGCGATGTCGCGCTCGGATATTCTCGCGGTCAGCCCCGCCGCCCGCGACATCGCGCAGCAGATCTTTTCAGGCTCCGCCACCGGACTGCGCGTGCCCAGATGGTATCGCGCGCTGACGGCCCATCTGCTGCCGGAGCGGCTGGCCCGGGAATTCGGATTTGAGTTCGGCGAACGCGAAGCGCACAGCATGAACCGGGCGCTGACGTGGATCCGGCGCATCTATCCGAGGCTTCCCATGCGCCTGCGCGCGGTGGGCCCTTACCAGGAGGCGCTGGCGCGCTTGCAAGGCGACAAGCAGCCGGACCTTGCCGTGCGCTGGCTCAACCGGCTCTGGATCGGCCGGCCGATGATGGAATGATTCTATCGGCAAGAATGCGTCTGGCCGTCGTAGCCTCGGTAAGTCCCGGACGACGGATTGTAGGTGCGGAATTGGGTGCAGACCATGACCATGGTCCGTTCGCGCGGCTTGTGGGCTGCCTTGGCTGCCTTGGCCGGTTGCACCGATTTACTGTGCTCTGCCCCTTTGCTTTGGACAGCGCTTGCTGATTGCCTGGCGACAATGTTCTGCTTCAAGGCGGGCTTCTTGTGCGCAATCGCTGGTTTTTCCTCGGCAGGAGCGGGCTTCTGCTCGACAACCGCAGGCTTCGCGTCCGCGACGGCCGGCTTCTGCTCGACGATGGCAGGCTTGTCGTTCGCGGCAGCCGACTTCTCCTCGACAGAAGCGGGCTTGTCCTGCGCGATTGCTGGTTTCTCCTCCGCGGGAGCCGGCTTCTGCTCGGCGGTGGCGGGCTTGTCGTCCGCGGCAGGCGGTTTCTCTTCGGCAGCGGCCGCAGGCTTTTCCTGCGCGGGCTCCGAAGGCTGCGCTGCGGTCGGGCTCGGATTGTCCGTGGCCGATGTCTGCGCGAGCGCTTGAGCGCTTATCACCATAAACAAGACACAACACAGCACGCCGGCGCGCTCGGCGACGGCGGTCGATAGAACTGACAAACGCATGGATTGATACTCGGCTAATGTCCCCGTGAAAGTTCCACACGCATTTGCGGCAAGTCTGTGAACAGTACGGCTCTTTCGCGAGCGACGACGCGCTTAACACCGAGAGTGTGTGCCGGCTGCCACACCACGCGTCTTGAGGCCTGGCGCCAAAACAGCGAAAAGTGTCGTTCCACAATCAAAGCGAGCGTAGCCCGGATGGAGCGAAGCGTAATCCGGGGGCGGTGACCACCTGTGCGAAAGTCCCCGGATTGCGCTGCGCTCCATCCGGGCTACGGGCTGACACACCTCCGCGATCTCGCGGCGCTGATCGCCCGAGGTTTGCATCTTCGTTGCCCTCCTCTTGAATAGAGGGCGCAGGGAAGACCGGGTGCTTGCTGCACCCGCGGTCTCGTGTGCGATTTGCGCTAAGAAAATGCACACGAGCATACAGGTACAGGCGGAGCATCCCGGCCTTCCCTGCGCAGTGGCTTTACGGCTTACTTCGTGCTCTTCCCGGAGAACGGCTCTTTTGCCTCCGTCGTCGGCGGGATACTTCCCGCCAATTTAGCGCCAGCACCGCGGCGCCCGAACCACACGACTTCGCCGTACGCATCAGGCGCGTACGTCTATCGCGCCTTTCGCGTCCACCGCATCCCACCGCGCGTTCGTGACGTGCGCACGCCCCTCTCATCGGGTGAGACGCGCGGAGTCAAACCATTGATTTGCCCGACAACGAAAGCGGAATATTTTTGCAAAGGGGACTCGACAGGTTTCAGGTGATTTGCCCGTCGTGTTGTTTTGCCGCATGTGATGCGGCCAGATTTGACTTGCGCGCAAAGCAAATCAGCGGGCAGGGCGGATGCGGGTTACTCGCTGCGAGGAGCAGCGCGCGCTGCATTCGCTGATCTAGCGCACGATTTTGATATCCGGGCCCTTTGGCTTGGGCTGCTGCGCGCGCTCCTGCATTGCCGCCACACATTCATATTGCGGCCACTTCGGCAACTTCTCGTCGAGATTCACTTCGCGCCATTTCGGGTGTCCGTTGACATCCAGCCAGGCCTTGTTCTCGCGGATAATTTTGGCCACCTTGGCCACATTCTGGCACTGCTCGCCAGCGTAGCTGAACGTTATCAGAACGGCTTTGACCGCTACCGTTCTCACCTCGGATTCCTGCCATTTGTAGGTGCCGGCCGGGATGACTGCCGTGAGATAGCTGTCGAGGGCTTTGTCGTCCAACCCGATGAGCTGGAATTTATCGTCGACTGTTGTGTTCTCCGAAAAGAGCGTTGCCGGCGCGCCAGCCACATAGAACATTGCATCGATTTCGCCCTTGCGCAGCGAATCCAGCGCTTCCTTGCCGCCGAGAAATACCTCTTTCGACGGCGTGATTCCCGTCTGGAAGAAAATCGTCTTTGCAGTCAGGTATGTGCCGCTTCTTTGAGGACCTATCGCAACACGTTTGCCTTGCAGGTCCTGCAGCGTTTTCAGGGAAAGATCACCGAGAACGTGGACCTCCTCCTTGTAAAGCGGATAAACGGCGGCAAGCTTGGTGGCGATAACTTTCAGTTCCTGGTCGTCAGAAATGTCGCGGATATATTCGAGCACGTCCGACTGCACGATACCGAGTTGGACACCGCGCTTCTTGCGAACGTCGAACACGTTCTGGATAGAGCCGGCCGATTCAAGCACCTGCAAGTAGATGCCGCTCGGTTCGGCGATCTTCCTGACGTCCTCGCCAATCTTGATGTAGGTGCCGGTCGCACCACCCGTGACGATTCCCATCCGCGGCGTCGTCGAGAGCGACATGGCAAGCATAACGGCCATGGCCGAAACAAGAATGTTCATCACTCATTACCTTGCGTTATTGCTCAAATCCGTCGGCCGGATGCGGGGCCTGCAGAGCGACGGCTGCGTTAAGGGAATTACTGCGATTTCAGAGGTTCTACTTGTGGTAGTCTGGTGAGATAATTACGGCGAGTCTGCGGCGCAAAAGCCGGAAAAATCTGACTTCCGGCGATCCAGGCCGTGAACCCACAAATCTACCGGGTGGACGGCTTGTCATGAGAGCGCGGCGGATTACGCTGCGCCAATCCGTCCTGCGAATTCATCCGGGCTACTCGCTACGCGCCGACCCATTGGCGCATACCGGAATGACAAACGGGAGCGGCGCGTCTCGCGCTTGCGAGACGCCTGCATCCTTCTGATAACGCGACCACTCCTTTAGGGAACTCCTGTTTCGCTGCGGCGTTCCAACTCAAGAGGAGGAACGCGCCATGAAACTGAGAGGATTGTTTATCGCAGCAGCCTTGCTGCTGATGCCGACCGCCGCATTGGCGGCGCCGGGCATCGTCACCACCACGGTCAGCCTCAAGGCAGGGCCCGGTGAAGGCTTTCCGACGGTCGACCGCATTCCCGGCGGCGCCCGTGTCAACATCCATGGATGCTTCAGAGGCAAGGCCTGGTGCGATGTGAGCTGGTCGGATGATCGTGGCTGGGTGTCGTCGCGATATCTCCAATATCTCTACCGCAACCGCTACGTCTATCTGCCCGACTATGTCGATGAGATCGACGTTCCCATCGTGCCGTTCGTGCTGACCTCGTACTGGTCCAGCTACTATGCGGGACGTCCCTGGTATCACCGCCGCGCCCACTGGGGCGGCTACTGGCAATCGCATGAGCGTTTCGCGACGCGGTTGACGATCGACCGCTCGGCGGCCCGGATCGGCCGCGCGGCGGCAGCGCGCGACGCTGCACTCCCCGAGGGGAGGGCGCGTGTCGGCGTCGAGGAGAGGTCGCGTGCCCGTGTCGAGGAACGGACCCGCGCCGGTGCGACGGAGCGGACCCGCGCCGGTGTGACGGAACGCGTGACGCGGGAGAAAGACATCGCTACACGTAGCGCGCGCGAAGGGCGCGAACGCGCGGCGGTGCAGCCCCGCATGACACGCGAGAACGTGCGGACGACGCGTGAGAGCGCAAGAGAGAATACAAGAGCGACCGTGCGCGAGAGAGCGGCCGTGCGCGAGCAGCCGACGGCCCGCGCCCGCACGCAGACGCCGCCGGTCGTGGCCCGCGGTCATGACGAACCGCGTGCGGCTGCGCCACGGATCGAGCGTGCTACGCCCCGCATGACGCAGCCCGATGCGGCGCGCGGCGGCGGTGGCCCGCCCACGAGCGCACGCGCGCAGCAGACGCCGGCCCCGGCCGCCCCGCGCGCAGCAGCGCCCGCGACGCCGCAGGGCGGCGCGCCGCAGGCCGCACCGCGCGGTGGCGGCGGACCGGGCGGTGGTGGCGGAGGCCCCGGTCAGGACAGGCGCTAATGAACGAAAAAGCCCGGCCTTGAGCCGGGCTTTTTTTGCTCGACCAGTTGCTGGCGGCCTGACGGGCTGCGCGTTTCTCAACGGTCGCGGGCGAACTATGCCCAAATCGCAGCGAATAGGTTGGTTAGCCAACGGGGCGCGCGAGTGCGCGCCCGATGATAAACTCCGCGTCACCCACCGACTTGTCGCGAGAGAGCGGCGGATTATGCTCTCGCTAATCCGCCCTATGCGCTAAACTGGATATGACGGGTGAGTTCAGTCCAATCGCGAAGGAGTATCCGATGAAATCGCTTTTGCTGCTCACGGCGAGCGGTCCGCTGCTCATTCTCACATCGCACGAGTCCTTACGCGATCAGAAGCTTCTTGAGGTGCTCAAGCACAAAGGGATCGGCAAGTTCGTAGCGTTTGAGGTTCCATTGTCGCTCGCCAAGGAGCGCTATGGCGGGCATTTTCACGCGGTCGAAAGCAATCTGCACGAGACTGATGATTTGAGGGTCCTCGACTTCAACGGCCAGCGGGTCTTTCAGCTCTTCCGTTTCGATGAACTCGGTTCTCCGATCCTACAAGAACAGCCATGATCTGGTTTTTGCCATGTTCTGGCGGCAGCCCGAGGCCTATTACCTCATCTACGCTTGCGTACGGACCTAAGGTCAAGCCGCATGGCGGGATAGGTCAGGCCAGTTGACGATACACGCCGCGCTTTCCAGACATGATGGCTGACGTCGGGCGCACTTGATGCTACCATGCCGCTCGCTCGGATCGTGCGGGTTATGCCTTCTTGCAGGTGTGTAAACCGTTCATCGGCCCTGTCTTAAGTCCGGTTCTACGAGAAACGTCATGAACCGGCGATCGGAGCCACAATCTCCCACATACTTCGTCCGTCTGCGGCGAAGCGTCGTTAGAGCATGATCGCGTCGGCGTTCAGCGCCTGCGCGAAGTTCGACATCAGCAAGGACGTCTTATGTGCCAGCACGTCGTCTCTAACTCCGCGGCAGTTCGCGGCATAGGCGTGAGCCGCCGCTTGATCCAGGGAGGAACCAATGAAGCTCATCAACCCAAGCAAATACGCGATACCCGCCGCAGCGATGACACTTGCGAAAGCAACGCTCCTCGCCGGGGCACTGCTAGCCATTGCTACCGCGGTTGCCCTGGGAGAGCCGATTGAAAAGAAGGGGACTACGCCCTACGTGACGCACTTCATTTTTAAGCCGTTGAAGAGCATTGACATCTCAGGACTCGGCACGGCCACCACGCTGGAGGCGGTCGGGACTACCCAAAACATGAAGGGAGAGAAGATGCTGGACAAGATGTCGGCCCATTGCGTCGCGTTGAACGTGGCGTCCGGCGACAAGAAATACATTGACGGCGCCTGCGTGCTGGCCGACAGCGACGGTGACAAGATTTTCTCGACCTTCGATACGCGCGACCTCGATAAGTCGCAGCCGAAAATGGATTGTGGCACCCACATCATCACCGGCGGTACCGGGAAGTATAAGGGGATCACCGGGAGTGAGCCATTTGCCTGCATAACCATGCCTGCGCCAGCCGGCCCGGGCGGCTATTTCGCGATGGACATCCCGCACAACACGACGTGGGAAATCAAATAAGAACCTCGATGTCCCTCAGAACCGGGGGGCGGCAACAATTAACGAGAGCCCGGCCCAACACAGCCGGGCTTTTCTTCTGCTGAATTTCATCTTCAGGGATCGTAGCCCGGATGAGCGTAGCGAAATCCGGGGCGGTGTTAAAGTGGTCCCGGATGTCGCTTCGCTCATCCGGGCTACTCGCTACTCGTTGCGAATTCTACGACTTCTCTGCGTCATGGCTTGCCTACCACTTCGTCTGCGCTCGCTCTCCTCTAAGAGGGCCGCAGGGCACAATGCGGAATACGCCGCGCTATTCCACTTTACGAGCTAGTCGCTGCAATCCATGAAAAATGAAAAACAATGCAAGAGCCAAAAGGGCAACGCTTGGCCAGAAGTAGAGGGCGTGCGCTTCATAGTAGCGGCCAGGCAGATATGGGAACTCGCCTTGCAGTAGGAAGGTGCCGATCATGACCATTGGAAAGGTGTAGATTGCAATCCAAATATTGGCGAGCCCATCAGGGTTCGATCTGGAAAAGGCCAGCCAGATACCCATTGCTCCCGCGATATAGAGGGCGGGCACGACAAATTTCAGCGCCTTGAACAGTCTAGACAAGGATGTTCTCATGTTGTCGCCCAACTTAAACTCATTCGCCTATAATCAAAAGGCCGCTCTTTCGAGCGGCCTTCCCATCGCTTCGATGGATGCGTTAGCAAGCGTAGCCCGGATGAGCGCAGCGATATCCGGGGCGATGTTAGAGTAGTCCCGGATGTCGCTTCGCTCATCCGGGCTACTTGCTTGCTAGTCACTTACTTGATGCCATTCGCCCTTTGTGTTCTTCATGTCTCGATGACTTGTGCCGTTATCCCAATTCAGGCACGTCCTCACATCTTTGAATTCGTTAAGCTCGCAAGTCTCCCGTCGAATGGTCTTTCCGTTTAAGTCTTCGACGATTTTTAGAAAGCCCTCCTTCCCATTACGGAACGTAAATGTGACTGCGCTCGTACAAGTTTTACGTTCGGGTTCGCAAAATCGCGCAAAGTTGGGCTTGCCGTTGTTTTGACTAGCTGAAAGGCTCGTAGCCTTTTCAACCACTTCGTTCCACGTTGGCACGGTCCTCGAAGCTTGGGCTCCCCCGGGCACAAGTTGAATGGGCTCATCCAAGGTCTGACGAGATGCGGGCGGTTCAGCCGCAATCTGCGGAATCTGGGCAGGCTTACCTACCATCGTCACACCCATCGACTGAAGGTCTTGAGGACTGAGCCAGACCATTTCGCTGGGCGGAGTCACAACCATCCGCCCGATGATCGCCGGCGGGACCCCCAAATCCTTTGCAACGCGTGCCATTGAAACCGTGGCAGCGCCCGATTGAACCGTTTCAGAGCCTGTTTTGTCAGAGGCTCCGTGCACACCAATTCGCGCGGTATAATTTGCAAACTTCGTGTGACCGGCTGCAAAGATCAGAAAGCATGCGGACGCGCAAGTTGCGTTATTTCCGACATTGGTCGAGATTTTTGCAAAGCGCACTGCATCCGCAAGCTTGACTCCTTCCAGCAGATTCCCACCGTCAGAATTCAGGCGGATATTTGCAACGAGCTTGCCTACATCGTTTGCCGATTTGATCGCCGCTTTCAAAGTGTCGGTGTCGCCCTCGACTACCTCGCCGGACAATATAACGAGGACCCTTCCGTCCTTCGCCGCAGTGCTTCTAAAATCGGCGGCCAAGGTCGGATGAACAAGGCCGCAACTCAGCGACAGCCACAAAAAAGCGCATAAAGTTGCCTTCATGACGCACCCCCCATCGGAGTGACTCTTCCGCAACTCCTGCGCGTATGCAAGAAGATTTCCCCAATTGGACCGCGGTGGCCAAGAACATCGCCAAATCCGGCGGTGTCATAGTAGTCTTGGATGAGCGATGCGATCTTGGGCACAAATGGAGCCCACCAAGCGTGGGACGACGCTCGCCGCCATCCGAGTCATTGACCTCGTCGTCGACCAGATCGAGGGCCAGTCAAAGCTCAACCAGCGAGCGTAGCCCGGATGAGCGCAGCGAAATCCGAGGTGGTGTAGAGTGGTCCCGGATGTCGCTGCGCTCATCCGGGCTACTTGCTCAACCCATCCCAGAAGCTTGCCTACGATGCCTTCGAGGGCATAGCTGCTTGCAGAAGTGGCATTGCAGCTTTCTCAGCTCTCAGTGCGATTGTTTCTCGCGCCATATGAACTATCACGATTTTTGCTGACCCAAGCAATAAGTCTGCATCCTGCTCATCTAGGACTACGCGGACATGCATCAACGGATTTCGCTCATTGTCTTTGAGTTGGCGAAGGTAAAATAACGTTTTGTCAGCGGGCCTCGGTTCATCCTTAACGCCCTCCAATCCTTCAATCAAAGCGTGCCAAGTCTTGCCTTCTTTGTCTTCCTTGCCCGTAAACTCGCAGTAGTAAGGACGTAAAACAGCCTCAACGGCGCGGCATGAATGATAGCCTGCCGCAGTCCACAGACCGAACGCAAAGCATCGACCAGCATTGCGATACTCAGACAGGGCAGTTTGTCCGATTATCTCATGTAGCTCAGGTAGGAACGAGCGCTCAAATGAGTCTACGAGGTCTCTGGTGCTATATGAGCCTCTTTTCGGCACCCAGTAAGTTGCCGCAGCCTGCACCTCAGCACGAAAGACGGCTTCAAAATCCTGATAGCTGCGCTCAATCTGCCAAACAAACCAAGGTTCCAACTGCTTTGTTTGAGCATCATCGGGATACTGAAATTGCCCAGTCTGCTTGTCGCGGAAATGAAGGCGCCCGATTGGACGGCCTTTTCGTAGGGGCGTCCGAGCCACGCCTAGAGATTCTTGTTCAGCTAACGCTTACGAACACCCCGTCGTACTGCCACACGTATCGCACTTCATGCAGGTCCCATTCCGCACCAGCGTGAAGTTGCCGCACTCCGAGCACATCTCGCCTTCGTAGCCTTTGGCTTTGGCTTCAGCGCGGCGTTCGGCTTTGGAGGGGGCGATGGCCTGGGCGGCGGCGCCTGATTTGCTCCACTGCAGCTTTTCTGTCGGCGACAGGTCGTGCTGGGATTCCTGCTTTAGCGCGACCGCGCCTTCATGGGCGTCGGAGGCGCGGGCGCTGGGGCCATGTCCGGCGATGGCGGTGACGTTGTGGGAGCCGCGGGCATCCGCGTCGACGCCGCGCATGACGACCAGATTATCCGTGCGCGAGCGGGTCAGGCCCTTGGACAGATATTTGGTGGCCTGGTGGCTGTCGGACGGCTCCTTGCCTTCCTCGACGCCCTTGCCGAGCGCGTCGAAATTCGACTCGGTCGGATCGACATGGGCGAGATCGAAGCGCGACATGTAGCTGACCGCGAGTTCGCGGAACACATAGTCGAGGATCGAGGTCGCGTACTTGATCGAGTCGTTGCCCTGCACGGGGCCCGCCGGCTCGAAGCGGGTGAAGGTGAAGGCGTCGACATACTCTTCCAGCGGCACGCCGTATTGCAGGCCGAGCGAAACCGCGATGGCAAAGTTGTTGATGAAGGAGCGGAGCGCGGCGCCTTCCTTGTGCATGTCGATGAAGATCTCGCCGATACGGCCGTCGTCATACTCGCCGGTGCGCAAGTACACCTTATGCCCGCCGACGACCGCCTTCTGGGTGTAACCCTTGCGTCGGTCAGGCATCTTCTCGCGCTCGCGCATCACGACGATGCGCTCCACGAGCTTCTCGACGATCTTCTCGGAAACTTGCGCGGCACGCGCCGCCATCGGCTTCTCGTAATACGCCTCGGTCGCATCTTCCTCGTCGTCATCATCGCTGATGAGCTGCGAGTTCAAGGGCTGGCTCAGCTTCGAGCCGTCGCGGTAGAGCGCGTTGGCCTTCAGCGCGAGCTTCCAGGACAGCAGATACGCCGACTTGCAATCCTCGACGGTGGCGTCGTTCGGCATGTTGATGGTCTTCGAGATCGCGCCCGAGATGAACGGCTGCGACGCCGCCATCATGCGGATGTGGCTTTCGACCGACAGGTAACGCTTGCCGATCTTGCCGCAGGGGTTGGCGCAGTCGAACACCGCATAATGTTCTGCCTTGAGGTGGGGAGCTCCCTCGACCGTCATCGCGCCGCAGATGTGCACGTTGGCGGCCTCGATCTCGCGCTTGGTGAATCCAACAGCCGAGAGCAGGTCGAAGCCGGGGGCTGCGATCGCTTCCGGTGCGATGTTGAGCGTCTCGCGCAGAAAGTCCTCGCCAAAGGTCCACTTGTTGAAGGCGAACTTGATGTCGAAGGCGGTCGGCAGCGCCTTTTCAACCTTGGCCAGGGCTTCGTCGGTGAAGCCCTTTGCCCTCAGGGTGGAAACATTGATGCCGGGTGCATTGGAGAGCGAGCCGTGGCCGACAGCGTAAGCCTCGATCTCCGCGATATCAGCCTCGCTGTAGCCGAGCGTCCGCAGCGCCACCGGCACCGCCTGGTTGATGATCTTCCAGTAGCCGCCGCCGGCGAGTTTTTTGAACTTCACCAGCGCGAAATCAGGCTCGATGCCGGTCGTGTCGCAATCCATCACGAGGCCGATGGTGCCGGTCGGCGCCACCACGGTGGTCTGCGCGTTGCGGTAGCCGTTGAGCTCGCCGAGCTCGAGCGCCTTGTCCCAGGCCGCCTTGGCGTGGGTGATGACGTCGGCCTGCGGGCAGGAGGCGTGATCGAGCGGCACGGGATTGACCGCCAGCGCCTCATAGCCGCGGCTCTCGCCATGCGCCGCACGGCGATGGTTGCGGATCACACGCAGCATGTGCTGGGTGTTCTTCTTGTAGCCGGGGAAGGGGCCCAATTCCTTGGCCATCTCGGCCGAGGTCGCATAGGCGACGCCGGTCATGATCGCGGTCAGCGCGCCGCACAGCGAGCGGCCTTCCTTCGAGTCGTAAGGCAGCCCCATGGTCATCAAGAGACCGCCGATGTTGGCAAAGCCGAGGCCCAGCGTGCGGAACTCGTAGGAGAGTTCGGCGATCGCCTTCGAGGGGAACTGCGCCATCATGACGGAGATTTCGAGCACGATGGTCCAGAGCCGGCACAGATGCTCGTAGGATTCGACGTCGAACCGCTTTGTGGTGGTCGAATAGAACGTGATCAGGTTGGCGGACGCCAGGTTGCACGCCGTGTCGTCCAGGAACATGTATTCCGAGCACGGATTCGACGCGCGGATGTCGCCGGACGCCTTGCAGGTGTGCCAGTCGTTCATGGTGGTGTTGAAGTGCAGGCCGGGATCGGCCGAGGCCCAGGCGGCGTGGCCGATCTTCTCCCAGAGCTCGCGGGCCTTGAGCGTCTTGGTGATCTTCTTGTTGGTGCGGCCGATCAGGTTCCAGTCGCCGTCGGTCTCGACCGCGCGGAGGAAGTCGTCCTTCAGCGAGACCGAGTTGTTGGAGTTCTGGCCGGATACCGTGAGATAGGCTTCCGAATCCCAATCGGTGTCGTAGGTCGGGAAGTCGATGTCCTTGTAGCCTTGTTTGGCGAACTGGATGACGCGCTTAATGACGTTGTCGGACACCAGCGCACGGCGCGCCAGCTTGATCTCGCGGCGCAGCGCCGGGTTCTTCTCAGGATCAAAACAGTCGTCGCCCGAGCCTTCGCAGTTCACGCAGGCCTTCAGCACGGCTTTCAGGTGCTTCTGGTTGATCTTGGAGCCGGTGACGAGAGCGGCAACCTTCTGCTCCTCCTTCACCTTCCAGTCGATATAGGTCTCGATATCTGGATGGTCGGCGTCGACCACGACCATCTTGGCCGCGCGGCGCGTGGTGCCGCCACTCTTGATAGCGCCCGCGGCGCGGTCGCCGATCTTGAGGAAGCTCATCAGGCCGGACGAGCGGCCGCCGCCGGAAAGCTTTTCGCCTTCGCCGCGCAGACGGGAGAAATTGGAGCCGGTGCCGGAGCCGTATTTGAACAGGCGCGCTTCACGCACCCAGAGGTCCATGATGCCGCCCTCGTTGACGAGGTCGTCACCCACGCCCTGGATGAAGCAGGCGTGCGGCTGCGGATGCTCGTAAGCCGACTTCGACTTGGTCAGCTTCCCCGTGAACGGATCGACATAATAATGGCCCTGGCCGGGGCCATCGACGCCGTAGGCCCAGTGAAGCCCGGTGTTGAACCACTGCGGCGAGTTCGGCGCGACCATCTGCTTGGCCAGCATGAAACACAGCTCGTCGAAGAACGCCTGTGCGTCTTCTTCTGACGAGAAATAGTTGCCCTTCCAGCCCCAATAGGTCCAGCAGCCGGCGAGCCGATCGAACACCTGCTTGGCGCTGAGTTCGCTGACGAAACGCTCGGATTCGGGGAGAAGCGCCAGCGCCTCGGTGTCGGGCACCGAGCGCCACAGCCAGGACGGCACGGTCTCTTCCTCGACCTTCTTCAGGCGCGCGGCGACGCCCGCTTTACGAAAATACTTCTGGGCCAGCACGTCGGAGGCGACCTGCGACCAGAACTGGGGCACTTCGACATTTTCCAGCCGGAACACGATCGAACCGTCGGGGTTGCGGATCTCCGATGTCGTCAGCCTGAAATCAATCCCTGCATAGGGTGACTGGCCGGAAGTGGTGTTGCGCCGTTCGATTCGCATTGGTCGTGCCCCGTCTTCTTGACCGGTCCGCTTTTTTGCGGTTGCCGGATGTTATCAATGAGCGAACCATCGGCACCAAGGTTGAGGACAACCTTGGGCCTGAGATCCGCAAGCTCTACCGGTAGACCCGGCCCTGTTTCTGTCTTCGCCACCCCGAGGTCCCGCCGATCGACGGGGCCAATCCCTCAACTCAACGCCGCAACTTGTCTCCTGGGCCAGTTTCAGCCCGTTTTTCGTCCCCCCGGATCACCCCGTTTCAAAGGCAGACAAGCCCTCGATCCGTGCCTCGACCGGCCGACGGAGTGCTCGTTAAGGAACCCATTTGGGAGCGATCGGCGGGACCCAAAACTCACTCGCGCCGTCCAGGAGAAGGCTAGGCCAAACCCGTCGCGCCCGTCAAGGACTAGTACGAGTTCCTGAATCAAATACTAAATATGGTGGAAAGTGAGGGATAACAGGGGGTGATGCCGCCCTGTGATGCCGCCAAGTATCAGTGAGTCCTCAGGGATTCCCAAGGGAAAAAAAATGTTCGGGCGTGTGGAAAGTTGGCTTCGCCCCGCTGTTCACAGGGCAGGTATTTTTTCAGCCGCCGGGATTGCGTTCCCGAGACTCACGTAGGGCTACGGACCGCGCTTCCGTATGGCTACGGGGAGGGAGGTCTGGCATGTCCGCGCACCCGTGGCCGGAGGGGCAGATACGCGCCATGGTGCGGGCTGATTCCATCCCTTGCCGGGCTCCATGACAGAATCAAAACCCACCAGTGCGGGTGCGCGGATCGCGCCCGCCGGCCTGATGTTCCTCGCCATCACCTCGGTGGGCTGGGGCTTTAATTGGCCGGTCACAAAATACCTGCTGAGCGAGCTGCCGCCGCTGACGCTGCGCGGCACCACCGGCGTGATCGGCGCTGCGCTGTTGGCCGTGCTGGCGCTGGCGCGCGCCCAGAGCCTGAAGGTCGAGCGGCATCTGTGGCCGCGGCTGATGCTGGCAGCGCTGCTCAACGTCACGGGCTGGATGGTGCTGATGGGGCTGGCGCTGTTGTGGCTGCCGGCGAGCGAGGCGGCGCTGATCGCCTACACCATGCCGGTATGGGCTTCGCTTCTGGCCTGGCCGGTGCTCGGCGAGCGGCCGACTGTCCTGCGCACGGTCGCGCTGGTGATGGCGTTCGCGGGCCTTGCCGCCATCATGGGCGGCAACGGCATTACTGCCACGACCGAAAAACTGCCGGGCATGGTGATGGCGCTGTGCGGCGCGCTCGGTTTTGCGCTCGGCACCGTGCTGGCGAAGAAGCTGCCGGTGCCGCTGCCGCCGATCCCGGCCGCGGCCTGGCAGATCGGGCTGGGATGTTTTCCGATCGTCATCATCGGCCTCGCCATCGAGACCACGCATATAGAGAAGGTGACGCAACTCGGCTGGTGGCTGCTGGTCTATTCGACCGTGATCCAGTTCTGCATCGCCTATGTGAGCTGGTTCGCGGCGCTCGCCCGCCTGCCGGCCTCGGTGGCGGCGATCGGCACCATGGCGGTGCCGGTGATCGGCGTCGTGGCATCGGCGATCGCGCTCGGCGAGCCGCTCGGCGTGACGCAGATCGTGGCGCTGGTGTTTACGCTCGCCGGTGTGGTGCTGGCGACGCGGTCTTAGCCGCCAGCTTGGGGAAGGCGAGGGCCATCGCCCCCAAGTTGTCACTGCTGACGCTTGCCAATCCGGTAAGCGCAGCGACGGGCACCGGCGAGAATATGATCGATGCGCTCGACGGTGACGTCGGTCCCCAGCACGGCGCGGAAGATCGCCAGTTCTGAACGACAGAGACCCTGGCAGGCTGCCGCCGCCGCGCAAACCGGGCAGTGGTTCTCGACGAACAGAAAGCTTTCTCGCGTGTCTTTGACGACGCTCGCCATGTAGCCCTCGCGGCTTCGAATTTCTGCGAGGACGGTCAGCTTTTGATGAAGCGAGCGTCGCTCTCCGACGAGCTTGCGGTAATCTGCAATGCTCGCATGTTCGCGGTGCTCGATCAGCCGTTCCAATCCGCGCTCTCCAAAGACGTCGCGCATGGACCGCAACAGATCAAGTGTTAGATCGGAATGACGGTCGGGAAATCGTTCGTGACCTCGCGGCGCCAGCCGCCAGTATTTCCTTGGCCGTCCCCGTCCTTCGTGCCGATCCTCGCTTTCCACCAGACCTGCCGTTTCGAGCTTGACGAGATGCTGACGCGCGCCGGCCGCGGTCATGTCGAGGCGTGCCCCGACGTCGGCCGCGGTCTGCGATCCGAGGGTCTTCAGGTGAAACAGGATGCGATCCTGACTGCGATCTTCGTCTTGATTCATGCGCCCTTGATTTAGAAAGAAATTACTATCTAAAATAACCTGGACGTCGATTGCTGGCAATCCCGGCGTATGAGTCCCGGAATGGAAGCAACAGGCATGCAGCAGAACCCGGGGCGCGAGGGATGGCGATCGCTCCTCAGATGGGAGTGGATACCTACGCTCGGGATCCTGCTGGGCGGTGTGCTGCTTCAATCGATGAACGTTCTGATGCTGACGACCGTGCTGCCGTCCATCGCCGGTGAACTGGGCGGCGTCGCCATGTTGAGTTGGCCGACAACCGCATTTCTTGCGTCATCCATTGTCGCGGCGAGCTGTGCCGGCATGCTCGCGGCTGCGGTCGGTCCCCGGGCGGCCTACTGCGCCGGTGTAACGATATTCGGTCTCGGAGCGTTGCTTTGTTCGCTCGCGCCAACAATGGGCTGGATCGTCATCGGCCGGCTGGTACAGGGATTCGGCGGTGGGTTGGAGGCGGCCGCAGCCTATGTCGCGGTGCGAGCGACTTTTCCGGAAGCCGTCTGGTCACGGACGATTGCATTGATGTCGACCAGTTGGAGCATGTCTGTCTTGCTGGGGCCGCTGGTCGGCGGAATGTTCGCCCGCTTCGGCAATTGGCGCGGTGCGTTCGTCGCGACCGCGATCGTCGCAGGCATACTGGCTGTCAGCGCCTATGTCATCCTGCCGCCGGGCACGTCGGAACGCCGGACACCCGCTGCACGCCTGCCGGCCGGACGCGTCGCATTGATCTGGCTCGCGATCGCCGGGATGTCTTCAGCCTCGATCGTCGATGCATCGTTTGCCAAAACCGGCCTGATCGTCCTTGCGATTGGCGCGCTGGTGGCGATGCTGCGGCTTGATCGTGTCGCGGCGGCGCCGCTGCTGCCGAGCGATGCGTTTTCATTGCACACGCCAACCGGCGTAGGGTTGTGGCTGGCGCTGCTGCTTTGCATCACATTCAGCCCGTTGCAGATATACGTGCCCATCTTCCTGCAGCACTTGCGCGGACTGGATCCACTGGCGGCCGGTTTCATGGTTGCAAGCGGCTCACTGGGATGGACGATCGCGTCCCTTGTCACGGCCGGCGCATCCGGGTCATGGCCAGACCGATTCATGCTGGCCGGACCGGTGGTGATGGGCATCGGCCTAATGGCTATCGCGTCGCTGCTCCCAAGCTCTGCGGCGACGCTGGCCTTGATCCCGGCCATCGTCGCGCTGGGAATGGGCATCGGCCAATGCTGGCCCTTTGTCGCCCACCGGATCATGAGCGGCGCCAAAGCGGGTGATGAGGTCGTCGCGGCCTCCTCGGTCCCCACCGTCCAGCAGACCGGGTTTGCCCTGGGCGCGGCGCTCGCGGGCCTGGTTGCAAATGCCAGTGGCTTCTCCGCCGGGGCTGCGGATGAAAACATGATGCAAGTGGCGTTCTGGGTGCCAGCAAGCTTCGTCGTGCCAGCGGCCATCGCCTGCCTGGCGGGCTTGCGCCTGCGCCACCTGCGGAAGCCCTGAGGTTTCGCCTGGCGAGCCGCGCGGAGTGACGCAGGTGATGGCGCTGGTGTTCACCCTGGCCGGCGTGGTGCCGGCAACGCGGTCCTAGGAATACTTCCCTTTTAATTCCGTCCTAGCGGACCGCTATGTGATTGTAACACCTATCAATTCGTTGTATGCCACGGGCGAAATTTCGGTCCCCGCAGGGTCGGCGGTCAAGAAGAATCCGGCATCATTTGTGAAAGAGACAGAGTATGGCGCGCAACATTTTGATCCTTGGAGCCTCCTATGGCTCCTTGCTGGCGACGAAGCTTTTGATGGCGGGTCACAACGTGACCCTGGTTTGCCGGAGGAAGACGGCAGACCTCATCAACCGCGACGGCACTGAGGTTCGCATCAAGCTGCGTGACGAGGCGGTGCACCGCGCGATCTTCTCGCGCGATCTGCCCGGCAAGCTGGACGCCACCACGCCCGCCGAGGTCGACCTTTCCCGCTACGATCTGGTCGGCCTTGCGATGCAGGAGCCGCAATACACCAACCATACGATCCGGGTTCTGATGATCAAGATCGCTACGGCGGGGCTTCCTTGCCTTTCGATCATGAACATGCCGCCCTTGCCCTATCTCAAGCGCATCCCGGCGCTGGCGGACATGGATCTGGAGGAGGCCTATACCAATGCGTCGGTATGGGAGCGGTTCAAGCCGGGACTGGTGTCGCTCTGCTCGCCCGATCCGCAGGCCTTCCGTCCGCCGGAAGAGGCCGCGAACGTCCTTCATGTCGGCCTGCCGACAAACTTCAAGGCCGCGGCCTTTGAAGACGAGCAGCACAACAAGATGCTTCGCGAGCTCGAAGCCGATATCGACGCGGTGACACTGGATGGCAAGGACGTTCCGGTGAAGCTCAAGGTGTTCGACTCGCTGTTCGTTCCGCTGGCGAAATGGTCGATGCTGCTGACCGGGAATTACCGCTGCATCACGCCGCACGAGCCGCAGTCGATCCGCGACGCCGTGCACGGCGATCTAAAACTCTCGCAGGCGATCTATGACCATGTCGACGGCATCGCCCGCCGTTTGGGCGCCGATCCGTCGGATCAGGTGCCTTTCGAGAAATACGCCAAAGCGGCGGAAAGCCTGCTCAAGCCGTCATCGGCGGCCCGTGCGGTTGCCGCCGGCGCGCCCTTCATCGAGCGGGTCGACCTCCTGGTGAAGCTGATTTCGCATGAGCTTGGCGCGCCCAATGCCGAGATCGACCGCACGGTCCAGACCGTCGATCAGAAGCTGAACGAGAAGATCGTGGCGGGCGGATCCGGCTCGGAGTGAGGAGCGCGTAAGCGCAACTCGGGAAGGGCGCCACGGCGGATGGGCACTACCCATTCACCGCGGAGCCAGACGCTACGTCCAGTTCTGGGCCAAGCATGCTGGCCCGAACTCACTCCGATCGTATCCTGTCGGAAGGATCGCGCGCACCGTGACGCACCGCGTGAATGATGATCTCAGTGTCGGTCGTCTCGTAGAAGATGAGATATGGATAAGGTGCCGTTGCGACGCGCCGAATGGTAGAGTCGTCGGTTACGGCGCCAGCCAGCGGATACTGCAGGACCAGATCGATGACCGCGCGAATTCGGGTATGGATGCGCGCAGCTCCCTGCGGGGAACGATCAGCGATGTAGTCCAGAATCGATGTAAGATCGGCGAGCGCGGGAAGCGTATAACGCAGCTTCATAGGCCGTGCTTGGCCCATACGGCCCGCACCTGTTCGTCGGTTGCAAATTCGCCGCGCTCGGCAGCGGCCTTGGAACGGGCAATCGCCTCGCGCTCATCGGGCGAAAGGACAACGGGCGCAGCTAGATCGGAGCCCGCAAGCCGCATGATAGCGCGCGCGATGTCATCCTGGTCGTCTGCGGGTAGGCGACGCACGGCGTCCATGGCTTCGTCAAGGAGCTTTGTCATGGCCACAATATAAGGTTGGGAGGCGTCAAAGTCGAGCAGTTGGCTGGGCGGCGGCCTTGCAACCGCAAGCTTGCGTCCGTTACGCGCGGCAATATGGGCTTCGCGCGCGACTTTGGGTGCATCTTCAGGCGGCCGTTCCGCTCCCTTTGCATCTCGCTCATCTGCGGCCGACGATCCATCCATCGGCGCCGAACTGGTCATGGACGCGTTCATAATGACCGCGCAGGATATCTCGAGAGATGCCCTTCGCCGGCGAGGTGAAGCGGCTCGGATGCAGGCGACCGGTCGATCGACGCGCCCATATGGCAGATGATGCAGGGGCGCATGGGTCTTTTCCTCGCCTACTTCCGGCTTCTCAATGCGACCAGCGCGATGAATGCTGGCGACGACTGACGGCGCCTCAGGCAGTAGAGATAATAGCGATCAGCGCCACTGCCGCCCTTCGGGCGCGGATCATGCCCCTAGATGGCAAGTTGCTTCACCAGTTCGGGAATAAGCTGCTTGAGCTGCCCGTGACTGATGAGCGGCGAAGCGGCGATCTCGGCAAGTCGCCGTTCGACGTGGGCCCATTGCTTCGTCTCGCGCGGGTCGGTGTCGCCCTTGGCGAGATTGCAGGGGTAGCAGGACAGTACGCGGTTGCTCCTGCTATTCGGACCTCCCTTTGCGAGCGGGATGAAATGGTCGATGCTGGCCTTGACCTTGCCGCCCGTCTTTATCCGGGGGAGTCCAACGTCGCAGTAGGCACATCGCCCGCCCCAATCGAAATAGCAGCGCTTGTAGATCACGTCGGCCATTAGCCTGAACTCCCCCGAATCCCTTCACCGAACGTCTTCCTCCTCCATACACCAGATCGGCATTGAAACGACGCCGCAGCAAGTGAGGAGAAGCTAGCGCCTTCCGCCAGTTCACCCCGTCAGCGCGCGGCGGATCATGTTAGCCAATTGGGACTTCCGGTAGGGCTTGGTCAGCAGCAGCACGCCGGGGTCGAGGCGGCCCTGATGCACGATGGCGTTGTCGGTATAGCCTGATGTGTAGAGCACCTTGATGCCGGGCCGGAGCTTTGACACCTTCTCCGCCAGTTCGCGGCCGGACATGCCGCCGGGCATGATGACGTCGGTGAACAGCAGATCGAACGCCTGGCCGTCTTCGATCAGGTTCAGCGCCGCCGGTCCATTGGCGGCGCCCACCGTGCGGTAGCCGAGGCTCTGCAATTGCGCAGTGACGAAATTGCGCACCAGCGCGTCGTCTTCCACGACCATGATGGTTTCGTTGCCATGCGGCAGCGGCGCCACCGCGGCTGGCGCGGCCTCGACCTGGCCGCGGGCGGGCGGCAGATAGAGCTTGATCGTGGTGCCGTGGCCGACCTCGCTGTAGATCCGGATGTGTCCGCCCGATTGCTTGACAAAGCCGTAGACCATGCTGAGCCCGAGGCCCGAGCCCTTGCCGACCTCCTTGGTGGTGAAGAACGGCTCGAACACCTTGTCCAGCACGTCCTGCGACATGCCGGTGCCATTGTCGCTGACCGCGAGCATCACATAGGGGCCGGCCTTCGCGTCCGGATTGGCCTGCGCATAGGCTTCGTCGAGCACGACGTTGCGCGTCTCCAGCAGCAGCTTGCCGCCGTCCGGCATCGCGTCACGGGCATTGATCGCCATGTTGAGCAGGGAGTTGGCAAGCTGCGAGGCGTCGATATGGGCCGTCGCCGTTTCCTGCTCGAGGATCGAGTTGACTTCAACCTGCTCGCCAAGTGTCGGCCGAAGCAACTTTGCGATGTCGAGCACGGTGGCGTTGATGTCGACATTGCGCGGCTGCAGCGGCTGGCGGCGGGCGAAGGCGAGCAGATGCTGGATCAGCTCGCTGCAGCGTTCCGCCGCCTGGTCGATCAATTCCGCCGTCTTCTGCAACTTCGGCTCATGCGCGAGGCCCGCGACCAGCGTTTCGGTGGTGCCGGTGATCACCGTCAGCATGTTGTTGAAGTCGTGCGCGACGCCGCCGGTGAGTTTGCCGATGGCGTCGAGTTTCTGCGACTGCTGCAACTTGTGTTCGGTTTCGCGCGAGGCGGTGGCGTCGTGATAGACCAGCGCAGCGCCGCTGATGGCGCCCGAGCCATCGCGCAGCGGCCGGCCGCTGATCATGAGATGAACGGGCGGATTGCCGCTGACCGGGCGCACCACGATTTCGGTGGCGTCGAACGCTTCGCCGCGCAGCGCGCGCGAGGCGGGCATGTCATGGACGAGCAGCGGCGTGACGCCGTCGGCATGAAACACCGTGCTGAGCGAGCGCAGCAGTTCCACCGTCATTCCCGGCCGGAAGCGCAGCATCTTCTCGGCGGCCGGATTGGAGAGCAAAATCTCTCCCTTGGTGTCGATGACCAGCACCGCCTCTGCCATGCTGTGAAAGGTGCTCCGCAGGACGGCGGCCGAAAGCCTGAGTTCGTCATGCGCGGCAACCAGATGCTCGGTGCGCTCGGCGACCGCGGCCTCCAGCGCCTCGTTGGTGGCCTGGGTGGCGCTGAGCGAATCCTGCAGTTCCCGGCGCGAACGGCGGGCCGCCAGCGTCAGTACGGTGGCGAGGACCAGAATCAGTGCGACCCCGGCAAGATCGATCGCCAGCAGGAATGCTCCGTTGGTTTCGGATTCGGCGCGTCTGGCGAAGAGCTGCCGGCGCTCTTCCGCCACCGCTTTTTCGAGGTTGCCGGCGATCGCGGCCGTGGCCGCCCGATCCTCCTGGCCGACGAGTGCTGCGACGGCGACGTTGTCTCCCGCGGTGCGGAGCCTGATCAACTCGCCATTGACGGCTATCTGGCGCTCCACCAGCGCCTTGGTCTCTTCGATCAACTGCTTTTCGGTGGGATTGGCCTTGACGGCTTCGATCAGTGCCGCGAGCGCCAGCAGGATCGCGTCGCTGGCCTCGCGGTATTCCCTGGCGAATTGCTGATCGCTGGTAAGTGCGAAGGCGCGCGCCGCGCTTTCTGCCCGGCGCAGCTGCGGGCGCATGTCGGAGAGTTTCCCGAGTATTCCAAGCGCACGGTCGACGGAAGCGCTATCGGACCGCGACTTGAGGTCCAAACCAATCGAGGCAGCGCCGATAATGAGGAGGATAGCGAGGCCAATTCCAAGGATGATACGCTGCGAGGGCATTGCCAGTTGCTTACTTCATTATTTCGAGTGGCGCGCGGAAGCTTTCGGTGTGGTGGTGCACTGATTGACCGAGGTCAACAGCGCGTCCGGCGTGAAGGGTTTGCGCAGGCAGCATGCCGCGCCGAGCTCGATAGTCATCCGCAGGAAATCCGGCGCGCGTTCGGTGTTGGCGAAGGCGTAGCCCGACATCGCGATGATCGATATGCCCGGCTTGCGCTCGTGAAACATTCGGATCGATTCGAAGCCGCGCATATGCGGCATGAACACGTCGATCAGCATGACGTCGAAATCGCAAGCTTCGAGTGCGCGCATTCCCGCTTCACCACCGTCGGCAACGGTGACCTCGAAACCCTTGCGCGTCAGACAAACCTCGATGGCAACGCAGACCATCGGGTCGTCATCGACCACGAGAACGCGCGGCACGATGCTTCCTTCTTCTTTGGGCGGCGGCCAGGTGACCAGCACATCCCATGTGACGATTAAGTCGAAACGCCGACAGGTCGTCTGTATGATAGAGTGCACATAAAAGTTGTTGAGGGCAATTACGTTTCGCTGTGTCAGAACGAGAACAAATGTACGTCCGGTTCCGGATCTAAGCCCGCCATGCCCCCGATCGATCGCGCGGGGCGGCTGTCGCCGCTCGGGCTCATCCTGCTCGCCGTTACGTCGGTGGGGTGGGGCCTCAATTTCCCGATCATGAAACATTTGCTGACGGAATGGCCGCCATTGTCGTCGCGCGGCCTGTGCGGCATCGCCGGCGCCGCGGCACTGGCGCTGTTTGCGCTCGCGCGGCGGCAGAAATTGAGCGTGCCGCGGCCGATGTGGCTGCGGTTGCTGCTGGTCTCGATGCTGACAATCGGCGGCTGGGTTGCGTTCATGGGGCTGGCGCTGTTGTGGCTCAATGCCAGCGAGGCCGCGGTGCTCGGCATATCGATCCCGGTCTGGGTGGCGTTTCTGGCAAGGCCGATCCTGGGTGAACGGCTGTCGGCACTGCGCGCCGTCGCGCTGACGGTCGCGCTCGCCGGCATCGCCGTGCTGATCGGCGGCAACGGCCTCGAGGCCAGCGTCGAGAAGCTGCCGGGGATCGCGTGCGCGCTGGCTGGCGCGGTGTGCGTCGGCCTCGGCACCGTGCTGACCAAGCATTTCCCGCTGGCGATGCCGCCGCTGTCGCTGGCCGCCTGGCAGATCGGGCTCGGCTGCCTGCCGATCGCGATCGTCGGGCTCGCGGTCGAGCAGCCGCAACTGGCCGCGCTGTCATACGTCGGCTGGGTGTCGCTGCTCTATATGACGCTGATCCAGTTCTGCCTTTGCTACGTGTGCTGGTTTGCCGCACTGGAGCGGCTGCCGGCGGCGACGGCCTCGATTGGAACCTTGCTCGTTCCCGTCATCGGGGTGCTTGCGGCGGCAGCGATGCTGCATGAGCCGCTCGGGCTCCGCGAACTCGCCGCGCTGGTGTTCACGCTCGGTGGCGTCGCGGTGGCGCTACGCGCGTAATTTCGCAAACAAAAGGGCGGCGCAGGGGAATGCGCCGCTCTTCGAACTCACGATATTGTCCTACTGCGCCGGGCAGGGATGCCGTAGTCCGTCATTGCCGAGATAGGTTCCCGACGCCGGATCGTAGGATCGGTATCGCTGCATGCAGTACGCCACGGCATCATCGTCGGCCGGGGGCGCCGCAGCGACCACGCTGTCGTCATAATACCCATACGAGTCGTCGTAGTAGGAGGGGCTGCCGTAATAGCCATAGGTCGACCCGATGCCAACACCGACCGCAACACCCGGCCAGAAGCCGCCGTGACGGTGGCGATGATAATGGCGATAGCCGCCGCCTTGCCAGCCGCCACCCGCGACGGTACCTCCGCCGACGCCGGGCCGAACAATGGCAGGTCCGCGACTGTCCGCGCCGGCAACGACGCCAGGTCTGAAGCCGCGATCGCCGCTGGGTGCAACGGCCGGCCCGCCGGCTCTGAAGCCGCCACCGCCGCTAGGTGCAACGGCCATGCTGCCACCTCGGAAGCCGCCACCACCGCCGGGTGCAACGGAGCCGCCGCCACCGCCTCTCATGCCACCGCCACCGCCGATAGCTGCGCCGCCGCCGCCACCACCGCCGGCCCTGGCACCGCCGCCGCCGCCCGCGCCGCCGCCTCTATCCTGCGCCTGGGCGGCGCTGATGCCCGGCGCGACCATCGGCAACACAAGCGCGATCGCCGCCGCTGTACTCAAAACTTTCAGACTGATCATTGTCGACTCCATTTGCGGGATATAGGCCCTAACCCGTTCAGCGGGCGGACGTTCCCGAGCCCGCGTATTGATTGCGCGCAAGCTGAGCCTGTCAGGTCGGAACTGTATGCGGAATGAACGGATTGCGCCGATTCCGCGACCATGCGCGGGCGCGATGGGCCGTGCAAAGTACCGGTCCGGCAGGGCAGCAATAAGGGCTGCAATATCAGCCTTTGTCTGGACAATCCGGCGCTCCGGTGGCATCAGAGCGGCACGACATCTCGAACCGGCCGAGCCCTCATGAAGCTGTTTCTGCTGAAATTTTTCACCTGGTGGAGCGGTCAGACGTTCGGCACGCAATTGTGGACGTGGCGATTCGGCGAACTGGTCGGCCAGGACGAGCAGGGCAACCGCTACTATCGCACCAAGGGCCGCAAGATCGATCCGACGCTCGGCTTCGAGCGGCGCTGGGTGATCTATAACGGCTATGCCGAGGCGAGCCGGGTGCCGCCGTCATGGCATGGCTGGCTGCATCACACGGTCGATGTCGCCCCGACCGAGGAGAGCTACACGCCGCGGGAATGGGAAAAGCCGCATGTTCCCAACATGACCGGCACGCCCGCGGCCTATCGTCCCTCCGGCTCGACGCTCGCCAGCGGCCGCCGCCCCAAGGCGACCGGCGACTACCAGGCCTGGACGCCGGGAAGCTGAACTCCCGATAAGTTTACCCGCTTCTCGCCGCCACGGTTTTGCTGCGCATTATAGGTGTATATACACGGTGTATATACACTTATTGGATGAAACAGCATTCCGATCGCGATACCGACTACATGGCTTGCGCCGGCTGCTTCTGCCTGGCGTCCCGGCAGGCCGCGCGAAAGATCACGCGGCTTTACGATAGCTACATGCAGGGTTCCGGCGTCCGCGCCACGCAGTTCACGATCCTGTCGCAACTATTGCTCCGCGGCGAAATGCCGATAGGCAAGCTGGCGGGCTTTCTCGGGATGGAGCGCACCACGCTCAGTCGCAACCTGACCCTGCTGGAAGGGAAGGGCTGGATTTCGATCAACGCCGGCGAAGATCCGCGCGCGCGCATGATCGCCATTACCGCGCAGGGGCGCGGCGTCGTTCGCCGCGGGTTTCCCTATTGGTCGAAGGCGCAGGCGCATATCGGAAAGATACTGGGCGCCGACGGTGAGGCCGCGTTGAAGCTTTTGAGTTCGCGCAATCTGGAGTGAGATGATCCGGACGTTTGGCCGACGCTTCGTTCATCTCGATAGGTGTAACTACACGTAAGGAGATGTGTCATGCTGGACTTCATCGGAACCATCGTTCTTGTTGCCGCAATCATCGTCAGCATCAATGCGCTCACCGGCGCGATGCCGGTCAGCCCATCACAACGTCTCGCCCTTTCGATCGGCGCCGGTCTGTGGACGGGCCTGGCTGCCGCGCTCGCTGGCGCGAACCTGTTCCTCGGTTCGAAGTCGGTAGGGCCAGCAATGATCGGTATGGTCATCGTGTCGCCGCTGGTTGCGGCTGCCGTTGCGGCTTCGATCTCGCCATCGGTGCGCGCTGCGCTGCTCGGGATGCCGATGCCCTTCCTGATCGGTCTCAATGTCTGGCGCCTGGGGGGAGGCTTCTTCCTGCTCCTCGCGGCCGAAGGCCGGCTTGCCGGGCCATTTCCATATTCGGCGGGCTGGGGCGATATCATCACCGGCGCGCTCGCGTTGCCGGTGGCCTGGCTCGCGTTGCGCGGACAAGGCAAGGCGCTGGTCTGGGGCTGGAATGCGTTCGGGATGCTCGATCTCGTGGTCGCGCTTGCACTCGGAATCACCTCGGCGAATGGTTCGCCGCTGCAGATCATTCACGCTGGCGTTGGCTCGGCGGGCGTGCAGACGCTGCCTTGGTCGCTGATCCCGACCGTACTGGTGCCGATGTTCCTGATCGTACACGCGGTCATTTTCGTCCAACTGGCTTGGGCCGGCAGGGGTGCGGAGGCGTCGCAACGATGATCATGAGGGTCCCGGCCTGTGGACAACGGTAACAGCGGGGACATTCTTTGGCGCCGCCTTGCGCAAACCGCGCGGTCGCCGTTCAATGGGGACATCCTACGGAGATGGGAAACCATCGCGTCGGTGTCGGGCTCCAGTTCGCGACTGCCCCGATTTGCAGCGGCTACCGATCAGAATACGGCCGGGAGATAGGCCCTTGGTGCAGACGTTCTGAAATCGCCCCGCTAATGTGTGGCTGCCGTAGGAAAGGAAAGGCCGTCTGGGAAACCAGGCGGCCTTTTTCTTTGTGCGGGCAATATCGTGTGTTGTTTTGACATCGTCCGCCTTGTGCGCAATTGCGCACTGGGGCGGACGATCTAGTATCCTGCGGCTTCTCGGCTCCAGCTTACATCGGCGATTACTGGATGCCCGCCCTCGCGGGCATGACAGCAGAGCGAGCGTCTACCCCAACCGCGCGGCAGCGCGGTCGATCATCTCGCCGCGGCGGATTTGCGCCGGCGCAATCCTGTCTTTCATGAAGGCGAGGACTTCCGGCGGCGCGGTGTCCGGCGAGCCGGAATTGAACGGTGGCGCGGGATTGTATTCGAGGCGGAGCTGAATCGCCTCTGCGGTCCTCTGGTCGTGCAGCAGCGAGACCAGCGTCAGCGCGAAATCGATGCCTGCAGTGACGCCGCCGCCGGTGACGCGGTTGCGGTCGACGCAGACGCGCGTCTTGGTCGGGATAGCGCCGAAAGCGCTGAGGAAATCCATCGCCGTCCAATGCGTCGCCGCGCGATAGCCTTTGAGCAGGCCGGCGGCGCCGAGCACCAGCGAACCCGTGCAGACCGAGGTGATGTATTTTGCGCCCGGCGCCTGCTGGCGCAGGAAGGCCAGCATCTCCTCGTCGTTGATCATGTCGTCGGTACCGAACCCGCCGGGCACGCAGATGACGTCGAGCTGCGGGCAGTCCGCAAAGGTCGTGGTCGGCGTCAGCACCAGCACGGAATCGCTCGTGACCGGCTCGATCCGCTTCCAGATCAAGTGCACCTTGGCGCCGGGCAGGCTGGAGAACACCTGCAACGGACCGGTGAAATCAAGCTGGGTGACTTTTGGGAACAGCACGAGACCGATCTGAAGCGGCGTGGAAGTTTGAGACGGCGCGGACATCGTGACCTCCGGAAAATTTGGCTTGACGGGAGGCATCCTGACATGGTCGCCTCGTGTCCGAAACGGCATATTTCCCTCATTTTAGGACATGGGCCAAAATCAGGACCCAGCCAAAAAGCGAGCTGCAAGATGATCGGCGTTCTCGTGTTTCCGGATTTCCAGTTGCTCGACGCCGCCGGCCCGATTTCGGTGTTCGAGATCGGGGCGCGCTACGCCGAAAACGCACCCTCGATCAGGGTTGTGGCGGTGACGCCGGGGCCGGTGCGCTCATCCTCGGGCGTCGAGATGCTCGCACGCGGGCTAAAGCCGTCGGGCGCGATCAGCACGCTGATCGTCGCGGGCGGTGAGGGCGTTCGGCAGGCAGCGAGCTGCGAGAAGACACTCGACTTCGTGCGCGCCATGGCGAGGCGTGGCGTCCGCATCGCCAGCGTCTGCTCCGGCGCCTATATCCTCGCGGAGGCCGGCCTGCTCGACGGCCGCCGCGCCACCACGCATTGGCAGCGCACGCGGCATTTTCTCAAAGCCTATCCGCAGGTGAAGCTGGAGCCCGATCGCATCTTCGTCCGCGATGGCGACATCTGGACGTCGGCCGGGATATCGGCGGGCATCGATCTGTCGCTGGCGATGATCGCGGAGGATTACGGCGACGAGATCGCGCAGAAAACCGCCAAGCAATTGGTGCTCTATCACCGCCGCAGCGGCGGCCAGTCGCAATTCTCTTCGTTGCTGGAATTGAAGGCCCCGAACGGCCGGTTCGGACCGCTATTGGCCTGGGCCCGCGAGAATCTCGATGCGCCGCTCACAGTCGAAGATCTCGCCGAACAGGCCGGCATGAGTGCGCGGCATTTCACCCGCGCCTTCATGGCAGAGACCGGCACCACGCCGTCAAAGGCGGTGGAGCGGCTGCGCATCGAGGTGGCGCGGCAGCGCGTGCAGTCCTCCAGCGAGGCGATCGAGCGTGTCGCGCAAACCACCGGCTTCCGCGATCCGGAGCGGATGCGCCGCGCTTTCATCCGCGCCTTCGGCCAGCCCCCGCAATCGCTGCGCCGCGCGGCTCGGGCCGGGTAGGGGGCATTGGAAAGGCATCACCTGCGGAAATCCACCCGGCCTTGCGTGAAGTAACCGTCTATTCTCTGATCGCTCACCACCAGCCCGACCCAGGGGACCGTGATCTCCGGGTTGTTCAGGTTGATATACTTGCCCACCAGCCGGCGCGGACCTTCGCGCCTTGCGTCGATGAGGCCCCTGCGCTTGCCGGAATCCCAGTCGAATAACAGGTACACGCGGTCTCCGACGATTCTTGCTTCGCCCCGGCCCTGTTTCCATTTATCGGGGGCATCGCCCGGTATGGTCGGGTCCGCAGCACCCTTCCAGCGGCTCGACCACTCGCCTTCGATCGTGTCGCGCTGGTAACTGGTACCTTGAGCGCCCCATGGTTTTGCATTCTCGTCGGCGTCGGATTCTTCCGGTGCCGTGTTGCGAGCAAACTGCATCACGTCATCGTCGTTGGGGTTTGGAACGTCCATGACGCCGAACGGATTTCGGATTGCCGGATCGTTTTCGGATACGGCGGTTCGCTTTGCGCTTTCGGATTTCATTGGTGTCTCCACTGCCACGGCCGTGCTTCACTCCGGACGGCACAGCCTGCTTCGTGAACGTTGGGATCGCAGGATGGAGGCGTGGCGGCCACCCGATTCCGGGGAAACAGCCTTGGGCAGGGCCATTCCTCAGGGAGCGGCGCTGATTTCCAGATCGGCCACAACGCCAAAATGATCACTGAGCCAGATGCCGTCGACCGGCTGGTCGAACGCGAGAGATGCGGCTCGAACCTCGCAGACAGCCTTCGGATGGGCGTCCCAGGAGGCCACGAACACATAGTCGACCCTGCGGCGATGATGCGGCTGGCGAACGATCATGTCGATCTCCGACTTTGCATTCGGATTGTCGACGCTCCAGGTATGGCCATGACCCTCGCCTGCGACCTCCCAGGCGTCGTGATATCTCACGCTCCGCCCGCCCAGTGACTGCAATCCCCTGATGTAACGAATGCTGGCCGCGTCAGGCGTCGCGTTGAAATCGCCGGCGATGATGGTGGGAAGCGCCCGCCGGTGCCGCGCATCGAGATCCGTCAGCGCAACGACCTGGCGTTCCCGGGCCGATTCCGCGGCAAGCCGCCACGACGTCGTCGCCGCAATGAACAAAACGTCGGCTTCGCCGGGCAGCGGCACCGCTACCGCCAGCGAGCACCAGGGGACGTCGTTCGCATCCGACATGCGCAGGTCCAGAACTTCCTCGACCTGATGCGGCCATCGCGTCGCGACGGCGCTGCCACCGAAGCGATCGGCATGCGGCGGAACACTGCGCAAGACGTCAGCCTGATGTGTCCCATACAGGTCGGTGTCATGAATCAATTCGTCGAGCTGCGATCGGTCCGGCGATTTGACGACTTCCTGGAAGGACACGAGATCGGGCGCGAGACGGCGTAGTTCCCGGTTGATCAAGCCGGTTCGCTTCGGATCGCCTTGCCGATTCCAGACGTTGAGCGTGACAACGCGTAGCCGCATCGCCGAAATCCGGATTCATGAATGAACCCGGACAACGTTCGTCAGGAGCGTTGGTTCAGCACTTGCCCGTGGTCATCTGCGCCGGCTTACGCAACGTCGGCTTGTGCGCTCTGCGTCCCCTCCGCGAGCAAGGCATCGAGATCGACGAGCTGCGGATCGTCAGCGTCGGGTTCGCCTAATCCTGCGCTGCCGTGAAGATGCATCAGGGTCTGCACACGGCGGGCGTTGAGATGGTCCACATGCTGATGCTGCAGCGCGACCGTCAGCAGCGCTTTGGGCAGCCCGACCAGGGTAAAGGCAGAAACCTTGCGCACCTCGCCGTCCTCACGCCAGAGCAAGGGATGGAGGGTGTAAATCAACTGCCGTTCGATCTCCGACGATAGCGGCTGCTCCGATTCGGACAGCGTGAGGCTGGCGAGGTTGGCGTTGCCTGCACGTGTGCGCACGGCGGCGGATCGCAGCTCCCAGCATATCAAGTCTGCCGCGGAGAGAACCTCGCGACGCACGGCATCCACGTTGCTCGAGAACCTGGTCGCTTCCGGTATCGACAGCGCACCCTTGGTGACGGCCTCGACCAGCGAGGTGGCGCCGGCATCAAATCCGGGCGCTGCCCGTTCGATCGCCGCAGCCATCGCTTCGATCTGGTCAGCCATGGTGTCGCGGTCGCGCTGCGCCTTGGCATCAGTCAAAGCGCGCTCGGCTGAGGCGACTTGCTCGTCGAACTCCACCAATTCGGCGCGCCATGTCTTGGCGCGGTCTTCGACGGCGCGCATGGCGGCTTCTGCGCGATCGAGCCGGGCGGCGGCAGCCCCGGCCACCGCCAGCCGTTCGGCTGCGGTACGTTTTTCTGCAAGTTCCGCTTCGGCGACGCTCAACCGCTCGGCCAGCTTCTGCCGCGCTGCCAGCTTTTCCTTCAGCGCGTTCTCGAAGCGCTCGATCGGGCCGAGCTCGCGCTTGAAAAATGCCATAGCTCTCTCCTCGCGATCGTGTGCCGAATCATCCGACCGATCGTTGTGTGCCAAAGCTAGTACGAAAGTTAGATAACATTGCGGCCTGAGTCGGTACAGCGCACCCGAGCCGACCAATGGGGATGATGGCCGACGCGAGGCCGGCCACCACCTTCGGGCGCGCGCACTGAGGCGCGCCATCGCTCAGTTGTGCCGCTTCAGGAAGTTGCGCGCTCTGAATATCTTGCGCGGCGTAGATGCGCGCGTTCGAGCGGCGTGACGCCGCCGTTCGCCTGTCAGAATTTAAAGCGGCTAATGCGGCGCGTCGGGGTGCCAGCCGAGTACCGCCAGCATCACGAAAAATCCGACGACATACGCCAGAGCTATGGGCCAGCCCTGGCTGACCCAGCGTCCGACCGACTTGGCTTCCGGATACATGTTCGACAGCGCGACGCCCGCCGACGAGCCGAACCAGATCATCGATCCGCCGAAGCCGACGGCGTAGGCCAGATAGCCCCAATCGTAGCCGCCTTGTTTCAGCGCGAGCGCGGTGAGGGGGATGTTATCGAACACGGCGGAGACGAAGCCTAAGCCCAGCGCGGTCGGCCATGAAGCGGCGGGTAGTTTCTCGACCGGCATCAACGAGGCCGCGGTGACCAATGCCAGAAGGAAGATCGTGCCCTTGAAGGTTTCGGGCATCACCTTCCAATCCGGTGCGCGCAATCCAGCCGTCAGCAGAATGACCGCCCAGACGGCGATGCCGAGAACGGGGATGGTATCGAGCAGAGCCGGGAACTTGAGGTTTGCGGTGATGTTGGCCGCCAGCGCGGCGATCAGAATGGCGGCGACGATGAAAACCCGCGTCGGGTCAATCTTCAGACCTTTCGACGCATCCTTCTGGATCGGCGAGTAGCGCTGTTGCTGAATGGAGGCGGGCACGGCAAAGATCAGCATGGCGACGATGGCCGCGATATAGGCCTCCACCACCGCGAGGGGACTGACGCCGGCAATCCACATCATGGTGGTGGTGGTGTCGCCGACGACGCTGCCTGCTCCGCCGGCGTTCGAGGCCGCGACGATCGCGGCGAGATAGCCGATATGAACCTTGCCTTGAAATACGTGGCGCGCAACCGTGCCGCCGATCAAGGCGGCCGCGATATTGTCGAGGAAGCTCGACAGCACGAACACAAGGACGAGCAGGACAACGCCGCCCTTCCAGTCGTCTGGCAACAGCGCCGGCATCTCATCCGGAATCCGGCTTTCCTCGAAATGCCGGGACAGCAGCGCAAACCCCATCAAGAGCAGGAACAGATTGCCGAGCGTGACCCACTCATGCGCCATATGGTGGCCGAGGCCGCTGAGGCCGGTGCCGTATTTGAAACCGGTGAAGATCAGCTTGTAGATGATAATCGCGGCAAGGCCGGTCAGCGCGACCTGAAGCGTCTTGTGATGAAACAGCGCGACGCCGAGCAGCGTCAGCGCAAACAGGATGAAGTCGACGGGTATCCCGAATACAAGGATGGGTTCGATCACCACGGCCTCGGATAAGCGCGAGAGAAATTCACGGGTTCAGGTCGCAATCTGCAATGTGCGTTATTTCAGCGCTTTCAGCCATGCGGCGATTTCGCTGACCGCGACATTGGCCTGCTGCAAAAGCTTGCCCATGGTGAAGAAGCCGTGGAACTGGCCGGGGAAGTGCCGATAGGTCATGGGCACGCCGGCTTCCTTGAGCCTCGCGGCATATTCGGCCCCCTCGTCGCGCAACGGATCGGCGCCCGCCGTCAGCACATAGGCCGGCGGCAGGCCGGCGAGCGTTTTCGCGCGCGCGGGCGAGGCCTTCCAATGGTCGATGTCATCAGCGCCGTTGAGATAGTGGTTGCAGAACCATTTGATCACGGAGTGCGTCAGCAGGATGCTGGTCTCGGGTTCGCTGTGCGAGGGATGCTTCATCGCAAAATCGGTGGCGGGATAAATCAGCACCTGGCCGGCGAGTTTTGGGCCGTCGCCGTCACGCGCGGCCAGCGCCACGACGGCGGCAAGATTGCCGCCGGCGCTGTCGCCACCGACCAGCAAGTGCGTCGCGTCAATGCCGAGCTGTTTGGCGTTATCCGCAACCCATTTCGTCGCGGTGATGGCGTCATCGGCGGCGGCGGGGAATTTGTGCTCGGGCGCCAGCCGGTAGTCGACGGAGATAACGATCAACTCGCCCTCATGGGCAAGCTTCTGGCAGGCCACTTCATGGGTATCGAGATCGCCGATTACCCAGCCGCCGCCGTGAAAGAACACCAGGCACGGCGCAAGGCCGTTGTTCTTCCGCAGCGTCTTCGGGGTGTAGATGCGCGCCGGGATCGCGCCGTGCGGCGCGGGGATCGACAGCGGCTTGTTCGATTCGAGCGCGGGCGGCTCGGGGTTCATGACGACGCGGGCGTTCAGATAATATTCGCGCGCTTCCGGCGCGGTCAGCGTCTCATAGGCGGGACGGCCAGCTTCCTGGAAAGCCTTGTAGACTGCGGCGGCATCGGGATCGAGCGTGACAGGCATTTTGCGAAGACCTCGTGCGTTGATTGAAAGATCAGGCGGCGGTGCGGCCGCCGTCGACGGTATAGGCGGAGCCGGAAACGTAGCTCGCCTCGTCGGAGGCGAGGAACGCCACGATGGAGGCGACTTCGGACGCCTGTCCGAGCCGCCGCGCCGGAATCCGGTCGACGATCTTCTCGTTCGGCGGCGGCTCGTTGCCGGGATTGCGGCCCTGCAGGATCGTGCTCAGCATCCGGCTGTCGATCAGGCCGGGGCAAACGCAATTGACCCGCACGCCGGTGCCGGTGCATTCCCAGGCGGCGCTTTTTGTCAGCCCGATCACCGCGTGCTTGCTGGCGCTGTAGACCGCGATCATCGGCGATCCCATCAGGCCGGCGATCGAGGCGGTGTTGATGATGCTGCCCTTGTTTTGTTTGAGCATCACCGGCAGCACATGCTTCATGCCGAGAAAGACGCCGACGACATTGACGTCGAGCACGCGGCGAAAACTCTCCAGCGAATATTCCGGGATCGGCTTGATGTCGCCCTCGATGCCGGCGTTGTTGTAGAATGCATCGATGGTGCCGAACCTGTCGACGGTGGCGCGGACATATTCCGCGACTTCGTCCTCGCTTGTGACGTCAGCTGTCACCGCAAGCGCTTCGGCGGAGGCGGGCAGGTCCTTGATGGCGGCCGCCAGATCCTGCTCCCTGCGGTCGACGGCGACGATACGGGCGCCGCGTTCGGCCAGGAGGCCGATGGTGGCGGTTCCGATGACGCCGGCCGCGCCGGTCACGACGGCAACCCGGCCATCGAGGCGAATTCGATCGGGCATATCTGGGATTTCCTCTCGCTCCTCCGGTTATCCCGGATTTTGGTGGTTTTCGCGCCAGGAGTGGGCACCTCGCGCGAACGGGAGCGACTATTTCATCTGAAACGGGGCATGACTAGGTCGGGGCAACAATCGAGCAACTTTCGCGTACGAAAGCCCTGCAATGTCCCACTACGACTAGACCGGCCTCTTGAGACAGGAGAAATCTACATCGACGGTATGATGCAACCGTTATCGCTCCCCGAGGATTCCTGCTAACTCCAGTGCACAACCGTAAACGGTTGCGACGCCCAATAAAGGCAGGCAATGGTTGTTTCACGAACGAGGCTGGGGATTCGCAAATGAGTTTTGATCTATGGAATTTCTTGGGCGGCTTGCTGACCGGTGCAGTGGGCGGAGCGCTGTTGACGTTTCAGCTTACAAAAAATGTTCGTGCGGACCGGCATGGAACAGCGACTGATCAATCGCGTGCAAGTGCTGGAGGAGACATTGTCGGGCGAGACAAGCACTAGCTTCGCGCTAGCACGACGACACGCATGAACATCGCCACCGGCCAAGGTACGATCTCCAGCCAGCAGGGCGCTCACGCTCACGGCGATATAGTTGGTCGCGACAAGGTAATCGTCGAAACCAAAAAGGGCATGATCGAGAGGCTGCTCCTGCGTCTTAAGGAGCAGTACGACTGCAATGAGCAGACCCAAACGATCATCGATGAGCTTGCTCGCTATCACATCCGGCGCGCCCCAGATGGCGTTGCAGGTCTGCAGGCAAAGCTGGAAGCCAGCGGGCGATCGCAATATTACGACGATGCTATCGAAAAAAAGGAGATGTTCGCCAAGCTGTTGCAGCGTTGGTCTCTATACTCATCAGCCCAGCTGATCTTCGTGCACATCCTAGCGAAGGCCGAGACTGAGTTCACGCATGTCATCTACGGCCAGATTCCCCAGAAGACTCCAGAGGAAATCAATGCACTTGTCATCGAGAGAATCGCAAATCCAATCGTTGAAGAGTGCGGCAGTGATCTCATATCGGTA
Organism: Bradyrhizobium sp. 170; assembly: GCF_023101085.1. NCBI lineage: Bacteria > Pseudomonadati > Pseudomonadota > Alphaproteobacteria > Hyphomicrobiales > Nitrobacteraceae > Bradyrhizobium > Bradyrhizobium sp. 170. Next base: position 4,853,809 of record NZ_CP064703.1, on the reverse strand, counting down.
AACCACAACCTTGTCCTGGGTATGATCTATTGGCTCGCCGAACAATGCTTCATCAAGTGGCACCACAGCGCGGTCCAGCCATGACCCAGCTCACCTACAACGAGGCATTCGACCCCTATCATACTGCATTCAGATTCATTCGACTGAACGCTGCGTGCCAGCTTCACAAGAAAATGCCGTTCGACACGCTACGCATCCTCGACTTCTATCTACTGTTTCCCTTTCGCCTTCAGGCGATCAGACTTCATTCTGAAGACACGGGTTGGCGGAAGATCAGTCGCTCTTATGGAGATAGTGCGCCCTACGGCGCAATGCCTGATGACAATTCGATTTTCGCTAGAATGGAGCTGTTTCAGCGCGCCGCTGCAGTCAGCCTCGTCCAAAGCGGCCATCTATCCGCTGAGGCCTGGGAAACAGACGAGGTAGCATTTACCACGCTTCAGCTGCCGACTTTATTAGCTGCGCGCTGCACTACTCTGAATGTGCGCATGGCCGACATTATGAACATACTTTGCCAGATCAAGGCCAAATATGCCCTCGGTGGCCGTGATGGGTTGAAGAATCGCACGGGACTTCTGGAGTATAGATATGACTCGGTTTGATCCTTGTCTTATCGTCAAGAGGCTGGTCGTAAAGCGCGGTGCTGCGATTGCTTATGACGAGGTATTGCATGCCGGCGTCAATATCATCCGAGGTGATAACTCCTCGGGCAAATCCACCATTTTGAATTTTATTTTTTATGGCCTTGGCGGAGACCTTAGCCGAAGTGATTGGAGCGAGCATGCGTTGCTTTGCGATCATGTTTGGTTAGAGGCCGAGTTCAATGGAAATCCGGCGGTACTTCGCCGCAAGATCGATGCCTCTTCTCAGTCCGCGATGGAGATATTCGGCGGTCGCTATTCGCAGGCTGTGGGAGCACCGATCGAAGCGTGGAACCGATACCCCTACGCTCGTCAGAAGAACCAAGAGAGCTTTTCCCAAGCAATTTTCCGCCTCCTCGACATGCCGGATGTTGCAGTCGAAGGAACATCGAACCTTACCATTCATCAGGTCTTGCGGCTCTTGTACGCCGATCAACTTTCGCCAACCGATAGCCTGTTTCGATTTGAAGGGTATGATCCAGAAAATTTGCGCGAGGCAGTCGGAAATCTTCTGTGTGGAGCCTTCGATACCGAAATTTACGAGCTTCAACAGCTGAAGAAAACCAAAGAACGGGACTTCACCGAGGCGTCAGCCGAGCTTCGCAGTATATTTCGCGTGGTTGGAGGCGGTGACGAAAGTATGGACCTCAACTGGATCGAGCAGCGTAGCAAGGCCTTGGTTGAGGAACGGGGTATCGTAACTTCTCAACTATCCGTCGCTGAAGAGGCGTTCTATGACAACCGATCGTCAGACCGGATCACGCTTCAGGCGCAGAAGGACCTCTACCGGGAGGTCCAAAAGCTTCAAGGAAACATTCGGGACAAGCAGTCTGAGGTGGATGCAATAGAATTCGAAATCTCGGACTCCGCCGCTTTCATCAACACGCTGCAAGCGCGCCTCGAAGCCTTGAGAGATGCGGACCTTGCTGCTGAAGTTGTTCGTACGATTCATTTTGGTACCTGTCCTGCGTGCTACGCCGAGATCCTAGAGCAGGGGGGCGAAGCCGCTGCGTGTCACCTTTGCAAGACGCCGCTCGATTCGGAGCGTGCGCGTGGCCGGGTCGTGGGACTCATCAACGAGCTATCGATTCAAATTAAACAATCCGCTAAGCTCGCTGCAGAGCACCTGGCGACTAAAATCAAAGGAGCTTACAGAACTGAGCGCCATACCTACATCCAAGGCCCGCGAAGAGATACGGGAACTCCAGCGCAAGCTTGGTTACATAGACAAGTCCATTGAAGACATCGAAAGACAGGTCAGACTGGCTAACAAGATTGGTGATCTATCCGAAAAGAAGGCAAAGCTGGATGAAGAAATTCAGGCGCTTGGGGCTCGCATCAGCGCACTGCAGCTCAGCCAGACCGATCGCCTGAGGACTGCAAAGGCAAGTATTGAGAAAAACATAGTAAAGATACTCCGCGGAGACTTGAAGCGCCAAGATTCTTTCGGCGACCCCAAACGCGTCGAGTTTTCTTTCGCCAAGAACTCCATCACGGTAGACGATCACACCTATTTCTCGGCCAGCTCTCGCGTGGTCCTAAAGACGGCCTTCCTTATGGGTTTCCTGAACGCGGCCCTTATTGATCCGATGTTCCGTCACCCGCGCTTTCTCATGATCGATATTACGGAGGACAAGGGAATGGAGCAGGAACGCAGCCATAACTTTCAGAGGCAAGTCATTGAGATTTCCGCGATAGCCCCTGTCGAGCACCAAATCATTCTCGCAACAGCCATGCCGTGGCGGAACATTGACCCCAGCCTGTTCGTCGGGAAGTTTTCTACCCTCCAGCAAGGAACGCTGAATTTTGTCGCCCCGAAAGAAGCAAGCACTGAAGCTGGCGCAAAGAGCAACAGTGGTGAGAGCACAACCTCTTGAGACTGCCGTCACGGGCGTTAGCGCCGGAACCATAGCCGCGCCGTAGCCGCCAGCGCGATCAGGGCGAGGGTGCCGATCGCAAACGGCCCGTCAGCCGCGCCTTTCAGCACCCCAAGAATTTCGATCGATAGATGTCCCGACATAGGGGCCTCCGCATTTCGCGTTGAGGCTTCCATTGATCGCATCCGCGATCGGCCAACAACGCACCGTGATGGGGAGGAAATTGGCGGCTAACCGGCCGGATGTCGGCCGATAAGGAGCGGAAACTGACGAAAACCTAGTTTCCGTCCTTTTCGATGGCGCGCCACAGCATGCGTGCGCGATCACGGATGGTCGTGCCGCCTGCTTCACGTCCTTGATCGGCGATCCACTGGTGCATGGCCGCCTCGATATCGGCCTGGGTCTTGGGCTTCAGGTCGCCGATGTACAGTTGCCTGGCGATTTCGACCCAAAGCTCTTCCCAGAACTCATGCCTAGGACGGCCGCCCTTGTTGCGGGCTGGCTCGGCCGCTGCGGCCGAGTTCAATGCCGGGGGCGGAGGAGGGGCGAGATCAGCCGGTATCATTTTCTCAAGATCCGAACGCAGGAACGAGACGTCAAAAGCTTCTAGATGCACCTTACCAGCAGAGAGCCGAAGGTCGCGGCTCAGCAAGCCGCTATCTGGCCATGTATCGAAATCGCCTGTGTGCCAATTTTGGTGAAGAGCTTCGTGCCCCTCAGCCCACCAAAAAACCGGCGGCAACTCCACATTGTCTCGGACTCTGCCTGCAATGATGAACCGCTGCGCGCGCGAGCGCACCATCCCCGCATGAGCGCGCTTGCACAAGGCCATCTTGGCCGCGAACTGGTCTTTGCCTCCCGGGGCAAGAAGCCCGATGGCCTCGGCGGCGCTGATCCATTTTTCTTTGCTTTCCACCTTTTCCGCGCGGGCAAAGCCCGTCCCTTTCTGGTGCCCGATCTCTACATTGCGAAGCGTGTTGTCGGAGCGCTGCTGAAAGACTGCCCGATATTGGTTTGTGAGACGCTGATGATCATGCGGAAATCCGTTGGGTGGCACCACGGCGAGAACCGAGTTGTTGAGGTTGTCGAGATGAGGACGCGCCCAGCCGACAATTTCTGTCGGCGCGCGCTCCATCCGCTCGATGAAGTTGAGCAGGATGGTGTGAGCCTGCTCCATCGCTTCCTTATGGATGGCGTCGGCCGCACTGATCGCCGTGACGATGACGCCGTTACTTTGAAGCGCACCCGCCTTAATCGCATCGCCCTTAATGCGATTCACCTGATCCATGAGCTTGTGGCGACTTTCGTGCATCAGCATCGACAAAGCCGTGTCCAAGTCGTTTTTGGTGGGGCGCTCGAACATTATCCCTTGTGGTCGGCCGACCTGGCTGGGTCGGCCGCGCAGTCGCATAATGCCCATTTATGCCTGATCAGATGGCAGAAAATGGTACCGTCATCGACAAGCGGGTACAAACCATGCTTCTTGTGAGGCGCACCGCCCTTGCCGGATTCCGTTCACGAAAGCCGACATCACCGTACCAGTTTCGTACCAGTAACATGCCGGAAACCCGGTAAACGATGAGAAGAGATGGTATGAAATTCCTTGAAATTACTGCGGAAATTCCGTCTGTCGCAAACCCGCCGTATTCGCCGTGTTAACCGGGAGGGACGCGAGCGGCGGATAGTCTGTACTATGTCGCGAGCCCGATTCGCCTGTAAAAGCCGCGAGATGCTTCGAACCATTGCCCTGACCGGTCTTGCGGCCCTGATCGCCGCCACCACGACCTCGCTTGTGCCGCCGGCGCAGGCGCAGATCGGCAATATCTTTTCCGATCCGCCGCTGCGGCCGCCGGGCGCCATTCCTCGCGGCAATCAGCAGCAGCAACCATTCCCCGACGACGACGAGGAAGTGCCGGAACTGCCGCGCGGCCGCCTGTTGCCGACCCCGAACCGTCCGCCGCCGGGGCAGGGCGCTCCGCCGCCAGGAAGCTTCCAGTCGCAGCCGCTGGCGCCGCCGCCGGGAACGACCGTCGCTCCCCAGGGCACGCAGCCGGGTGTTGCTGTTCAGCCGCCGCAGCCGGGCCAGCCGGGCGTCGCCAACGTGCCGCCGGGCCAGCGCCAGCCGCCAGCCAAGGGCGTGCCGCAATCGCCGGCGACGCTGCAGCCGGGCGACGAGGTCGTGTCCGAGCCGCCGGCCACCAAGATCACCAACAAGAAGGCGAGCTTCTCCGGCCTCGACAAGATCACCGGCCGCATCATCAATTTCGACGAGGATATCGGCGAGACGGTGCAGTTCGGCGCGCTGCGCGTGAAGACCAGTGCCTGCTACACGCGGCCATCGACGGAAGCCGCCAACACCGACGCCTTTGTCGAGGTCGACGAGATCACGCTGCAGGGCGAGGTGAAGCGGATCTTCTCGGGCTGGATGTACGCGGCAAGCCCCGGCCTGCATGGCGTCGAGCACCCGGTTTACGACATCTGGCTGACCGACTGCAAAGGCCCCGACCAGACCATCGTCAGCGCGCAGCCCGATCCGCCGAAGGGGGCGGCGGCGCCGCCGGCCGCCAAGCGTCCGCCGCCGCCGAAGCAGGCCGCGCCGCGTCCACCGGGACTACCGCCGCAGCCGCAGTTCCAGCAGCAGCCGCAGCAGGCTCCGCCGCCGCCACCCCCGCCGCAGCAGCGGCCGGGTGGACTGTTTGGCGGATTGTTCGGAAATTAAGCGCAAAGAACGTAGCCCGGATGGAGCGAAGCGAAATCCGGGGCTTTCCCGCCGCACGACCGCCCCCGGATTGCGCTGCGCTCCATCCGGGCTACGCGGCTAGCGCTGTGCGATGATCGCGAGCGCTTCCTCGCCGCTGATGCTGGCTTGTAATCGCATGAAATCCGCAGGCTCGCCTGTGATCGCCTTGTCGAGCAGGGCGCGATAGCGGCGCCGCGAAATTTCGACCGCGCCGAAGCTGCGCAGATGTTCGGTGACATATTGCGTGTCGAGCAGTTCGAACCCGCCCGCGATCAGCCGCGCCACCAGATGCACCAGCGCCACTTTCGACGCATCGCGGGTACGGTGAAACATGCTTTCGCCGAAGAAAGCGCGTCCCAGGCTGACACCGTAGAGGCCGCCGACGAGGTCGCCGTCCTGCCAGACCTCGACGCTGTGGCAGTGCCCGAGCTCGTAGAGCCCGACATAGAGGTCGCGGATACGCTTGTTGATCCAGGTGTCGTCGCGGCCCGGCTGCGGCGCCGCGCAGCCCGCGATGACCGCCTTGAAGGCGGTATCGACGGTAACGGTGAAGACGTCCGAGCGCACCGTGCGGGCCAGCCGCGAGGCGATGCGGAAGCCATCCAACGGAATCAGGCCGCGCATTTCCGGCTCGACCCAGAACAGCGTCGGGTCACCGGCGCTCTCGGCCATCGGAAAGATGCCGCAGGCATAGGCCCGCAGCAGCACTTCGGGCGTGATTTCGGAAACGGCTGACTCGCGCGAGGTCATGCGCCGATGATAGCAGGACGGACGGGGCCTATGCTACGTTCCGCAAACAATCAGTGCGCAGCCGTAGCCGCACGATGCGAGACGGATGACGGTAAGGCAATCCGCCCGACCGGCTTCCCGCAGATGAGTGCAGCATGAGCGCAGTGTTGATCGTCGTTCCGGTGTTCGCCTTGATTGCGGCCGGCTATGCCGCAGTTGCGCTGCGCTTTATCTCCCCGACGGCGCACAAGGGCATTTCCGAGTTCGCCTTCAGCATTGCCATTCCTGCGCTCCTGTTCCGGATCGTGGTCGTCGCGGAATTTCCCGCCGTCAACGCCTTTTCGGTGTGGGGCGCCTATTATGGGGCAACGGCGGCGACATGGATCGTCGCGCTTCTGGCGTCATCCGTTCTTCGGCAATCCCGGGCCGACGGCGTGGTCCTCGCGATCGGGTCGATCTACGGCAACATCGTGATGCTCGGCCTTCCCCTGACGTTGTCGGCGCTGGGAAGTCAGGCGGCCGGTTCGATGGCATTGATCCTGTCGGTCAACACGCCGCTGCTTTGGCTTTGCGGCACGCTGCAGATGGCATGGGCTGAGCGGAAGCCTTCCGAGTCAGCGCCGCTCCTGGTGCTGCGGGCGGTGCGCGAGATCGCGCGCAACCCGATCATGCTCGCGCTCGGCTTCGGCTTTCTCTGGCGCCTTACCGGATCGGGACTGCATCCCGTTGCGGACAAGACTTTGGAACTGCTGGCGCAGGCGGGTTCGCCCACGGCCTTGATTGCGCTCGGCATCAATCTCTTCGGATTCAAGATCAGGGGCCAGGCGCTCGGCATGGCCGTGATGTGCGCGCTCAAGCTGCTGGCGATGCCGGCCATTGCCGCGATCCTTGCGTTCTACGTCCTGGCCTTGCCGCCCATTTCTGCCGCTGTGATTGTCCTGTTTGCCGCGATGCCGACCGGCGCCAATGCCTACATCTTCTCGGCCCAGTACGGACGGCTCACCGAAGCCGTCTCGGGCGCGGTGGCGCTTGGCACGGTCCTGGCCGCGGTGACGTTGCCCGTCATCGTAGCCTTCGTGACGGTCGCGCTGCGCTAGGCGCTCGACATCAGTCGCAATTCTAGTCCTCGAAGCCGAACAGCTTGGCGGGATTGGTCACCAGGATTTTCCTCAGCTCCGCCTCATCGGGCGCGTAGCGATAAAGCAGTTCGAGCAGGTCGGCGTCGTTGGGCGGCTGCACCACCGAAACCGGGTGCGGCCAGTCGCTCGCCCAGACGCAGCGGTCGGGGGCGGCTTCGATATAGGCGCGCGCGATTGGAATGACGTCGTCCCAGGGTGGACCCTTTTTCGAGGTCTTTTCGCCGAGCGACAACATCACCCAGAAATTGCCCTTCGACAGAAGCTCCAGCATCTTTTGCAAATTCGGATCTTCCTTGCCGCGCACAGGGTCCGGACGGGCCATGTGATCGATCAGCACGGGTACATCGAGGTTTTCGTATTTGGCGACGCTGGAGACGATGCCGTCCTTCTCCGGCTGGATTTTTGCGTACCAGCCGAGTTCGCGCATTCGCGCGATCGCGCGGGCAAAATCCTTGTCCGAGAGCACCGCGCCGAGTTCCTGCCGGAAACTGAATCGGGCGCCGCGCACGCCGGCGTCGTGAAGCTTTGCGAGATAGGCATCGTCGGCTTCGGCAAACACCAGCGCGTTGGCGCAAGCGCGGTAGTTCGGTCCCATCGCGGCGAGGGCGTGGAGCACCACGGAATGATCGGCGCCATAGGTCGTGGTCTGCACGATGATGCCGCGCTCGATGCCGAGCGCCTTGTGGACGCGAAGTGCGGCTTCCCAGGTCGCGGTCGGCATCTGGTAGGCAGCGCCCGGCCGCACCGGATATTTCTCCAGCGGACCCAGCACGTGAAACTGGCTGTCGATGCTCTTCGGCGGCGGCAGTTTTGAGGGACGGCGCGGGTTCGGATCGAACGGGAGATAGGTCGGCATGTCAGGTTCCTTGACTGGTCGCGGTCAGCCGATCACGGCGGTGAAATCGCATTGCACGAGCGCGCCGTTCTCCATGTCCATCTGCAGCGCGTGGCGGGCGGGGCGGGAATGCTCATCGGGAAACATTTTCAGCCATTCGGTGTTCACCGGTGCGCGTTGCGTGCGATCCTGCAGCCACACCGTCATCTTGATGATGTCGTCGGTGGTCCCGCCGCCGGCTTCCACGATCGCCTTCATGTGGCCGAACATGTTGGCGCACTGATCTTCGATCTTTTCCGGCATCTTGCCGGTGGCGTCGCGGCCGAGGATGACACCGGACATCAGGAGATTGCCGATGCGGCAGGCGTTCGGAATGGGATTGGCGTGCTTGAACTCGCCGATATGAATGCTCTTGCGCCGTGTCATCGCTTCTCTCCCTGGGACGCTTTCTTGTTCAGACGAACTGGCAGGACACCGATCCGAACTGGCCGTAATCGGCATGAAACGTGTCGCCCCTGATGATTTCGACCGGGCGGGTAAACGATCCGGCCAGCACCACTTCGCCGGCTTCGAGATACTCGCCCTGGGCCGCCAGCCGGTCGGCGAGCCAGGCCACGCCGTTGGCGGGATGGTTGAGGACGCCGGCAGCGATCCCGGTCTCCTCGATCTGGCCATTGCGAAACAACAGCGCGCCGATCCAGCGCAGATCGAAATCGAGCGGCCGAATAGGCCGGCCGCCGACGACCAGCGCCGCATTCGCGGCATTGTCGGAAATCGTGTCCATCACCTTGCGCGGCGCCTTGGTCGCGGGATCGACGCGATGCATCCGGGTTTCCAGGATTTCGAGCGCCGGCGTGACATAGTCGGTGGCGTTGAGCACGTCGAACAGCGTGCAATCGGGGCCCTTCAGCGGCGTCTTCAGCACGAAGGCCAGTTCGACCTCGATGCGCGGCGCGTGGAAGCGGTCGAACGGGATCGGCGACGCGTCCGGATAGAACATGTCGGCGAACAGGACGCCGTAGTCCGGCTCGGAAATGCCGACGGCGTTCTGCATCGCTTTCGATGTCAGGCCGATCTTGTGCCCCCTGACGACGCGGCCGCGGGAGAGCTGCAGCTTTGTCCAGGCGCGCTGGATGGCGTAGGCGTCCTCGATCGTGAGATCAGGATACTCGCGCGTGAACGCAGTAATCAGCGACTTGCTGCGTTCGGCGTCATCCAGGCGCTGCGCCAGCCGTTCGACGGTTTGTTGATCGAGCATCGGCCTACTGCTCCTCCGCCACGGTGTTGCGAAGGATGCCAATGCCTTTGGATTCCACCTCCACGACGTCGCCGACCTTGAGCCAGCGCGGCGGCGTGAACCGGGCGCCGGCTCCGGTCGGAGTGCCGGTCGCGATCATATCGCCGGGTTTCAGGGTGGCAAACGTGGAGAGGTAAGCGATCAGGAAATCGAACGGGAACATCAGCCGCTCGGTGGAATCGCTCTGGCGCGTCTCGCCATTGACGCGGGTGACGATGTCGTGCGGCCCGCGCGGATCGCATTCGTCCGACGTGACGATCCACGGCCCGATGCTGCCCGAGCGATCGAAATTCTTGCCCTGGGTGACGTTGAACTTGCCGTGGTGCAACCAGTCACGGACGCTGCCTTCGTTGCACAGCGTCATGCCGAAGATGTGCTCCCAGGCGCGCTCTCGCGGAATGTGCCGGCCTTCCTTGCCGATCACGATCACAAGCTCGCCCTCGTAATCGAGCTGTTCGGAGATCTTCGGTTTCTCGATCGGCTGACCGGAGCCGACCACCGAGGAGGGGTTGCGGACGAACAGGCTCGGATATTTCGGCAGGTCCGAATTGTCCTTGTACTCGGCGTTGCGGTCTTTGTAGTTGACGCCGATGCACCAGAGCTTTTCCGGGTTGGGGATCGGCGGCAGCAGCGTGATGTTTTCGAGTGCGTAATCCGGCTTCTGTCCGGCCGCCGCCTCGCGGGCATCGTCAAGCGCGTTGGCCGCGATCAGCGCCTTCACATCGGAAAAGTCGGGGCCGATCCGCTTCGTCAGATCGACGACGCCGCTGTCGACTGCCGCGCCGTAGCGCGGCTCACCTTCCACCAGATAGCTCACCAGTCGCATTGTCGTCCTCTTCGAGAATTCTGCTTCGGTCTGCGTCCGGCGTCAGCAAGCTCGCTACGGATTGCTGCCACCGCTAATCGGTCGATTTCGGGGTTTGGAAGACGCCGCGCAGCGTCACGATCTCGCCGAGGCGGGCGTAGCGGGGCCCACCGATGCGGGCGATCGGGTCGAGCGCTTCGGTCTCGACCTTGCCGTTGTCCACGAGACCGTCGCGGATGTGGAACATCACGACCTCACCGACGATGAGCCGGCTGCGCGCCTCGCCGAATTCGAGACATTGCCGAAACACGCATTCCATCGCGACCGGCGCGGCGGCAAGCCGGGGCACCTTGATGCGCTCGCTGGGACTCGTTTCCAGGTTGAGCTCTTCGACCTCGCTGACTTCGGGCGGATGCTCGACCGAACTGTCATGTACCGCAGCCATCAGCGGCGTGTCGGCGATGTGGATGACGTACTCCTCGGTGTCGAGGATGTTGTGCGCCGTATCCTTGTAGTCGGGGCCCTTGCGGCCGACGCTGATGGCCAGCATCGGCGGCTTCTGCGAGACGAAGGTGAAGGCGCTGAACGGGGCGAGGTTGAGCACACCCTTGCGCGACAGGCTCGTCACCCAGGCGATCGGACGCGGCACCACGATGCCGGTCATCAGCCGGTAAATCCGTTCCGCGCCGAGATCGCCGGGATCAATCTGCATGGATCAGTCCGCCTTGATGTTCGCCTTGCGGACCACCGGAATCCACTTGGCGTCCTCGCGCTCGAGATAGCTCGTGAACTCCGCCGGCGTCATCGATACCGCCTCGGCGCCGAGCGCGTTGAACTTCTCGACGATGGCGGGATCTTTCAGGATCTCCGCGAGGGTCTCGTTCAGCCTGGTCACGATCTCGGCCGGCGTGCGCGCGGGCGCGAACAGGCCGGTGAAGGTCTGGCCGTCAAATTCCTTGTAGCCAAGTTCGGTGAACGTCGGGACATCAGGAAGCCAGGAGGCGCGGTGGGTGCCGGTGACAGCGAGGGCGCGCAGCATGCCGCTCTTGATGGACGGCAGTCCGACGGAGATCTGGTCGAGCGCGAATTGCACCTGTCCGCCGATCAGGTCGTTGAGAGCAGGGGCGTTGCCGCGGTAGTGCACCGTCAACCATTCCAGGCCGAGCGTCGACTGCATCAGCTCGCTGAGCAGATGGTTGGTGGTGCCCTGGCCGGGCGAAGCCATCGTCAGCTTGCCGGGATCGCGGCGGGCAAGTTCGATGAACTCCTTGAGATCCTTGGCCGCCACCGACGGATGCACTTCGAGCACCAGCGGCGTCATCGTGATCGAGGTGATGGGGACGAAATCCCGCTTCCAGTTATAGGCGTCGCGCTTGGCGATCTCAGGCGCGAACAGCACCGGGCCGTTGGCGCCCACGAACAACGCGTAGCCGTCGGGCGCCATTTTCGCGAACGCCTCGCCGGCGATCAGGCCGCCGGCGCCGGCCTTGTTTTCGACGATGAAAGGCTGGCCCAGCTTCGCCTGGAGCCTGTCGGCAATGACGCGCGCCGCGCTGTCGACATTGCCGCCTGCCGGATAAGGGACGATCAGGCGGACCTGCCGCGCCGGCCATTGCTGGGCGTCGGCCGGCGTGCTCAACGCTGCCGCTGACAGTACCGATAGAGCGACGCCTGCGATCGCGAAAAATTTCATCGCATTCTCCCGAAAAGCGGCGCATCTGCCGCTACATTCTTGTTTTGCGCGAGCCCCGTCCCAGCGGCACGCGCCTATATTTGTTCCGCGCCGCGATCTTGCGCGCGGCCCTTCCGCTGTCGACCAAATTGTGGTGTTTTTGTCCACATTGTGGACAGCGGACAATGCGTATGACAAACGGCCGGTTAAGGGCGCGCGGGCACGAGCCGCTTCAGGGCGGGCAGGCGATCCGCCGCGCGTTGGCCGTGTTGCGGACGCTCGCGGTTGGCGGGGAAAGAGGCGTACCTCTGGCGGAAGTCGTGCAAGCAACCTCGCTCGCTCGCCCTACGGTACATCGCATCGTGCATGTGCTGATCGAAGAGGGGATTGTCGAGCGCAGCGACCGCACAGGCAATTACGTTGTCGGCCGTCAGGTGCCCGAACTGGCGCTGGCGCGTCCCTCGCGTTCGCCACTGCTGATTGCAGCCGAGCCACATCTCGCGGCGGTGTCGGCACAACTCGGCGATACCCTGTTCCTGACGCTGCGTACCGGGCTCGACACCTTGTGCGTGGCCCGCCGCATCGGCAGTTATCCGATCCAGGTGTTGTCGATCGAGGTCGGTGTGCGGCGTCCCCTGGGCGTCAGCAGCGCCGGGGTCGCAATCCTGGCCGCCATGCCTGCACCGGAGGCGCGCAAGATCGTGCTCGCCAACGAAACGCGATTTGGTGCCTATCGGACCGATACGGCCACCGTACTCGGCCAGATCCAGCTCGCGCGCCGCAGGGGCTACAATCTGCGTGACGTCGGGCTCGTGCAGGGGACGAAGTCGCTTTCGGCCTGGATCCGGACGCCGGATGGCCAGCCTGCCGCCGCGATTACGCTCTCTGCCATCCGAAACAGGTTGAGCCCGCGTCGCGCGATCGAGGTGGCGGACGTTCTCCTGGCTACAGCGCGCGCGATAGAAGCGGCGACGCCACGTGAAGCGTCCTAAAGCCTGCTGATCCACTTTCCGATATCGGCCATCATCTCTGCGAAGGCCGGTCTGTCGGCATAGTAGAGCGCACCGCTATCTTCATACGCCTTGGCGTAGAGCGCGCGCGTTGCGCTGTTGTTGAGAACGAAAGCCTCGTTTCCGGCGATGTTCTGGTTGTCAGCTTGCCGGAAGCGCGTCTGCTTGTGAACCTTGTAGGCCTCAGTGCCGATGAACTTCTGAACTTCTGGGCGCTTCAGCAGACTCCAGATATCGTAGTAGTGGCGCATGAACTCTATGGGGGCGCCATCGCCGGCCTGCTGCTTGCGAAACTTGGTCGAGACAGTCTGAAGTTTTTCGACGAAGGTATAGCCGATATCGTAGCACGGGACAGCTTTTGCCCGGTTGTCGATGATGTCCACCTTGTCGCTGGCGTAGCCGTAGGCCCAGGCGCTGACGTCCTTCGGCGTGTTGGGAGCGACAGTATCGAAGCCGACTTCGAGCAGGACACCTTCGCGCAGGCCCTCCAGTGCTTCGGTGACGCTTTCGTAATTCAATCTGATGCCCGCGCTCCGATAGTTCGGCGTGTCATCAAAGGCCGTATCGCGTTCGACCTTCAAAATGCCGTCGATCTTGATCGTCTGGGCGAGCCAGTCGTAGAAATCCTTTCTTGTCTTGACGTGCGCCGGTTTGTTTTGATTGGGCCCCGTTTTCACGTAGTGACCAGGCGGAGGTTCGATGAGGATATCGATGTCCTCCGAAAACCGGTCGATAGCCTGATGCCCCTTTGACAGCGACGTGCCGCCCTTCAACTGAAGTACGAATCCGAACTGCTGGAGACCATGGAGGCAGTGCATGATCCAATAGTCTTTTTCGACCAGCGCCGGATCAATGCTCTTCTCGTCCGCCACGATCCGATCAGATCCGCGAACTGAGAATGGTCGTGCAAATAGCCGCGCGGCATGGTGGAATTCACCCGCTTCCCCGCGCGTGTTCGAACAATCGCTTCGTTTTTTCGTTTCCGTATTCGCGAACGGCGCGACGCAGGCGCGGCTTGTCGGCCGCCACCGCGCGCTCCATCACGCGCTTCAGGACTTCGTCCTTTGTCTCGGCAAGCTGGTCGAGGTTGTTGACGAGATCGACGAGCAGGAACTCCGTCGTCAGTGACTTCGGAAAGCGCGGTTTCACGCGGAATGCATATTTGCGGCCGCCAAGCTGAAATTCGCCATGCCGTTTGTGATTGTAGACGACGGTCCTGTCGTAGAGCTGCGTCGTGCCGACACCGAGACTGTTGTAGGCATTCGGCGACGCCAGCAGGAAGCGATGATCCCTAAGAAAGGCGCTTACGATATCCTTGTCGCTAGCGGGAGCCGGGCCGAATGCCGTCTCTTTCGGGTAAATATAAAGTCCGCCGGAAAGCTTCTTGAGCACGCCACTTTCGACCAATTGCTTGATGTGCCGGTCAACCGACGTTGACCAGCGGGTCAGGTCCGCACGCCGGTACGCCTGACCTGGCTTCAGGTGGGTTTTGAGCTCTTCGAGCTTAGTCATGTAAGGCAAAATAGGCCAAAACGGCCGAGATGGAAGTTTAATCATTGAAAAATCATGCAATTTGTTATTTAAGTATATGAAAATAAAAGGTTTTACGAAATATTAATAATTGAAATGTCGCCTTTGATCGCGAGGCGCTGCTCGTCTTCCCGCAGCTTACGATGCGGGCAATACGCCATCGAGGGGGATTCGGGCGCCGAACTCGGGGGCTTAGCTCGCCGCGGCGTTGGTCGATTTCGGCGCCGCCGCCGGGATGCGGCGGAAGCGCAGCACGATCCTGGTGCCGTGATGGTCCGGATCGCGCTCGGCACTGGCGTCCAGCTTGGCGGCCATCGCGCTCACGATGCGTTGTCCCATGCCGGTGGAGCGGGGGTCGGCCTTGGCGTTGAGGCCGACGCCATCGTCCGCAATCGCGACCACGAGATCGTCGCCATCGGCCTTCAGCTCGACGTGAATGGGACCGGCGCCGTCGGGATAGGCGTATTTGACGGCGTTCATCACCAGCTCGTTGACGATGATGCCGATCGCCACCGCGCGGTCCGGGTCGATCTCGATCGGTTCGGCCTTGAGCGTCAGCCGCGACATCCTGTTGCCCTCGGCCGAACGCCGGAGGTCTTCCAGCAGGGCTTCGAGATACTGGTTCAGCAGCACGCTCTTGAGGTCGTGCGAGGTGTAGAGACGTCGATGCACCTGGGCGACCGCGGCGACGCGGCCCATCGCATTGGTCAGCGCCGCCTTGACGTCCTCCTGGGTCGTCGAATTGGCCTGCAAATGCAGCAGCGAGGCGATGATCTGCAGGGAGTTGCCGACGCGGTGGTTGACTTCGCGCAGCAGCACCTCGCGTTCGGCGGCAAGCGCCGCATAGCGGTCGCGCGAGGCGTGGACCTCGGCTTCGGCCTCGTCGCGGGCGCGCTGAAGCTCGGCCTGCCGCAGGGCGCCGTTGACGGCGACCTGGAGCAGCGGAATGAAATCGCCCCTGATATCCTTGACCAGATAGTCGGCGGCGCCGGCCTTCAGCGCCGTGACGGCGATCGCCGAATCCTGGGCGGCCGTGACGAACACCACGGGCGGGGCGCCCGCTATCGCCATGATCTGTTCCAGCGTTTCGAGGCCGTCGAGACCCGGCATGTACTGGTCGAGCGCAATCACATCGATGCCGCCTTGCGCCAGCCGCGCCAGCCCTTGCTCGCCGCCCGCCGCGTGGACGACCTTGAAGCCTGCCCGCGTCAGGCCGCGGTCGACCAGCCGGGCGAGGCCAGCGTCGTCATCGATATACAGCAGTGTCGGCGTCGCTTTGTTCATGTGGCGGCAGGAGGTACCTGGATGACGGAAAAGAACAGACCGAGCTGGCGAATGGCGTTGGCGAAGCTTTCGTAGTTCACGGGCTTGGTAATGTAGACGTTGCAACCGAGTTCGTAGCAGCGCTTGATCTCGTGGGAATCGTCGGTCGTGGTCAGCACCACCACCGGCGTGGTCTTGAGATACTTGTTTTCCTTGACCCGCTTCAGAATGTCGATGCCGGTCGTATCGGGCAAATTGAGGTCGAGCAGGATCAGGAACGCGCTGCCCTTGTGGTCGAGACCCGTCCCGTCCTTGCCGAACAGGTAGTTCAGGGCGGCTGTACCGCTGGTGAACGGCTTTATCTCATTGTTGACACCGGATCGGCGTATATTGCGCTCGATCAGGCGGGCATGGCCCTCATCGTCCTCGATCATGATGATGGTGACTGGATTACTCATGTCCGTGTGTTCCGGTTGGCAGACCAATTAATGGGTAAAGTGATCGTGAACGTGCTGCCCTGGTGAAGTTCCGACGCGACCGACATGGTTCCTCCCAAGCGGCGCACCAAGGCGCGGACATGGGCAAGGCCGATGCCCTGTCCCGGCCTGTCCTGGGTTCCCGCGCGCCGGAACAATTCGAAAATGCGTTGATGGTCCTTGGGATCGATGCCGCGGCCATTATCCGAGATCTCGAAAATCGCAAAGCCGAGCTTGGTGCGGCCGCGCACGGTGATTTCGCCGGGGACGCCGGTCTTGAGGTATTTGAGCGCATTGTCGATCAGATTGGAGAAGATCTGCTCCAGCGCAAGGCGATCGCTGACGATATTCGGCAACGCGTCGATCCGGATCTCTGCCTGGGCTTCCGCGGCCTGATGCGCCACGGTCGTCACGATGGCCTCGATCAGCTCCCTGGTATCGATCCAGACCGGCTCGAACTCGCGCCGCCCCTCGCGGGTGAGATTGAGAATCGCCGATATCAGCCGGTCCATCTTGCCGATCGACGATTTAATGAAGGCGAGCGCCTCGGAGAAGTCTTCCGAGAGTTGCTTGTCGGAGCCCTCGAGCACGGGCTCGGCGGTATCGGTGGCGTTTTCCGGGGCAGGCGGCGCGGCGGACTGCTCGCGGGAAAGCGCTGCGATTCGCTTGAAGATGTCGCCGCGCAATTCCTCCAGTTCGCTGGTGAAGCCCATGATGTTCACCAGCGGCGAGCGCAGATCGTGGCTGACGATGTAGGCGAAGCGCTGGATCTCGTCATTGGCTTCGCGAAGGTCCGTGGTGCGCTCGTCGATCGTGGCCTCGAGGTTGAGATGGCTGTCGCGCAGCCTGGCGTCGGCCTGGTCGCGTGCGTGCGACGAACGCCGAACCAGGAAGATCGCGATGCCGGCCAGCACGACCACGAAGCCCGAGCCGATGCCGGTGATCGAGGCTGCCAGCGTCTGGCTGCGATCGGCGTTGGTCGTGCGCTCCACAAACAGACGGTCCTCCTCGGCCCGCATCCGCACCGCGAGATCTTCGATGTGTTTCATGGTGTCGCGTCCGATGCCCTCGCGCACGATCTTGGCGGCGTCGCTCATGCGCTTCGACCGGGCCAGTTCGTTCGTCGTGCGGAATTCCTCGATCCGCTGGTCGTAGAGCGGCATCATTTCGTTGATGAGCCGCCTTTGAACCGGATTGTCGCTGATGAGCTGACTCAATCGTGTCAGCGCCGGCGTCAGTTCGGATAGGGCTTGCTCAAAATCGGTCTGGAAATCCGGCCGCAATGTCGCGAGGTAGCCGCGCTGTGCGCTTTCAGCACGCCGCAACTGCAGTTGGACGAGCGATATCTGGTTTTCAACCTCGAGGGTACGCTGAACCTTGCGCGCGTCCTCGCGCGCCTCGTTCACCAGATGGACCGAACCGGCGCTGATCGCGGTCAACACCAGAAGCCCCGCCGCAAGCAGCAGGATGTGGCCCATGGCGCGTTTGCGCTGGGCATTAGCGGTCACGGTGATCTCGTGTCATGGACAAACGGAACAAGCGCCCCTGGCACCCCCTTTTGCACCCAACGTGCGATGGAACCCATCGGTTCCATGCCCCGTCGAATATTTCAGGGGAGCGTCGCTCAGGTCTTGCCATCCACCAGCTGGCCGGCGAGGTACTGCTCGAGCCAGTGGATGTGGTAGTCGCCGTTGATGATGTCGGCCTCCCGGACCAGCGCCCGGAACAGCGGCAGGGTGGTTTCGATGCCGTCGACCACCATCTCGTCGAGCGCCCGGCGCAGCCGCATCAGGCATTCGGCGCGGGTCTTGCCGTGCACGATCAGCTTGCCGACCAGCGAATCATAATAAGGCGGAATAACGTAGCCCTGATAAACAGCCGAATCGATCCGCACGCCGAGCCCGCCGGGCGGGTGGAATTGCGTGATCCTGCCGGGCGACGGGCGGAAGGTCTGCGGGTTTTCCGCATTGACGCGGCATTCGATGGCATGCCCGATGATCGTGATCTCTTCCTGCTTCGCGGGCAGGTCGCCGCCGGCGGCGATGCGGATCTGCTCCAGCACGAGGTCGATGTCGGTGATGCTCTCAGTGACGGGATGCTCGACCTGGATGCGGGTGTTCATCTCGATGAAATAAAACTCGCCATCCTCATAGAGAAATTCGATGGTGCCGACGCCGAGATATTTCATGTCCCGCATCGCCTTGGCGCAGGTCTCGCCGATCCTGGCGCGGGCGGCTGCGCCGAGAACCGGCGAGGGGCCTTCTTCCCAGACCTTCTGGTGACGGCGCTGCAGCGAGCAGTCGCGCTCGCCGAGATGGATCGCGCCGCCGCGGCCGTCGCCGAGAATCTGGATCTCGATGTGGCGCGGCTTCTGCAGGTATTTTTCGAGATAGACTGAGGCGTCGCCGAAGGCCGACTTGGCTTCGTTGGACGCGGTCGACAGCGCCATCATCAAATCGTCGGCGGAGTGCGCCACCTTCATGCCGCGTCCGCCGCCGCCGGCGGCCGCCTTCACCAGCACGGGGAAGCCGATTGCCTTGCCGATCGCGAGGGCGTCATCGTCGGGCGAGACCGCACCATCGGAGCCCGGCACGACCGGAATGCCGAGCCGCTTGGCGGTCTTCTTGGCCTCGATCTTGTCGCCCATCAGGCGGATATGCTCGGCCTTCGGGCCGATGAAATGCAGATTGTGCTCGGCGAGGATTTCGGCGAAGCGGGCGTTCTCCGACAGGAAGCCGTAGCCGGGATGCACGGCATCGGCGCCCGTGATCTCGCAGGCCGCGAGCAGTGCGGGGACGTTGAGATACGAATCCTTTGACGGCGGCGGCCCGATGCAGACGCTCTCGTCGGCGAGCCGCACATGCATGGCGTCGGCATCGGCGGTGGAATGCACCGCGACGGTGGAGATACCGAGTTCCTTGCACGCGCGCAGCACGCGGAGCGCGATCTCGCCGCGATTGGCTATTAGAATCTTATCGAACATCGCAGCGCCTGACGTTGACGAACTTATTCAATGATCACGAGCGGTTCGCCGAATTCGACCGGCTGGCCGTCCTCGACGAGAATTTGCGTCACCGTGCCCGCGCGCGGCGATGGGATCTGGTTCATCGTCTTCATCGCTTCGATGATCAGGAGAGTTTGCCCGGCCGATACCTTGCTGCCGACGTCGATGAACGGCTTGGCGCCGGGCTCGGGCGCCCAATAGGCGGTACCGACCATCGGCGAGGGGACCACGCCCGGATGCTTGGCCAGGTCGGCACCCGCCGCGGGGACGGCTGCCGCTGCAGCAACTGCCGCCGGCTGGAAGCCTGCCGGCATCGCCGCCGACACGGTGATGTTGCGCGCGACTCGCACCCGCAGGCCGGCACGCTCGATTTCGATCTCGGTCAGGCTGGTCTCATCCAGCAACAACGCGAGTTCGCGAATGAGCGCGCTGTCGTCGCTCTTCAGGTTTGCGGCTGATTTGTCCGCTGAGTTGTTGTCGGGCTGGCGGGCCATGCTCTTGATCCGGAATTCTCGATGTGGGTGACGGAAGCGTCAGGCTTGATGTCGTTCGACGTCAGGTTTTTGAAGTCAGGTTTTGGCCTTGGCGCCGAGTTTGGCGGCAAGGCCATTGATTGCGAGGCGATAGCCATCGATGCCGAAGCCGCAGAGCGATGCAAAGGCGGCCATGGCCGTGTAGGAGTGATGACGGAAGCTCTCGCGGGCGTGGATGTTGCTGATATGCACTTCCACCGTCGGGATTTTTACCGCGACCAGCGCATCGTGCAACGCGATCGAGGTATGGGAATAGCCGCCGGCGTTGATGATGATGCCGGCCACCTTCTTGGCATGCGCCTCGTGGATGAAGTCGATCAATTCGCCTTCGCGGTTGGACTGGCGGCAGTCGGCCTTCAGGCCGAATTGCGCGGCGGTTTCCACGCACAGTCGCTCGACATCGGCAAGCGAGGCATGGCCGTAGGTCTCCGGCTCACGTGTCCCCAGCATGTTGAGGTTCGGGCCATTGAGCACATAGATCGTCGCGGCAGAGGCTTGGGCCATCCGGATTCCAGCAAAGGGGGGCGGGCAGGTCGCGGGGTTATAGGTAACAACGAGGCCAAGGGGAAGCCTCTAGGCCGCCCATGGCTTGCCCGAAATACCTCACCCGATTTACAAAAATCCGCGTGGAACCTACTGAAATCGCTCATTAACCAAAGGAAGGGATGGGCGTGCCGGTTAGCGGCGGCCACCCGTCCTCACCACCGGTTTTGAAGCCGCAGGCTTTCGGCGAGGTCGCCGCGGAAATTGTGCTGCCCGAGGTGGAGCAGCTTGCATTGCAGGTCGACCCAGATCTTGCCGCCGATGTCGCGCCAGCGGCGGCAGAATGCGTAATCCTCCGACAGATAGCGATTGGTATCCGGATCGGACATGCAGTCGAAGAATCGCCAGTGCAGATGCGCCTCCGGATGGCCCGGCGGTCCGTCCGGCGTGTATTTCAGCTCGGGGTATTTTTCCATCATGCGCGAAAAGACATCGCGCTTGATGCACATGAAGCCGGTCGGTGCCTCCGCGACCTCGACGAATCCGTCGGCGTCGGCATAAGTGCTGACGCGCTCGGCGCCGTGGCCGATCGGATTGAACGGATATTGGGTATAGCGGTCCTCGAATTGCTGGCGCGTCGTTCCCGCCGGCAGGCCCGCTTCAGGCCAGTTGAAGTTCTTCATCGGATAGACGCCGGCGGTGACGTCGCGGTCGATCAGGAGCAGGCGGCAGACCGACTGCGGCGTGAAGGTGATGTCGGAGTCGATCCAGAACAGATGGGTCAGCGTCTCGTCGGACAGGAACTTGAGCAGCATCTTGTTGCGCGAACGGGTGATCAGGCTTTCCGAATGCATGTGCAGGATGCATTGCAGCCCGAACCGGTTGCAGTGATGGGTGAGCTCGAAGATGCTGGTGACGTAGTGCATGCTGACCGCCGAGATGTAGCAGGGCGTCGCGAACATCACCTTCATCGATTTCAAGGCTTCGTCGGGCAACATTTTGGGGCGCTCGCTTGTGGGTCGACTTATCGGGCTACTGCTTGTCGGCTGGTTTGTTCTCCGGCGGCGTGAGCTTAACCGCCGGTGTGGACTTTGCCGGCGCAGGCTGCTTGGCGGCGTTTGCAGGAGGTTGCTTTTGTGCTGATGGCGGCGAGGGCGGTTCTGGCGCGACGGGCCCGCTTTGTCCGATCGATACCGAGATGCCGAACAGCCGCCACTGACCGTTCACCGGCGCAAACGATAGATCGAAATTGACCTGGGTCGGCACCGAGGGAAAGAAGCCCGCCATACGCATCAGGCCGTTGGTCTCGATCTGCGGCAGCAGATTGAGCTGCGGATCGATCACGGCGACGCCGGAGAGATCGAGATTGTCGTTGCGCAGCTTGGCGAAGATTTCGCCTAGCCGTGCCGCCGAGTTGCTCTGAAAGCCGGGCGCGCCGAGGTCGCGCAGGACGGTGTAATTGCCGGTCTTGTTGGCCTGATCGAGCGCGAGCAGGGACGACCTGATCAGGATCAGCACGCCGTTGCGATCAATCTGCGCGGGTTTCGGCGCCGACGCGGGCGAGGGCGCCTGCGCGTGGCTAGCAGCAGCCGTTGCAGCCATGACAGCCACAAACATCAGAACTCGCCAGCCACGTCGCTTTCCTGTTACCACCCTTTCGTCACCATGCGACGGTCATGCCGGCCCGCCCGCCGACGCCGCCTTGCGCGAAGCCGGCGGCGACGCCGCCATTGAGCACCACATATTGGTTCAAGCGCATCTGCGCTCCAAGGCTCATGGCATTCTGCCCACGGAAGGTGCCCCAGTTCGTCGAGATCGCGAACTTCTTGTCCGACGGCAGCGCGCCCCCGCCCATGGCAATGGCAATCGCCGTTCCCTCGAAGGCCTGTCGCATCTGTGTCTGCAGCGTGGCGACATTGGACTGCAGAATAGAGATGTCCTGCCCGGTGAAACTCGCCGCCGCGAGATTGCCGGCCGCGTCGGTGGTAACGAGCGATGTCGGACCGGATTGCGCCGCGAGGCTCGCCGCCGAGGTGATGCCGGACATTCGGTAGATGTTCGATGCGGTGCCGATCGAGACCTGATTGGCGGCGGTCGTCGTGGCGCCGTTGCCGATGGCGGTCGAATTGGCGAACGCCGCGGTGGCGCCGGCACCAAGCGAGGTTGCGCCGGTGGCAGTGGCTTGGCTCGCCTGGCCGATCGCGGTGGTGGCGTCGCCGGTGGCGTTGCTACCGTGGCCGTACGCGCTCGCGGTGGCGCCAAATGCCACGCTTTGAGCACCGGTCGCGGTCGCATTGACGCCGATCGCGGCGCTGGTTTGGCCGGTCGCGGTCGCGAAGCTGCCGTTCGCAGTGCTGGCTACGCCAGTAGCGGTCGCGGCCATCCCGTTCGCGATGCTAATTACGCCTGTCGCTGTAGCGTTGGAGCCGTTGGCGAAGCTGCTCGCGCCAGTTGCGGTCGCGGCGTCGCCGGTCGCGTTGGCGTTCTGGCCCGTTGCAGTTGCGGCGACGCCGTCCGCGTTGGCGTTTTGGCCCGTTGCAGTTGCATTGGCGCCGATCGCGCGGCTGTTGTTGCCCGTTGCGGTCGCGCTGTCGCCGGTCGCGTCGGCGTTCTGGCCCGTTGCAGTCGCTCCGAAGCCCGCCGCATCGCTGCCATGGCCGGTCGCGGTTGCCGCGTCGCCGGTCGCGTTGGCGTTGTCGCCGTATGCGGTGGCGAAGTCACCCGCTGAAACCGCGTTCTGTCCGACCGCAGTGGCGTTGAAACCGGACGCGGTCGTGGCCGCGCAAGTCCCGGTAAAGCCGACGTTAGTGGACAAACATGCCGCCCAGGCCGGCGCGCCGCCGAAGGCGGTCACGATCCCGGCCGCAGCGGCGAGGCTTCGCAACGTCCCGCCAGAGAGCAGGTTGCTGGCGAGCAACCACGCTCGGAAGTCGCCTGGATACACGTCGGAAAACATCAAAAAAGCCCCCACGGCAGACGGCTCGATTCTGTTGTTTAGGTCTGCCCTGATGTGATCTTGACCCTAGCCATGCAGTGGCCGCATCTGACGTTCGTCAGATACATCGAGCGAGGGGAGAGCATTCTGAGCTGAATGTTGCGGAGTGAGGCTTCGTGGCAACAGCATCGTGCTTCATCCCATAATCGAGCCTTGCGGCCAGGACGACACCTGGGCCAGAGTTCGGGGCAGGGCTTGGGGTAGGGCGAATGTCTGGCGGTGGACTATCAGGCGAGGACAAGGTGCTGGACCTTGTCGGATCCATTTACGATGCCGCGCTCGACGCGCAGCTCTGGCCCGGCGTCCTCAACAGAATTGGCGATGCCGTTGGCGGGCCGCAGGTGGTGTTCGGGTTCTACGACCCGGCGAACGGGATCGTGAGCATGCATGCGCCGCGCACCGATCCGGACATCTTGCGCAGCTTTGACGAGTGGACGCCGAATATTCCGGCCTTGCCGTGCACTGGAAACCATCGGCCCGGCGAGGTCTTTACCGGTGCGGACGTCATCTCGCGGGACGAGTTTACCAGCACGGCCTTCTATAACGAATTGTGGCGGCCGGGCGGTTTCAGTGCCGATCCCCTGGTCACCAACCTGTTTGCCGATAGCGCGGCCTCCGGACACATTGCGAGCCACGGACTGCTGAACCGATCGCCATTCGACAGCAGCCAGAAGCGTCTGTTCGCTGCGCTCGCGCAACATCTCGTCCGCGCGGTCGCGCTGCAGCGCCGCCTGTACCGCCTGACGATCGCGAACGAGAGCGCGCTGATCGGTCTTGACGGGTTGCAACAGGGTTTCCTGCTTGTCGATGCGGGCGCGCGGATTCTGTTCGTCAATCGCGTGGCCCGCGCGCTGCTCGATACCCGCGATGGCCTGCGGCTCGAAGCCGGTGCTTTGTCCGCATCCGATGCTGACGCCCGGCGAACATTGCGGGGGCTCATTGCGTCATGCGCTGCGGAGGCCAATGCCGGAATTGATTCCGGTGGCAACGTCGCGCTGCAACGTGGGGAAGGGCGGTTGCCGCTTGATGTTCTGGTGACGCCGATACAGCCGGAAACGGCAATGGCCGCCATCCCGTGGACTTTTTCGCAACGTGCGATCGCGATTGTGCTCGTCTCCGATCCCGAGAGGGAGATCCAGGCGCGCGTCGAAGACCTGCGCGAACGGTTCGGTTTCACTCCAGCAGAGGCCGCGTTCGCGCTGGAGATCATCAAGGGCGACGGCAGGCAGGCCACTGCCGATCGACTCGGCATCACGGTAGGGACAGCGCGCAGTCACTTGTCCAGGATTTTCGACAAGACCGGTGTAAGGCACCAGGCCGCACTGGTGCGCTTGCTTTTGCAGAAGTGAAAAGAAGTCCGGTATCTCGTTGAGTGGAACCTTGGAGTGGAGTCGGAGTGGAGCCTTGGCCGCAAAAAGGGCGGGCATTTCTGCCCGCCCTGATGCTTGCGAAAAGCTCGCTGTTAGGATTCCAGAACCGCCACGATCTCGAAGGTTTCGGGATCCACGATCACGATCTGCTCCTTGACGAGGATAAACTTATATCTGCGCCATTCAGGATAGATCGTTACCACCCGCTCCGGCAGGGTGTGGAAGTGCACGTCCCGCGGTACGCGAGTGCCGACCGAAATGGAGAAGTTCACGTTCGTCACCGGCGAAACGCGTTGCTCCTTGATCACGCTGGTGATCTGGGTGCGCTGCTCGGTCGAGAGCTTCCCTGCGGCGCCAGCCTGGCCTGTCGTCGTGCTTTGGCCGGCAGCTCCGCCCTGAGTCTGGGTCTGCATGCGGTCCTGCTGACCCTGGGCCTTCTGGTCACGGCCCGGCTGATCGCGACCCTGGGTCGTGGTCTGGTCACGCTGGGTCTGGTCACGCTGCGTCGTGCTCT
This sequence comes from Bradyrhizobium sp. 170, assembly GCF_023101085.1. NCBI lineage: Bacteria > Pseudomonadati > Pseudomonadota > Alphaproteobacteria > Hyphomicrobiales > Nitrobacteraceae > Bradyrhizobium > Bradyrhizobium sp. 170. The sequence goes on along the minus strand of NZ_CP064703.1, from coordinate 4,828,896 downwards.
GATCACGTTGCATGCCCTGGCCGGTGGTCTGGCCCTTTTCGGACTTCTGTTCGGCCTTCTGCTCGGACTTCATGCCGCCGCGGTCTTCCTTACCCTCGGCCTTCATGTCCTTGCCGCCCTTCTTCTGGTCTTCGGCGCGCTGATTCTTTTCAGCGCCCATCGGCTTCTGCTCGGACTGCGTGGACTTCATGTCGGACTTGCCGCCGCTCTCGCGGCCGCTATCGCGCTGCATCGTGCCGGACGAGGCGCCACCGCGCTCGGACGAAGGCGCGCTCTGCTGCGCCGCGGAACCGGCCGACCCAGCGTCCCGCCCCATTCCGGTACCCTGCGCATTCGCAAAGCCGGTTCCGGCGATCAGGGCCGCTGTCGCGACCGTAATCAAGAAGCGATTACTCATCGAATTTCTCCTCACGTTTCTGCATTGCCCGCGCCAATAACGAAAGGATTTGCCCGATGTTCCTGCTATTTTATCGGTTCCGAAGGCTTAGTTTTGTGAATGCGAGATGAACTGATGCGCACGAGAATGCCGTAAACAAAAGGCCGGCTGTGAGCCGGCCCTTTCATCGCTATGCGTGCAGCTTGCCTCAGCATGTCGCCTTGCCGCAGCGGGCGTTGCTTATCTTTTCGCGCAGGTTCTCGACGCCGACCGCGCCGATCACGACCTGCTTGCCGATCACGTAGCTCGGCGTGCCGTTCATGCCCATCGCTTCGGCGAGCTTGAAATTTTCCTCGAGCGTGTTGCGCACTTCGGCGCTCGACAGGTCCTTCTCCAGCTTTGCCATGTCGAGCCCGACTTCCTTGGCAACGGCCATCGCGCGCGCCTTGTCGGCGGCGCCGCGGCCGGTGAGCAGCTTCTGGTGGAAGTCGAGATATTTCTTGCCGGTCGGATCCTGCATGCGGACCGCGACGCCGACCTGGGCGGCTTCGACCGAGCCCGCGCTCAGCACCGGAAATTCCTTGAGCACGACCTTCAGCTTCGGGTCGCTCTTCATCAGCTCCATCATGTCCAGCATCGCGCGCTTGCAGTAGCCGCAATTGTAATCGAAGAATTCGACGAAGGTGACGTCCCCGTCCTTGTTGCCGAGCGTGACGTTGCGCGGAGAGTTGAAGATCGCTTCCGCATTGTTGGCGACGCCTGAAGCGTGCTTGGCGGCTTCCGCCGCAGCCTGACGCTTGCTGAGTTCGGTCATCGCCTCTTCGAGCACCTCGGGATGTGCAATCAGGTAATTCCGGATGATGGTCTCGATGTCGCCGCGCTGGGTGTCGGTGAAGCTCTGCGCGGAGGCGGGCATCGGCGCGCCGCAGAGCGCCAAAGCGAACAATGCGGGGATGAGAAGACGGAACGAGGGCATCGGTAAATCCTTATGCGGCGGGTTCCCGGGCAATTCTGCTGAAGGCCGGCTCCTGGAGAATATCGTGGTCGCTGGTGACCAAGTTCTTGGGTGATTAAGTCCTTGGTGATCATGTCCGATTATAGCCGAACGCGGCTTATTTCTAGTTGCTCTTCTGGCCCGGCATCGGCTTGGCGCTCACAATGTCGTCAGCCTTGACCCATCCCGGCGTCCCGATTGCAAAGCGCGTTTTCGCGCGCGATGCAAGATCGCGCGCCGTCTTGCTGTCGCCGCGAAGGTAGGCGGCCTGGGCCGACGCCAGATCGGCCTGCGCGTAATCGCCTTTTCGGCCATAGGCCATTGCGAGCTGGATGTAGCCGATCGGCGCTTCGCTCTCGCGTGCAACCGCCGCGCGCAGGATGGCGATCGCCTCGTCGGTGTAGGCATTGTTGCTGGTTGCCACGAGGGCCTGCCCAAGCAGCATCTCGATGAGCGGGGAGTTGTTGGAAAGTGCTACCGCCTTGCGCAGCGGCGCAATCGCCTCCTGCGGCTTGCCGCCCTCCAGCAATGCCTGGCCACGCACCTCGTGGAAATAGGGATTGTTGGGCTGCTGCTGGATCAGGGCATCAATCTGGGTGAGTGCGCTGCGCAGATCGCCGTGCCGATAGGTCGCGATCGCGTGCGCATAGCGCGCGGGCAGGCTGTTGTTGGACATCGGATAGCGCCGGTACACCGTTTCCTGCCGCTCCATGAAAGCCGAGATCTTGGCGCGCACCATGTCGTGACGGAGCTGCAGGGCAGGGTCGTCCTTCTTGTCCCAATAAGGGCTCGACCGTGCCAATTCTTCCAGCGCGGCGACGCGCTGAGCCGGCATCGGATGCGACTGAACGTACGGGTCGGCGCCTCGTGCGGCGAACAGGCTTTCCTCGGTGAAGCGTTTGAAGGTCTCGTACATGCCCCTCGAGGATTGGCCGGTGGCGTTCAGAAACTTCACACCGGCCTTGTCGGCGTTTTCCTCCTGCTGGCGCACGTAAGAAAGTAGATTGCGGCGGATGATTTCTCCGGGAGCCGAGAACATTGCCGCGCCGGCGTTCGCCAAGCCACTGTTGCTGCCGCCTCCTTGCGCGCCCGCCACCATCGCGCCGGCGCCAAGCAGCATGGCAATGATCATCTGCGTCTGGGCCTGCGCCATCTGCTCGCGCATCTTGGCGAGATGGCCGCCGGCAAGGTGGCCGGTTTCATGCGCCATCACGCCGATGATCTGGTTCGGCGTCTCCGACTGCATGATCGCGCCATAGTTCACGAAGATGCGGCGGCCGTCGGCAACGAAGGCGTTGAAAACGCCCTGATTGATGATCACCATCTGGATGTTGTGTTTTTCCAGACCGGCAGCGCGCAGGATCGGCCGCGTATATTCGCGCAGCAACTGCTCCGTCTCGGTGTCGCGGAGCACCGGCGGACCCTTGTTTTGCTCCGCCACAGCCGCCATTGGCGTGACGGCAAGCACGACGGCCGTCGTCAGCGCGGTCAGTTTCAGCGGTTTCTTGCGTAAGGCGATGCGGAGCAGCATGAGCGGTCTTTGGCGATTGGCGACGCGCCCGGATTTGCCCGGACGCCGGTTCTGTTTCCGATTAGATCAGAAACGGGTCTCAGTTTGTTGTTTCAACGCGTTTCTTTCACCCGAGCCGGGGTATCACTGCGTGAACCCGGGTATCCACTCTGTGAACCCGGTATCACTTCGCTGGAAAAAGCTATAACAAGCCACCGAATACGGCCAGTCTGGGGCGGTAACCGGTTCGGGAACCTGAATCGGAGCGCGCGCCCGTGCAAATAGCAAATATCGATGCTGGAATCGACACTTAGAGACCGCGCTACGGCGCTGCTGACGCCCTCGGCACGGAGCGATGTTCCGCCCTTCATGGTGATGGACGTGATGGCGGCCGCGGCCCGTATCGAGGCGGACGGCGGCCATGTCATTCACATGGAAGTAGGGCAGCCGGCGGCGTCGGCACCCAGGGTCGCGATCGCGGCCGCGCATGCCGCGCTCGATGCGGCGCGGATCGATTACACGTCCGCGCTCGGCATTCCCTCGCTGCGCGCGCGAATCGCCAGGCACTACCGCGAGACATACGGCTGCGCGGTCGATCCCGAACGCATTGTGATCACGACCGGTTCGTCCGGCGGATTCATTCTGGCGTTCCTGTCGATGTTCGAGCCGGGCGACCGGGTGGCGGTCACGGTGCCGGGCTATCCGCCATACCGGCATATCCTGACCGCGCTCGGCTGCGAGCCGGTGCTGATCGAAACCTCGAGCTCGACGCGTCATGCGTTGACGGGCGAGGCCTTGCTGGCCGCGCATCGCAAGACGCCGCTGAAGGGCGTGCTGGTCGGCAGCCCCGCCAATCCGACGGGAACGATGATGTCGCGCGAAGCGCTCACCGGCCTGATCCATGCGGCGGAAGGCGCGGGCATCCGCTTCATTTCCGACGAGATCTATCACGGCCTCGACTATGCGTTTCCGGCGGTGGCCGCGGCGGAGCTTTCGCCGCATGCGCTCGTGATCAATTCGTTCTCGAAATATTTCTGCATGACCGGCTGGCGGGTCGGCTGGATGGTGGTGCCGGAGCCGCTGGTGCGGCCGATCGAGCGGCTGCAGCAGAACCTGTCGATCTCGGTGCCGACGCTGTCGCAGATCGCGGCCGAAGCGGCCTTCGAAGGCCGCGAAGAGATGGAGGCGATCAAGCGCGGCTATCAGGAGAACCGCCGCATCCTGATCGAGGGATTGCCGAAGGCCGGCCTCACCAAGTTCCTGCCCGCGGATGGCGCCTTCTACCTCTACGCTGATGTATCGGATTTCACCTCCGACAGTTTCGAATTTGCCGGCCGCATGCTGGAGAAGGCGCATGTGGCGGCGACGCCAGGCGTCGATTTCGATCCGATCCACGGCCGCAGCTTCATTCGTTTCTCCTACGCGCGCTCGGCTGACGAGATGCGTGAAGCGGTGACGCGCATCGCGCGGTGGCTTGGCTAGGGCTTAGGTTGGACTCTACCCAATTTCGAATTGAGTCTTTAGGTCACGACGAGAACGGCCGCCTAACGGCGGCCGATTCGCACACGTGCAAACGGGAACATCAGGTGCTCCTGAGTTCTCCGTTCATTCCGTTCGGGTAGAACCCGCCCTTACTGACGCCGGCCTTATCCGTCAGGTAGACGATGTGCAGAACCTGTTGCGGCGTACGGTGGAAGGCAATCGCGTCGGGGTTTGAAGGCACGAAGTTGGCTTTGCCGTCGACCCTGATGCCTTCGTCTTCTTTTTCGGGAGTCCCGTCAATTTTATCCCGCGCATCCGAAATTGCGTTGGCGGCTTCCCATGCCTTCTCGCCCATCATGTAGAGCTGAGAGCGGGCCATTCCCATGTGGTAAGCCTCAACGGCAAGGATCCCAGCCGCCGCCTGCACGAATTCCTTTTTCTTGAGCAGCGGTGCCGCACCGGCATACGCGGTCACGCCGACATCCTCGAACAGCATGCCGCCGAGCAGGACAGACATGTCATCGGCAAACGGGTCGAAATCGGCAGGCAGTCCGGCAGCCTGGGCAGCAGCCTTGAAGCCGGCGTCGAAGTCAATCGCCGGTCGCGAAATGGCATTTCTGCCAAGCGTCTTGCGATAAAAGCGAACGTGGGCCAGTTCGTTTTCCGCCGTCTCCTCGATGAATTCGCGGATCGCCTTGTCCTTGAATTGGGCCTCGTGTCCACCCACCACCCGACCTGCGTCCATCCCGGCATCGGTGTCGCTGATACCCTTGCCGGTCGTAGCGCGCAGATAGAACTCGGCTTCCATGTATTCGAGATTCAGAGCGAAGGTGAAGATGTCTTCGTCGTCGATCGCGGCCCCCTTCGGGCCGATTCCAACGCCGGTCGTCTCTCGCTTCTGCTGGGCATAGGCGTGCGGAATGAGTAATCCCGCGAGGCCAGCGACTGACAGGCCGGCGATCGACTGCCGGCGCGAAATACGCAATGCGTCCATGGCGTAACCTCCTCCGTTTTGATTGAGGGGTCGCGCCGCTCTTCACCGTTATCAAGGGCGCTATGGGGCGCGACCCTCGGCATCAATGCGATGCTTGAAGCGCACAACGTGGGGCCGCATGGCACGTTCCAAGCGGACGCTAAACCCAAGCAGCACGACTTCGTGACGCTTCGTCGCAGCCGTGATTTGGCCGTTTGGCTTTCGTCTTGATCGCGAGGATGCGTGCCCCGCACAGCGGGCCACACGTCGACATGAACATAGCCGGGAGCGTGCTAAGCGCCTTGCGTTAGATCACGGCCGCGATCATCAAGGGGCCGGGACCCATGGGGTCCGGCAAGCGCCGCGGATGCGCACTAGCGGAGCGCCCACCAGGGAAAGGCTGATGGGACGTTGCTGCATCGTCAAGAAACCAACCATAGCCGGAAGACCTGCGCCTGACCTCAGCGCGGCACATCACGGCTTTTCGAGTTACCGCCAGTGAAGCATCGGCCAGTTCAACAAGAGTGCGAGAGCCGACGCATCAGCCTATCCGCCCCACGAACTGCGATCGGCCGTCGACTTTTTCTTCGCCTTCTTCTTCTGCGCCGAGAATTCACTGATCGCGCTCTTCCCGTTCAGGTCCGTGCTTGTGACCTGCGGTCCGCTCTGCCCGGCGAGCGGCCTTTCGGTGGCGACCGCGGGTGCCGCAAGGCCGACACAGCCGGCGGCAGCAAGGATCAACGTCAGCTTTCTCATCTGCTCCTCCATTTGCAGTGATACTCACCCCAAAAGCGAACGCGCAAATGCTGCTCGCGTTCCTGCGGGTCAACGTGAATACGCGGGGCCGAGATGGCATGTGGAGCACCGTCTCAACGGCGATGGAGTGGGCCGCGAATGCGAAGCAATTGCACATTGCGACGGCTTGCCAAATGCGGAGCGCGAGAACGAATGGCCCGGCAGCCACGTGTGATAGTCAAGCAACGCGAAGAGGCGTTTTCCCTCATCACCTCGTAGTGAAGTCACCATGAACACGGTGGGTCGTCCGGAGAGAGCGTACCAAGCCCACGCGACGCGCGGACTTGCGAGGGGACACACCAGAATTCGCGCCGTTCCGTAGGGCGACAGAGCGGTCGTGCCGTTGACCGTCGCTGCGCACTCGCAGGGAGCGCGGGCGGCCCAACCGGGACGGATGGTGCCGGGCAAGACCGGCCTGCAGACCAGAGGCCGGTCACGATAATGCGTGATCGTGTAACCCCGCGGGTCCAGAAGCAGTGAATCCTGAGCCGTGATCCCGGCTTCCGGCCCGCCGAACGTGCGGGTGCGTTGGGCCGGCACGGTCCAGTCATACAGCACTTCGGCCGGGTACGGGTTTTCATCCGAATCGAAAGGGGTCATCACGCCTGTGATCGCGAGCCTCTCAGGCCACTCGGCAAAAGGGACCGCAGGACAATCTGTCTGGAGTTCGGGCATCACCCGGTTGATCTCGCTCTGCGCGAGTTGGCGCGATTGCGATATTTTATCGATCAGGGCATTCAGCGCACGCACCGGATTTCCGGTCACTGTGGGCTTGGCCTGTCTGCAGGCGGCATCGATCCCGGCGAGACCTGTCTCGTCCGGTGTGTTGAATCGAACCTGATAGCTGAGCGCATATCCGCTGAATGGTCGAAGCTGATCGCTTGCGAACGGGAAGACGAGGCGAAACGGCGTTTGATCTGATGTCTTGAACCAGAGCCAATAGCTTGCAGGCTCTGGAGCGATCGCTGTTTTCCACCACTCAACCGGCGTCTCGCCGATTGGCGCTGAGCCCGTGCATTGCGACTGCGACGCAAGCCAGTCTGCCGGAAGCGGACGCCAGCCGGTATCGCCTAACGCGCGGCACTCCTTGATCGTGGAGCCTTCCGACTTGAGGACATACGTCCGGTTGCCGGCAACAAACAAATCGAGCGATCCGCGCCTGACACCATGAAGCCTCACTCGCATCGCGGAAAGCACGGCGTCGGAGACGATTTCGGCCAGTACGAGTTGCGCCTTGGTGAAGGGCGCCATCAGATAAGTACCGCGCCATTTCTCTGGCAGGCGCGGATGGGATGGCGCGCCGCAAGGAGCGAGTTGCGGCAGGTCGAGCAGCGCGCGCGGCTCTTGCGCCGCCGCAGGAGAAAGCAGGAGGAGGGCGATCGGTATTGTCACCAATACGCGCGACAGCATGGGCGACCTCGCGGAGATCGGCTGCGCGGCTAACGTACGCCGAGCGGTTTTGCTCCAGACTTGAGCTGCGCACCAAGCAGGACGTTCGGCCACGCCTCTGGATTCATGGGGTTCACTCTCGCGCGCAGCTATCCCGTTTTTTGTTCCACCGCGCTGCGCCGGTCGAAGAATAAATTTTCTCCGCAGACCGCGGTACCGTCTGATTTGTTGGTCGGCGCCAATACCATTGACTTCGCTCGCTCAAAGTATTTTGGCTGTGTGCGACGGATTGGCGCAGGTTCGACCGGTCCGCGGCCTCTGAGGGAGTAAGCGTTATGGCGGCAACGATTGCGACGGAAGCGCCCGCAAGTGCGGCAAAGCCCTGGTATCGCGTTCTTTACGTCCAAGTCTTGATTGCGATCGTGCTCGGCGCGCTGTTCGGCTGGCTGTGGCCTGCGCTTGCGACCAACGACTGGATCAAGGCGCTCGGCGAAGGCTTCATCAAGCTGATCAAGATGGTCATCGCGCCGATCATCTTCTGCACCGTGGTATCCGGAATTGCGCATATACAAGATGCCAAGAAGGTTGGCCGGATCGGCGTCAAGGCGCTGGTTTATTTCGAGGTCGTCTCTACCTTTGCGCTGGTGATCGGTCTGCTGGTCGGCAATCTGGTCAAGCCCGGTCACGGTTTCGGCGGCGGCATGGCGAATGCGCAAGCCGTCGCCGGCTACGCCAAGCAGGCAGAGGCACAGAAGAGCGTCGATTTCTTCCTGCACATTATTCCCGATACGGTGGTCGGCGCTTTCGCGCAGGGCGAAATTCTCCAGGTGCTGCTGTTTTCGATCCTGTTCGGCTTCGCGCTGATGGGCCTCGGCGAGCGCGGCCACACGATGCGCGCCTTTATCGACGACGCGGCGCATGCTGTGTTCGGTGTCATCGCCATCGTGATGAAAGCTGCGCCAATCGGCGCGTTCGGCGCGATGGCGTTCACGATCGGCAAGTTCGGAACCGGCGCGATCCTGAACCTGGTCGGGCTGATCGCGACTTTCTACGTCACCGCCGCGCTGTTCGTGTTCGTGGTGCTCGGCCTGATCGCGCGGATGGTCGGCTTTTCGATCTTCAAGTTCCTGGCCTACATCAAGGACGAACTGCTGATCGTGCTCGGCACCTCATCCTCCGAAAGCGCGCTGCCGTCCTTGATGGAAAAGCTCGAGCGTCTCGGTTGCTCCAAGTCGGTCGTCGGCCTCGTGGTGCCGACCGGCTACTCGTTCAACCTTGACGGCACCAATATCTACATGACGCTGGCGACCCTGTTCATCGCGCAGGCGCTCGGCTTCGATCTCTCCTTCGGCCAGCAACTGACCATCCTCCTCGTCGCGATGCTGACCTCGAAGGGGGCGTCTGGCATTACCGGTGCCGGCTTCATCACGCTGGCGGCGACGCTTGCCGTGGTCGATCCGCGGCTGGTGCCGGGCATGGCCATCGTTCTCGGCATCGACAAGTTCATGAGCGAGTGCCGCGCGCTGACCAATCTGTGCGGCAACGGCGTCGCTTGCGTCGTGGTGTCCTGGTGGGAAGGCGAACTCGACAAGGACAAGCTGCACGCCAATCTGAACAAGCAGATTGATCCGTCCGACGTGGAGACCGCGATCACGACGGGATAGCGATCAGCTCGATGAAAATAAAAAACCGCCCGGTTTTGGCCGGGCGGATTTTCTTTTTTGGTTTGATCGTTACTCGCCGCTGCCGAAGCGCCGCGACCACCAGCCCGCCTTGCGGGGCGCGGATTCGTCCGATGCGGCCGGCGCCGGTTCGGCGGGAGCAGGCGCGGGAGACTCGATCGGCTCCGGCGCGCTGTGGCTGACGGCAGGCGCCGGTTCGGCCGGCGCGCTGGTCACGAAGCTGACTTTCTCGCGCACGGTCGAACGCCGCCGCGCCGCGGCCCGCTCGGCCTCTTGCGTGGTTTCGTCAGCGCTTGGCGCAGGTGCGCTCGCAACCGGCTCCGGCTGGCTATAGGCCGCAGGCTGCATCTCCGCCGGCTGCGAGACCGGTTCGGGCGGCATGTCGGCCTGCACCAGCGATGGCGCGGGCTCGGACGCGCCGCCGTCGAAATCGGCCACTGCGCTGGTCACTTCGGGAGCTGGTGTCGGCCCGAGTTCGTCCGCGATCGATCCTGCAAGGCCGTCTTCCAGCTCGGCACCCCGCCGACGGCGTCCGCCGCGACGGCCGCGACGACGCGGGCGCCGCTCGCCACCGGCAGGCTGATCGCCGCGGGCCATGCCGGGCTGTTCGTCGCCTTCGTCCTCGTCGGCTTCGCCATCCTCGGCGGTCGCGCCTTCGACGGCCTCGCCCGCGACGCGCATCGCGTCACCGTCCTCGCGCGGGGCGGCGCCGTCACGCGGCTCGCCACGGCCACGCCGGCGTCGGCGCCGCTTGCGGCGGTGGCCGTCTCCTTCGCCTTCGCCCGCCGCGGCTTCGGCGGCATCGTCGGCCAGCCCCTCGGTCTCCTCGGTTTCGACCTCGGATTCGGTTTCGAGGTCGAACGCCTCATCGTCGTCATAGGCTTCCTCGACCTGCGGCGGGAAGGCGGCAGCCTGAGCCGCCAGCAACGCCTTGGCGGCTTCCAGCGTGTGCACCTGTTCGCCGCGGTCGATGATGAACGACTGCTGGCCGGCGACGGTTGGATCGGCGCTCACGGCGAGCGACACCTTGAAGGCGTTTTCGAGATCGCGCAGATGGCCGCGCTTGTGGTTGAGCACATAGAGCGCGACGTCGGTGCGGGTGCGCACCACCAGATTGTGGGTCGCGCCCTTCATCAGGATTTCCTCGATGCCGCGCAGCAATTGCAGCGCGACCGACGAGACCGAGCGCACATGACCGCTGCCGCCGCATACCGCGCAGGGCTCGGTCGAGCTCTCCAGCACGCTGGCGCGGATGCGCTGGCGCGACATTTCCAACAAGCCGAAATGCGAGATGCGTCCGACCTGGATGCGCGCGCGATCCTGCCGCAGGCAGTCGGAGAGCTTGCGCTCGACCGCGCGGTTGTTGCGCTTCTCGTCCATGTCGATGAAGTCGATGACGATCAGGCCCGCGAGATCGCGCAAGCGCAGTTGCCGGGCGACTTCCTCGGCTGCCTCGAGATTGGTCTTGAGCGCGGTGTCCTCGATGTGGTGTTCGCGGGTCGAGCGGCCGGAGTTGACGTCGATCGAGACCAGCGCTTCGGTCTGGTTGATGACGATGTAGCCGCCGGAACGCAGCTGCACTGTCGGCGAGAACATCGCGTCGAGCTGGCTCTCGACACCCATCCGCGAGAACAGCGGCTGGCCGTCGCGATACTGCCTGACCGCCCGCACGTTCGAGGGCATCAGCATCTTCATGAAGTCGCGGGCTTCCTGGTAACCGGCTTCGCCGGCAACCTGGATTTCGTCGATTTCCTTGTTGTAGAGGTCGCGCAGCGAGCGCTTGATCAGCGAGCCTTCCTCGTAGACGAGGGTGGGGGCCTGCGACTTCAGCGTCATGTCGCGCACGGTTTCCCACATGCGGATCAGATATTCGAAGTCGCGCTTGATCTCGGGCTTGGTCCGCGAGGCGCCGGCGGTCCGCAGGATGATTCCCATGCCTTCCGGCACGTCGAGGTCCTGCACCACTTCCTTCAGCCGCGAACGGTCCTGGGCCGAGGTGATCTTGCGGCTGATGCCGCCGCCGCGGGCGGTGTTGGGCATCAGGACGGCATAGCGGCCGGCCAGCGACAGGTAGGTGGTGAGCGCCGCGCCCTTGTTGCCGCGCTCTTCCTTGACGACCTGAACCAGCATCACCTGGCGGCGCTTGATGACTTCCTGAATCTTGTACTGACGGCGCGGGCGGAACGGGCGTTCCGGAACTTCCTCGAGCACATCGTCGCCCCCGACGGATTCGACGACTTCCTCTTCGACATCCTCGCCGTCGTCTTCATCATCATGGCCGTCGTCGCGTTCGGAAGCCGGGGCGAGTTCGTCGGGAGAAGCAACGGCGTAGCCCTCACCGGCATGCTCGATATGCGGCGCGTCGTCGGCATGGGCCGCGTTTTCGCGCGCCCGTTCCTCGTCATGATGCTCATCATGCGCGTGTTCGTCGTGGGCGTGTTCAGTCGTCGCCTCGGGGGCGGCCGCCTCGACCGGCGCCACGGCGGGCACGCCGGATTCCAATTCCGCGACCGGTGCTTCGCTTGCGGCATCTGTCCGAGTGTCAGGACCTTGCGCATCGTGATCGTGGTGACGATCGTGGTCGTGGTGAGGATCGTGATCGTGCGAATGGTCGTGATCGTGACCATGCGTCTCATGCGCATCATGGTCGTGATGCGCCGTGTCCTCATGATGCTCATCATGATGCTCTGCGTCGTGCGGATGCACTTCGCCCGCATACGCGCCTTCGTGCTGATGCGCCTCGCCTTCATAGGGCTGGGCCGCCTGTGAGGGGTCCTGGCCGGCGTTCTCGACGACGCCGCTCTGGACGCGGTCGCCATGGCCGCGGCGGCGCGCATTGCGGTGGCGTGAGCGGCCACGGTGACGGTTGGAGGAGCGGTTCTCGCTCTCTTCCTCGGCCTCGCGATGGGCGCGCTCGTCGGCCTCGATCAGCGCCTGACGGTCGGCAACCGGGATCTGATAGTAGTCCGGATGGATTTCGCTGAACGCCAGGAAGCCGTGGCGGTTGCCGCCATATTCGATGAACGCCGCCTGCAGCGACGGCTCTACGCGCGTGACCTTGGCGAGATAGATATTGCCGCGGAGCTGCTTGCGCTGGGCGGTCTCGAAATCAAACTCTTCGACGCGGTTGCCGCGGACCACAACGACCCGGGTCTCTTCCGGGTGGGTGGCGTCGATCAACATCTTGTTGGGCATTTTGGAACTCTTGACGGCGGCGGGCGCGGTGCATGGCGCGCGCAAATTGCGCGGCCCGGTGACGCGACGGTCCACCTGATTCGGGGGTGAGGGGAAGGCCAAAACGCACTTCTTGGCGCCGCGCCGAACGGGGAGCCACCAGAGCGAGGCGACGTGCGAAGCTTTCGCTTCGCGTCGGCGCGATCGTTCCCTGGATCCTGGTCGGCAACACAGTCTGGCGCATCAAGCGTCGGCCCGTCTAAACATGTTGGCGGAAAGGATACCGCCGCATCTATCGCTGAAGGCCCGGTTCGGCGCCTAAACGCCCGCCGGCCATCGCATATCGGACCGTTCTGGGTCCGGATAATCAGTTTTGCCGTGTCTCAAACCGTCCCTGGAAAAGGTACCTGGGACCGGACGCCGCTCGGGCTCGAAACCGTCACTCCGTGTCAGCCGCGCGCGGCGCTGGCTGTGGAGGGATCGGGAAAGACGCAGGTTCCTTCGACTTGGAAGGCTCCAGCGCTGCACCGGGAGGCTGAACGCGACACAACCGGGAGTATTAGCCGTCAGCACCTCGTACATACGTGGATTGGGGGCTGCGTGCAAGGGAAGCGCAAGGAAGGCACAAAAGGGAACCAGCCGCCGAGCGTCGCAGCGCGGCAACACTCGCTCCTTTTCACAGATTTGACCTTAAGGTCTGATTAACCCTGTCGTTCTAATGCGGTAAGGGAAGGCTCCTCCGGAGGCACCGAATCGTTGGCGAGCCGCGCAAATCACCTTGTTTTGCTTGGATGCGGCGTTTTGTGCGCCGCAGCATTGCTGTGCGCCGTAATGGTCGGCCCCAGTGCGGCCCAAGCGCAGGTATATCAAGGACCGGCTCCTCAAGCCGCCATTCCAAGCCCGGCGGCGGCATCGAATTTCCCGATCGCGTCTGACGCGCGCCTGGCCGGCGATGCCAAACAGACCCGTTTCATTCTCGACCTCGACAAGCCGGTCCAGTTTCGGGCTTTTGCCCTGGCGGACCCCTATCGCGTGGTCGTCGATCTTCCCCAAGTCAATTTTCAGCTTCCGGCCGGGGTCGGTGTCACGGGGCGGGGACTGGTCAAGGCGTACCGCTACGGTCTCATCATGCCGGGCGGATCGCGGATCGTGTTCGACCTGACCGGACCGGCCAAGATCGCCAAATCCTATGTGCTGGAGGCGGCCAACGGCCAGCCGCCGCGGCTGGTGCTCGAATTCGAAGAGGTGGACCGCACCGCCTTTGTCCAGTCGCTTTCGCCCGAAAGCCGCCCCGAACTGCGGCCCGGGATCGCCGAGGCCAACGCCGCCGTTGCGCGGGCGGACGCGCCAGCCGCGCCTCCGTCGCCGCCGGACAAGAGGCCGGTGGTCGTGATTGATCCCGGTCATGGCGGCGTCGACAACGGCACCCAGGCCGGCGGCGGCGACATCATGGAAAAGAACCTGGTGCTGGGTTTTGGCCTGGCGCTGCGCGATCGGCTCGAGAAGTCGGGCAAGTATCGCGTCGTCATGACCCGGACGGACGACACCTTCGTTCCGCTCGGCGACCGCGTGAAGATCGCGCGCAGCGAGTCGGCGGCGCTGTTCGTCTCGATCCATGCCGACGCCTTGCGGCGTGGCGAGGGCGACGCCCAGGGCGCCACCATCTATACGCTGTCGGATAAGGCCTCCGACTCCGAAGCCGAACGGCTGGCGGACACTGAAAACAAGTCGGACGCGATCGGCGGGGTCAGTCTCGCCGACGAGCCGACGGAAGTCGCCGACATCCTGATCGATCTGGTGCAGCGGGAGACCAAAACCTTCTCAAACCGGTTCGCGCGGGTGCTGATGGGCGAAATGAAGACCACGGTGCGGATGCACAAGCATCCGTTGAAATCGGCCGGTTTCCGGGTCCTCAAGGCTCCCGACGTGCCCTCGGTCCTGGTCGAACTCGGCTATGTCTCGAACAAGGGCGACCTCGAACATCTGGTGTCGGAAAACTGGCGGAACCGGACGGTCGGATCGATGGCGCAGGCAATTGATGCGTTTTTAGCCAAACGGCTGGCAACTGCCGGACCGGGCAAGTGAAAAGTCCGGTGCTCGTGGCGTAAGAGCAGGGTGAAAAGCGTGCCGTCCGGTGGCCCAAGCCCTAGTTTGGCCACAGCGGCAACGGTATAGAAAATCGACTGCTGGTCTTCGGAATCGGTCAATTTGTCCGCCGGACCTTTTATTGTTCGACCGCGTGGCGGCAACTCGTTCGACGGGATTGCCGTGGTAGGATAGACGCCGCAGATATCGGCGCACAGGGTTGGAACGGAAACTTCGATAATGCGCTTGCTGGTCCGGTTTTTGGGTTTCCTGTTCGCGGCCGGGACCGTCGTGTTCCTGGTCGGCGTGGCTGGCGTCGCGGGCGCGATCTGGCATTTCTCCAAGGACTTGCCCGACTACTCACAGCTTCAGGATTACGAGCCGCCGGTGATGACGCGCGTGCATGCGTCCGACGGTGCGCTGCTCGGCGAGTATTCCAAGGAGCGCCGCCTCTATCTGCCGATCCAGGCGGTGCCAAAACTCGTCATCAACGCCTTCCTCGCGGCCGAGGACAAGAACTTCTACGAGCATGGCGGCATCGACTTCACCGGCATGGCGCGCGCGGCCGTGGTGTATGCGCAGAACTTTGGCTCCAACAAGCGTCCGCAGGGCGCCTCGACGATCACCCAGCAGGTCGCCAAGAACTTCCTTTTGACCAACGAGGTTTCCTTCACGCGCAAGATCAAGGAAGCCCTGCTGGCGATGCGCATCGAGCGCGCCTATTCGAAGGATCGCATCCTCGAACTCTATCTCAATGAAATCTATCTCGGCCTCGGCGCCTACGGCATCGCCGCGGCGTCGCTGGTCTATTTCGACAAGTCGGTGAACGAACTCACGATCGCGGAAGCCTCGTATCTCGCAGCGCTGCCCAAGGCGCCTGCGGCGCTGCATCCGGTTCGCAACCGCGATCGCGCGGTGGAGCGGCGCAATTACGTGGTCGATCGCTTGGTCGAAAACGGCTGGGTCAAGCAGGCCGACGCCGACAAGGCCCGCAAGGAAGCGCTCAACGTCACCAGCCGCGGCAACGGCGCGCATATCTTCGCCGGCGAATATTTCGCCGAGGAAGTCCGGCGCGACATTTTCGAGCGTTACGGCGAAAAGAAGCTGTACGAAGGTGGATTGTCGGTCCGTGCCACGCTCGACCCGAAGATGCAGGTCATGGCGCGCAAGGCCATGGTCGCCGGTCTGGTCAAATATGACGAGGCGAGCGGCTGGCGCGGCGCACCGTCGAAGCTCGACGTTTCCGGCGACTGGGGCGTCAAGCTCGCCGACGTCAAATCGCTCAGCGACATCTCGCCGTGGCGGATGGCCGTGGTACTCGAGACCAGCGACCAGTCGGCTCGCATCGGCTTCCAGCCCGGCCGCGAACTCGGCGGCGCCGTCAGCAAGGTCAGGCAGACCGGCATCATTACGCTCGACGGCGTGCGATGGGCGAAGGCCGCGTCGGGAGCCGCAAAGGGCAGGACACCGACCTCGGTGGCGCAAGTTCTGTCGGCCGGCGACGTGGTCTATGCCGACCCGCTGTTCGACAAGGAGGGCAAGCCGGTCGAAGGTCAGTATCGGCTGCGCCAATTGCCGGAAGTTTCGGGCGCGATGGTTGCGATGGATCCGTGGACCGGCCGCGTGCTTGCGATGGTCGGCGGCTTCTCGTTCGACCAGAGCCAGTTCAACCGCGCGACCCAGGCCTATCGGCAGCCGGGTTCGTCGTTCAAGCCGCTGGTGTATTCGGCGGCGATGGACAACGGCTACACCCCGTCGACGGTCGTCGTCGACGCGCCCATTGAAATCGATCAGGGACAGGGCGTCGGTGTCTGGCGCCCGGAAAACTATTCGTCGGGAAAATACCAGGGACCCGTCACGCTGCGCAACGCGCTGCGGAATTCGCTGAATACGGTGACGGTGCGACTGGCCCAGGACATCGGCATGCCCATGATCGGCGAGTATTCCAAGCGTTTCGGCGTCTACGACGAACTGCCGAACTATCTGTCGTATGCACTCGGCGCCGGCGAAACCACGGTCATGCGGATGGTGACGGCCTATTCGATGTTCGCCAATGGCGGCCGCCGCGTGAAGCCGACGCTGATCGATCGTATTCAGGACCGCTACGGCCACACCATCTTCAAGCATGACGCCCGCGAATGCCGCGGTTGCGACGCGCCCGGGGGCTGGAAGAATCAGGCCGAGCCGCAGCTCGTGGACCGCCGCGAGCAGGTGCTCGATCCGATGACGGCCTACCAGATCACCTCGATGATGGAATATGTGGTGCAGGCCGGCACCGCCACCGTCGTCAAGGAAGTCGGCAAGCCGATCGCCGGCAAGACCGGCACCACCAACGATGAAAAGGACGCCTGGTTCATCGGTTTCTCGCCGGACCTCGTGGTCGGCATCTATGTCGGCTTCGACAAGCCGCGCAATCTCGGCCGCGGTATGACCGGCGGTCATCTGGCCGCGCCGATCGCCAAGGACTTCCTGAAGCTCGCGCTCGCCGACAAGCCCGCGATTCCCTTCAAGGTGCCTGCCGGCATCAAGCTGGTCCGTGTCGACCCCAAGAGCGGCATGCGCGCCGGCCCGGGCAGTGGCGGCCTTCTGGAAGCCTTCAAGCCGGGCACCGCGCCACCGGATAACTACTCGGTCATCGGCGTCGCCGACGCGGACGGCCGGATGCCGCAGGGATACCCGCAAGGGTATCAGCAGGGGTATCAGCCCGACTCCGGCAATATCATGCGTCCGGGAACCGGCGGGCTTTACTGATCCGCACGAAGTGTTCACAACCTCAGGGCGCATCTTCCGACATCGCGTTATAAAAATGTTTGGACCCGGCGGATCTGAATGATCCGTGTCGCGGGAGAGGAAATGTCCGATGGACACGAGGACAAGCGCAGGCTGTTACGGTGCTAGGGTTGGAATGGAACTTCGATAATGCGCTTTCTGGTCCGGTTTTTGGGTTTCCTGTTTACCGCTGGGACTGTCGTGTTCCTGGTCGGCGTGGCCGGCGTCGCGGGCGGTATCTGGCATTTCTCCAGGGACTTGCCGGACTATTCGCAGCTTCAGGATTACGAGCCGCCGGTGATGACGCGCGTCCATGCGTCCGACGGTGCGCTGCTCGGCGAGTATTCCAAGGAGCGGCGCCTCTATTTGCCGATCCAGGCGATGCCAAAACTCGTCACCAACGCGTTCCTCGCGGCCGAGGACAAGAACTTCTACGAGCACGGCGGCATCGACTTCACCGGCATGGCGCGCGCGGCCGTGGCGTATGCGCAGAACTTTGGCTCCAACAAGCGTCCGCAGGGCGCTTCCACGATCACCCAGCAGGTCGCGAAGAACTTCCTTTTGACCAACGAGGTTTCCTTCACCCGCAAGATCAAGGAAGCCTTGCTGGCGATGCGCATCGAGCGCGCCTATTCCAAGGACCGCATCCTCGAACTCTATCTCAATGAAATCTATCTCGGCCTCGGCGCCTACGGCATCGCCGCCGCATCGTTGGTCTATTTCGACAAATCGGTGAACGACCTCACGGTGGCGGAAGCCGCCTATCTTGCTGCGCTTCCGAAAGCACCGGGCACGTTGCATCCGGTGCGCAACCGCGATCGGTCGATCGAGCGGCGTAATTACGTGATCGACCGTCTGCTGGAAAACGGCTGGATCAAGCAGGCTGATGCCGACAAGGCCCGCAAGGAACCGCTGGCCGTGACCAGCCGGTCCAACGCCGCGCATACCTTTGCCGGCGAGTATTTTGCCGAGGAAGTCCGGCGCGACATCTTCGAGCGCTACGGCGAAAAGAAACTCTATGAAGGCGGCCTGTCGGTCCGCACCACGCTCGATCCGAAGCTCCAGGTGATGGCGCGCAAGACCGTGGCCGCCGGCCTGGTGAATTTTGACGAGGCCCAGGGCTGGCGCGGCGCCATGAGCAAGCTCGACATATCAGGCGACTGGGGCGTGAAACTCGCCGACATCAAATCGCTGAGCGACATCTCGCCCTGGCGGATGGCCGTGGTGCTGGAGACATCCGACCAGTCGGCCCGGATCGGTTTCCAGCCCGGCCGCGAACTCGGCGGCGCCATTTCCAAGGAACGGCAAACCGGTCTCATCACGCTGGATGGTGTCCGATGGGCGAAGCCGGTCGCCGCTGCGGCGCGCGGCAAACCGACGACGACTTCGGTCTCGCAGATTCTGTCGCCCGGCGATGTAATCTACGCCGATCCGCTGTTCGACAAGGAGGGCAAGCCGGTCGAGGGCCAGTATCGGCTGCGGCAGATACCTGAAGTGTCCGGCGCCATGGTTGCGATGGATCCATTGACCGGCCGCGTGGTCGCGATGGTCGGCGGCTTCTCGTTCGACCAGAGCCAGTTCAACCGCGCAACGCAGGCCTATCGGCAGCCGGGATCGACGTTCAAGCCGCTGGTCTATTCGGCGGCGATGGACAACGGCTATACCCCGGCCTCCATCATGATCGACGGGCCGATCGAGATCGACCAGGGGCAGGGCAACGGCGTCTGGCGGCCGGACAATTTTTCGGTGGGCAGTTACCGCGGTCCGATCACGCTGCGCGAAGCCCTGAAATTGTCGCTCAACACCGTCACGGTGCGGCTGGCGCAGGATGTCGGCATGCCCTTGATCGGCGAATACGCCAAACGCTTTGGTGTGTACGAAGAGTTGCCGAATTATCTTTCCTATTCGCTGGGCGCCGGCGAGACCACGGTCATGCGGATGGTGACGGCCTATTCGATGTTCGCCAACGGCGGCCGGCGGGTGAAGCCGACGCTGATCGACCGTATCCAGGACCGCTACGGACGCACGATCTTCAAGCATGACCAGCGCGAGTGCCGCGGCTGCGACGCGCCGGGCGGCTGGAAGAATCAGCCCGAGCCCCAGCTTGTCGACCGCCGGGAGCAGGTGCTCGATTCCTTGACCGCCTACCAGATCACCTCGATGCTCGAGGGGGTGGTGCAGGGAGGAACGGCGACGATCCTGCGCGAGGTCGGCAAGCCGATCGCCGGCAAGACCGGCACCACCAGCGACGGAAAAGACGTCTGGTTCGTCGGCTTTTCGCCCGATCTCGTTGTCGGCCTCTATCTTGGCTACGACAAGCCGCGCACTCTGGGCCGGGCCGCGCAGGCCAGCCGTATCGCCGCCCCGATCGCGAAGGATTTCATGAAGCTCGCGCTTGCCGACAAGCCGCCGACCCCGTTCAAGGTTCCCCCCGGCATCCGGCTGGTTCGCATCGATGCCAAGAGCGGCATGCGCCCTGGTCAAGGCGAGGGCGGCCGCACCGTCCTCGAAGCCTTCAAGCCCGGCACCGCGCCGCCGGAGAATTACGTCCCCGTCAGCGTCGCCGAGGGCGAGGGACGCGTGCCGATGCCGCCGGGAATCCCACCCGAGGCCGGAAACGTGCAGGGAATGTCGCCTGACGCCGGCAATATCATGCGTCCAGGAACCGGCCGGCTTTACTAGCGGACGTTTGCGGATTGCGCTTTGGGGCGCAGGCCGCTACATCCCACGCACACCATCCAATAGCGGTCCGACCGCAGACAGAAGAGACCATGCGCGCCGAAGTCGAACGCCTCGTAGAAGAGATCAAGCAGTCAGTCGGGCTGCTGAGGAGGCATCTTTGACGTCGAGACATCAACAGCTCGCCTCGCCGAGCTGAACAAGCTCGCCGAAGATCCCAATCTCTGGAACGATCCCCAGAAGGCCCAGAAGCTGATGCAGGAGCGCACCTCGCTGGTGGATGCGCTCGAGGGCATCGGCAAGGTCGAGCGTGAGCTCGACGACAATGTCGAGATGATCGCGCTTGGCGAGGCCGAGAACGATGAAGGCGTCGTGGTCGAGGCGGAGAACGCGCTAAAAGCCCTGAAGAAGGAAGTCGCCCGCCGCGAGCTGGAAGCGCTGCTCTCGGGCGAGGCTGACAAGTTCGATTCCTATCTCGAGGTGCATGCCGGCGCCGGCGGCACCGAAAGCCAGGACTGGGCGGCGATGCTGCTGCGCATGTATACGCGCTGGGCCGAGGAGCACGGCTTCAAGATCGAGTATCTCGAAGAGACTCCCGGCGAAGAAGCCGGCATCAAATCCGCTACCATCCAGATCAGCGGGCACAACGCCTATGGCTGGCTGAAGACGGAAGCCGGCGTGCACCGCCTGGTGCGGATATCGCCGTTCGATTCCAACGCGCGGCGGCACACCTCGTTCTCGTCGGTGGCGATTTTTCCGGTGGTCGATAACAGCATCAAGATCGATATCGCCGAGTCCGACGTGCGCACCGACACCATGCGCTCGGGCGGCGCCGGCGGCCAGCACGTCAACAAGACTGAATCCGCAGTACGCCTGACGCATATTCCGACCGGCGTCGCGGTGGTCTGCCAGGCCGGCCGCTCGCAGCACAAGAACCGCGCCCAGGCCTGGGACATGTTGCGCGCGCGGCTCTACGAAATCGAACTGAAGCGGCGCGAGGAGCAGGCCGCCGCCGACCAGGCCGCCAAGACCGACATCGGTTGGGGCCACCAGATCCGCTCCTACGTCCTGCAGCCCTACCAGATGGTGAAGGACCTGCGCACCGGCGTGCAGACCTCGGATACATCAGGTGTGCTCGACGGCGACCTCGACGAGTTCATGGCGGCGACGCTGGCGCAGCGCGCCTTTGGCACCACGCCCGGCGCGGTCGAGGATGTGGATTAATCCATGACCAAAGTGGCCTTCATCGGGCTCGGGCGGATGGGCCACGGCATGGCCGGCCGCTATCTCGATGCAGGTTTTGCGGTTGCGGTGTGGAATCGCAGCAAGGCGAAAGCGGAAGACCTGATCGCGCGCGGCGCGCGTTGGGCCGCATCTCCGGCGGAGGCTGCCGATGGCGCTGATGCCGTTGTGACCATGGTCGCCGACGACGGGGCATCCCACGCGGTCTGGCTCGGCAAGGATGGCGCGGCTGCAACGATGAAGGCGGGCGGCCTCGCGATCGAATGCTCGACCGTCTCGCATCAGCACGCGCTCGACATGGCGCGCGAACTGCGCGGCCGCGGCCTCATCTATATCGACTGCCCCGTCACCGGCCTGCCGCAAGCGGCGGCTGCCGGAAAGCTGACCTTGCTGGTCGGTGCTGACACGGCAGATCTCGACCGGGCAAGGCCCTATCTCGCGCCGATCGGCGACCTGATCAGGCATTTCGGCGCGGTCGGTACCGGCACGGTCTTCAAGCTGATCAACAACCTGATGGGCGCGGTGCAGATCGCTAGCCTCGCCGAAGGCATCGCAATGGCCGAGCAGGCCGGGCTCGATATGAATCTCGTGGCGGAAGCGATGGCGACCGGTGCGGTGGCGAGCCCGCAGGTGATCCGGCATTCAAAGCGCATGGTGGCGCGCGACTTTTCCGGTGCGTCGTTCACAGCGGCGCTTCGCCACAAGGATGCGGTTTACGCGGTGGCGCTGGCCGAAACGCTGCTGCCCGACGTGCCCGTCAGCCGCGCCGCGCTTGCCGCCTATGAGAAGGCGAAGGCAAGCGCGCCCGACGATGACGAAGGCAAGATGATCGAGATCGTGTCGCAGCCGAAATAATCTTCGGAAATCGGGTGGACCGCGACGCGCGTCCGATCCTAGCTTGTTGCGCGATTTCACCAGGTTCTTGCGAATGACAGTCAGCGACGGCCGGATCGATGCGCGCGACTGGACGTTGCTTGCCGCATTGTCGATCCTGTGGGGCGGATCGTTCTTCTTCAATGGCGTGGTGCTACGCGAGTTGCCGCCGTTCACGCTCGTGCTGTTGCGCGTGCTGCTGGCCGCCATGATCCTGCTGCCGGTGCTTTGCGCGCAGCGACTGCCGTTTCCGAAGGGGTGGATGGGCTGGAGGCCGTTCTTCCTCATCGCCTTGTTCAACAATGTGCTGCCGTTCTCGCTGATCGTCACCGGACAGGTGTACATCCCGAGCGGGTTGGCTTCGATCCTCAATGCCACCACGCCGTTGTTCACGGTGGCGGTGATGGCGGCGGCGGGCGAGGAGAAGCTCGTCATCAGGCGTGTGGCCGGTGTGATCGTCGGCCTTGTCGGCGTCGTGATCCTTCGCGGCAGCGGAGTAGGCTTTGCCAGCGGGCAGGGGCTCGGCGTCCTGCTGTGTCTCGCGGCGGCGCTGAGCTACGGCATCTCCGCGCTGATAGCCCGGCGCGCGCTATCGGATTCGCCGCCGCTTGCTACCGCCACGTTTCAATTGATGGCATCGAGCCTGATGATGGCTGTCGTCGCCGGCATCTTCGAGCGTCCCTGGCAATTGCCAATGCCTGATACGGTGACATGGCTCGCGGTGCTCGGCCTCGCCGCGTTGTCGACGGCGCTGGCCTATATCGTTTTCTTCCAGGTGCTGCGGCGCTCCGGCGCCACCAACGTCATGCTGGTGACGCTGCTTGTGCCTGTTACGGCCATCCTGCTCGGCTCGCTCGTGCTCGGCGAGCAGATTTCGCAGCGTGAAATCGCGGGCGCACTGGTGATCGGCAGTGCGCTGCTGTTGATCGACGGCCGCGTGCTGAAGTTCCTCGAACGTTAGTTCGCTCGCGCAGGCGATGCGAGCCAACTTGACATTTACCTATATAGCAATACGATTTGCCTTATAAGCAAACGGGAGAGCCGCGTGGTTTCGGCAGAATCTGGCCGGCGCGCCCGCGAGGCGGCGCGCCTTGCCGCAATTGGAGCCGTCATTCGCCGGGCCCGCTCGGCGCGCGGTTTGACGCTCGATGAACTCGCCGGAATGGTCGGGCTATCAGTGACATTTCTCTCGCGGATCGAGCGCGGACTGATCGCGTGTTCGATCGGCAATCTGCTGGAAATTGCCGGCGTCCTTCAGGTGCCGCCGGCCGAATTGTTTGCCGACGTCGAAGGCGAGGACCGGACGCGCGCGTATCGCGTGGTTCGGTCAATCGATGCCGTTCCATCGAAGGACGCTGACGCAAACTATGCCTGGCGCAAGCTCGCTTCAGGCATAGGCGAGCAGCGGCTGGAAACTTTCCTGCTCGAATTGTCGGCAAAACCGCGCAGGCCGACGCTGGTCGCGCATCCCGGCGAAGAAATGTGCTTTGTCCTCGAAGGCAGTGTCGAATTTCAGGTGGGCGACGAAACCATCGCGCTGGAGCGCGGGGATTCGATTCATTTGCGCTCGGACGTACCGCATATGGCATGGGCGCGCGGGTCCGGCACTGCGCGCCTGCTCATGGTGACATCAATCGAAAATCAGTCGGCCATCGCGGTCGAGTGGTGGAGCAATATTGCGGGCAGGAAAAGCGAACGAGAGAGCACGGCAAAAGGGAGAGCAAAATGAGTGCTGTCAGCAAGGAGATTCCCGATACGGCGGCCGCAAATGCGGAATTGACGACCGCGCGCGAAGCGTCGCGAAAGGACCACAAGCCTTACGAGGCGCGCCATTTCGAGGAGGTCGATTGGGAGACAATCCGGTGGCCGGGCGAGACAGGCAAAATGCTTTTTCATCCGCGACCGGAACGTCCGACCGAACCGAACGCGGGAATTCTGCGGCTTGAGGCCGGCGCCTATCACCCCGAGCACTATCATGGCTTCGCGCAGGTCTGGCATATCCTGAAAGGCGAGTTTTCAATCGACGGAACGCTGCATGGTCCGGGAACGGTGCTGTTCCATCCCGACCCGCACTTTGAGGGCGAATTCCGCACCGAAACGGGCGGGGAGATATTCATCGTCCAGTATCCCGGTCCGACGACCGGTGAGCGTCCGATCTATGGCGGCCGGTTCAACATGGCGGAACGCAAGGCGGTTGCGAGCGAACGCGTCGATCTCTGAACCGGCGGATCACCCGATCTCAGGGAAGCAGCGAATTATCGCGTGCGCTGGCTGGAAGCCGATGTCTTCTTCCAGTCGGCGAGCCAGTTTCTGAACCTTCCGCTGTCGCGCTCGCCGCCGTGCCAGGCGGCGTGCACGGTGCCGTTGTCGGCTACCATGATGACGGCATCGAGCCCCTTTGAGCGGCGTAGCGTGTCGATCGCCTGCTGCGGCGTTTGCGCGATCGGTCCTGCGACATTGAAGGAGGTGTTGACGGACAGCTCGACGCCGATATGGCGGCCGAGCGCCTTCAGATAGGCATAGGTGAGGGGATCATCCTCGGCGCGCACGATCTGGATGCGGCCGGTGCCATCGGCGTGAATGACGGCCGGTATTTTTTCGCGGGCATGCGACTTCGAATGCGCCGTCAGCACCATGAAATTGTATGCGTTGTAACCGGCATCCGAGGCACCAGGCAGCAGTTCGAAATATTCTCGCGCGGCTTCCAGCGTCGCCATCGGCGCCAGCGGGCGAATGGCCTCGCGGTATTTGACGCGCTCGTTCAGCCGTTCGCGCGCCGCGGGGTCGCAGGGGTTGGCGAGGATCGAACGATGGCCAAGCGCGCGGGGACCGGTTTCGGCTGCGCCCTGATAGAGCGCGATGACGCCGCTTTGCGCGACCATGAAGGCCACTAGATCGGCGATGGCGTCGCGGCCTTCAGCCGTCGAGATGTCACCGATGCGTTGCGAGGCGATGTCATCGGCCTCGAGCGCGCCAGCAATGTCTTGCCGCGTCGGTGGCGTGCCGCAATAGAAAGCGTGCGTCATCGGTGCGCCGCGCGGGGCACCCGCCAGATGCGCGAACAGCCAGGCGGCGCCGATGGTGACGCCGGGATCGCCGGGGACCGGCGGCACCCACAGATTCAGGCGCGTGTGGCGCTGCTGGGCTTTGGCGAACCAGGCCTCGTCGAAATGTTCGAGCAGCCGCATATTGCCGACCGCGTTCAGCGCCACGCCGCCGGTCAGCACCAGCCGGTTCGCGCCTGACACGCGCAACAGATGATCGACGACGTGGATCATCGCGTCCTCGAACACCAGTTGGGTGGCGGCGGCCTTGTCGAGGCGGTCCTTGGTATCGGGGCGATGATGGATGTCCTCGACACGCAGCACCGCATCCGGATTCCAGAGCTGGTCCAGCCTGAGCGGTTCGCCGAGTATTTCCGTCAGCGCCTGCTTGTAGGGATGATCGAAGGGGTCGCAGTACCAGTTGGCCATCGCGCGGTTGAGCCGGACTTCGCCACCGCTGCCGAAGTGCAGAACGCCCTTGAGCCGCGCATAATAGGGATTGCTGGCGCGGTCCATGTCGCCCCACGCGGCGGCGCCCATGTAGCGGCCCTCGCTGGAAAGCCAAGTCCAGCCACCCTGCGTCGACGAGATCACGCTGTAGAACGCGCCGAGTGAATCGAACATGCTGTCGTTGCAGTAGAGCCGGCGCATCGCGCCATGTTCGACGACGTAAAGCGAGATCGAGCCCTGATCGCCGGTGCCGTCGAGCACCGCAATCGCCGTCGGTTTGCCGTCGTCGGCGAATGGCGAGGCGGCGTAGGAAAACCAGGCGTGGTTGTCGTGATGCGGCAGGCAGATCAGCGGAACGCGCTCGGCAAGCCCGAGTTGGCGGGCGAGGATCTTTGGCGTCCGCGTCATCTGGTCGAGGCGGCGGCCGTCGAAGCCGGCGGCCTCGGTGGTGCGCACGAGCTTGAAACTCTGCGGCAGTTCCTCGAGCACCGAGCGCGCCATCGTGCCGGCCAGCGTCGGATAATCCCAGCTGGTGAGCCAGGCATCGATGTCGCCGATATCGCGGCCCATCTCGCGCAGCGTCGCCACCGCCGCATCGATCGACAGTTTTGGATATTCGGTCGTGTGCTTGTTGCCCGAAAAGCGTTCTTCCTCGTTGTTGACGATCAGCCGTGGCCCGTGCGCCTGCGTCACCTCGACCAGCGCCAGACCTGAATTATGCGTGCCGGGTGCGCCGAGGCCGGCGAGATAGACCGTTTCGCCCCGCCCGAGCTTGTCGCGCACGTGCGCGATCCGCGCATCGGCGAATTTCGAGCCGAGCTGGTGAAATCCCGCGGCCCCCATCGTTGTGGCCGCCAGCCAGCGCGCGAAGCGGAAGCCGATGTCAGCTAGCCTGGAATGCCGCGGACCAATTCGTATGTTCTGTTCCAACCCCATCCAACCTCTGGGCCTTGCGATCGCGCCAGCCTGCATCAATCACAAATGGCGGCGCGCAACAATGCCGTTTCGTGATGCGGAATAAGCCCGTGCTTGCCACGGCCGACACCGCTTGCGAAACTCCTCTCCGAGACTTCGTCAGAACAAGAAAACAAGGCAGAGAACAATGCCGGTACGCACGCTTTGTGTTTCCATGAGGCCTAACTAGATGGACGATCATCCCATTCTGGAAGTGCTGGCAAGCTGGCCTGGCCGGGTTTCGACCCAGCTTGCCTTTGAGGCGCGCGGCTTTTCAATTCCGAGGGCGTGGCAGGACAGGATGATCGAGTTTTGTGGAGGACATCAGGCTGATCTGCTCAACCGATATTGGGATGAAGTGGCCCTGGAAACGATGCAGTCGGCAGGAAGAGTCAATTCGGATTCGCGTGTGTTCCGTATTGAGCAGCCAAAATATCGATCCGATTTTTTGGACAGACTCTTCGCTGCCAGAGATTTTGTTGAACTTCCATACCGGAACCCGCCGCTTGTAAAGTGCCTCTTCGAATACATGAAGAGAAATAATTCTGATGCGGAATTGCGGGAAGGTGAGGTGGCCTGGGTAAAAGAGCTACAGAAGCGTGAAGGCGAACGCCTGCGAATCCAAACGACAGGATGGACCGGAAAGAAGCGGGGCGTTATTCCTTTTGTTGGTGACTTCTGTACGACGCTTGGTTTTGCTCATCGCCGCAATCGTTGGCAAAAAAACTGGATTGCCATGCTGTCTTCGAGGTTAGTCTTGATCTTGGGGGCAATCCTCAACGTATCGGATCACCTTTGGTATTCAGGATTTTCCACGAAGATGATCCGGAATTTGCATTTGAGATGACAGGACCTGATCCGTTCGAGCACCTTATTTACGGGAGCTGGTTGTACTCAGCGGGCGCAACTCCTCGCGATGAAGTCCTTTGTATCCGCGCTTACATTGAGCTGTTTGATGTTATCGCCGCGTCGTTTGGGGGGCTCAGCAAGCCTAGCATCTGAAGTAGCCGTGGGAGTTACGGTGACATCAATGGACTGCACCCCTGAAGTGAGACACGCCAATTGCAGTCTCGTAGGATGGGTTGAGCCCTTGCGAAACCCATCAAATCCTTGCTCGGAAGCATGATGGGTTTCGCAAGGGCTCAACCCATCCTACCAGAGCCGGCGGAGGCGCCACCTCGTGACGTCTCCGTCCGTCCACCGCTACCCCGGAATGTCAGGCTCGACGAGCAACGCGAGCTGGGCGAGCGACTGTTGCCAGCCGAGATAGCAGGCTTCGACCGGAATCACCGTCGGCAGGTTTGTCTGTTCGATGTTGATTTCGGTTCCGACCGAAACCGCTTTCAGGGTCACGGTGACCTCTATTACGCCAGGCAAATTGGGATCGTCGAAACGATCAGTGTAGCGGATACGCTCGTTGGGCACGATCTCCAGATATTCTCCACCGAACGAATGGCCCGCGTTCGTGGTGAAATTCGAAAACGACATCCTGAATGTGCCGCCAACCTTCGGTTCAAAATGGTGGACCTTGCAGGTGAAGCCGTAGGGCGGCAGCCACTTGGCCATGGCTTCCGCATCGAGGAAGGCGCGAAAAACCTTCTCCGGCTTGGTGGCGAAGACACGATGCAAACGAACGGTATTGCCTTGGGACATGACGTTATTTTCTCCATTACTGAGCGGAGTATATCGCAGGACTTGCTTGGGTTAGCTCAGTCTCTGCCACAAGGACGCCTGGCCTCCCCGCGGGCCGACACGGGGCCAAAAAAAATTCAACGGCGCGGGGGCGCGCGCCGGTTCCGTTTTAGGTGACTGTGGAACAGCGCGGGTAGAACAGGGGGAGTATTCCGCGCGCGATCGACAAGCGCGATGCTAGCCCGAGCTCAGCCTCACGCCCGCGCGCAGAAATTTCTGCGGGTCGACGGCATCGCCGTCGATCCGTGTTTCGTAGTGCAGGTGCGGACCGGTGGAGCGGCCGGTCGAGCCGACGGCGCCGATCACCTGTCCGATCCTGACGACGTCGCCGACCCTGACGTGAATTTCGGAGAGATGGCCGTAGCGGGTCGACAGCCCGTTGCCGTGGTCGATCTCCACCATGCGGCCATAGCCGCCCATCCATCCCGATGACAGCACCTTGCCGTTCGCGGTGGCGCGCACGGGATCGCCGGTGGCGGCGCGGAAGTCGAGGCCGGTGTGCATGGCGGGGCGGCCGAGGAAGGGATCGCTGCGGACACCGAAGCCTGAGGTGAATTCGACCTCGCCGACGACCGGCTTGCGGTAGGGCACCAGCGCCAGCGTCGCGTTGAGACGCTGCATCTGCGAGCGGGTGATGTTGATCCGGTAGAGCTGGCGCTCGAACGCGCCGGCATCGGCCGAAAGCTTCACCGGCACGAACGGGCCACCGATGGCCGAGCGCGGCGTCGCCGCT